>JAGLDY010000099.1 GCA_023145375.1 Candidatus Sabulitectum sp. | reverse complement strand
AATGAGACCTGAAACAATCCCTGGAAGAGCGGATTGTAGCTGATCATAGAAGACAGTTTGAATCCATGGAAAATATGGACCCTGAAGATCTGCCGGTGAGAAGCTGGTCTGTATAGATATCCATTCATTCTTCATGCAATCATCTTCTCATTTTCTATCACCTGAGTAAGAAAAAGAGACATTGACATGTTGGAATATATTACATAGTATGAAGGAGAAAGTAAATTCACATACCATGACCACCCTAAAGGGTTGGGGGAGATGATGAGTACCTGTAATGTCGGTGCTGAAATAAGAAAGCTGAGAGAATCTGCAGAATTGTCACAGGCAGAACTGGCTGGGCTTGTTGGCGTATCCAGACCTTCTCTGGTAAATATCGAGAGTGACAAAAGAAAGGTATCTGCCGAGGAACTTATTCGCTTTGCTGAGGTTTTCGGACTGACCATGGATCAGATAGTAGACCCTTCTCTGCGTCCTGAAGCAGTTGTTGAAAAGGAATCTTCTGTTGGAAAGGCATCTTCCGGTCTGAGAATAAGCATTCCACAGCAGAATTACCACAAGTTCAAAGAAGTGCTTCTGTATCTATTGACTTCCATAGGGGCAAGACCTCATGTGGGGCAGACAGTTCTTTACAAGCTATTGTACTTCATTGATTTTGATTACTACGAGAAGTATGAAGAGCAGTTGATTGGCGCTGTGTATATCAAGAACCATTACGGTCCAACTCCCATTCACTTCAAAAAGCTTGTTGAAGAGATGGAGGAGGAGGGTGTCTTAGAGTGCGTTACTTCGGATTATTTTAAATACCCACAGGTGAAATATCTCCCATTGCGTGAGCCTGATATGTCTCATTTTTCAGCTCTGGAACTGCAGCACATCGATTTTGAGATTGGACGACTCGGCTCAATGAATGCCAGTCAGTTGAGCGAGTTCTCCCATGGAGATATTCCATGGCTCAGCGCAGCTTCAAACGAAAAGATAAACTTTGAAATGGTTTTTTACAGAACGGCAGAGTACTCTGTGAGAGAGTATGCTGACTGATGAATTCCAATTCGGTTACATTTTCCAAAACTACCGAGTTTGAGAAGGATCTAAAAAAGCTTAGCCGCAAATACAAAACGCTTCATGAAGATCTCGATAACTTTAAAGAGGCTTTGATAGTGGCACATTTTAACCAGGAGCTTGCTCCGGAAAGCATGGGCTTCTTTCCAGTCTCACATCCAGGTATACAGGAAGGTTTTTTTATTGCGAAGAAGTTTGCATGCAAATCCTTGAAAGGCAGTGGAAGCAGGAGTGGTATTCGCGTTGTTTACCATCTTGAAGGATCCTCTTTCAGGGTATGCCTTATTGAGATCTTTCATAAGAATCAGAAGGCCGTTTTGGATTTTCAAAGAATTCTTAACTGTTTATCTTAAATATCCCATTTGTGATATTTTAAATATATTCACATTCCGATCTTTCAAGATATCT
>JAGLDY010000098.1 GCA_023145375.1 Candidatus Sabulitectum sp. | reverse complement strand
CACTGGAGGTTGTAAGGCTTGCTGATAGCAGCAGCTCACTCACCAACAGGGCTCTTCCAGTGGATGACCCAAAGGTCAGGAAGCCGGATATATCCACCGCAAAAAGGGTTCTTGACTGGACCCCTGTAGTTACCCTGGAAGAGGGTTTGAAGAAGACCATCGAGTACTTCAGAAGAACGGTGAAGTGATGCTGATATTTCTTATTATCTCACTCAGTGCTCTTGGTGACCTCCCTGATGAGATCATAACCTCATCGGATACGCGTGTTCTTGAGCTCTCCATATTTGAGTCAGTGGACAGAGACCAGTACATTCTGGGAGCTGGAGATGTTCTTCAGACAGTTTTGGAGGGTGGCACAAGCGAGGCACTGATCATATCAGGACTCAGTTCCATCAGCCCCTGTCAGGTTTCCGGCGATGGAACGATCCAGGTCTCCGGTATAGGCCAGCTGGATGTGATGGGCCTGACCCTGAATCAGGCTGAAGACGCCCTGCAGCAGTTAACTCGAAGGTATTACAACAGAGTTACCGTGGGGCTTGCCCTCCTTCAACCCAGAACTGTTAAGATCTGGATAACAGGTATGGTTGCCCGTCCGGGACAGTACACTCTGTACGCTATTAACAGGGTCAGTGATCTGGTAAGTGATGCCGGGGGAATGTCATCATATTCTTCCAGAACAGGCTGGATGATAACATCTTCCGGTGATTCCATCTCTGTTGACCTTCATTTTGATCCCCGGACAGGCAGGCCGGTGTCCGACCCGTTTGTTGATGGAAGTGCAGGTGTGATCTTTGGACTTGTAAGATCTCCGGTATATGTGATCAGACCCGGCATAAGAAACTACAATGATTCCTATACGATCCCCGAGGTGGAAACATGGGAGGCATCTCCCGGTGAAACAGTTGAAGCGCTGATGTACAGAATTGGCGGCATAAGCGGAGATGTGGACCTTTCCAGGAGTGTTTTGATAACTTCACAGAGCTCCTCACCTGTCTGGATAGAGGATCAAGGGTTCTCTGATTCAACAGTACAGGCCGGTGACACCCTTAGCCTGGTGGTGCAGGGGTATGATATTTACGTGGCCGGTGCTGTTCATCAGAGAGGGATCATTCCATATACCCCGGGTGCTACTGCCAGAGTGTATGTGGAAAGAGCAGGGGGAAAGGCTTACAATAGTAATCTGGGAGGAACTACTGTCACTCGTGACGGTGTCCTGATCTCTTCCGGGATAGAGGCTTTGGATATACAGGTTCTTCCAGGCGATGTAATAGAAGTACCGTACAACTGGG
>JAGLDY010000097.1 GCA_023145375.1 Candidatus Sabulitectum sp. | reverse complement strand
AGTATCCTTACCACTGTGGTTGGAATGGCTGCAATTATTATAAACTTGGCGAGGTAGGTTCATGACAGATAAGGTTCTCACAGAGAAATTCACCGGTAAAGTTATCAGACAGATAGCGTTGAATGCCAGAAGAATTGTGATTCTCTGTTTCATCGTAGCAGTGGTCTCGTCTGTCTGGGCATTGACCAGAACTCCCAGGTGGGGTGCCTGGGCTGCAGCTATTGTCCCGGGATCAACTTCATCTTCCATATTCGCTTCCGCCGGTGCTCTTGGCCTGGGAGATGCTATGGGCGGGCTGGCCGGGCTTGGTTCGGGGATGCTCCCGCAACCTGCAGGGATTGATATTACCCTGGCTACACAGATACTGGGGTCCAGAAGGGTGCAGGAAAGAATTATCCTGAAGTACGACCTCATAAACAGATACAGAGCGGTGAGCATGGAAAAGGCCACGAAGAAATTCGGAGAGCGTTTCTCTGTTTCTCTTTCCCCTGAGGGAGTCATTTTTGTTACAGCAGAGGGAAGTACGAGAACAGAAGCAGCTGCAATGGTGAATGACATTATTCTCTTTGCAAACGAGGAGCTTTCAACCCTTGTTACCAGCCGGTCCCGCAGAAGCCGTATTCAGACGGAGTATGCTCTTACACTTGCGTATGATTCCCTTGAAGCTTCCAGAAACGCCATGGAGGAATTCAGAACAAGAACCGGTCTTATTTTCCCGGAGCAGCAGGCCTCCAGCATGATGGATGTGATGGCTGCCATCGAGAGCGATATGGTTTCAGCAGGTGCCCTGCTTTCAGGACTTTCCGGCAATCTATCCGCCAGAAGTGCAATGTATGCCCAGGCAAGCGCCCAGTACAGATACCTGGAGAACGCACTGAGGGTGCGGTCAACCGCCGGGGATTCTCTGAGCATTTTCCCTGTTATTGACAGCATGCCAGGATACCTGAGGGAGTACGAGGTTCTCATGGTAGATATTGAGACAAGAAGCACCGTGTATCTGTACCTCCGACAGGAACTTGAAACCCTTCGTATCGAGGAGTCCAAAGAAAGCCCTACCATTGAGATAATAGTTCCTCCCACACCTGAATACCTCAGGGCGTACCCGAAGAGAGCGGTTATGGTCATCACGTATGTGTTCATAACTCTCACCTTGTGCATTGTATGGATAGTGTTCCTCACATGGTTCAGATCTGTACTTGATTCTCCGGAATCAGGACCTTTCGTGAAGGGTATTCTTTCTGAGGTCAAAGGTCAGTTTCGAACTGGCAGGCGGAACAATGCTTCTGAGAAGAAGTAGAACTTTCGATCTGGGGCTTCCAGCTCGTGTAAGCCAGGGGTCTCTGGCTCTCTGGGGTGTAATTTCCATTCTCATTGCCAGGCAGCTTCCCG
>JAGLDY010000096.1 GCA_023145375.1 Candidatus Sabulitectum sp. | reverse complement strand
CTAACAATCTATCTTCAACCTCAATAGTTAACATGTATTACCTGGTTAACGGCCAGTCTACCATACACAAGATCCCAACACCATTCCTTCTGCAGCCGGATTCTACGATCTCGATCACACTTCCATCACTCCTTCTCAACCCAATAGTCTTCGAAGATGAGGAGAGTAATGTTTTCTTCTTAGGCAACTACCCAGCATCTTTAAATGGAGATACAATTAAGGTATCACTGGCTAACAAGGAATTCGGCCAATTCTTTAACAGGATCTACGGCTCCTACCTCATCGTGCTGAAGAACTCCTCGATGGTGCCTCTTTACTCAGTATCGGTGTCCGGGGATCCATTTCCGGACACTAATCTGCTAAGGGGTCAGATTCTTCTTCCGGATGAATATCTTTGCATCTGGGCTGATTCAGGAACAATGGTAGAAGCTTATGCAACGGATGTCAATGGAAATCTTTCATCAGCGCTGATGTGCACTGCTTCTGCCGAGGATACACTGTATCAATTCACCCCGCCATATTTCTATCACAACGGCAATGTTTTAGATCCTGAGGTTGGTGGCTCTGGCTCCTGGATCGTAAATTGCCTGCCCTACAGCCATATAATATTGATAGAAGCTTTCGATGAAACTGGATTCACAGGAGGCATAGACTGCTACGCTTCACCTCTTCAAACCTGGGACAGAGTCTATCTAACTCACTCATCACCCTTATCTTACATTGTATGCACTGATATGAATGGCAGAACCTACTCACTTATTGAGCCTGATATTCAAACAGATGAATATCTGGTGGATATGTTGTCTCTTGATTTTGGCTTTGGCTTCCCGGAATAGAACGGAGGTGACCACATGCTTGACTGGATGAATCCCATGGCGTTTCTTTATACCTTACTGAGGGTGGCCATTGTCTGGGTAGCTTTTTATGGTTCAGGGCACATTGCTGAATCGCTTTTCAAGGTGCGAAAGCTTCTTCCACTGCTTCCCAAAGAAGTATCAGGTGCACTGTTCCTGATCCTGCTTGAATTACCACTCTCTTTGTTTGGGGT
>JAGLDY010000095.1 GCA_023145375.1 Candidatus Sabulitectum sp. | reverse complement strand
TCAGCATCCTCCTGCCCGTAGGCAAGCAGAACCTTGTAAGTGGTACCGGTTTCCAGATGTTTGTCGTACTGGTCTCCTGAAGATAGGGGAATTGAAAATATTAACCGGGTTGCACCGTCTTCTTCATTCCCGGAGATGAGCGTTACATTATCTGCACCGCCAAGTTCGGTATCCGCCCTGTGTGAAGTGAACCCGTCGCCCCAGTCGTCACGGATGAAAACACCATCTGCTGAAACAAACCCTATAATGATATCCGCATCTTTCATTGCAGCAGTTGGTTCGAAGCCAACAGCAACCCATCCTGTAGTTGGAGCAGATACTGTTATCTCAATATCCGAATCGCTTAGTACCCACGATAGAAAAACGTCATCAACAGTTATCTCCGAGTTGGAACCGCTCTCAGTCCGGTCTGGTATGCTCTCTCCTGAAGCATCGGAGCCGCAGCCCGCTGTAAATATCACCGCAATCAAACAAAGAGGTAGACAGGCTTGAATTCTGTAAATCATTATTACCCTCCTGATGAATGGATAAGGGAACTTATCTATTCCCTACTACATTAGTATTATATGTAACAAAGAGAAAGGAGTTGGGTTCCCTGGTTTTAGTTTCATGAGCTTTGAGGAGAAAATCCAACCCAGGCCTGGAGGTTGATTGTGAACAGGCAGAAGACTCTGAGGTTTGTGAACCCTATCATGTTCCTGTTGCTTGTCTATCAGGGGGTTACAGGTTTCTTCAGGGCAGACATGTATTCGCATTTTAAGTTTGTTCACCCAGTGATGGGAGGATTGTTGCTTCTCCTTGCGGGGTTTCACCTCTTCCTGAACTGGCCCTGGGTGAAAAATCAATATACCGGTAAGAAGAAAATCAAGTAACTGCTTTATGTACATCTGACGATGTACAGGAAGGGGATCGGAATGAAAGGATCAGCAACAACCCTGTTGCTTATGGGTTTGATCGCTGTTGGAGCGTCTGCGCAGGTCTGGCAGGAGCTGACTGTGGATGATTTTACATTAAAGTGGGCCACTGTTTCCGGAGACATGCTCTCAGTTGAACTCAGCGCTACAACAACAGGCTGGGTTGCCGTTGGGTTTGACCCTTCACAGGCTATGCTTGATGCCAATATAGTCATCGGGTATGTGGAATCGGGAACACCTGTTCTTAGAGATGATTTTGGCTGGCAGACCTATTCCCACCGGGCTGACACACTTCTTGGGGGGACACACGACCTGACAATTGACGGGGGAACAGAATCTGCGGGAACAACAGAGATACAGTTCACCATACCGTTGAATTCCGGTGACAGTTATGACAAAGAGCTTGTTGTTGGCAACACCTACACAATTCTTCTGGCAATGAGCGCGGATGGTATGGATAATTTTACAGCGCCGCATGCCGCTGT
>JAGLDY010000094.1 GCA_023145375.1 Candidatus Sabulitectum sp. | reverse complement strand
CACCAGGGGCTTTTTTGCGTTGAAACGGAAGCTGAAGATACTGGGACTTACAAAAGAATGCTATTGGAATTGGTTACCTGAGAACCGCCATTCTTGTCACTCCTCCATTGCTGCTTAGAACAGAGTAGATCCCCGCAGGTAAATTTGATACATCTAAGATAGAGGTCTCACTGCTGACTTGGACTGTGGCTGCGATCCTACCGGAAATATCACTGATGGTTATGGTGGAGGAATCGTCCAGCACTCTTATCTCCACAGACATTGAGACAGGGTTCCCTAGCAGGGTAATACCAGGGGATGGAACGTCATAAGAGATGCCCAGTTCCGGGCTGTTCCCCAGAGAGTCTGTACACATTGCCCAGAGATCAGAGTCACTACCATAGAGCACTCCACCAACAAGAAAACCGTTGTTCTCAAGAGTCTCAATGGATCTTATCATAGCAGGTTCGTAATACCATTCTTCAGTTGAAGTACCTTCCTCATCAAAGACAACTATCGTTGCTTCAAACTGATTGAGGACAGATTCTGAAGCGCCACCGACTACAGCTTCTCCATTTCTTACTGTAAGAGCCATACAGTTGTCAGTGTTTTTGAAACCCCATGCTGTGTCCCAGATCATGTTCCCGGAAGAATCCAGCTTCAGGATCCACCAGTCATAGCTTCCCGCTCCGTACGAGAGAGTATTGCCGGCAACATAGAAATTGTCTCCGCACTGCTCCACTCTCCAGGGGTACTCGAATTCAGGTCCTCCGTATGTGCCTGTCCATAGCGTGTCCCCGGCGTTGTCCGTTCGTATTATCCAGTAATCTCCCAGGCCGGGACCCCAGCTCATGGCCTGACATGCCAGAACATATCCTCCATCGCTGCACGCTGATATGTGATAGGCGGCTTCTTCACCGGGGGTTCCATATACTTTCCGCCATAGCTCTGTTCCTGACTGGTCCAGAGCAACCATAAGCACATCACAGCCTCCAGCTCCAAAACTGTTTGTTCTTCCTGCGCAGACAATGGTTCCGTCAGATCCCTGTGCTGCTGTGGTAAATCTGTCAAGACCATCCAGCTCCAGAGAGTAGCTCCATATCTTCTGGCAATCTGGACTAACTGCATATGCAAGAGCATTTGAGCCTGTGGATGGATCACTCCAGGAACCAGTGAATAAGAGACCGCCACTCCATGGCTGAACTGCTAGTATCTCAGAACTCTGGCCCTGGTAAAAGGAATCTGTCCAGAGAAACTGACCTGCTTCATCGTATGCAGCCATAAGGATCTGCATGTTACCACTTGCATCAAGCGCAGTGTTTCCGGCAGTTACACATCCGAAAGCTGTGAGAGTTGCACCCTTGCCGGCCTGGCCTCCTGTGTATTCACAGCTTGCGTTGAACGGGATGAGTCCAGTGAGTAACAGCAGAAGAAATGTCATAAGATCCCCTTCAAATATTCTTCGGTGGTTTCAAGCAAATATCATTCTTCTGGAAGACAATCGTAGTGATTAGAGAATGTAGCGCCCCTCATCCCATATATTACATACATAGCTGGTAACCGTAAGTCCATACATACAGCTGGAGATATTAATGGATAGAGATACTGAGATCACCGATCTTGCCGGAGCGCTGAGACGAATCACCGAACTTGAGCAGCTTCTTGAAACAGCTGTTTCTTCCGGGGAGGATCTTATCCAGAAAGCCATTATTGACCAGTCTCCTGTTGGCATTTCTGTCCGGGATAAGAACGGTAATCTGATCCTCTGCAACTCGAAATGGGTAGAGATATGGGGGATGACGGATGAGGCTGTGAAGGATGCTCTTTCCAGACGAAGGGACAGCTTGCAACTTGATAACGGAGACAATTATCTGGGATCAAGTCAGCGGGGGGTTATCGATGTTTACCAGAGCGGTGGCGACCTCACGCTGGGTGATACATTCATCCCTCGAATTGAGAAATGGCTTAATCAGAGGTTTTACGGCATTGAGGACCAGGATGGTACCATTGAAAGTGTAGTGGTTCTTACTGAAGATGTTACAGACAAGAAAAGAGCGAGAGAAATAGAGGATGAACTTCGGGAAACTACACTCAGGTACCATAATCTTGTTAACAACCTTCCGGTTGCAGCGTATACCACTGATTTTGACGGACAGACAGTATCCGCCAATCCAGCCATGGTAAAAATGTTTCTTGCTCAGTCGGAGGAAGAGGTCTACAGAACTCCTGTGCGGGAAAGGTACAGAGATCCTTCTGACAGAAAGCTATTCCTGAAGGAGCTTAAGCGCAGTGGCAGGTTGAACAACTACGAAATGGAGCTGGTTCGTGGTGATGGAACACCCTTCTGGGCATCTGTATCCGCAAATGTCACCTTGGATGATGCAGGAGAGATCCATGCAATAGATGGAATTATCAGGGATATTTCAAAGGTAAAAGCCCTTGAGGCTGAAGTGCTTAAAGCTCAGAAGCTTGAGTCCATCGGTATTCTGGCCGGAGGAATTGCACATGATTTTAACAATATTATGGCTACTGTTCTAGGTAATATTTCATTAGCCAAGCTGTACGCCTCCGGGAGTGATAGAGTTATTGAAAAGTTGGACAGTGCTGAAAAAGCATCTTTACGTGCCAGCAAGTTGACCAGGCAGTTACTGACATTCTCAAAAGGTGGTCAACCTGTTCGCAAGCCTTCAAAGATCAATGAAATTGTCACTGAGGCCGCTTCTTTTGCTGCAACCGGTTCAGAAGTGAAGATCAACTTTTTCCTATCCAATGATATATGGGCAGTTGAAATTGACAAATCACAGATAGCACAGGTGATAAACAACCTTGTGATCAATGCGATTCAGGCAATACCAGGCGGTGGGAAGATTGAGATCCGCACAGAGAATTTGCTTCTTGGAAAAAGCGAGGAAATGTCTCTGGAGCCTGGTCGATACATTGAAGTTGTTGTAGAGGATAACGGAACGGGAATATCTCCTGAAGTGCATAACAGGATATTTGACCCTTATTTCACAACAAGACCTGAAGGAAGCGGTCTTGGACTTGCAGCGGTCTATTCCATCATAAGGAACCATGGAGGATGTATTACCGTTGAATCAGAAATTGGAACCGGATCAAAATTCCTGTTCTATCTTCCAGCTATTTTAGAGACTGCTGATGCAGGGAAAGCGGAGACAGTTTCGCTCAATGATTCCAGTTCAGATCACCCAAAGATACTTGTGATGGATGATGAAGAATCTATCCTGGAGGTGGTAACCGAGATCCTCCAGCAGAATGGTTATCGTACTGATATAGCATTGGATGGAATTGAAGCTGTCAGGAAGTACGGAGAAGCAGTGACACATGGTGAGAAGTTTGATCTTGTTATCATGGACATTACTGTTCCAGGGGGCGTTGGCGGTGTTGAAGCACTTAAATTGCTCCAGGAGATAGACCCGTCTGTTAAAGCAATCGTAGCAAGCGGGTACGCAAATAATACTGTTATGGCCAACTGCAGAGATTTTGGGTTTGTAGACTCCATGACTAAACCCTTCAGCATGAACGCTCTTCTGACAACTGTAAAGAATTCTCTTAATTGATCAGGTTCATGCTGGAAACAGCATATTCGTCTGCAGGGTATTCTTTTGTTGCAAGAAAATGCCATTCATGTTAGTTTCTCAACTGAAGTTATCAGTAGCAACAACGATTGAACATTCCTGGAGGGGAACTCATAGGTAATTACATTCTAGGTATTTCTGCGTTCTACCATGATTCTGCTGCCTGCATCATTTTGGACGGTGATATTATTGCTGCAGCTCAGGAGGAGAGATTCTCACGAAAGAAACATGATCACAGATTTCCGGATAATGCAATTAAATACTGTCTTTCTGAAGCGGGGATATCTCTGGATGACATAGACTATCTGGCGTTCTATGACAAACCTTTTCTTAAATTTGAGCGCCTTCTGGAAACATATCTTTCTTTCGCTCCAAGCGGTCTGCCTTCATTTCTTAAAGCGATGCCCTTGTGGCTGAAGGAGAAACTCTGGATGGAAGATCATATCAGAAAGTCTCTTAAAGGTTATACAGGGGATATCTACTTCCCGGAACATCACCAGTCACATGCAGCCTCTGCATTTTTCCCAAGCCCTTTTGACAAGGCGGCAATTGTTACGATGGATGGTGTGGGAGAGTGGACAACCTCCTCCTGGGGTGTCGGGTCAGGCAATCATATTGAACTCAGAAAAGAGCTCCATTTTCCACACAGTCTTGGACTTCTCTATACAGCTTTCACCTACTACACTGGCTTCAGAGTCAATTCTGGAGAGTATAAGGTAATGGGTTTGGCTCCATATGGAGAACCACGATTTGTTCAAACCATCCTCGAGAATATCATGGATCTAAAGGAAGACGGCAGTTTCAGGCTTAATATGGAGTATTTCAACTACTGTCAGGGATTGACTATGACTTCAGGTAAATTCCATGATCTTTTCGGGGGACCTCCTCGTAAATCCGAAAGTGAGCTTACCCAGAGAGAAATGGATCTGGCTGCTTCTGTTCAAGTGGTTGCCGAGGAAGTAATACTTAGAACAGCAAGGCATGTGAAGCGAGAAACAGGTGAGAAGAACCTTGTTCTCGCTGGAGGAGTCGCTCTTAACTGTGTGGCAAATGGAAAAGTGCTCCGTGAAGATATTTTTGATGATATGTGGATCCAGCCTGCTGCTGGAGATGCTGGTGGTGCCCTGGGTGCAGCCCTCTTCGTGTGGCATCAGGTGCTGAATGGTTCGAGAGAAGTGGACGGTACAAATGATCTTCAGAAAGGGTCTTATCTGGGTCCTGCATGGACCGATGTCCAGATCGAAGAGTATCTCACAGCCAGTTGCATTCCTTACCGGAAGCTGGAAGAGGACATACTGATAGAAACAGTTTCTGAGGCAATTGATAATGGAAAAGTCGTGGGATGGTTCCATGGAAGAATGGAATACGGCCCCAGGGCTCTGGGTAATCGTTCAATTGTTGGTGATCCAAGATCTGTAACAATGCAGTCGATCATGAACCTGAAGATAAAGAACAGAGAGTCATTCAGACCATTTGCTCCTTCAGCGTTGCTGGAGAACGCTGAGGAGTATTTTGACATCTCTGTTGCCAGTCCATACATGCTGCAGGTTGCTCAGGTGCAGAAGGACCGTTGTACTGTAATGACCAGGGAACAGGAGAATCTTTTTGGGATCCAGAAACTGAATGTTCCAAGATCGGACATTCCAGCGGTGACTCACATTGATTTTTCTGCCAGGGTACAGACTGTTGATGGAAAGCATAATCCCAGATACCACAAACTCATAAAATCATTCAGAGACAGAACAGGATATGGTGTTATTATCAATACGAGCTTCAATGTTCGTGGAGAACCCATTGTTTGTTCTCCCCAGGATGCGTACTTGTGCTTCATGAGAACCGAGATGGATCTACTTGCTCTGGGCAATTTTCTGCTCTACAAGGGGGATCAGCCTGCTCTCAATGAGAATCAGGACTGGCGGGAGATCTATGAACTTGATTAACCTTGCACAGGAAAGGAAGAAAACCAGAACTGAACTGAGAAAGTACGGTTTTATCATGTTCGGTGCGCTTGCAGTGATTTCGCTGCTGCTATTCTGGAGAGAAAAACCCACCTGGGTTTTTACCGCCGTTCCATCTCTGCTGTTTCTTCTTTTTGCGCTTGTGATACCCGGAGCTTTAAGACCGGTGGAGAAGCTCTGGATGAAGCTCGCAGCAGTTCTTGGTTTTATCATGACCAATGTACTGCTTTTTCTGGTTTTCATCTTTGCGATAATACCCACCGGCCTTATTCTGAGATTACTGGGTAAAACTCCTATCAAGAAAAGCTTTGCCAGAGATGCCAGCTCGTACTGGCTTGAAGTTGACAAGAACGGTCCATGCAGCAGGCCGGAAAAACCGTATTAAACAAGGATTGAGCAGGTATATCATGGGTCGATTTACCGAGATCGTGAATTTTCTTAAGGTTCGAAAGAAGTGGTGGCTGACCCCGATTATTGTTGTTCTGATACTCCTGAGCCTGGTTCTTGTTCTCACTCAGGGTTCGGTGCTGGCTCCATTTATTTACGCTATATTCTGATTTGGCTGTTGGCTGGGGAAACAGCATGCTGTTACCAGTCATTTGGAAGTTCTTTACTCAGCGGAGGAGCGGATGGATTTTCTTCCCATAAAGTTTACGATTAAATTTGTGGAACTGTTTATTACCGGGCTTTTTATGGTAAGCCCAGTTCTTATTTTCCTTGCGGGGATACTTTTCATTATTGCGAAGATCACCTGCAGAATTGAAAAGTGGCAGAGCTACACTAAATCTCTCTTTTTTACATTCATCACAGCACTTACTGTTGGTTACGGAAAAACTGTCCCAAGCAGTGGCTGGGGAAGATTCCTCTCTGTTCTTTCTGCTTTTGTAGGGGTTGTGCTTACAGGAGTAATAGTTTCTGTCGCTCTTAACTCTGTAATGATCTCCTGGCAAGCCACCCACGACACTCCCATGGAGGCCTCCATAGAGTCAGAGCTCGAATCTCTTGAGAACACAGCTTTTCATTCAGGCAACCAATCATCTAACTCCGCTGACAGTATTCCGGTAATTGCAGACAGCCTGGCAAATCTATGACCTGTCCATCTGGTTTCCATTTATAGATCCTACTTTTCCCTGTGTTTCAACCACTTGTCTCCAGTCAGTTGACAGTTCTCTTTGAAGTCTTTAGTATTGGGGCTCGCGCCGGTATGGCGCTTGATGTTTCTCAGTACAAAAGCGGTGTTTTCAGTGGTTTTAAACCTTACTGAAACAGGTGCTCTC
>JAGLDY010000093.1 GCA_023145375.1 Candidatus Sabulitectum sp. | reverse complement strand
AAATTTCCTGCGCTGTTGAACACTCATGGTTACCTCCTGTCATTGTTTCTAAGAATGACTTAACCAATGGTCCACTCTACCGTGGCAGGATCAGGTCACCATTTTTTTTTCCGCTGTACTACCATTAGAGCATGACCCAGTAAAGCCCCATAATCGTTTATATCTCAATAACCTTCCCAATTTAGATAGTTCAATGACAATGAGTTGAACCTTGTACATATTAGGGTGGAGGTTGATAATGGGAATTGCGGAAACGATTGTTGAAAAACTGAGGACCTACTGCCATGCCCGTGGCATTAAAACTATGTATCTGTTCGGTTCTTATGCTAGAAAAGAAGCTACTCCCCTGAGCGACATAGATCTTTTGATCAAGTTTGAAGAAGGTCTACAGATCAGTTATCTTGACCTTCTCAAAATCAAATACGAGCTCGAAGACATAACTGGCACTGAAATTGATCTTGTGGAACAGGATGCCATAGAGAATCCAATACGTCGCACAAGAATCTTGGAAGAAAGAGTGCTTCTGTATGCTTCCTGAGAGGAAAGATGCGGGTCTTCTGTATGACATAATTTCCGCCGCAAAGGAAATTGAGACGTTCGTTGAAGACTGTGATTTTGAAAAATTTACCTCGAACAAAATGCTCAGATACGCTGTGGAAAGGCAACTGCTGGTCATCGGTGAAGCAGCAAGACGGCTATCAGAGGATTTCAGGAATAGTGTTTCATCCGTTCCGTGGCAGGCAGTGATCGGGCTTCGCAACATCATAGCCCACGATTACGGAGAAGTTCTTACCGAAAGAATCTGGCTTGTGGCAACCCGGGATCTGAAAGACCTGATAACGGAATTGATCCCATACACTTCAGACAGTCAGTGAGCAGATTCTCTTTAAGCTCTTAAGGAAGTTCGAACTTTTTGTGATAAGGGTCACCATTTCTAGTGCAACACCACAAGAGAAGACATCCCAATCCAACATAGATGATTTTATTTCTCAGCCCAGTTCTCTGCTATGGAAGCCTCAGCAACAACTGGAACATCTTTCATGTACCTGGAGCCTGCTGCTTCCATTGTATTTCTCAGTAATAACGCAGTTTCCTGTGCTATTGTTTCATCGCACTCCAGTACGATCTCATCATGTATCACGGCCACAATAGATGTGTTTGTATCCTTCAGCGCCTGATACAACATGCCAAGTGCATTCTTTAGTATGTCAGCTGCTGTGCCTTGTACCGGTGTGTTGTAACGACCGGACATTCCCGAGTCGTCGCTGTATGTATGCTTTCTGCCGGCTAAAGTTCTGGAACTGCCGGGTTTTTTATGCTTGATTTCTTCGTGCCATGCCTCAATACCTTTGTAACCGGCAAAGAACCTTTTTTTGAACACCTCTGCCTCGTTCAGAGACATCTCCACGCCGTAAGTTCCAATTGCATAGGATTTCAGCCCTGCTGCGCCCATGCCGAACACAAGACCGAAATTCACTGCTTTTGCCGACTGTCTCTCTTTTTTGGTGATCACACTTATCTCTTTTTGAAGTACCAGTGCTGCTGTCAGTTTATGCAGGTCCTCTCCATTTGTGTATGCTTCTATCATTCTGCTATCACCTGATATCTGCGCAATAACCCGTAACTCAATTTGTGAATAATCCGCAATGATCAGTTTTCTTCCTGGTGGTGCTTTGAAGCATTGACGAAAAGCCCGCCCTCTGGGAATTTGCTGAATGTTGGGTCGACCACAGCTCATCCGTCCACTCCATGCACCTATCTGACTGTACTGAGGATGCAGCCTTCCAGTGGACTTGCTTATCTGCTTTGGTATTGAATGCAAAAAACTTGACAGTGCTTTCGATGCGTATCTGTACTTCAACAAAGAGACCACGATGGGATGCTGGCTGTGGCGAGCCAGACTGTGTTTCGATGTATTCTCAACCTGTATACCATTGTCATTGAGCATCCTCAAGACCTGCTTGTTACTGTTTACATTGCTTCCATAAGGCTGATGATTTCCAAACAAACCCAACTGCAGAGCGGGGTAGCCAATGAATGGATACAGTTCAGACAGAGCTTCTTCCTTCATTTTCTCCGTCTCATCCCGCAAGGCCGCCCACTTCTCTCTGTCCAGATAGATTCCGTCATACTCCAGTGATGCAACTGCATACACGCATTCAAATTCTAAACGAGCAACTTCGATAAGATGGTGTTTCTTCAATTCACTGAGTAATTTATGCCTCAACTCTAACAGTACTTCAGCATCCTTTGCTGCATAATCAAGTTGCTTCGTGGTCAGCCGAGAAGAGAAGTCACTCTTTTGTTCCTCTTTTGACAAAACTTTATCCAGGTAATGCTCGGATAGAGATGCCAATCCAGCGCTTCTGGGACCGCCGGATGTTCTGAGGAGTTTAGCCGCCAGCATCGTGTCGAAGATCCATCCTGAGACAAAGATCTTTTCCGATCTTAAGAACTGTAGATCAAACTTTGCATTCTGGAATATCTTTATCGACGGCGATGTCAGTATGGCGTTAAGCTCTACTGCTGCCTCCGGCAGAAGCTTAAAACAGTCGAATATCACTGTGGGAGAACCTTCAACAGCCATTTGAATCAATCTAAGTCTGGATGTAAGGGGGTCCAGTCCGGTTGTTTCTGTATCAACTGCTAATACCTTTGCTGATAACAACCCTGCAGATACTTTCTCAACTTGATCCAGGGTATTTACCAGCATCCATTTTCCCATTGTACAAACCAATCTTAGATATTACTCCTGTTTGCCTTACAATACAACATCGGCATTAAGTTGAGTCTGCTATAATGGCAGGATAACAAAGCAGGCTCTGCTTCTCTGCTGTTCTGCCACAGCCACAAGCGAGTAAAACCCCGGAGGAAGAAAAGAAATATCAAGCTGTTTCTGCAGTGTTCCTGAGGCCTCTGGAAAGCCCTCATCAGACATGACTCTCCTTCCATCAATGCTGTAAATATCCAATGAGATTGATCCTGTACAGCTGGACTGTATTGTTATTTCCACCAGATTCCTAGCTGGAGTGTTCACAGACAGCTCAAGAAACTCATCAGATCCTGTCTCCTGCGATTCCATACCGGAAAACAGTGGATTCCGGTAGAGGTAGACACCGCAACTGGTGCGTTGATCATCAGGTGTGTAGTTACTCCCGGTGAGAAGATCCAGATCACCGTCTCCATCCCAGTCGCACAGACAGGGATGTGGTGTATCTCCAGCAATGATGGGACCTGAGGGGGTACAAATGGTATCCTGCTCTGCGAAATCCATGGTCCCCATAGGGCCTGTTCCCGGATAGAAGAAGAAAAGACAACGATAATCTGAAACCACAAGATCCGGAAAACCATCACTGTCAATATCACCTATCCATTGGCAGGAAGGGCTGTGATCTACAGGCTCACCAACACTGGTAAGGGGGACAGGCTCAAGGAATACAGGGTTATACGGAGGGATCCAGGTATCAGGATCATTCTCGAACACCAGCACAAATTCCGTGCTGCTTGAAGAACTCATGCCCACCAGCAGGTCAAAACTTTCATCATCATCAGGTATAAAATCCAGAACCTGGATGAAAGCTGAACCGGAATTGGATAGAATTGGCTCTCCTGTAACTGTGCAGACATAGAAGGGATCAGAAAGCGTACCGTTACCATTGTTAAAAAAAACCTGAACACTTCCCAGATTGTTACTACCTTGACCAATTACCAGATCGTTCAGGCCATCACCATCCCAGTCCACAACCTGTGGACTACCAGCACAATATCCTCAATTATTAGAATTGTTAAGCCCGGTGGTCAAAGGTGTCCCATCCATAGTCAGCAAGTACTCCCAGCCATCAAAAACAGGATCTCCTCCACTTGAGAGATTCCTGTAGTAACGGTATCTTGTACAATCGGATCGAGTTTCGCTTTGAGCAACGCCAATGATAAGATCGGTTAACCCATCACCGTCCCAATCCGCAGAAATAGGACATGGATTCTCATACTCATTGATAACAATGGGAAATCCTCCGTCACAGACCATTTCAGGTTCCATAAGTACAGGAGCAGCATAAAGCGTACAAAGAAAAAACAACATCAAAGATTGTCCCTCCTGCTGTTTGTGCCCGTTCAGCTACATATCAACAGTCTCATAAAAATACAAGCTTAAGGATATTATTACATAAGAGGTTTCAAACATCAAGGCACCAGACTGACTCATTCCTGGAATCTCTACTTTCATTTCAAGAGCCAATCACTGATATTCCAGACAGACCGCATGTAAAGGAGCAGAAGTTGAAAATGCTGACTGTGGTTTTATCAATATATGCTACGGCATTTGCAGGACTTCTCAGCTGGTCACCCACTGTGAGCGTTCAGGTGACCTCACCACAGCGGTACAACCTTTCTCTGGGAGTGAGCGGTGTGGACTGGGGTGGCATATTCGGGTCCGAGTCCAGTTTTCTGATCAGAGTGGAACCTGGCATTTCAGGGGGGAAATTCCATGCGGGAGCAAGAAGCTCTTTCAGCTTTGCATTTGTGCCAGTCGTTTCAGTGGATATGACCGGAGCGATAATGTACACCTGGAATGACCCTTGGAACGGTATTCCGGATGATCAGACTTATGCAGGAATGGAAATGAGATGGGGAGCCCTGCCATGGGTGATCTCAGCAGGGTACTACAAGCATGTTGCAGGTTGGGATACGGAACACGAATGGGTTACATCCTTTGGAGCAGGTTTCGGGTTCTAGTCAGCGGCTGATGCAAACCAGTCGCAGGGTTGAATTCTCTGAAGCAGTAGTCAAAACCATGAAATAAACACCTGGTGAGACCCGGACTCCGCTGTTATCTATTCCCGTCCACACTGCCTGATGGCTGCCGGCTGCAACTGGAAGGTTGTCCTGCAGAATGTGAACCAGTCTGCCATTCGCATCGTAGATGTCCAGAGAGACCGTTTCATTGAAAGCAAGGCTGTAATTCACTGCGATGGATGATGTGAATGGGTTTGTTAAGGCTCTAAAAAAGAGGATTACCGGTTCAAACCATGGCTCAATTCCGGATTGAGGGTCGTAGACGTACTGTACATACTCCGGATGGTCAATGAAAGGGTTCCTGTTATTCTGTATGTCGTATACCGCCTCGTTGCGCTCAATTTCCTTGTCGCTAACTGGATCGCTCTGGTGCCATGCCATAAGCAGATCAACTGCCCAGTCTTCAAGGTCAGCACCATCGGCCATGGCACTGCCGGTCCACCCTCCGTCCTCACCCTTGTATCTGGTGGCCATATAGAAGTAGTTCCTTGCAAAATCACCTTTGTACCCGTCCACCGGCTCGAAGGCCATTCCTGAATAACCAGGTGAAACAGAATACCCCAGACGACTGCCGTTTTGCGATGTCCATGTGGTACTGCCAACTTCAGCATAGGGATAGTTGCTTCTTCGATTGTTCACATAGATATCGGAAGGAACGATGTGGAACAGATCAGTGTCCATGGGAGATGAATCGTTGAACCAGCTCCTGGGCCAGGAGTGCTCCCTGTTGTAACCTTCTCCTTCTCCACCTGCTGAACCGCCCTGGTCATCGCCTAGAGTATACAGGTATGGAGGAGATCCCCCGGGTATGTCCGAATACATATCCCATACCTTGTTCCCGTACCTGTCATCTGTGGTGTAGAATGCTGTCCAGATGTAGTCATAGCTTTTCACTGTATGATTATCAATAATACCATGAAGTGCCCATTGAAGCGCTGTTCCTGAAAGACCCTCCGCAGGATCATAGTATCCCGGAGGGATCTGAGCAGAAGCAATAAGGGGCAACACAAGTGCAACAACCGGGAAATACTTTGTAAAAAACATGGGAATCCTTCGTTTTGTAGACAGTGCAAGTTCGCTGTTCCAATAATAGTACAACGGCGGGAAATCACAAAACTCTCAGCAATTCCGCAAGCGGTTTGCATACGAAGCATCTGAATACTTTCTTGCAGAGGATCCTGGAGAACTGATCCCTTTAGAAGCTGACGAAAGTCTTCTTGACTCCGTAATGTTCTACTGGAGTACACCGCCTGTGTTTCCTCCAACTGTTTCTGACAAGGATATGATAGAGTCTGCACTGAGAGATCTTGGATATTTCTAGCTACATGTAATTGATTCAGGAAGAGAATACTCGGTGATCAAAGGCAGATTCTCACCGGATCTACTCATGATCTGTATCAGGCAACTTCTCAAAGTGTCCAGTTTCAGTGGTTTGCGCAGAATCGCCGTGTATCCGTTCTCCTGATATGCTTCAACATCTTCACAATGAATACGAGTGGAACAGCAAACAATATCTGTTTCAAGACCAACACAGCTATCGCCTTTAATAAGTTTTGAAGTAATGATACCCTCATTTTCCGGACAGTCCCTGTCCAGGACAACGATTCTAAATGGATCACCGATCTCTGCAGCCTCTCGAAGTTGCATCAGCGCTTGTGGACGATCTGCCGGGACACTGACTCTGCAGCCCATGCTCTTGATCATTTCAAAATAGACGCTTCTTAACTGAATGTCATTCTCCAGAACCAGTATGCGCACACCACCAAGAACATCCTCGGATCTTGCGTCTTCTCCTTTACGCGGCACAAGTGGTATTGTCAGCCAGAAAGCGGAGCCTGAATCGGGGTTGTTCCTGGCGGACAACTCACCGCCAACACTGTTCGCAAATTCCCTGCAGGCAGATATCCTGCTGTTCCGCACAGGTGAATCAGGATCTGAGAGCAACTGCTCCAGACCTTCAGAGGAGAGCCCATCACCTGAAATGCTCACAGAGAACCTTATATCCATGGTCTCCTCTTCAGATGAAACACTTGTAACGCCAATCTCAATAATCCCACTTGATTCGCTTGAAAAAGAGTGATCGAGTAACACCTGAAGAATTTCTTCAAGGCCCAGTACCGGTCCGTAAAACAGATCGGGAAGCAGGGGATCCACCCTTACTTCCAGAGCAACTCCTTTCCTGGTAGCTCTGTCCCGGAATGGAGTGGTGACAATTTCCAGAAAACTGCCCATGCGAAACTCAATAGGTTCCCTGGGTAGCTTTCTGCTAATGCCTCCCATGCTGTCCTGAATCAGATGGACTGCATTAGTCAGCTTTCTGCAGTTGCTCTGAACTCCGTAAAACAAGTCCTTCTGTCTGTCAGAATGATCTTCCTCCAGAAGAAGGTCCACCATGCCTGTGATGCCTCCCAGAGCTATTACTTTTTCCGTGACAAGACTTCCAAAAAACTTTTGTCTTTTCAGGCCTTGTTCCCTGGCTATTCCGGTACTCTTATTCAGACTGTCCAATGCCAGTGAGAACTCTCTGTTCTTTTCATTCAGATCTGTCTTGAGAGACTTGATCTCTGATACATCTACGAACACTTCCAGGAGGAGATCCTCAGAATCGATCTCAACGGGAATAACAGACTTCACCACAGGTATTTTGTGACCGTCCTTGTGAAGAACGAATCGCTCTGCGCGATCAACTCTCTGTTCCAGGTCAAGAATAGGACACTTATCAACCAGAGAAGGACAGAAAGCAGAATGACATATTTCTCCAACAAGCTCATCCCTCTCTCGTCCTGTAACAGTGCATGCCCGCTGGTTGATCTGCATGATCTGCTTGTTTCGATCAATAACTATAACTCCCACAGGAAGTTCCTCAAGTATCTTCTGGGTAGAGGCAAGGGCATTCTTTAATGACTCTGCCGTCCTGACCTCTTTGGTAATATCCCTGTCGCCCCCGCGGTATCCTTTAAGTTTTCCATCCTTGTCAAATACAGGGATACCGCTGGTGGAGATAACAACTTCATCGCCACTTTTTGTTTTGCTCCGGCTCACAAGATTCTTAAAACCTTCATTCCGGGAAGCAATACGATTAAGAGTGGATGCTACCTTTTCTCCTTCTTCCGCGGTCATTGACTCAAATGGAGTTCGTCCCAGAAGCTCCTCTGGGGAATAGCCCATGGTCTCGCGGACAGAATGAGATACAAATGTAAAAGTAGCAGAGGAGTCAACTTCCCACAGCCAGTCGAAACCGCACAGTGCGGAATCTCTGTATCTTTCCAGTAGCAGCTGGAGATGATTGCTGTCAATTCTGGAAAAAGTATTGTTCCTGACTACAACAATGTACCCTGAAACAGAACCTTCCTGATCTACTGTAGGGGAAATCGAGATATCTACGGGAATTGCTTTTCCATTCTTCCAGGAAAAGTCAACTTCCAAAAGGGAAGAGTTTTGTCTCTCTCTCATCAGGATCTGATCTTCATCCGTTGCGGCAAACTGGTAGAGATCAATTCCCGAAACCTCTGCCAGAGAAGAGATATGCAGAAGAGAAAGAAACGATGGATTGGCGTACTCTATGCGGAAGTTGTGATCGAGTAAAACGATCCCATCGGTCATCTGCTGAAAAAACAGGTACTCTCTGCTTTTCATGTTTGAGTCATTCTGCTCATCCATTTACTCTGTCTCCTGTTCACAACTAAATCAACAACTGCTAAAATCTCTTTGTTCAGTGACCGTGTGCATTTACTCTGGTAATGGATATGTCTCCATTGGTAGTTCCTATACCGGCAATGCAGTTTTCATGAACAAACACCTCGTCGTCCATAAGCAAGCTATCCACAACTATATCACCGTTAACTGTTTCCGCCTTATAACCCATGGCTTCAGGCATTTCTACTGTCACATCGCCATTGGTAGTTTCAATGGTCAGGGAATTACTCTGCCTGGACAATAGAGCTGAAATATCACCGTTGATGGTTCTCAGTTCATGGGAACTGGCCACTTCAACATAAATATCACCGTTGGTAGATTCCACATTAGCAGTAACATCACCGATGATAAGGGTTTCTCCGTTTGTAGTTGTGTAATTGATGGTATAGCCCATGTGATCAGGTATCATCACAAGGATATCTACTGAAATAAAAGAAATTCCTGATGGATAGCTCACAACAGCAGACAGCTGATCCTCATACTCTTCAAAAATGATGTTCAGATCCGGCGGCACTCCACTGCTGGAATCCCCGTAAATAAAACTCTCCACTTTGACATAATTCAGATCCCATTCCCTTACTTCCAGATCTCCATTGGTATTCTCAAAACTTAAATGGGAGCCGGTTTCTGTCTCAAACTCATTTGTTCTGATCTCAAGGAGATCCCGATCCAGTTTTATTGTGATACAGGAAGCTGCCAGACACGCAGCGGACAATAGAAACAGTTTGTACTTCATAAGAACTCCTGTCTATGTACTCTCATCCAGGCTTTCTAGAGCATCCACAAGGCTTATTTCTCCACGGTGAAGCTGCTCCAGAACACCAATTGAGGCTTCCTTTTCCTCCGCCCGGTTCTCAATAGCATTGAACATCTCCTCAATCCTGGTTCTGACAGTAGGATAAGAGACTCCAAGCATACGCTGAACTGCTTTCAGATTACCTCTGGCAAAGAGAAACAGCTCCAGAAGACTTTTGTTTTCTGAATCCAGAGAACAAAAAGGACACATCTCAAAATCTCCCGTAACCTCGGTTTTGCAATCGGAACACACATACTTCACAGGGTTAAGAGCTCCATTACATGATGGGCACCTGGAAGGTGCCGCAGTCCTACTCATCTGATTCCCCTTTTAGCACTATGCCCCCTCCCATTGAAGTTACCGAAAGTCTGGAGGGGGTATCTATATTTCCATACTTCACAGATACCTTTGATTTTCCATAACCATTCCCTGAATCTGATATGATCTCCGGATTACTTCCCCCTACAATTACTGAGCCTCCCAGGGTATTGGCATCGATCAGAACAGACACATCATCAGACAAACGAACGGAAATTCCTCCCCCCATGGTTTTTGCCTTTGAATCACCCTTCCAGGATGAGTCAAGCGAAATACCCATCCCTCCCCCCATGGTCTTTACGGAGAAACTATCACCTGGATAGCTGATATTGATACCTCCTCCCATGGTATGCAATTCAGCAGGAACAGCAACTCTACTGGAATCAATACTGCCACCTCTGGAAAAGACCTTCACAACAGAGATGTTATCTGGCACTTGAACCGTTAGTTCACCAGATGAGCATTGCAGGATTCTTTTATTCCCCTTGTTACCCGATCTGATATTGCTGCCATTATCAACAGAAGCCCGAAGAGTACCATCTTCGCTTCTCGAAAGGTTTATAGAAATACTATCTCCCTTTCCAGCTTCTCCATGGATCACCAGCACCTGATGATCTTCCAGTTTTTCAGACACTGATTCAACTTCATCCATACCTGCAATGTCGTATGATTCAAAGAACTTCCTGCCCTTGAACACATCACCCATTGTGGCCTGGATCATGGGGCCTATCTCAGATATCATTGTTCTGGTTTTAATGATCTTTCGTTTCCTGGCAGTTTTTGCTTTTTTCTCTCTGCTCCTTGAAGAGCCCAGAGCTTCCAGCAAAGTGGCACCCTCTGAAGCAGTGATAGTACCGTCTGCCACCATTTCCAGTACTTTGGATCTCTCCTCACTCATATCCATATCCTCTCTCTTGCTTAGTTTGACAATTTACATAATGATAATATTATTTTCATATTTGTCAAGTCTAAACAACAAATCTATAAACTCTTTGATTACTTTTCTTTTAGTGTTTTGTCTAATCTATCTACATGTGCGTAGATCTCATCCATTTCAGAGAGAAGCCTGTTCTTCAGATCATGCAGGCTCTGTTCCAGATCCTGAGTAGCCTGACTGAAGCGGTTTATGAACTGAGCGTTCTCTGTGTCCATAAACAAGGTTAGAAGCCTTTCCGGTGTAAGAGGATCATTTCTGGCATCTCCTCTGATCTTGTAGGTCCCGCCGGATGTACTGTATGGTTTCTTCGTTCCTGACGGTATCTCTACCCGCAGAAAAGGCTTGTTCCCTTCGCTGTTCTCCAGAATAACAAACACTTCAACAGATGGAGTACAGCTTCCAGCCTTCCCCAGAATGGAAAGCTTTGCCCTGTCTCCTATTTCACAACCTACGATCTCAGTTGTCTGTCTTCCCTGGACATCTTTGTTCTCACGGACTCCAAGAAGAATGGAACCGCCTGTCTCACTGTTAGCGAATGCGACAAGGTCATCCGAGGAAAGACCACCCACAGATTCCTTGAAAT
>JAGLDY010000092.1 GCA_023145375.1 Candidatus Sabulitectum sp. | reverse complement strand
TTGTCTTGATCAGATCCTTCATCGTCATTGATTTGTATAAGTCATTTTCCAGCATGATCCTGTGAATGTGTGAGCATAGAATAAGTGCTATAAACCCAACAAAGACTTTGCTTTCCATCGCCTGTTGAGAATGGACACGCAGGCGTCCCAGTCCAAGACTGTTTTTCAGGCGCAGAAAGCCCTTCTCAACAACATCCTTGTTTCTATAAATTCTGATGGCTTCACCGGCATCCTGAATGTGATTGCTCACTGTTACCAGCCAACCGGCGTTCGCGAGTTCCTGAGCAATCACAGCCTCACGGATGTTTATTGTGTAACCACTCTCGTGCTTATCTGACTTGCGAATAATCAGGTAGTGATCAAACTCATTCTTCAATTTGCCGTTGTCGGGATTTATCCGGGCCTCTTCTACAAGCAGCCTGACAGTACCGTAAAGTCGATTCTTAACGGCAGTGGCTTTCAGATCATTGTAAAACACATGAACAAAGAGTTTGTGATCTTTGGTCCAGGAACGCTCAAGGGATACTCCACGGAGAGTATCTGCTCCGCATACAATTGTGTTTTGGATGTTGTCGATGTCTTTGCTCTCGGACTTAATCATCTTTTTTGTAAACCCAAGTGTAAGGGGAAGTGCCAGGAGAAACCGTACACTCTTCCTCTCAAGAAGCATGTTGATATTCTTTCTGCTTGAAAATCCTTTATCCATAACGAGCATTATCTGTTTAAGCTCATCAGGAGCCATTTGTGCAATGGTGGTTTCCAGTGTGCTGACATCTCTGATGCTACCATTGTACACAGTCATCCGTACAGGCAGCCGTGATTGATATCCGAGGAGCATACAGAGATTGATTTGAGCAAGCTTGTCGCCATCTCTGTTGTAGCCCCATTCAACATCATCAATAAGTTTAGACCATGAGGAGATGCTTGTTATATCCAGAGCAAGATATTCGCGATCGCTTCGGTAAGCACTCCAGGCTTTGAAAAAACGCTGTCGCTCTTCATCCATGATATTCCGGAGCAATTCGCTAATCCGCTGAGAAGAAAGCAACTCATTATTCCTGAAGTCACTGCGTTTCATCCAGTCCGCACAGTAGGCAACAGGCTCCCCACAGGAAAGAAGAAAGGAAGCTACTGCAAAGATCTGTTCATGGATAAATGGAAAGGTTTGCCTTAGAACAGGAGTAAGCCCGATGCTCTCTGCTATACCCCCCAGCAGATGAACCATCCCAGTCTGCAATATGGTTGACCGGCGAACATCCTCAACGCTGTAAACTGGTAAGCATTCCGCTGACTCGACTGTTATTCCTTTTGCTTTCATTCGATCAATATACTCCTGCTTGTATATTGGCGACCCGGTTTTCTTATCGATTTTTCCAATCGAGACCCGCCTGTTGCGGGGCTTTCCCTCCTTATTTCTAAAAGAAACAGACTCATAGAGGTACATATGGTTGCCAACTTTTTGTCTAACTATTGATGCCATTATTATCTCCCCGCTGTAGGTTAATGTTATTATACCTACTTTCGCAGAGAAAAGCAAGGCCGTATCTCATTGACATTACTGCAATTCTGGAATTGGGAATTTATCGAAAGGGTTTAGATGACTGTAGGTATAGGGGTCAGCGGGAGTTTAGGGTCCAATTTTCTCATTGCTACTCAGTGGTTCCACGGGGCAGCCCCCACTGCAGTATTCAATGTATTCACAGTTCTCGCAAAGCGGGTAGTCTGATCTGGGTTGCGCCAGGAA
>JAGLDY010000091.1 GCA_023145375.1 Candidatus Sabulitectum sp. | reverse complement strand
AACGCCCTAAATCAGCAGACTGCAATAACATGAGTGCTGGTACAGGAGCCGCAGTTCTGTTGCATTTAGTTGTTAAAATCTTATACATGTCGTTATTAATTTCTTACCATGCAAAGTAAATGGCAGTTACACAGAGAGATAATCATAATATTGGTAAATCAATACATATATCAGAAGCTATATACTCGTCCCATCCATGTGAAATAACTATTACACAGCAATAATGCTTACAATTCAAAATTGTTTTGGAAAGTTGCTGTACATTTTTAGTATCTAAGGAAGCAAATGGCTCATCCAAGATAATCAGCGATGGATTTGACAACATTGTCCGAGCAAGTGCAATTCTGCGCTTTTGCCCCAAAGACAACCGCTTTCCTTTCGGTCCAGCAATTGTATTGTAACCATTATTCATTAAGAGAATATCTGAGTGTATGCCTGCTAGTGTCGCTGCTCCAACGATTTCTTCATCTGTTGCATCAGAACGCCCTAAACGTATGTTTTCCAGTATAGTTGCATTGAAAAGAAATACTTCTTGAGGTAACACTGCTACATTACCTTTCTCTGACGCGTGACCTATTGGGATTGGTGATGAGTTACCAATACGGATTTCTCCAGTATTTGGTTTTAAATGCCCACTGATTATGTTGCAGAGAGTTGTTTTGCCAACACCACTTGGCCCGGTTATAAGCGCAAGTTTATTGGGAGGTAAGAAAAAACTCAAATCGCTAAATATTTCCTGACCATTCTCATAAGAAAACGTAATATTTCTTACATCAACACCACCAATTGAGGGGGAGGACTTTCTTTGGGAAAAAATTTCCCTTTCCTTTTCTGCTAGCATTAGTAATTCCATTACTCGAGAGATTGCTGCAGATGTTTGACCGAGCTCTCTGAATAAAAGAGAAGCTGATACAGAAGCACCGAGTACAAGACCTGCGTACAAATTAACAGCATACCAATCTCCGAATGTTATTGAACCTGAGACAACTCTAAAGCCACTCCATGCAAGCATAACGCTGACAGCAAGTGTTCGTATCGTGCCGGTAATTACTCCAATTCGAGTATTTGTCAGAAGAAGGCGTTTTACATTCATAATATGATTAGACTGTTTTCTGATAACTTCAGAGGTCACCTCCTTGCCACCCCCCTGAAGAATTAAGGTATCCTTTCCTTCAATTAACTCTCCAATACTTCCAAAAGCCTTTGCGTTTGATTCCATCATGTTCAGTGATAGTTTGTGTATCCTGTTGTAGGCGAGAAACCCGACAACACTTATCAAAATAACAATCGGGAAGACTACAAGTATTGATGAAGATAGAATAGTATGCATAAGTATGACTGAGGATAATAGGACTAATAATTGATTGCCAAGAGTTGAGAGAGACTTAATGAGTGTACCAATACTTTGAGCATCACTTTGTACCCGAGATATTAAATAACCTGAGTCATCATCAATCTGATGTAAATTGGTTAGCCAAGAAATATCTTCAGCCAAACGCTTTCTAAGTGATTCAATAATGTTTTGCGATATGCCAATTTCAAGTGTCTGACTATTAAGAACCATTAATTGACGTGTAATACCAAGAACTGACAGGCCAACTACAGACCAGATGATTGCTGATGATGATCCTTGACTGATACCCATGTTAATAAGTTGTCTTGTTATCATCGGGGTAACCACCGAGACCCCAGAAAGTATTACAGAAATAGCTAAGAAAACGCCCACTTTTTTCCTTCTGAACTCAAGAAAAGGAAAAATACGTTTAAATTGATGTAGTGCCATTATGTTATCCAATCAAATAATTTCAGAATATGAGAATCAATATGACTACAAGTTACGGCCAATGACAGCGTATTGAATGAGTTCACCAGTCTCATCCGTTGCACAATACAAATCGTCTTCGTACCAGAGAATACGACCAACAGTTCTGGGAATGGCTATGCTACCTACATAAATACCCGAAAGCTGGTATAGATCAATCATTGAGAAATCAATTTCGTGATAAGGTATATCATCATACCTTTCCGGTAAATCCCAGTTAGATTCTATGGGTCTGTTCAGAACAGCAATGTATTCTTGATAGGATGCAATGTCATTAGTATATATTTTGCCGTAGATAGCTCCATTACCAACTTCTATTGGCCTTTCTTCATAGGGTAGATTCCGTCGAAATGAAGTCATCATTTCACCTGAGTTCAGGTTGTAAACCTGCCCCCAGTTGAAATAATAAGCATTCACTGCAAGAATACTATCATTGACTAAGGTAAGTCTTAAATTCCTATTTGCTGTGCGAAACATAGAATTCAAAATATCTTGACCTGGAGCTTGCCAATTTCCAAATCCAGATAATTTTTCACCCTCAGGAGAGAAAATGCTAACCATATCGTGCTCAAGTAAACTCAAGACTACTAAATTGCCATCAGGTAAAAAGCAGAGATCATAGGGCCACAGTACAGATATTGATGAAAGCCAATCTCCAGAGGTAGAGTTGAAAAAGTCAATACGCCCTACACCATGATTGCAAACGGCAATTGTATCGCCTTTTATAGCTATCTCTCCTATACCCGTAAAGAGACCCGGACCCTCTCCGTCTCCACCAATTTTCCAGAGCAAATCACCTTCTTTTGTGAAAGCAAGCAGATTCTGACTGCATCCGTCACTCAAGTAGATATTGTCTTCATCAATTACGAAGCACTCAATCATATAGTACTCTAATCCACAACTGTCCGGTGAGAGAACTGTATCAGCCGGGATGTAAAGTGGTAAATCAATCCTCTGTTCAGGGGGGCTGGAGGCTTCCAACCACATTCTCCATTCATCAAGCACATCCAGAATCTCATCAGATGACTTACTACCCGAAGTACATGCAGAGATAAGTGCAAAGAACAAAATACAGCATACTCCGCAAAAAGAAAATATTTTCATTGGCTACAAATCCCAATCAATTTGGTAAAGATGAATTGACGGAGTTCCCAAAAGAATAACTTCATCGCCTTCACCAGGTTCATATGTTTTCTCCACAACTGCAACTCTATCGCCGTATACAGTGAAAGCACAAGCTGAATGATTAAGCTGTGTCATACGCGCTTCTCCAGTGACAGTGTTTACTCTCCATATCTCAGCTTTTCCGTCCTGATTCGTTCCATAGCCGGTGTAAAGAAGGTAAATGTTCCCTTTATCATCAGTATCCAAGTCGGAAAGCAAACATCTGGCTGAGGATGAGACCGGAAAAGTACAAGTAAATTGAGTTGGTCCGTTTAATTGGTGTCCGAAATGTGTTGATCTGATGTGATGACCTTGATAATCGAACTCCATAAGCAAATCTCTATATGATAGAATGGCTATAATAGATGAGTCAGTCAGAGCTATGTTGCATATATTTGGGCGTTGCATATAGCTATTACTAGGGATTTCATAAAGACTTAATCTTTGAAAATGTCCCTCGGTGAAACCTATGTACCAAATATTCTCAATTCTATAAATTCGAAGGTTTCTCTGGTATGAAAATTCTTTATCGGTTATGAAACCACAGTATGAAGCTCTCTGACAAAACTCAGGTAAAGTCCAGAGAAGCACATCGGAGTTAATTTCCATTGCTTGTGTCGCTTTAATGGCGGGAAGATAGTCGTCGGGGGCTTCTGGGAGCATCAGACTGTCACTTATTCCTTCTACACTTATTGAGGAAAGATATTCCCCAGTTGTTGCATCCAAAACGGGCATTTCTTCAAGAACAGAAAAGAATACAGAATCAGCATAATAACACACACCTGCAGCGTATCCATAATTACCATAATCTACTGACCACTTAGTATTACCTTCCCAAGAGTAAGCAGAAACACCGGCGGAAGAAGAGTCACCAGAAAGACCGATATAGATTAGACTATCAGATGAATCAATATATCCGGGGAGAAGCATACATTCTGAATCAGCAAATTTGTAGTCTATAATGCCAAGTATATTTGAAGTAACAATGATGGGATCATCTATTATCTGAACAGTTACGACATCAATCGATGAATATGTTTCGCAAGATAGAGCGAACAAAGCTGCAATGACTGATAACACTTTATAATTCATGATGCTTCGCCTTTATCTTTATGTGCATTTTCTGCATGCACTCCTGTTTATATCGGTAGCAATCATTTTCATCCGCATAAGGAGCGAGCTTGCCAGTAGCACTATATGAATGAGCTAAGCATCCACCAAGGCATATAGAGCTAAAGTCGCAACTAGTTTCTCTGCAAATGTCCGATCGTTTGTTGTTTGCATCTCTAACTTCCTGAAGTACTGGGGAACTCTCCCATACTTCCGCAAAATTGCTACCATTCAATTTACCAGCATTCATGCTCTCAAAGTATAGTGCTCTACACGGTAAAACCTGACCATCTGCCGCTAATGCAAATTCCTTTGTGGCAACCGTGCATGCTTCTCTATAGGAAAGGGAATCAGACCATGCAAGTGCAAGCCTGCTAGCTAACAGATCGTCTGAAATAGTTGCAAGTAAGTTGCATTCGGTATGTTTATCCATTTGAAACAGAGTTGGAAGGATATCTGGAGCAAGGTGCGTAGATTCTTGAAAAAGCGGAAGGACATTTGTAAGATGGTTGTATTTGTTCATAAAATATTTCACAGTTTCAGATATGGTATCAATATTATACTTCGTAATAACGGTGTTAATAGAGAATTGACGACCTAATTTCTCCAGTAGATCCATGGTAGCAATTGCCTTAGAGAAGGTCCCATTTCCTCTTGTGATGTCATTTATTGTATCTATATGAGAATCAATACTAATTACAACGTTATCAAGTAATCGATACACTCTTTCTGCGGTATCAGAAAGCACAGTTCCATTAGTAATCATTTCTATTGGCACATTATGATTTATTACTGTATGAATTACTTTCTCTAAATCATTGTACAGCAATGGTTCCCCTCCAGAAATGGTGACTTTTCTAGGTTTCCTATAGCGAAAAATATCATCGAATATATTTCCCCATTCATTATGATTCAATTCTTCGCGTTGATGTCTAATCCTTTCAGTTTTATTGTAACAATATTTACACTCAAGGTTACATCTATCAGTCACATGAACAGTGATTCTATTGAAATGCAATATATCGCTGTGTGGAATCTGTGGTAGAACTTTACTGTTAACAAAATTGGCTTTGCTTATCTCATCAAGTAGACCGAAAGAAATCATTCTGTCAATTTGAGTCTGAATTTCGCTCTCCGAATGCTTGGGAAAGACTTTGCTTACTCTACGAACTAGTGTTGAATAGCATACAGGAATACTACAAGAATCAAGTATATATGCAGTATCTCTATCTCCATCCACGACAGTTAATGACTTAGGGAGGAAGAAAGCGTACTTTCCATCCAGTGGCATTCTATAGTGATGCGCCTGTTGAAGTATTTTTTCCATCATCACCTTCCTTACTGAATCCATTGTAGAAATATAAGTTTCTTTAAATTCCTGCTTCGTGGCATGTAAACAAACAATTATTCAGGAATGCTCATTTGTATAAACAGGGATACCCGGCTTATATTTTAGCCTAGCATCCCTGTATAGTCCTAGAATCCACCAAGTAAAACTGTGGATCC
>JAGLDY010000090.1 GCA_023145375.1 Candidatus Sabulitectum sp. | reverse complement strand
CATATAAGACCGGCGTTAACAAGGTAAACCAAGCAGGATTATATAAAACATAACCACATACTTAATGTATTAATAGATATATTCATTGTCAAGCTATGTATGTTAATTGTATCAGCATCTAGAATTAGCAGAGCATCCCGAATTCATTAAGTCTTAAATGCGCTTTCGAATTGATGAATCAATCGCAAAATCACTGCCCGCTGGAAAGATATCTCCTGCGAGAGTGGAAACTTCGCTCCGGTAAGCATAGTTTCGCATTAATGGCTGGGGAGGTATAGCACCCCGGGCAGGGTGGGGGTATCAGTGAACAGTGCACGCCTTCAATCACCGCATCGTATTGATCTGTATTGGGAATCGACAGAGGTTCAGGGACAGTATCGCCAGAGTATGTGTCCGGATTTGCCCGGGGAATTACGGAGGTTCTGCGTAGCATCACCTGAGTATTTGTCGGGTATTTTTGTTTGAGGATGTCAGAGCTAATTGATGAACCGAACGCTCCAAATCAGTAGACAGTGATACCCAGCTTACTGATGACAAAGCCCACTGTTCTACTGCATTTGATGGTTGCCGAAAATATTTCTTCGATTCAGCTATTTTTCTAATCCAGAATCACAAATCTGATTGAATCGGAATAGTTATTACTCTGCAGTCTGCACAAGTACACCCCGGCAGAAAGATATGTTGCCTGAATAGCATGCTCCCCCGATACAAATTCCGTATCAGCAAGTTTTTGAACCACTCTGCCGGAAACATCAAAAATGTCCAGCTGAACATGAGCTGAAACAGGTATTGAGAAACTCATGCTTACAGTACCGGAGTAAGAAGGGTTCGACCCGGATACATACAGCTTGTAGTCTGCAATCTCGGCAGACTGATTCTCTTCAAGGGAGACAGGCCAGTAATGAAATGATGCATCCTGGAGAACAGGAGTTAGCAGCTCATTGTCAGTTGACAGAATGGCTTTGTACTGAATGTATCGGTCGCCATCATCCAGATAACTCGTTAGTGGTGTCATAGGGGCAGTAATAGACGAGGACCATTCACCCAGGTCACCAGCGGTGTTTCCACCACGCACCTGGAACTCAATGGAAGTAAGTGGAATTGGGGCAGAAGACCAGTCTATGTACTGCCAGGAAGGTTCTGCACCGGTATCCAGAATTGAAGAAATAAGCTCTCCTTCATCATAGTATCCGTTTTCAGCGGTAAGGTCCCACCACTTGATTCCTTTAAAACTTGGCGGGTAGGCAAAGTCAATGTTTGTAACCAGGTTTTGATTACCATCCTGATTAATGTCAGCACTGCCTATCTTTGATCCGCAGAAGCCCCATGCAACATGATGCATGTTCCATGCTGAACCGGAGCCGTCATTCTCCCACCACCATATTCCGGATACACTAGGGACTGGAGTAGTACCGCTCCGAAGTGCGAAAATGTCGTTATCTCCATCTCCATCGAGATCGGAAACACCGACAGTTAATGTTGACAAATCACTGTCTTCGGAATAAATGATATGTCTTTCCCATGAGTTGTATGTGATTTGTTCATACCAGACAAGTTTATTATCCTCTTGGTAGGCAGTTTCATATGCTACAAGATCAATTTTACCGTCGGAATTGATATCTCCAGGTTTTGCGATCAATGCATGCCCTTCTTCGGAAACAATGGTTTCCAGCCACCCGGAGTCTTGTCGGAATATCACAAGTTGCCATGCAGGAGAAGGATAAAGGTTACGATAGCACACAAGTTCAACGGAGGCACTCAATACCAGATCTAAAACCGTTACCCTTGTGGGATAGTAATATTCATCGTCAATCTCATACTTACTCCAGTAAGAACCCAGAGAGAAATTCTCCCACCATGCTATGCTATCGTGTCCACCAGTCTTTGAAGTTATTCCAATAACATCAGGATCTCCATCAGAATCAACATCTGCAGTTTCAATTCTAGAAGGATAGCCGTTTGGATCAATGATATGCATTTGCCATGGAGTGGAATCATCTGTGCCGGGATTTTCTAACCAGGCAATTTCTGCTCCTGGTTCATCCCAGGAAACAACAACATCGATATCGTTATCACTATCAATGTCTGCAATTGCGAGTGATGTTACAAATGACTCGTTACTGTTGGTGTTGATGATGTGTGAAATCCAACTAGAGCCGCCCTGTATGTTTTCTAACCAGCAAATTGACCAATCAGCTCCCCAAATAATCAAATCATTATCACCATCTTGATCTATATCAACAAAAATTTGATATGCAGTAGGTGTAGTATCAATTTCAAAATACTCAGGCATCGGAGAAAGGCAAATCGCGCCTGTTGAGTTGTAGTCAGTTCTATCATAGCTTAAAAAGGAAGAGCCCCAGTCGGTGACAGGGCCTAGTACTGACCAGCCCCCAGACCAGTCGGTCTGATTTTCTTCAACAGCAAAACAAGTAATGAAAATGCCCAGTAATGGAAGTAAAACCGCCACAGTTCGCCTCATCTGAATTGCTCCTTTCGTAATTACATTGATTATGGATACGAAAATATCACTGTTACGTCAAGTCTTGACATATAATGCGTGATTGTTTATTGTTTTTTTAAAAAATTGCTAATAATTACAGATACATTGACATTAATCGAGAGAAGGAGGAGAGAATGTATGGCCTAATCGTTCCGGTCTGTTTGATTGCTTCTGTTGCAATTTCACAAGTGGCTCCGGTAGAATTCTGGGAGAACGCTTACTCAGCTGCTGGTTACGGGTATACAGTTGCACATGATGTATGCCCTGCACATGGCACAGGGATGGTTATTGCCGGATCATGTTTCTCTCAGGATATGGAAATCAATTCCCATATTTACATTCTCAAACTGGATGAGACTGGAACGGTAGTCTGGGAGAACACTTACCAGATCACCAGTAATGATGTGAACATCGCCTGGGGCATCTCACAAACATCAAGCGGTTATGTGCTTGCCGGTGAAACAGGGGATTCTCAGAACCAGTCTGCCTTTATTGCGACCATTAATCCAGATGGAAACAATTTCACATCAGGAACAATTCAGGGAGAATGCGCTGTTGAAGCTATTCAGATGGAAAACCAGCTGGGATACATCGTTCTTGGGCAGACGGACACAGAGCAGGATCGCTCGTTTGTATTTATTGACAAAGTAGACAATTTCCTTACTCAAATTCCTAGACCTGCGTGGAACAGATGGGTACACACAGAATTTGGTGAATCCAGTCAGCGCATTAACTCGTATTCCTATTGCAACTCAATTGTTGAAATCCCTTCAGCCTATGGTCCAGATATGGGAAATCACATTGCTCTGTGTTTTGGCAGAGGAAATGAGAACACCCCGGCAAACTCAATGGTTGGACTATTACACCCTCAAGGGACAGTACTTGTTTCAAGTCTTGAAGCTTCTTCAACTGGAGCAGGATACTTTTGAACTATCAATGGGTTCAGAGGTCTGAACCTTATACCTTCTCCACTGCCATGGCCAGAACCTCCGAATTACCCTGATCCCCGCTTTGTTGTTCTTATGGACAACCGTGATTTGAAAGAAAGCAATCCACGAGACTGCGGGTCAGACGGGATGTCAGGTGACGACCCGCATAGTCCTTATCTTTCCCATTGGAGAGCAACATATTCGACACATGATGGTTATAAGATAGATATCGAAGAATCAACATTAGGTGATTGCTACGCACAGTGGGATTGGACAGAAGAAGGAGATGATTGGGAAGTAGATTACCTTCCAGACATTGATGATAATGAAGATGTTGCATTATGGGGAATGCGAGGTTGCGCAGTTGGTATAACCGATAGCGGTGATTACATGGTTGCTGGAACTGCGAGGCTGGATATGAGTGGTGCGGAACTGGGTAAACACATAGAGGAAAACTACCAGCTATTTCTATTAGTGTTTGATGATGCTCTTATAGACGGCGTCTACAACACTTCTCCCCCCTCCCATGGAATTACCAGTGAGAATTGGTGGTTGTTTGGAACCTCAGGTCACGATGAAGGAGTCAGCATCAGAAAATGGGCTTCAGGAACCTGCCTGCCGAGCAATGCACTTGTTGTTGTGGGAACCCAAAGAAGAAACATGTTCCCGGGAACATGGAGAATATTTGTTGGCTATATGCCGTACGGTTCAAGTAATGATTCGGAAGAACTATCTGGCAGAAATGTCCTCCTTGAATCCGGAATATATGAAGAACTTTGGGTTTCATATTCTCCTGTAGATAAGACTCTTCAAATATCCATTCCTGATTCAAGAGTAGGGTCTGCATCACTTGAATTATATGACATCTCAGGCAGGCTGACAGGAAGAACTATTGCCGACTTCAACGGTAACAATTCTATTGATGTCCCATTGGCCTCTGTATATGCCGGTGAACTCCCCAATGGGGTATACCTTGCTGTTATTCGATCAGGTCAGGATACAAAGGTTTGTAATTGTGTTGTAATCAGGTAAGTTTGATTGTGAATAAGTGACAATGGGCTTAATCTGAGGGGGGGCTAATTCCTCCCCTTTGGAGCGAACAGTCGGTTTTTGTCTTTTTGCCCTACAGATACCCCGCCGCTTGCTGCAGTAGGAGTATCATTGTAATTTTGTCCTGCCTGGTGATCCTGACCAAGCATAGATACAGCTTTTTTCCGGAATAGTGCTTGGGTATTTTGTTCGGAATCTTAGCAAGCAATGGTAATTATCGTCACTATCTTTTTGATCAGAGAATCACCGAGCGTGCGGAGCATCAAGTGAGCATTTGTCCGGATTATAATGAGGATTAACTGAGCCTGTTCATGCCTCGGCAACGCTTCGAATCAGTAGACAGTGTTACCTTGTTTATTGATGACGAAGCCCACTGTGCTACTGCATTCGATTGTTGTGCTTCGATTTGCCTTTTCTCTACTGAACACTCAAGCTGTCGATTCTCCAATTGTGATTTCTCGAGCCGACTTTTAGTTCTCCAAATGATTCCTGCGCTATGCGAATAACCCGAGATGCATCGGAGGACAGTACAACTTGACGTTCTTGCCTTGCTTCAGCCAACATCATTAGGCCGTTAATGAGAGTACAAACTTCATCCTCACCGATTACTCGCTCAATTCTTTCACGATATCTCAAATTAAGCTTGTGGACATCTTCGAATGCAAACAGTATTAACTCTTCATTATCACCACTATATTCTATATAATTACTCCATTCTTCCTTATTAGTAATGTAATCGTGACAATCATTTAGAGTATTCCGCCATCCGTTAGATGGTGCAGATACACATATGTATGTATCAATTAAAGACAGACTACATATTTTTGGCAGTAGGTAGTTTAGCAAAACTCTGTAAAGGCTATTTTTAAAACTCCCAAGAGGAAGAGGGTTGCCTTTACCTGCTTCCCAATCACTCAGTCGTGAATCAATGTCGGCTACCTTCAAACCTCTAAGAAATCCATGCCATCCGTTTCTTGCAAGTCGATATACATCCATACAATTGTACTTTTCCAGCCATACTAGATTTATTCTATCTCGGCTAGACAGAACATAATCTTTTATAAACCCGGTTTTTAGTGTGGATATATTATCAATTAGCCATGATAGCCATATTTCAATAATCGCCTGTCCCATTTGATTATCAGGTGCAATACTATTTCTTGACAAATTGGTGGATGGATATCTTCGATTAATTTGGCTCTCCCACCCTAATGAGAGAACAGCACTGGCGACAAACCCAGGAGAATAACATTCGGGCAAGCCAGGCACCTCACCAACTTTAAATCCACCACGAATCAGATCATATTGTGAGCGTTCAATGTACAATGACAACAATCTTGAAACAACATCATTTCGAAGCAGCGAGGAAGATTCCTTTGCCAACTCGCGCTCTCTATGTTCGGTCTCTGTAGGCTCATATAGGACAATCTCTCCAGTTATCCCCTTTGGATTGTTTTCCACGGGTATTCTCACAGCGACTTCTTTAAGATGCTTTGGAACATCTACAACCAGTTTCTTTGGTACTATCAAATCCTTCTTTGATTCACCAGTGCTAGATACATGCTTGATAGTTATCTCATATGGTAGACAAAAGCACACGTTTCGGATGTAGTTAAGTATTTCCTTAAATGATGGGGGAGCATCGGGATCTATTGGACTTCCCCTTAGAAGGTGAATACTAATACATGTTCCTTTAAATCTAGATGGGCTTGTATCAGTCTTTTCTACAAGCTTTATCAATCGAGTTAATCCGTCAATTTCCAATATCCTGTGCTTAGTATCACCGTGTATGTTCTCCCACATTGAAGTTTCAACTTGAATCTGATCACCAAGAAGAAAACAGGAGAGGAAGCCTATACCAAAATCAGAAACAGGCGCAAAATCAGATCCAGCTTTCCAAAGCCTAGCTCGAATATCGGCAAACTCCTCTGTTTTATAGTATGATGATCCGGCTTTTAGAAAATGATCAGTTAGAATCTTCTCATCCATTCCTGTTCCTGAATCCCATACCCTTAAGATCGGGCTTAGTTGCTGTTCACTAGGCTCAATAAACTCAACAATGATACGATCACGTGGATTTGGAACAACTGAAGCATTGTCAGTTTTGATTAATGCATCTCTGAGAGCGCATGCATCCACTGAATTCTGGAGCAATTCTCTTATAGCGTCCAGAGGATTCTGATATATAGCCTTGCCCATTAACAGACTGTATATACGCTCATCATCAAGGCTAAAACTAATAGGTAAATAGCGATATCCTTCTTCTTGTATAACTGGTACAACTTTTTCAGGAAGAATAAATGGCCAATATCCCTTTTCTGCAACATCGCACACCCTCTTTGTTGCTGATACTGTTTTTTCAATGGCGCTGCAAAACTTGACAATCGCATGATGAACAATATGATTATCACATACAATGTTATATACTATTTTTTCTTTATATATATGCCAATTTGAAACAGCCATATGCTTACCCCACTCGAGTGCTGATCTGTTGTTCTCAATGTCAACTCTCCCGGAAATGAAATACTGATAAATCTCCTCGGGAGTTCTCTCGCGGTCAAAGTCTAAGATGTCTGCTAGGCGTAGAGCGCATGCAACCATAAGAAGGTCAGCTGAGCTAGAGCCCACCGGATACTCACGGCAGAATTCATGATTACCTTGGTTGTAAATGTCTTCGGAGATTAGGCTTTGTTCTGATTTGTTATGGCTAACACATATAGCGATCATCTTTGAAACTAATGATTGACCATCAAACGACATACAAGCGTCGATACTTGGGAAAGCAGATCTATTCATCTGGTGCTTATTTCTTAAACTGTCAATAATGGAATTGTAACGCTCAATACTAGCGTGTTGCTCACGAACATATCGACATAAGATTGCTTCTTCACTTTGTATTAACACAGACTTGAGCTTCAGTAAATATGCATTTTTATCAGAATCATCAGTTTGAGTATCCATTACCTTATTCAGCTGCTGCTTAAGATTCTTCTGATTTTCTCGTTGTGAATAGGAACTAAGCCAAAGCTTTGAATCTGGTTCTAGAAGCAATTTTCGATCATCAGGAGATAGAAACATCCCCAAATCATGAAAAAAGGCAGAGCCAACCATAAGAGCTATTTCAGGAGGAGTAATCCCAAGCTGCTGTTCGGGGGTAAGTATATGCCACATCAAATGAGCAACCTTACGTGCATGTTTTGCGTCATGCATCGTGAACATTTCCATTTCTCTTGAACTTACCTTATTCAACAGTACCGAAACAGATTCAGTGAGCTTCATCAGGCCTGCATGCAAATTCTTGCATTCTTGTTTAGCTTGTCACTGGCTACCCCATATTCC
>JAGLDY010000009.1 GCA_023145375.1 Candidatus Sabulitectum sp. | reverse complement strand
CCGTCAAGCACATCCATGAAAGGTCCGCCCTCACCACCCCAGGTGAGCCAGTAGCAGTTAAGACCGTCGTACCAGCTACTGAAATGACCGGACTGAAAATCCTCCCACCAGGAAAGACCGCGACCGTAGAATATCACCCGGTCTGTACTGTCAAATGTGCCGTCACCGCCGTCATCAACAAAAACAGGAACTTCTCTGGGAACGAATGTATCCTCTGCAGGATACTCCGTACTCATCATTCTGCCGCGGCCTGTGATCAAGGAAAAACTTGAAGAAGGCATTCCCACTGCCTCAGGTATCAGATCTCCTGTGATCTGGTAAACACCCGCTGTATCAACCATGACCTTTGCCCAGGGCTTTCCCCAGAAAGGACTCTCTGCGCGGGAGGAAAGGGGTAGACGCCATACATCATTTGTACCGAACACCGATCTGAATATCTCTCCCTCGTGGCCGGAGACAGTTTCAGTACCGGCAGTCCGGTCGCAGTCAAGAACTATCCTGAGAGAACCTGCTGAAAGAAGCTCTCCATCCTGGACGATCACAGGGCGCAAACGAACAGCAATGTAGCCTGCCCGTCTGAAGGTGCCACTATCTGCAACCTCTCCCCATCCCGGCTGTATCTGTGACAGATCCGCCTGGAAAAACCTTTCGTACCCGTCTTCATCAAATTCAAGGGCAGCAATAGCAGGGGTAGCTCCAAGAGATCTTACTCTTCCCGGGATCACCCTCACTGAAAAGCTCTCACCTGGCGGGATGGGTATCATCACCGTTCTTTCCGGAAGAAGAACAGTGCAATCCTCGGAGTTTGAGAAACCGGGGATGCTTACGCCATAAAGACCCTGATCAACCTGATCTACTGATACATCATCAAAGAACCATACAAGATCGGAGGCAGGATCATCCTGAACAGCAAGAGAATGAGACGGGGAAAGCAGGGCGATCAAAACAACTGCTGAAAATGAAAACATTTAACCTCCGGTTACAGCTCTGACAGTTGCAGAAGCGGCATATCACCGTCCTCTTCTCCGGGAAGCCTCTCCTCAGCAGGAATTATTTCAGACCTGACCCTTGTTTCCTCCATTGCCACCATACCCTTCTGAGTGTCAATGAAAGAATTCATCTTCAAAAGAATTTCCATTCTTCTGTCCTGAAGCTCACGAATGGCTTCAGTAAGTATCTGAACCCTTTTTCTGGCCTCATCAAGCATTTTCTGAGCCTTCAACTCGGCGTCTCTGATAATAAGATCAGCCTCGCGGTTAGCCTCTTCCCTGGCCACATCGGCACTTCTCTGCTGGGCAACAAGAACTTCGCGTACAGCACCTTCCATACGATCAAAATCACTTGCACGGGCTCTGAGTACTTCCAGTTCCTTGGCCTCGATCAAAGTGTTCTCAGTAACATCCTCCCAGGCATCAGCAAGCATTTCAAGAAAAGCATCAACCTCTCCCGCATCATAACCCCTCATGCCCTTACGAAATTTCTGCCTTCTTATGTCAAGCGGAGTAACGCGCACAGAGTCCCCCATTCACTTAGTGTTACAAAGCAGTGAGTACATCAGATATTGTCTCAAATATCGTATTTCTCAGCCTTATTGCAAACTCCTGAACCATACCCGGAATGAACAAGAAAGTTTCCTGAATACTGTTGAAGTAGATTCTTAACCTTCTCTGGAACCAAATAGTCTTCTTCCAAGACGCACCATTGTGGAACCCTCAAGAACTGCAAGAGTAAAATCATCGCTCATACCCATGGAAAGCTCGGGAAGAGAGACCTTGAGTCTGGTTTCCAGTGAATCACGAATATCTCTTAGCTCCGAAAAAGCCTTTCTCTGAAGAAGCGGGATTCCGCACAAAGGGCCAACCGTAAGAAATCCCTTCACAGGCAGTTTGAGCTCAAGCGCTCTGCCCAGTGCACTTTCAAGAAGGTCAACATCCGGTTTAAATCCCATTTTAGCCGGCTCACCTGAGGTATTCACTTCAAGAAGCAGCAAGGGATCCGCATTTCTGCGGGCTAATTCTTCTATGATCTCTATCTTGTGGATCGCATCAAGGCAATGGAAATCTCTCACTGCCTGCCTTACCTCTTTCCTGTGAAGAACGCCAATGGCATGAAATACTGCATACTCTTTACCAAGCTGCCTGATCTTTCTGCCTCCCTCAGAGACTCTGTTCTCCCCGATGTGCTTGATCCCGCACTCAACAGCTTTTGTAATGAATTCCGCAGGATGCGTTTTTGTGACAGCCATTATGGTAATTTCTTCCGGCTTCCTTCCCGATATGCCTGCTGCTTCCGCTATTTCAAAGAGAGCAGATTCTACATTTGCCCTTACCCTGTCAAGTAGTTCTAACACTGCTACCCCTCTGGATTTTCGAACCCCATAACAATGAACACTATTAGTATTATAATCCTAAAGCGCATGAACATGACGAAGGACGAGGTACTTGAAATGAAACACTGTTTTGCTTTTCTGCTTTTTACTCTTGTCTTTACTGCCGTTTCAATTCCACCGCCACCGGGCATATTCGATATACCCGGCAGCGAACACCTCGCATGGACAGAATCTTACAGAGATGCCGCCGAAAGAGGGGTCGATCAGCCAAACAGTATTTACGGCTCCCGCAACCCTATAGTAGCTGCACTTGGCGATGACCAGATGAATGTCCTGATCCTGCTTGTTGATTTCAGTGACAAAGAAGCACAAACGCCGGCAACCTACTTCGACTCCATGGGGTTTGCTCAGGACACCTTCTCCCTGGCAAGCTACTACAGTGTGGTCTCTTTCGGACAGATCGACATAGTTACGGTTGACTGGCCCGGTACCACTCTCTGGACCCGAGCTCCGGAGACCTATGATTACTACGCCAACAACAACTACGGCTGGGGTTCTTATCCTCAGAACAGTCAGGGGCTTGTGGAAACTGTTTGTACAATGATAGATCCGGTTGTAGACTTTTCACAATATGACAACGACGGGGACGGGTTTGTCGATGGAGTCAACCTGATGTATGCAGGTAAATTCGACGGAACACCTCAAATGATCTGGCCACACGCCTGGAGCCTCTACCCTCCACTTTCTCTGGATGGCGTTCAAGTCTACAAATTCAGCGTACAGAACGAGTACAACACCAATCCCGGAGATAAGTCTGCTTCTGTCTTCTGTCATGAGTTCGGCCATGTACTGGGGCTTCCTGATCTCTACGACTTAGGTTACGATTCTCAGGGAATTGGCAACTGGGGCATGATGTCATATGGAGTCTACAATGGTGGTGGGTGGAGCCCAGCAGAATTCTGCCCCTACTGCAGGAATGAACTGGGAATAACAGAGTTCGTCGATGTAACTGAACCTGGCATGTACCAGGTACCTGCCATTGAACTGTCCAATGTGGCCTACAGAATATGGACAGAAGGGGCTCCCGGTTATCAGTACTTCATACTTGAGAACCGAAGACAGATCGGCTGGGATGAAGCTCTGCCATCCCAGGGAGTACTGATCTGGCATGTGGACAAGTACCAGAGCAACAACAACTATCAATGGTACCCGGGTCACACGGAGGATGGGCACTACCGGGTAGCGCTTGAGCAGGCTGATGGTCAGTGGCACCTGGAAAAGAACATGGGTGGCGGTGATGTGGGAGATCCATACCCGGGAAGCTCAGGCAACTCTGAATTCACATACTGGACCATTCCAGACAGCAGGACGTACACGGGAGTTGATACTCAGGTCTATGTAAGCTCTATTCCGGTTTCTGCAGACACTGTTGAGGTTTACATTTCAACCAGCTACACAGGAATAGAAGAAGAAAATAAGAATTCAGAGAGTTTCATGACTGTGGCAGGAAATACCATTTTCGTGAACCACACTGGCGGCATGGCGGATATAGCCATCTTCGATATCACCGGAAGAAGACTTGAAACTTTGTACACCGGCTATCTACAAAGCGGGGAGCACCGCTATAACTGGAATACAAATAATGTACCGAGTGGAGTATTCTTCGCCGGTTACCGCTGGGAAACCGGCTGGGGATCAGCAAAGCTGTTGTGCCTTTAAGGAAAATGGTGTAAAGGACCTTTATGGTAACTGATCTGTTAAAAAAGCTCAAAGTATGGATTGTCAGCATTCTTCGTACTGCCGAGTATGATCCTGCGGATAACTATTACTATATCGTTATCCTGAGTGCGCCTGTTCTGCTCACTGTGTACAGGTACTTTTCGGAAGCCCAGAATTTCCTTTCTTACTTCCCGGGGCTGAAAAGCGAAATCCACGGAGAGGTTTACGCATATATGCTTGAATACCTCTCATTCTTCCTGCTCTTCCTGGTTGTGCCGACGGTGATATTAACGAGCTACAAGAAAGCAGATACCCTGAAAACTCTTTTTTCTTTGAAATGCCGGGGAAAGTATCTTGCATTTGCTTTTCTTGCCATACTGCTGATAATCATTCCATCTGCCATCCACGCTTCATCTCTTCCATCAGTTCTGGCTGAGTATCCTCTTCCAGGAGCATTGATGCATGACCAGCAAATGCTGCCTGTGTATTTTCTGGGGCTCTTCTTTCTCTACTACCTGCCCTGGGAGTTCTTTTTCAGAGGTTTCCTTCTCTTCGGCCTGAAGGATCGATATGGAGCCACAGCGGCAATACTGATCCAGACTATCTCCTCCTGCCTCGTCCATATCGGCAAACCTGCTCCTGAGATCATAGGGGCCATCCCATTCGGTATAGCATTCGGGATCATCGCGCTCCGCACAAAAAACATCTGGATCGTTGTACTGCTCCATGCATCACTTGGTATATTCACGGATATTTTCATAATCTATCAAGGGTAGTCAATGGCAGAAGTATTAATCACCGGTGCAAATGGTTTCATAGGCTCTCATCTTGTTGACAAATTCCTCAAAGAGGGTCACAGCATTTATGGCCTTGTCAGAAGAACATCAGACCTGAGCCTGATATGTGATATGGACGTATCTTTAAGGTATGGAGACATAACCGATTACAGCAGTGTTGAAAAATCCCTACAGGGTATGGACATCGTGGTACACAATGCAGGTCTGGCTTCCGACTGGGGTTCCCTGGAAGCGTTCAGAAAGGTTAACCTGGAGGGTACAAAGAACGTTGTAAAAGCCGCTGCAAATAACGGAGTCAAACGGGTAGTTCATCTGAGCAGCACTGCTATTCACGGATTCAATCATGATCATCCTGCATCTGAGGACGACCCGAAGAATCCGGTGTTCAACTACGGTGTATCAAAGCTTGAAGCTGAGAACTGGATCTTTGCTTTCGGCAAAGAGCATAGCATTGAAGTTACTGCTGTGAGACCGGGGAATGTGTTCGGCCCCGGTGATCACACATTCATTGAAAAGTACATCGAAGCAATGATAAGTGGAAGAATAACTTATGTGAATAACGGAAACAGCCTTACCTGCCCCACCTATGTCGGTAATCTTGTTAACGGTATCTATCTTGCTTCCTTTCACAAAGATGCTCCTGGAGAAACCTTCATAATAACCGATGGTCTGTCCATAACCTGGAGGCAGTTCACTGAGGCAATAGCTGACGAGTTGCATATTCCTCACCCGGGGTTGAGTATTCCGCTCTGGTTGAGTTTACCTCTGGCTTCCATTGCAGAAGGGTTGTACAAGCTCTTCCGAGTAAAACATGCACCCTTAATAACAAAGTACCGCATGTATAATGCTGGAACAGACTATCATTTTTCCATCCAGAAGGCCAGGGACGTTCTTGGCTTTGAACCTGAGACCAGCCTGAAAAAAGCTATCGAACAAACTGTTCTGTGGTTCCGGGGGGAACAAGCATGACAACAACAAGAAAACAGTTTGTAAGCGCAATTACCATAAGCATCCTCTATTTTTCATGGATGTACTTCAAGATCGAGGTACGACTTGATCACCTTATAAGCTATGTGTTCTTTGCATCGCTGTATTTCTTCAATGATCGAACACGGAAATTCTTCTTCGCCATGTGCCCGTTCATAATCTACATCACCGTTTACGATTCCCTGAGGGCGTTCCCAAACTACATGTATAACACAGTACACATTGAGGATCTCTATCTGCTGGAGAAACACTTTTTCGGTGTTTTCCTGCAGGGTCATCTGGTCACGCTGAATGAATTTTTTGCCCATTATCAGCACACTGCCTATGATCTCATTTCCGGTATCTCATACATGACATGGGTACCCATGCCCCTGGGATTTGCCATGTACCTTTACTTCACAGGCCGGAAGAACATGTACATAAACATGGTGTTCCTCTTTGTACTGACGAATCTCCTTGGTTTCATCCTCTACTACCTCTACCCTGCAGCACCTCCATGGTATGTCAATGTCTGTGGCTTTGAGTTACTTCCGGACACTCCGTGCATAGCTTCAAGACTCAGTAATTTTGATGAACTTGTTGGTTGGCCTGTATTTAAGACATTCTACAGCGGAAATGCAAATGTCTTCGCTGCAGTTCCTTCTCTTCACGCTGCAAACCCGGTAACATGCTTTCTGGCAAGCTTTCAGTTGAAAAACCGTATTCTAACCGCTGTATTCTTTCTGGTTACCTGCGGTATGTGGTTCGGAGCAATATACGGGAACCATCACTATCTCATAGATGTTCTTGCCGGTGCTCTGGTGGCACTCACAGCGTTCTTCATCGTAAGGGTTATTCTGCGCAGAACACCAATGAACAAGTATCTGCTGGATTATGAAAAGATCATCTGACGGAATTGCCGGGGATCAATATCGATCCCCGGCAAATTAAATTCTATCTATTTACCAGCACGCAGCCTTCAAGACCTACAATGTTAAATGATTCTCCTGCAATAGTTCCACGGATCTGAGTACCAGGTCGGTTCTCACCCATTACTGTGTTGGTGGCTTCAGGAACATCAGAAGCCATTTCACAGGCAACACACTTTGAACGTGTTTCGGGGTCAGATAGATCGATCCTGACAATATCACCTGAGTCAAGAACAGATGTAGTTGTGGAACTGTAGTAACCATCAACTGTAACTTCCATGCCGATCCAGACACTGAAAATATCAAAGAACTCCTGAATGACAATCGGGGAAGTCCCGTCGTATGTGTGCGGGCTGAAAACAATTTCCTCTGCAACAGGTGCGTCTGTAACAATCGCACCCTCAACCAGTTCAATTCTACCAGTCCAGCTGTAGTCTATGATCCCTGAAGCAGTAACAAGCTCATTTGAAGGAATGGTAAGACCAAGGGGTTCATCAAATGTGAGTGTGGCCAGTATCTCTCTCTCCCCTGCAACTGCCACAAGCTCAAGTTCATCCTCGATGGTTGTGCTGTCACCGTAATAAACAAAGGGATATCCCTGAAGAAGAACTGTCTGATTGTCCCAGGCATAAAATGAATTGAAGAGCGCTACTGCTGAGACCGGTACATCTGCCGTGACCATGGATGGATCAAGAGTGCCTTCCGGATAAAGCGGAGCTACTTCTATTTCCACAGGTGTATCTTCTACTACCTGCGCATTATCCGAACCTTCAGCTTCTGACCCGGAATCTTCAGCAGGAGAAGATTGCTCTGCCCCTCCGCATGCAACAAGCACCGCAATAGCCAGTAACATCGTAATTCTAAGAGATCTCTTCATACTTTCTCCTTATTATTTTGTGATAGCGGGTAACATAGTCCTTTAAAAGAAATGCCTGGCCAGCCCAAGTACTCCCTGGCTCCAGGGAGCTCTGTGGGTTACTCCATCTCCCTTTTCAAATTTCTCCTTATTGTCCAGATACCACTGGTAATTTCGGAGAAGAGCATCCTTGTTGGAAAACTTTGGAGTGAAACCTATGAGCTCCGCTGCCTTATCTATCGAAACAAAAGAGTCTTTTGTAGCCGTTTTGTAAACCCAAGGATACAATGGGGAAAGGTTAAAGAAGTCCAGGACCTCGAGAGCGAAGATGACAAGATGCGCCGGGGATTCCTTGATCTTCTTGCCGAAGCCGGCCTTGTCAAGAACCACCTGGTAATCCTCCCGCATTGTGGAAAACTCTTTTGCCCCTATGTTAAATTCCGTGTTCACTGCCTCAGAATTAATGTGCTCTGCAGCCATGATAATAGAGTCACACAGATCCTCCACATGGAGGAGCTGATAGAGGTTCTCACCTCTGCCTATCATCGGAAAGCTTCTCCCCTCGGATGCCCACTGATAGAAGATGGCGAACACACCCAGTCGTTCAGGACCGACAAATGATTTAGGTCTGATACTTGTAATGATCATTCCCTTTTTCCTGAACTCATGAACTATCTTTTCTGCCTCAATCTTTGTATGACCGTAGGGTCCTACGCCCACAAGAGGATCATCCTCATACAACGGATGCTTTTCCGGAATTCCGTAAACAGCAGTAGATGAAATATAGATGCCCTTCTTCACACCGTACTTATCTGCAGACTCAAGGACATTACGGGTTCCCTGGATATTGGTAGAGAGAATATCAGACTTTTTGTAAAGAGGAAGAGCCGCTGCGCCGTGCATGAAAACATCAATTCCAGTGGACATGCACTCATCAACAGCCTTTCGGTCTCTTACATCCACAATGCGATGATCGATCCTGTCCGCCATGTCAGGGTATGTGAATGGGGCGATATCAATAGACACAACCTCATGACCCTTTTCAACAAGAGCACGAATTAGATTAATTCCAAGAAAGCCTGAGCCCCCTGTAACAAGCCATTTACTCATTCTGATCCCCTTCTCAAGATAATGATTGGTTTTAATGGAGGGCAAATTAACCGGAATTGAATTGAAAGTCAATGGGAAAGGGGGGATTCCATGGAATCCCCCCTTTGCAATACTGCAGTGATTATGACTATCTGACCACTGCCACCTGTCTTCTAATAACTTCACCGGTACTGGCGGTGAGTCTGATGAAGTACACACCGGTATCTTCAATGTAAAGATTCTCCAGTGAACCGGCACTGAACTGTTCAATTGACCGTCCGGTGATATCGAATATCTCTACGGTTCCCGTGGTTCCCTGAGGTACGAAGCTGGAAACAGCAAATGCGCCGCTTGAAGGGTTCGGCCAGGCGCTGAGAACAGAGCTGTCCACAACAAGTGCTGAACCACTTTCCGCAGTTCCACCTGCTCCTGTGTCTGGAAGATCAATGAAGCTTGC
>JAGLDY010000089.1 GCA_023145375.1 Candidatus Sabulitectum sp. | reverse complement strand
GCCAGCCATTTATCTATTTTCATACCCATTCATTCCCAAACACCCATGTAGAGCGGGTCCAGAGGTGTTCGACTTTTTCCAGTGTTTCATCAGCTAAATTCAATTTTCACCCATATTTGGAACACGGTTACAGTAAAATCCGAAAGAATCTCTGTGAATACGAACAGCCCCCGCATCTGCAGGGGCTGCTCTGTACTGTGGATGCTTCAGTTTATCTGACAACAACCTTTGCAGTAAAGGTTTCCATATCATCAGATTCAACCATGATCAGATAGATACCTGATGGAACTGTATTCCCTGAGGAATTACTTCTGTTCCAAAGTATTTCTCCTGTGGAAGAGGAGCCTCTCCACACACTTCTGCCTGATAGGTCGAATACTGTTGCCGTGATAGGAGAACCCTCTTCGGCAGCGACTATCCTGTAGCCCTCAGAGTTACTTCTCCGTACTTCTACCAGGGCAGAGGTTTCTTCATCGTAACAACCAAGCACTTCTATCTCTGTAGCTCCGGCAACGCCGTAAACCCGGACATACCTTGCGTGGCCGGAGTCAATGCGACTGAAGTCCCTCCCATTACTGGAAAGCTCATAAAGAGGAGTCTCGCATAGAGACAGGTCCGTTCCTATTACAATCACATCACTTATGGTGAACATGCCCCCCAGATCAATCTCTACACAGTTGGATGAACTTGATGGTGAGTAAACGGCCTCATACTCTCCATCAGTCAGAATCCTGCAGGAATTCAAGTGTTCTCTTCCGGTGAGTGCAGAGGAACCTGCTCCAGTGATAGATGTTGATGTGGTTCCAACTGTAGCAGAACGGGTGATTTCTCGTACAGGGCAACCCCTTGAAACTATATCCATTTCGTAGGGAAGCAGTTTCACCCAGTCAGTGTAGACAGACTCATTTTCTCCGTCCCATGCGCACACAGTGTATGCAACAACAGGGACAAAGTTGGAAACATCCACCAGATCGGTAAATTCGGTTGTGCCTGCCGGTACAGTACCAGCAAGCTCCAGAGGCCTTGGCGGAATTTTCCGATAGATTCTGTAGTTAATGACATCAGCAGGGGGAGTTGGGTACGGAGTGTAGTCGGGGTCATTTACAGAGAGGATCCAATCAAGTTCCACGGTAAAAATGGAACCGCTAAGCACGCCCGAGCCGATGAATCCGGTTGGAGGGGCGGGAGGTAGATTAATGTAACATCCTGTGTTCTTTTCGTCGTGCTGGAACTGTGGCCATGGCAGATCATTGTAAGCAGAATTCTCACCCATTTCATAGCAGTGAATAACGCTGTTATTATACTCTCCAAAAATGATTTCAAGCCTGCCATCATTGTCAATATCACCTATAGCAGGTTGCCCGGAGAGAATATTTCCGGATACAGTAACTGGAAAACCTGCGGTTATAGTACCATCATGGTTAATTACCCATAGCTTCCCATCTCTGCCTGCAATAACCAGCTCAAGCATTCCATTCGAATCAACATCTCCGATACTGATCCCACTATTAGTTCTTGTACCCAGATCTAAAGGAAATCCATCTAGATCACTACCAGTACCGCCCTCCCAGCAATAGACTTTATTGTCAACGCAGGAAATAGCAATATCATTGTCCCCATCGGAGTCTATATCCGCAATGGAAGCACCACTTAAAATCATAGAGCCAGTTGACAAGTTTCCCCAGCTCTCTACGGTACCTGTATAACCGTCAATTACCCTAACTGCTCCCGGAACGGCCAAAGTCCCAATGACTATTTCCAAATAGTCGTCACCATCCAAGTCACCTGCTACTACATTGCTATAGATGTGTTCAACTCCAGCATTGTATGCCCACTCTTGCTCCCCACTTTCAGCATCAAGGCAGTACACCCAACAATCCTCGTCAACACCTCCATTTGTTGCAGTCTGCTTATGACTGGTTGCTACAACAACTTCGAGCTCTCCATCATTATCAACATCAGCGATACAAGGGGTTGCCGAAACAGATTCGGTTGAATTTGAACCGATATCTGTACCCCAGAAAGGGGATCCATCTGTCCCTCTTGCACTGAAAATTCCTATTCCCGTTCCCTCATAAATTCGATTACGTCCATTAACATGCTCGTGATAGCTATTACCCTCACCATTGAAGCAAACAGGAGAGCTGGAAGAGTACCATCTTAGGGCATAAATTATTGCAGGGTCTGGACTCTCCGCAAGCATGATCCCTTCCCAGTTTAGAATCACGTTACCAGTTGATTGGAAACCATTACAGCCATTTGGATTTACTGCAATAATTTCCGGAGAAACATCCTCGGAAAGGTTGGCAATCGCAGGAGAAGCAGAGACTGTAGGAGGATCCCAGGGCAATGCTTGCCACCCCCCATCAACAGCTCCACCCCACATTGAGCTGCCATCATCATTCAGAACGTCAACATAACCGTCTTCGCTTTGTAGAATGATGTCCAGATCACCATCATCATCCATATCTGCCAATTTTGGTGATCCCAGGATATAACTGTGAATTGATGTAACCCAATCCAGTTGGCAGCCGAAACTCACATCGAGCGAATGATGTGTGTCTGGTGTAGGTGAGACTGGAACTGAACCGACTCCCTCTGGATTCATAAGAGAGTTTAAATCAGTATCAGTTGCACTCACAGAGAGGATGAATTCACCCTTGCCTACATCTGTGGGCATGGTTACCTCACCAGTCCAGGTATCGTTTGTGACAACAGAACTTGACCAGGTTCCATTAGTTATGGGTAAAGGCCCTAAGGAAGCAGAGATTGAATTTGTCATCATTGATTCAGTGAAAATAAGAGTAACCTCAAGGTCAGTGCCCTCAGTTACCTCTTCATCAACGGAGATGTCGAGTTCTGCAGAAAGACCGTTTGGTATCCACTCAGCGTGGTAATAATTCACGTCAGTTACCGGATCGTTGATTGATACTTCACAAAGCGCAGGACTGAAGTTGTGAAGTTCAACACCATCAACACTTTTTGGGAAAGTATAAGTTTCATCGAATGAATAACAGATCACATCCAGCCTGTAAGATCCATCCGGATACTTGGCCAGGATAGGGTTTATTGTACTTGCAGTTCCTTCATAATCAGAATCCGTATCCCAGCAGGCATCAGCTATATTGTTAATGCCGTCCCAGCCATCGCTGTCTATACAGTTACTTAGACACATAAGTAAACCGTTCTTTGCGTACATATCACCCATGAAGTGTCTGAAATACAGCATCTGATCCCGAGCGTCAGGAAGATTACTCAACCAGCAATCAAAGTCGAAAACCCATTTTGTGTCAATTATGTTCTCGTCGCCAGAAAGTATTTGAACAACATCCCATTTAACTTTCTGTGGAGCAAGACTATTTCTGCCAACACCTTGACCGCCAGGCATTCCATCTCCACGCAGAGACATCCCGAAAAAGAAGTCTACATTCCCTGAAAGATAAGATGGATCAAGCATCGCATCGAATGTTCCACCCACACTTAGATTGTCCCAGTTCTGGTACCACATGTAAGGCAGAAAGAAGGATTCAAAGGGATCAGGATGACTTAATGGATTAAACTCCCATTCATAACCCTCACCCGACACTGGAAGAGCATCAAGAAACTGTAGAGGATTACCCTTGGCAAAAACGTTATTATTCCATTCACTCCACAAAAAGTGAAGGTGTGGTGTGTATTCTGGATGGGAGGGGTGGACAATCATTTCTCCTATTAGTTCTCCTTCTTCAACATATGTTCCTTCCGCAACAACTGGAACATCAAGATGTCCATAAGACCAACCGTTTTCTACAACACCACCCTCCTCATCACAGATTATCACATTCCACCCTGTTATGCCTGGCATGCCTGGAACTGAGAGTAGCTCGCGACGAGTAACCCAACCATCATCAACGCAGCGAACCTGATTACAGTCCGGATCGCCGGTTGTTGCGTCAATATCAATGGCTCCGTGGAAAGTACCAAACGCCCAATCTCCATTTGGGTCTCCAAATGAATTCATTATAGTTCTCGAATTGCTCATTTCTCCGGTGCTGAAACCAATTGGCCATGGGGTATTGGGATCAGGATCATTGCATAATCCGACTTTTACGAACGCAAAAAGAACAGTAAGAGTGATCAGCAGATTTGATGTTTTTATTTTCATTCTGATCCCTCCCTCCGGATTTGCCTGATGACTGTTGGAATACCGGTATCACTTATTATTACATGATCATTTTGGGTGAGAAGGAAATGCCCACTGGGAGATAGTATTGTCTCTTCCCAATATCTGCTCTCTGCAGTATCGCTATAAATCAGATAATTTTTATTATATACCCTTAATTCATGATATCTGTTTGGATAACTACCACGAATCATTGTTTCTGTAATCCATTCTGCATCATTCGAGCAATGCAATTTTACATTATCATTTATTCCAACGAATTCAGTATTGCTTATCCAAATTGTATCTGAAGTTTCAAGATTCATGACCAGACCTCTGGAAAAACCACCAATGCATAAGAAGTTTCCATCTGGACTGAAATTAAAGGAGAATCTTCCCCTACCCCCTTCACTCATTGCTATAAGATTATCTTGGAAGTCTGATTTCAAGTCGACCAGAAATAACTCACCTGTACAAAGGGCATCACAGAAATACCTTTCATTGCTGGATAATTTCCCTCTCTCATCTGCGCTAAATATTACAGGTGGAGAGACTCTTTTAAGAAGATTGCCATTCCGATCAAAGAAATACACATCTCCAGCAGCACCAGTTCGCTCGTATGTAACAGGATCGTGCATGCTAAGGGGAAGAAGACACTGAAAAGCAACAACATCCCCATTTCCTCCTGCTACGACGCTAAAATCACCACTTTCTTGCAATGATACCTCTGTGAAGCTACCGTCTGGGTACATAAAGCATGCAAAGCCTTCTCTTCTACTTTCCATGGTTGTTCCACCACTTACAACTGTGGCAATACTGGCGTCGCGTGAAAGAGCTGTAAAAGGGTGGACATCAGCTAACTCACCGATTTTTCTGCCATATCTATCAAAGATGTAACCTGGTTCTCCATAAGCCATAGTCGGACGCAACTCTTCATCTACATCAGTCTGTCTAACAGGATTAACCAAAAGGTATTCACGCCAGTAGTCTTCCCCGGGGTGAATGTAATCAGCTTCAACTAATGTTGGAGTGCCATTTGTGCCAAAGAAGAGGTGAAGATCCTGCGCAAAAATCGATCTCATTCTGCAATCGAGCCAGTAGCGGTCTTCCCAAGGAATGGTTTCGTCTTCAAGGATTTCAGCCAGCCAGGGCATGGGATATCCATCGGTTATGGATGCTTCCAGATCCTCTATCGTTACCGCTCTGAAGAG
>JAGLDY010000088.1 GCA_023145375.1 Candidatus Sabulitectum sp. | reverse complement strand
TTTCCTTATGGGCAGCTGGGCCACTATCATTCCTGCAAACATCAGTGCTGCGCCGGTGAGCTCCGGAGTTGAAAGAGTTTCTCCAAGAACAAAACATCCGCCCAGAGCGGCGAATACCGCTTCCAGACTCATTATCATTGCTGCTGGGGAAGGCTTAACCTTCTTCTGGGCAAAGATCTGAACGGTGAAAGCTACTCCAACAGAGAGAAAACCGCTGTACGCCAGTGGAAGCCATGCCCCTGTGACGCCTCCCCATGATTCTCTGAGCAACAGAGCTGTTATTGCGCTTAGAACTGTTACCGTGGTGAACTGTACAACGGCAAATCCTCCCGGATGGTACTTTACGGCATACCTGCCGATGAGTCTCACATGAAGAGCCCACATCACTGCTCCGGCCAGAACCAGAAGATCACCGGGGTTTACCGCTTTCAAGCCTTTTGAAAAGCTCAGAAGCCAGAGCCCCACAAGGGAGAGGGCAATGCCTGACCACAGCTTCTTTCCCTCTGTGTGCCCTGTGAACAGACCCAGCAGGGGAACAAATACTATGTACAGACCTGTTATGAACCCTGCTTTGCTGGCGGTGGTGTAGACAATTCCCCACTGCTGAAGGGCAGCTCCTGCAAAGAGGATGGATCCGGCGAAGAGAGCCTGCTTCAGGTATGTCTTTTTTAAGTGCTTTCTGAAGATCGGATAGAGGATGAGAGAGCCAAGTCCAAATCTGATGGTATTGAATGCCATAGGACCCAGATGAGCCATGCCTGCTCTCTGGGCAACGAAAGCAAGTCCCCAGATAGCGGCAGTGAGAATCAGTAGAAACCGGGCGGATCTAGTTTTCAGCAAGGGTCAGCCCCCGGAGATAAGATGGATCACTTTTACATCAGCCTCGTCAGGAACTGTTGTTTTGTCGTAATCAGCTCTCTTCACAAGGATTCCATTTATCTTCGTTACCAGCATCTTGAATTTGTAGTTCTTTGCGGTGAGAATGTTTCTTACCGTCATACCTTCAAACCACTGAAGCTTATCACTGTTTACAGTAATCATAGAAGTCCTTTCAGGTTCTCTGGAATATATCACCGCTGGTGGTGTAACATCATCGTAAATGGTTCTACTCTTGAAAGGAGAGAAAAATGATCGGAGCAGTACTTGGTTTAAGCGCACTTCTGATGTTCCTGCCTTCAGATGACTATTCCAGAATGATAGTAATGGATGATGACGGGGTTGTATCGGATCTGCCTCTGGAGCACACGGAAGCACACATTACAGTTGATGGTTCTATCCAGCTGGTCACTGTAAGGCAGGTGTACGGTAATCCGTATTCAGATCCCATAGAAGCAGTGTACGTATTCCCTCTGCCTGAGAGCGGAGCGGTGTACAGCATGGATATGGAGATCGGCGACAGAAGAATAGAGGGTGAGATCAAGGAAAGACTTGAGGCTCAGCGGATCTATGAGGAGGCGATCAGCCAGGGCAGAACAGCTGCGCTGCTGGAACAGGAAAGACCGAACATCTTTACCCAGACTGTGGGAAACATTCTGCCCGGTGACGATATTGTCATTGAGATAATGTACGCTGCACCGGTTGACTACAATGATGGTAACTGGGAAGTTGTCTACCCTATGGTTGTTGGACCCAGATTCAGCCCGGACGGGGTATCGGATGTTGGAAGAATTACACCTGACATCGTCCCAGAGGATACAAGAAGCGGTTATGACATTGAGCTAACACTGACACTTGATCCCGGTTTCCCTATTCGTGAATTCGAATCCATGAATCATGCAGTGAGAACAGAGATTGAGGACGACAATCTTTTTGTAGAGCTGAGCAGAGAGAATGAGATACCTAACAGAGACTTTGTGTTTACCTACAGAACAGCCGGAAATGACATAGGAGCGGGCGTTGTTTCCCACAACGGAGATATGGGTGGTCACTTCATGCTTATGCTGGAGCCTGATGCCCAGGTTGATCCAGGTGACATTGCACCAAAGGAGATCTTCTTTGTGGTGGACAACTCCGGATCAATGAGCGGTCAGCCCATGGAAGTAGCGAAGGAAACAGTGAGACAGTTTGTCAGGGGTATGAACCCGGATGATTCCTTCCAGATAATGAAATTCAGTGAGACCGCCAGTTCCATGAGCAGTGAACCAATGGAGAATACCCCTGCAAATGTCAGACGGGGGATCGAATACATCAATTCCATGTCCGGCATGGGCGGCACCATGATGATCGAAGGCGTTA
>JAGLDY010000087.1 GCA_023145375.1 Candidatus Sabulitectum sp. | reverse complement strand
GTACGGAGATGACCGTCTCGAGAACGCCTGTGCCCGAGCATTGAAGATGAATTCACTGCGTGCATAATCCGGACCAAACTTGCCACCGATTCCGGGCAAAGTTGCCAGTCATTCCGGACTAAACTTGCCACTGATTCCGGGCAAACTTGCCACCCCGTTTTGCTTCGATTCGTTTCTTGATTTCTTAAAATCTCCAGACCAATAAAATAACGCTGCACTGATTCAAGTGGCATATAACCTTCAGGAACAACCTGGAGGTTTGTATGGCACGGAAAAGAGCAGAGGTACGGATGATAAGAGAGATTTTGAGACTTCATTTTGAAGCTGGATATTCGAATCGTGCAATCAGTCAGATATGCGGGAAATCACGTCCAACTGTGCAAAGCATTCACTCGGCAGTAGAGAAAGCCGGTTACACCTGGCCCCTGCCTGATGAACTGGATGACGCAAAACTTGAGGCCATTGTTTACCCGAGGAAAACTTATGCTAAGGAATGGCCTCTCCCTGACTGGGAATACACCTGGAGACAGATGCAGCGCAAGGGAACAACTCTCAAACTGCTGTGGCTCAGATACAAGGATGAGCATTCGGCTGGTTACCAGTACAGCCAGTACTGTGAGCATTACAACAGGTGGTGCGGTAAGAAAAAAGTATCAATGCGCAAGGAGTATCGTGCAGGAGTAAATACGGAAGTTGATTATGCTGGATCTACATTACCTTTAACCAACCCTGTCACAGGCGAGATAAAGCAGGTACCGGTGTTTGTGGGAGTTTTGGGAGTATCCAGTTACCTGTATGCAGAGGCTACTCTTACCATGAAATCAGCAGACTGGATCGGTTCCCACATGAGAATGTTTGAGTTTTACGGCGGGGCTACAGAGATAATCACTCCGGATAATCCGAAAACCGGTGTGAAAAGACCCTGTCGGTATGATCCGGATATCCAGCGGACTTATGAGAACATGGTGAGGCATTACGGTGCTGTTGTAATGCCTGCCCGTGTCCGAAAACCCAGGGATAAGCCCAAAGTGGAACGTGGAGTTTTGGAGGTACTTCGCTGGATAATTGCAGTACTCAGGGACAGGGTGTTTTTCAGTCTTGAAGAGATGAATGAAGTAATTCTTGAAGAGCTGGAGAAGATCAACAACAAGCCATTCACAGACAGGGATGGCAGCAGACGCAGCCTTTTTGAAGAGTTGGACAAGCCTCTCTTGAAGCCCTTGCCCTCAACACATTTTACCTTTGAAGAATGGAAAAAGGTAAAAGTACACATTGATTACCATGTGCAGATCTACTACTGTTTTTACAGCGTTCCCTATCAGCTCGCTGGGAAGACCCTCACAGCGAGAATCACCGGCACAACTGTTGAGTTGTTCAACAAAGAGCAGCGTGTTGCCACCCACATGCGACAAACTGTAAAGGGTCGCCCCAGCACACTCATGGAACACATGCCCGAGAAGCATTCAAGATACTTGAAGATGACACCTGAGAAGATATTGAACTGGACCTCCAGGGTAGGCGAGCGGGCATCTGAACTTGCTGGTACAATCCTTAAACGCAAGGATCATCCGGCCCAGGGATACCGTGTGATACTTGGAATCATGTCTCTTGGCAGGAAGTACGGAGAGGATCGTCTTGAGAATGCGTGCGGTATGGCCTTGAAGATGAATTCATTACGCTTGAGAGACTTGAAAATGATTCTTGAGAAAGAATTGGACATCAGTCTTTTTGACGGGATTGAAGAAGAAGAGGAACCGATCATTCATGGAAATATCAGAGGTAAGAAATTACTCAAGAAAGGAAAACCGAATGCTGACATATCCGATAATCGACCAGCTCAGAGGCCTTAAGCTGTATGCTATGGCATCATGTCTTGAAGAGCAGATGAAGATGAAAGACATATTGAAATTCTCATTTGAAGATCGCCTGGGAATGCTTGTTGACAGGGAGACCATAACCCGGTCGAATCGTCAGATCACAAGACGGTTGAGCAAAGCCAATCTCAAGATCAATGCCTGCATGGAAGACATCGATTACAAAGTCCAGAGGGGTATTGATCGATCTCTGATGATGGGCCTTGCCTCATGCCGCTGGGTCCATGATCACCGGGGAATCATACTCACCGGACCCACCGGGTCAGGCAAGACATGGATTGCTTGTGCACTGGCACACAAGGCATGTCTTGAAGGCTACTCAACCCTTTACAAAAGAGTGCCCAACTTTTTACGTGAAATTGAGGCATCCCGAGAGCTGGGGACTTATGACAAATTGATGACCAAACTGAGCAAGACTGATGTGATCGTCCTTGATGACTGGGGCCTGGAAAAGCTGAATCAGCGACAGAGCCTTGCTATCCTTGAGCTCCTTGAGGACCGGTACAATGTGCGCTCAACCATAGTAGCCTCGCAAATACCACCTGACAAATTCTATGCGACAATCAAGGATCCAACAATAGCAGATGCCATAGTAGACAGGCTTCTTAACAGCTCCTATAAGATCGACTTAAACACAGAAGAATCCCTGAGAGGGATGACGACTGACTTGACTGAAGAAACAGGGAATAATTAGGATAACAGAACAACAGCGTTAAAACTGGAAACCAGAGAAATCAAGGTGGCAGGTTTGAAATGGAATCGGTGGCAAGTTTAGTCCGGAATCAGTGGCAGGGAAAACGCGGAATGGGTGGCAGAATTCACCGGACTGGGCAGGTATAGAGTATTTCAGGAAGAAT
>JAGLDY010000086.1 GCA_023145375.1 Candidatus Sabulitectum sp. | reverse complement strand
CAGGGCGGTCAACATTGATACTACTAATAGTAGATTGTTGTCCCTGAAGCGAAGATATCGAACTCGCTGGCAATTGCCCTCTTAATCCTCGCATAGCTTGTTGGGCTCTTCCGGGTTTCGTGTGGGTAGATGTTTTTCATAAGTGCTTCGCAACCGAAGCTGGATAGAGATCCAGGCCTCCCAGGTGAAAGAGGATCGCTCGACGGAAACGTTCTCGGTTACGAAACCCACACGCCATCTTCTTGATCCACTGAATCCGCGAGTTGATCCCCTCAGCCAACCCATTCGTTGCTTTCAACACGACCGCATTCAAGATACCCTGCAGATGTCGCTCTAGCATTCTCGCTACAGAGACCACTGGACCAAGATTTGTCAACTTCGCCCAGGCAAGACACTGCTCCCATGCCTTGCGAGCCCAGCCACGTGTCTTGTACACCCACAGAGACATCACCATCTCCTTGACAGCCCATGCCTCGGCTGTCTTCAGCGTGCGTTGTCGGAGGGAATTAAGATCTTCCCAGCGTTGAGGACTGAGATTTTCTCTCCTGCGCAGCCAGAGATATCGTGTCCCCTTCAAGTCATCACAGCCTTGTTCAAGAAGCTCCTTGTGTTCACTGCGGCGCACTTTGTCTACTGCGTCACCCAGGTGTTTGGCCACATGGAACTTGTCGAAAGCAATCTTCTCTCCGGCGTCAGGAACATGCTTCTGTGTCGAGGTGATGTAGGGGGTCCACATGTCCATGCACACCGATTCGATGCCGGCAAGCTGTGTCTTGTTCAGAGCCAAGTAGAAGTCATCCAAGCTTGTCCGCCGACGATCATCAGCTACATACAGCACCTTGCCAGTATCCTGGTTCGATACCACCGTCACGTACTCATGTCGTTTCTGAAACGAAGTTTCATCAACGCTGATCCTCTTAGGAGAAACTGTCTCCCGGCGCTTAAGACCTCGGCGTACGGCTCGCTCTTGTATACCAGCGGCTTCGTCCCAGCTAATCCCCAGTAGCCGGTGTACCGCCAACAAGCTCGCTTCTTTCATCCAGTTAATTGCCAGGGCCTCAAACAGAGCCGTGAATCGAGAGCCAGGCTCCGACCAAGGTATATCCACCTGATGTACGCCATGTTCCTCGCACTCTACTCTCGGCACATCGGCAACCAGCACAGT
>JAGLDY010000085.1 GCA_023145375.1 Candidatus Sabulitectum sp. | reverse complement strand
CCGTGAGTGTTATCTGGTATAAGCTGAAGCCACCATCGTGATCTACAATACCTTCTACCAACCAAGTTCGCTCTTGTCACTGGCTACCCCATATTCCCCCACCCTGGCTAGGGGGGGGTACCCCACTTGCCGTGTAAATCTGGCGGGGGGAGGGGGTACCACCTGAAAAGTTTTTGAATAGTTGCAGCTTACCCTAAAAAGGAGAGCTGCAGTGACGGAAACAGTTTCAGAAAGTAGGATCCATGTGAACGATGTTATCGATATCATCTACCGGTTAAGGAATGGTCAGTCTCAACGTCTTATCAGTAAAGAAACTGGTATTGGTAGAAAAACCATCAGAAAGTATTTCCTTGTTTCAGAAAAGAATGGCTGGCTATCTCTTGAGGTGCCTTTGCCTGAATTGGATCTTGTTTCAGAGAAGCTTTCTGAGAGGAAATCTGAGCAGATTGACAAGAATCAAAAATCTTCTCTTGAACCTTACCGAGAAGTCATAACAGATTGGTTGAAGGAGAAGTACAACCGCAAGCGGATCTTGCACTTGCTTCGTTCAAATTTTGATATGGTTGTAAGTTACGATACAGTAAAAAGATACTGTCGCTATCTTTTAGATAATCCAGCCGCTAAAGCTGTTGTACGACTGGAGACCGATCCCGGTGAGGTAGCACAGGTTGACTTTGGTGAAGTAACTAAATGTTACAGGAATGTCCCAAAGGGTATCCGTATTTACATCTTTATCATGACCTTGGGTGCAAGTCGTCATCAGTATGTGGAGCATGTATTTGATCAGAAGATGGCAACCTGGCTCCGGTGTCATGAGCGAGCTTTTGCATTCTTTGGCGGTGTTATCAGAAAGGTTGTCATCGACAATTTGAAGGCCGCTGTGATAAGAATCATTTATCATGACCCGGTACTAAGTTTGCCTTACAAGAGGCTTGCTCGTCATTATGGATTCATGATAAGTCCATGTGCTCCAAGAACACCAGAGCATAAAGGTAAAGTTGAGAAGAATGTTGACTATGTAAAGGGGGCATTTTGCAATGGCGAAAACTGGACAGATCTTGCAGACATGAATCTCAAGATACGCAGGTGGGCCAAAGAAGTTGCCGGTACCCGTATTCATGGTACAATCAAGCAAAAACCAATTGAGGTATTCAGAGAGGTTGAGCAGAAAGAATTGAAACCACTACCTGCTCAACCTCTTAATTACACAACAGCCTCTCGCAAGAAGCTACCTCGTGACTTGCACATCGACGTAGACGACAACTGGTACTCTGCGCCTTTTGAACACATGGGCAAACGCCTTGACATCTATGCTGAAGGCAAGCTGGTCAGGATATACAGGAATAGTCGCTTAATTGCCACTCACACAAGAGCATTAGGCAAAGGTCAGAGAGTAACCAACATGATGCATTACCCGGAGCACAAGCGATTCTGGACGGAGCACCCGCCGATTGTATGTCTTGTTGAAGCAGGGAAACTTGGTAATTCAATATTCTTACTTGTAAACGAGTTACTGGAGGATAAGGTGCAGGATCATTTATCAAGTGTTCACAAGCTCCTTGCCCTTGAGGGGAAGTACGGAAAAGATCGCTTAGAGAAGGCTTGTGAACGAGCAAGGCACTATCATGATCCAAGTTACATCTGTGTAAAAAGGATTCTTCTTGCAGGAACAGAATCTGATCCTCTGGAGAAGGAATCAGATCTCATTCCTGTATCCATGGATAATTATGAATATGCTCGCAAAGCGCATGATTTGTTTGTCTCCGGGGGTGTGCAATGATGGCCATGAATATACTGCCACGGTTAAAAACTCTCCGCCTTGGAGGCATGGCTCACTCGCTCGAATACAGGATTAAAGAGGCCGGTGACAAGGATTTGAACTACATTGAGTTTTTTGAGTTGCTGCTGGATGATGAAATTAATCGCAGAGAGAGTAAGAAGTATGAAAGGCTGTTGAAGAACGGTTGTATTGATGCCGGGAAGCGCTTTGATTCTTTTAACTTTAGACTATCTCCCCATGTACCTCGTGGTGATGTTGAGATGTTAATGACCTGTGAATTCATCAACCGCTCAGAGAATGTACTGCTTGCCGGCCCCTCTGGGACCGGCAAGAGCCATATAGCGCAGGCTCTGGCCAATGAAGCAGTCAAACACGGGTACAGGGTATTGTTTAAGCAGACACACAAGCTGCTTGGACATCTCAATGCAAGACGCGCAGATGGTGGATTTGCTCAGTACATGAAGAAGCTGCAGGGGCTTGATCTGCTGATCCTTGATGACTTTGGTCTGGTACAGCTTACCCCTCAGAATGCAAATGATCTTTATGAAATAATCCTGGACAGATACGAAAGAAGATCAATCATCATTACAAGCAATCGATCTCTAAGAGAATGGGATGAAGTATTTGGTAACCAGTTGATGGCCTCAGCTGCCTTGGACCGGTTAACACATCATTCTCACTGCATTGAAATCCCGAAAAGTCCAGCGAGCATCAGGCAGCTGGAAAGAAGAGGAAAATTGGCGCCCGTCGGAGAGTCCGATGGTCATAGAGAGTAATGTTCAGTGGTACCCCCTCCCCCCGCCAGGGTGGG
>JAGLDY010000084.1 GCA_023145375.1 Candidatus Sabulitectum sp. | reverse complement strand
ACTATGGTAGTATTTGATATGACATCCGAAAATAGTAATCCAGTTGACGAACCTATCGTTTCCGAAAAAGGATCCGGGGGTCTGGCTGATGGTTGGTGCGGCCCCTTGGGGAATGGTCCCGGTATACCAGTACCTTAAGAATAAAGTGAGCGTAATAGAATACAATTAAGTATTTCACTTATTCGGCTGCACCGATATTGAATATATGCAAAGTGTGTTTAATTTATATCTTATTTTTGGAGGCGCACATGAATACAAATGATATGATATATTATCCTTTAAAATTGTCTATGTATAATATAATGTCCATCTATGCCAAGAACTTCTACATCTATAACACCCTGCATGATGTTCTAATGCGTTTGACTTCAAAGGACTATAAATATCTAAATGCAATTGGTTCTAGTCAGATCGCACAAAAGGAATTCTCCGAATCCACCTTATTGAGACTAATGTACAAAAACGGACTTTTAGTAAATATTGATTACGATGAGAGTGATATGCTATTGCAGCGCATTAATGCCCACAAGTACGGTGGCGATACATTAATTAATGCGATTACTGTTCTTGGCTGCAATATGGATTGTTCCTATTGCTTTGAGAAGTGGTATGGGAGCGATGAATTAACTAAGAATGAGTATCTGAGCGATGCATTTTTTGAAAAATACATTAAGTATTTGCATATTGCTTTTAATGAAAGGAATTATTCGAAACTGAAGATAGCATGGTTTGGAGGAGAGCCAATGCTCGCTTGGAACAAAATTAAAGAATTTACCCCTAGAATTAAAAGTATGTGTGAAAGTAATGGAGTACTGTATAGATCTAGCTTGATAACTAATGGCACACTAATAAATAAGATAATGCCAGATGATTATGGCCTGCTGGACTATATTCAAGTAACTCTTGATGGTACTCAGGACACACATGATAAATTTAGAAGATATAAAAACGGGAAAGGTACATACTCAGATATCATTGAGTCAATATTGAACATCCCCAATGAAGTACCATTAGTTGTCCGCATTAATGTTTCAAGTAGCAACCTAGAACCATACAAGGAACTATTAGAGCTGTTAGCATATAGGCATATTACAACAACGATAGATTTTTCTCCGATATTTATTTACGACAATCCTACTGCTGGCGAAACAGTAAAGCGTGATTTAGTAGGACTTCGTCTTGATGAGTATATCGATGTAGAAAGTGCTCTGATTGACTTTGCATTAGAATGTAACTTTATGATATCAGGTACTTTGTTTCCTTCACCTTTAAATTCTACTTGCTGGAGAATCCTCCCCAATGCATTTCACATTTCAGCAGATTCTAAGATATATGGTTGTGTAGCAAATTTAGGAGAGACAAACAATTATTATGGGTATATCGATGATAGTGGTCATGTTATCAAAACAAATATGAAGAGATGGCTTGAAGACAAATACATATCCATTACAATTAGCAATAAGTGTAGAATTTGTCAGTATTCTCCATTGTGTGCTCTCAGCTGCGTACACAGCCACGACTGTACACCATACAAGAATCCCGAATTAGTTATAAAAAGGGCCGTACTAAAGGCTAATATATTAGGGAAAAGTAGAGTAAATGATTTTGTAGGGTTTTAAACATCTAATTAAGTGCTGAATCGAGAGGTTATGAAATCTATGACATGTATACTAAACTTGCATGCATAACATGAGGAAGTTACAATGGATAATTATAAATATTTACTATATAGTATTTACATTATTGCCACTACAATATCATGCCAACAAGATACTCATTTTGATGTAATACCAACCTACACACTCGAGGTCATTAGCACAATTGGAGTAGAATATGCACAGGATAGCTGCTATATGTTTGGTGACATAAAGGACATATCCTGCTTAGGAGATAATCGAATTTATGTTCTGGACAAAGCGTATTCTTGCATTAAAATCTTCGATCAAGTCGGTACATACTTAGGGCAGATTTCAAGACGAGGTTCTGGACCAGGTGAGTTAACTAATCCGGTTAGTATGACAATTACTGAGAATGGTGAAATCGTGGTTGTTCATAGTGGCGGGGTTTCCTCATTTTCTTCAGACGGTGATTATTTGGATAATCCTCTAGGTGGCTGCTTGAATCCTCCGATTAAACTTGCTGGTTATTCTGGAGATTCATTCATCGGATTCAAGTGTGATTTTGTATCACAAAGCAATGGACAAATGCTTTCAGTTATGACAGTCGGACAGTACAATCGGTCAGAAAACCCTGAAGTAATATATCACTCTGATTCTATACTATTTGATCCTTCCAGCATCGGCAAAATGGTATATAGTGCATACAATGAAGTTGTTTTTGCAACTGATGCGAATAATGTATGTATTGCTCCGATATCATCCCATGAGTACAAACTAACACTTCTTTCAAGCACTGCCGAGACTCTCTCTGAATTCATCTGCTATCCAACGCTGAAGAGAAAAACAGAAGAAGAAATTGAACATGAAATTGAATACTACGATAACATGTTTCAATTTGAGAATTCATATTTTGATGCTAATCCATATAGAAACATTGTTACAGGCATTCAGTTTAACAAAGATTCTCAGTTATGGGTATTGAGGGGGAGCGAATTAGTTCCCAGTTTTGATGTTTATAACAGCGAATTAGAACCTATATATAGAGCTGTACTGCCTCCATGTATTAATGATTTATCAGATGGAGGCATTTGGAGATTCAGTATTGGTACCAACTATATTTATCTATGGTCGGAAACTCCGATTGACTATCAACGCATATATATTCTCACTATGGGAACTAGCCTATGAAGGATCATATCTTTCGAGAGGTAATAAATATCTATGGCAAGTATGTGCTTGTATTTGGCATCTACTATAGGAAGTTCAAAAAGCAATTTATTATCGCTTCATCCTTTTTGATTCTTGGAGTAGCATTGATATTTCCCATTCCATTCATACTCAGGAGAATTATTGATACTGCAATTCCCGAAGGAAATATCTCTTTGCTTTTTACGCTTCTAATATATGCCATCGCTCTACATGGTATTCAAAAATTATTAATGTATCCTTCAAATAGAATATTTTTTAATCTAAATTCAAGAATAATGCTTGATCTAAAAACAAGAGTCCTTGAAAAATATTCCGCAGCAAAGTTTCCTATATTCAATAGATACACCAGTGAGTATATTTTTACTCGGATAAGTCAGGATCCAGGATATATTAATACTCTCTTTGGTCAGCAACTGATAGTCTTAGCTAAAGATATTCTTATTTCTATCATTTGTCTTATTGGATTATCTATAATAAGCATTAAATTATCTTTAATCATTGCTATCATTATTCCTGTGCTTATCATGTTGACCATTCACTATAGTAGTAGAATGAAATCAATTTTCACGGTATATCTCGAAAATAAGGCTCAAGAGAATGCAGTGCTTCAGTCTCTTTTGAGATTACTACGCTTCCTAAAAGTATCCAGGAGAGAAATTGTTGCGATTAGAGGATTTTTTAAAAGTGCAAGTATTAGCTATAAAACAAATATCAAGTATGGCAAGTACCATTACAGAAACATTGCGCTTGGTGGTCTCATTACTTCAATAACTCCTCTTCTTATTTTTTCCTACGGGGGATTTGAAGTAATCAAAGGTCGGATGTCCCTAGGTTCGTTGTTGGCTTTCAATGCGTATGTTGCATATTTGTTTGGTTCTGTTCAGAATATTCTCAGTACAAATATTACTCTTCAAGTAGCACTAGCTGCCTTAAATAGAATAACAGAAATTCTAGATCTTACAGGAGAGGGAAGCGAACCAAATGTACTTATTGACAAACACTGCAATATTGTATCACTTGAGCTTAAGGATGTTGCGTTCCAATACGACAAGGACAATATACTATATAAGAATATGAATATTTCATTTACTAAGAATAACATGTATGGAATTGTGGGCTCTTCAGGTATCGGGAAAAGCACCTTATTTAATATTCTGCTAGGTACACACAAAATAGACTCAGGTACTTATTTAATTAACAATAAACCGCTAAGCTATGATAACATCTATAATATTAGAAAGTATTTCTCACTTGTTGATCAAGAGCCACTTATATTACCAGCCAGTTTTTACGCTAATTTTCGATTGCTAAATCCAAATGTATCTCAAGAAGAAATAATTGATGTTGCAAAAAGAGTTCACTTACACAAATATATTCAAAAGCAACCTGAACAATATGATACTATTCTGGACAGCAGATATCTTTCTCTTTCTGTTGGCCAGAAGCAGAGACTTTCAATTGCCCGTTCAATCCTAAAGAAACCACAGGTTTACTTGTTTGATGAAGTTACTTCGAATCTTGATAGTATCAGTGAGTCGGTAATTGTCAGCATAATTAACGAGTTATCAAATGATGCTATCGTGATAATTGTAGCACACAGACTAACAACGATTCTGAATTGTGATTGTATCTATGTTATAGAAGATGGTATGGTTCTTGAAAAAGGGTCACACAATGAACTGATGAAAAGAAATCATGGGGTGTATAAACAATTCCATGATAGGCATAATTTCAGCAAATAAATACTAATATATGTAGCCAAATAATGTGTTTTATGCGAAGGAGATGAATATGAAGATTTATGATCTTACTTCAGAGAATGGTAACACTTCTGATGAACCTATCGTTACCGAAAAAGGATCAAATGGGAATTGCTGGTGTGGTCCATTGGGCGCCGGACCGGGTATAGCTGTACCTTAAACAGTAGGCGATCTTACGAATATTAGTAATACTATATTGTTTGGCTACATTTGTTTACAAAATATTCTAGTCTGTAGATTCAGATCCTGAACCGTATTGAAGATTTATTGATGGGTGTGTAGTTGGTAGTCGGCTTTCAATCTTCATATTGCTACTACTATTTTAAAATAACAAAATACCCAACCATCGCATCAACCAGAAACAGCGGTGATTTTGCTGGCTTGTGAATACTGTTCTGGTTATGCACACGTT
>JAGLDY010000083.1 GCA_023145375.1 Candidatus Sabulitectum sp. | reverse complement strand
CTCCGGAACCACTGGCCAAATTAAACGGAATATACAGATGTTAACGCCGGTCTTATATGAAACACAATCGCCAGTTTTGATGCGACACTACGGTCGGGGTTAACAAAAGGCCCCCAAATGTGTATAGTGACAAATGTTAATCGCCAGAATAACAGTCACTTACACAAAAGGAGGCCAAGTTGGATAATACAACCTACCGTACCCGTTGCGCAACAATTATGAAAGACTCAGGAATGCAGGTTACTCAGATCGCAACGACTCTCGGGATTCACAGATCAACAGTCTATCGCTGGCTGAATGGAAAAGGCACCCTTAAAACAAGACGTCCCAGTAAGCTGGATCCATTCAAAGAGCACATAGATGCTCGACTGCGTAAGTACAATCTACCTGCTACAGTAATGATTCGAGAGATCAAGGATATGGGTTATGCTGGTGGAATGACCATTCTCAAAGATTACATGTTGCTTGTGAAAAGTGCTCATGTACAAAGATTGGTTGACCGATTCGAGACAGATCCCGGTCGCCAGGGTCAGATGGACTGGGGAGAATGCGGTAGCATTATCCATCACGGACGGAGGCGCAAACTGCACCTGTTTTTGTTTATCCTTGGTTACTCCAGGTACATGTGGGCAGAATTCACCACATCATCAAAGAGACCGGAGCTGTTCAGACTACTGGAAAAGTCATTTGGAGAGATTGGCGGAGTAGTTGAGGAAATTGTTTTTGATAATATGCGTCAGGTGGTTGATGTCCCCCGAGGCAGGAGTGGTCCAGCAATAATCAATTCAGAATTCACAGACTTTTCCAGGTGGACAGGGTTCACGCCTGTTGCCAGTCCTCCCTACTGGCCCCAGGCCAAGGGTAAAGTTGAACGGGGCATCAGATATATCAAGGAATCATTCCTTGAGGGCAGGCAATTTACAGACCTGAATGATCTTAACGTACAGCTGCGTATCTGGCTGCACGATGTGGCCAACCAGAGGATTCATGGCACGGTAAAGGAAAAACCAGCAGCCAGATTGCAGAGAGAGCTGCCTCACATGAATGCTCTTTCTATCGGGCACTATCCCAGTGTTACAAAAACAACTCGTCTTGTGGCCAAAGATGGAATGATTAGCTACCGGGGAGTACGTTACTCAATTGATCCCACGGTAATAACCGGACGCAAAACTCAAGTGGATGTACTTGAGAGCACTGATTACAGGATATCCGTCAAATTTGGGGAGATGATAATTGCTAACCATGCAATTGCAGATTCCGGCTCTCCTGAACAGATTGATCCCAGGCACGCAGCAATTCGCAGAGAGCTGACGGCTGTAATCAGAGATTACAAGACTCCTATGCGTGGCAAAGCTCCAAAATTTGAGCAGTGCATCATTCCCGGTGTAGAGGAACGACCTCTTTCAGTGTACGAGGAGGTAGCTCTTGCTTGCGTATGAATCATTGCGAGAATCACTGAACAGGCTACAGATGACAGCAGCGGAAAATGCTCTGGACAATCTCCTTGAATCGGCCAGAACGAATGAGCTCAGTATTGTGGATGCAATGGATAAACTGTTGAGAATAGAAACAGAGGCAAGACAAGAGAGGCGGGTGATGGTAAACAGTCGCTTTGCCGGGCTACCCTACAGAAGAACACTTGAAGACTTTGAATTCAGTGCTCAGCCATCGATAGACAGGGAGCTAATTGAGCGACTGGGCACTCTGAGATTCATTGATGAGGGAACCAATGTGATATTCCTTGGTCCCCCCGGTGTTGGTAAGACTCACCTTGCTGTAGCTCTGCTGCTCAAGGCTCTTGAGGCTGGAAACAGGGTGTTTTTCATATCCATGAGCACTCTAATCAGGAAGCATTCGGACAACATCCGTAAAGGTATGCCATCCAGAATGCTGACTAATCTGATTAAACCAGCAGTGCTGGCTCTGGATGAGATTGGATATACTCCTCTAGACAGTGATGCGGCAACACTGCTCTTTGATGTGATCGATATCCGCTACAGGAAGAGAAAACCAATCATTCTGACATCTAACAAGTCCTGGGGACAGTGGGGAGAGATCATACCTGACAGGGTAATGGCGACAGCCATTCTGGACAGACTGTTGCATTACTCAGTAACAGTAAACATAGCTGGAGACAGCTACAGATTGAGACAGCACAGGGAATTTGGTTTAAGTTACATTAACAGATCAGAAAAGGAGGAAAGAAACGGGGAAAGCGTCGCATTCAAACCGGCGAAACTGTAGCATCGGAGACCGGCGTTGACAGTCAAAGAAAATATCACTTAGTTTGTTGTCA
>JAGLDY010000082.1 GCA_023145375.1 Candidatus Sabulitectum sp. | reverse complement strand
GGTATTCCTGTGAATATGCCTGAAGGTGTGAGCTACTCGGGTATTTTCGGCGGCACTGGTGCTGCTCAACCTGCGGTATCGTCCAGCATGTTCAGAACAGCATCTGCTGCTCCTTCGGGATATGGCGGCGGCGGCGGAGCACAGCATCTGAACGGGGCAGTAGCAAGAACTGAAGCAGAGGAATGCTGTGATATGGCCAATGAGTACATTCCAGTGTATTCAGCTACCCTTGGTGGAGTAAGCGACTACCTTGGAGCAAGACCTTCTGAGTTCAGATCAGTTATCCTTGAGCTGATCACCGAACTGAATGCTAATGGTGATATTCTGAGTCCCGGGGAGATCGAATTTGAAGTAACTGTGAACAGCGCCGGTGTTATTACCCGGATCAGGATCATTGAGGATTCTGTGGGTGTTGATGTAGTTACTGATGTTATAGAGAATTTCCTGATCGGAGAGACAATACAGGGAGCATCCGCAGGGACTTCAACAGTGACCATAGCTGTCTGACAGATCATATTCTGAAACAGAGGGGTGGCCTGAACGGCTGCCCCTTTGTATTTTAGCGCACAAATCAAAGAATTGAAAAGAAATGTAACAGTTCTCGGAGAATTCCCAATTTACAGGAGTGATATAGATGGATATGAAAGTGGTCTTCCCGGGAGGAAAAAGAGTTGATGCAGAGATCGATGGTTTTACAATAAAAACAGATCAGGCTGTGCAAGGCGGTGGGGAAGGGTCTGAACCGGAACCATTTACGCTGTTTTTCGCGTCCATTGCAACCTGTGCAGGAATCTATGTTCTTTCGTTCTGCCAGCACCGGGGATTGTCCACAGAGGGCGTTTCCCTCACAATGTCCACAGAAGTGGATCCTGTAAAAAGAATGATCGGCAAAGTAAAGATCAATATTATCGTACCGGATGCCTTTCCCCAGAAGTACCACGCGCCTCTTATCCGCTCTGCCGGGCAGTGTGCGGTTGCAAAGCATATTGAAGAAACTCTGCCTGTGTTTGATGTGGGTGTTCTTACAGAATCTGAGGTATCATGATAGTTCGCATGTTCACAGATGTAGAAAATCAGAGGATCGATGCAGAAGGAGCTGTGGGTGTCAGCAAGAGGGTTCTGATCTCTGAAGCGGACGGGGCTCCCAATTTCATTATGCGGCAGTTTGTCATTGAGCCCGGGGGAAACACACCCTACCACACCCACGACTGGGAGCATGTTATCTATGTGCTTTCAGGGCAGGGTCATGTGAGGCATTCCCATGGTAAGTACGGTATTGAGGCCGGTAGCGTTGCTCTTGTTCTTCCAGATGAGGAACACGGTTTTGTTAATACAGGTGATGAACCCTTGATCTTTCTCTGCTCCATACCCAGGTAGATCGTAAAAACAGAGTATCTGTTGAACCGGAGCAAGAATTGATGCTCAGTACTGGCTCATCTTGTTCAGTCGTCTTGCCTTTGTCTCCATCTTCTTGAAGATGAGAAGCCCCATTGCCATGTAGAAGATGCTGTTCACTGCAATGAACGCATACCACCACAAAGGGAAGCTCGCTCCATGCACTATTGAGTTGCGCACAGCTGCAGCTCCGGCGATGAATGGTAGAAATGCGTAAGGTGTTACTGGATAAGTTGGAAGAAGCATCAAGCCGATCAGGCCGAACGACAGGATCCCGTTGAGAGAGCCTATCTTCTTGTGTATCAAACCGAGACCACCCATCATGAAGCTTATACCTACCAGAGAGAGTGTGGATATGAAGACCATTCCATACAGGTAAGGCAGGTTGATGGTCATCCATCTGCCTGTTGCAGCCATGGATAGGTAGAGCATGGCTGTGATGAACACGAAATTGAAGATGATGTTCACAAGTGCTCTGAAGAAGAATATCCTGTGGGCTCCCAGGGGAGAGAGATAGAGTTGCTCCAGGGTGCCTTTCTGAGATTCATTGAGAATTTCAGTACCTGTGTTGGAAAGAGCAAGCATGGCGCTTACCCACAGTATGTAACCTACAAGCATGCTGTCCAGTGAATCACCTGTAACACCTGAACCGCCTATGGTCTTTACTCCCCAGAACATTCCCATGAATATCAGGAACATTACTACTACCATAGCCACGGTGTTGAACATGTACCTGCGAAGGCTCCAGTACATCATCCGTCCTTCAGCACCGAACAGGTTCAGCGTTTTCATTTCTCTTCCTCCCTGATGACCTCAAGGAAGATATCCTCCAGATCATTCTCAACACTGCGGAAGTCTGTCATATCCACCTCAGCCCTCTCAACGGCTTTCATCAGAGGGATCAGGTGTTCCACCGCGTCAAGCTCTATCTTGAGAGAATTTCCATGGGCAGAAACTGATCCCAGTGTAGATATGGATTCAAGAAGGGTCTCTGGAGGCTCAGTTGTCAGGTCAACGACAAAATGCTTTCTTGCGAACTTTTCCTTCAGAGATCTTACGGTTTCGTGGGATATTATCTCACCCTTGCGGATGATGAGTATTCTTTTGCAGGTGGCTTCAACAAAGTCCATGTTGTGAGATGTTATGAGAATTGTCTTGCCTTCCTTCTCAACCACATCCAGCAGCCAGTCCATGATGGTGCGGGTGATCTCCACATCAAGCCCAAGAGTAGGTTCATCCAGAAGAAGAATTGAAGGGTCGTGAATGAAAGCACAGGCAAGAGCGCACTTCTGCTTCATTCCGGCTGAGAACTGCCTGATCTCCTTGCTGGCAACATCTGTGAGTTCGAGACTTTCAAGAAGATACTCTGCTCTTTCAGCAATGTTCTTCTTTGGCATACCGCGGATCCCAGCAAAATATGTGAGATTTTCCATCGGGGTAAGATGCCAGTAGATATTCCGGGCACCCTCCAGAACCGCACCCACATCTGTCAGTATTCTGCTTCTCTCTTTCTTAATTGAAAGACCGTTCACCTGAACAGTTCCTTTATCGAATTCGATCAATCCAAGAATTGATTTGAGCGTTGTTGTTTTCCCTGACCCGTTGGGGCCGAGAATGCCAAGGATCTCTCCTGTGCGGACATCGAAGGATATGTTGTTTACCGCTGTCAGGTCAGCGTAGGTCTTCGTCAGATCCTTAACTTGAATACAGCTTTCAGCCAATTGTCCTCCTTCTTAAAGGCAAGTGTAATGATAACTACAAATCTAAGAATACACAAATATTTGTCTATTAATTGAGTATTTCCTTTACAATCCTCTTATCCGGCTTATAGTTGTAACAACAGGTTCGTTTCAACTGTCCTGTTCTTAAACGGCAAAGAATGGAGATGTTATGGTTGCAAGACTGGCTTTCACAGTTGTTCTTTCGTTACTTGTCCTTAACGGATGCGGTTATGAAGAAGGAAATCAACTTCCCGGGGAGATAACAGACTCTTCTGAACAAACGGTAGAGTTGACAGTTACTGGAACTATCGGAATTGAGCTTGGAGACAGCAACTATGTGCTGGGGTCTGTTCAGCAGATAGATCATGATCTGGATGGGAACATTCTTGTTCTTGACAGGTCTGCCTGCTGTGTAAGAGTCTACTCTCCATCGGGACAATTTATCAGGCAGATATCCAATCAGGGCAGTGGCCCAGGAGAGCTTCTGAACCCCATGTCAATGACCGTGGTGGGTGATGGCAGGGTATTTGTTGAAACGCCGTACAGTGGTGGTATGCACGCGTTCACAACTGAAGGAGAATGGCTGGGTATTGTTACTCCCTTCTTCAACAATCCCCCTATGAATACAATTGGAGCAGATAGTAATGCCTATGCAGCCATGAGACTTGAAGTGCTTCCCAATGAAAGTGGAGACCTCACTTGTACTACATTCATTGGAAGATATGAAGAGGGAGAGACGCCTGTTACCAGATACTGGGAGTATGAATTCCCATTCGACCCTAATGATCTGACTGCTCTTTTACAGAACAGCCTCATGGGTCGTGTATTCACCGCTGACAGGGCCGGCAATGTGTTTATTGCAGAGCTTACCAGTGAGAATTATCTTGTTCAAGGCTACCGGGCTGATGGTGAGTTGTTCTTTGAGGTTGAAAAGGATGTTGACAGGGTAGAGAAATCAGCTGAAGAAATAGATGACGAAGAGGTCTATGTTATTGCCTACCTGGAAAGCATGGGTGCCAACGGTGTGGTGCTTGAGTACAATGCAGAGCCCTTCAGAAACACCATAAGTGAAGTTGAGGTTGACGGTGAGGGCAGAGTCTGGGTTCGCAGGGGTACAGTCCTTGAACCTGTGTTCGATGTTTACAACTCGGCAGGTGAAGAATTGTTCACAGCCTCCGTTCCTGAAGCTGGAGATGATGCAGTATTCTGGGATTTTAACATTGATGAGCAGGGGATCATCGCCTTTTCTGTTAATCCTGAGCTTTTCCAGCAGGTGTACATTCTGGAACTGCCTGAGTAGAAGAATTATTCAATAACTCAGCCTGCAGCATTGAACGCCAGCTGATAGGGGGATAGTATGAATAGAAGACTGCCCGGTGATGTTGAGATATCTCTGGAGGAGAGAGAAGCGCTTATCAGAGATATAACTGTGTTCTTTGATGAACAGTTCGAGCAGGAAGTTTCCAGTTTTAGAGCCGAGATGATGCTTGATTATTTTCTGGAGAAGCTCTCACCTGTGGTGTACAACAGTGCAATTGTCGATGCAAGAGCATTTCTTGCAGAACGGCTTGAGGATATGGAAGCAACTCTTTTTGCCAAGTCATCAGGAAGTCAATAATATTTAATTTCTTCTGTTTCTGGTCACCCGTAGGCTTCCCTGCATGCCAATCAATTTCCATGTACATTTTTGTTCAATTAAGCGATTTGCCTTTATCCGGTATGCAGGCAGGGCTTGACTCGAATGAGGCAGTTCAGCCATTGTACAGAGCATACTGCATAAAGGAGGAAGCATGGTAATTGTAAATGTGTTGTTATCTCTTGTGTTAATTCTACCGCATTTTGCTCTTCATGGAGGTCTGGCGCAGAGTGATTCCCAGCGGAGTCCCGGTGCACAGAGGCTTTCGGCGGGAGATGTGAATGCCGGTCCTGTAAGCGGCATGGAGTTTTCCTATGTTCCGTCAGGCAGTTTTCAAATGGGATCTCCTGATTCGGAAGTTGATCGTGCAGTTAATGAAGGACCGCACCATACTGTAGAGATCGCAGCATTTGAGATGATGACCACGGAAGTAACCCAGGGAATGTGGTTCGAGGTTATGGGAACCAGCATAAGAGAATGTAGAGACAGGGTTAATCCTGATATGCCCCTGAAGGGCGAAGGAACAGACTATCCCATGCACTACATCAGCTGGCATGACTGTCAGGATTTCATCACAGCATTGAATGAGCGGGATAGAGGCGGAAATACCTACCGACTGCCTACTGAGGCTGAGTGGGAGTATGCGTGCCGGGCTGGTACATCAACTCGTTATTACTGGGGAATTCGCTCTATACATCATACGATTGATCTGTATTGCTGGTGCGGTGCCAACTCAGGTGATACAACAAATCCTGTGGCTCTTAAAGATCCCAACGAATGGGGATTGTATGATATGAGCGGTAATGTTTACGAGTGGTGTGAAGATGCCTACCATGACAGTTATTCAGGAGCCCCTCTGGACGGTTCGGCCTGGTCGGACAGTACAGCGTCCAGGTGTGTTGTTCGAGGTGGCAGCTGGAGGAGCAGACAGGAGCATTGCCGTTCCGCCTTTCGTCACTTCTTTACCCGTGACAGCAGAAATCTGAGCCTTGGTTTCCGACTTATTAGATTGGTGGAATAGACCGGTCCCCATGGTTATCCTGAGTATTTTATCTCACAGCCTTCTGGTCAGTAGGTAATAGTCTGCCCGTTCACATCCTGGTACTCTGTTCCCAGAAAATTACCAAGTTCATCGTATGCATACAGCTCATTATGAAATCCCAGACTGCATGTATCCGGAGCACCTGAAGAGTTCCATATCTGACGCTCAAGAAGTTTGCTGTGAGTGGTATAGATAAACCTGTACTGGTGAACATCGATGTTATCAAAGGCTGGATCTCCATCTGAATCATAGAAACTGATACTGTTGCTGTTACCGGAAACGTCTGATACTGTTACAACAGTTGCGAAACCATTAGAGTCAACAGGTTCTCCGTTGTGGTCAAAAGTAGTGGACGTGGTCTGAAGAAGATCGTCATCATATTCTTTTTCTGTTCCCCATACGCCGGCAATTGTTGTGGGATCACCGTTGATATCGTATCTTTTGGTTCTGGTGATTCTACCGAACTGGTCGTATTCGATCATATGGGTACTCACACCATACAAGTCTACGGCTGGAGAACCATCAGGATCAAGTACAGAGAACGCTGTTGTTAGACCCGACGGTGAAACTTCATAAGTCTCCCATCCAGGACTATCGGGGCTTTCAAATACATTTCCATCAGAATCATATCTCTTTACTTCAATCAGATGACCGGCACTGTTAAAATCTCTTTCTATCAGGTATACCTCTTCGAAAAGAGGAAGCAAATTTCCCAGGCTGTCAGTATTCTCTGTTGCGATCTGATCTTTAAGCGAGTTAAGTCGCTGGCGAACTGCATACACACCGTTTTCTGAAAAAGGAACCAGTGCATCATTCTCATCATGCATAGTTTCTATGTACCAGCCCTCTCCTTCATTCTCGATCTGCCGGTAGGCAATGCCGGATGGATCTATGAGAACGGATCCATTCTCCTGGAGAAACTCCATGGTTGAGAAAACATCATTATCAGATCCTGCAATTCTGTAACCACAGAATCCCATTTCCCGGAATGGTTCTCCATCAGCCCAGTGGAATGAAACAGTCTCAATACCAGGCTCATAGCTGATCCTCAGCATTGGAGAGAAGCTGGCTACATTTACGCGGTCGCTGGGTCTACCCATCCAGAGACCTACTATTTCAGTGATCCGCCCATTATCATCATATGTAACTTGAATGGAAGGAATATGCACTGCAGTTTCCCAGTCGATCTCATTGCGAGGAAGAAGATGCAGGTCTACAGTAAAAATTGTTTCTCTGTACACAGCAAGTCCGGGGTCGTCAGGCGGAGTGAATTCAGAGATGGTGTTCATATCTTCCACTTGAGGAGCCATGCCACAGGAAAGAATTAAGAAAAAGAGGAGAGCAGAAGTAGTTATTGAAAACTTCATAAGATGATTTCCAATCGTTTAGGTTTATCTGTACACCCGGTTTCCCAAGGAGCATTACTTGCAAATGTAATATGTATTATTTCTATGGACGCTGAAATGCCATAGTGAGTTGCTCGTGGATCTTTCTAACCTGGGGCGAAAATGTCCAGTTCCGCTACTACCTGCTCAGAAAGACCGAGTCCCATTGTAACAGAACCTGAAAAGGGTTCGGGAGAATACTCAGAGCAATTGCAGAATTCATCCGGGTTGTCTGGTCAGGCTAACTTCAATCAGTTTATGCTTTTTTGCTGAAGGAAGTCAATTGCAGACAAAGCGGCAATAGTGCCGTCTGCCACAGAAGTGGTGATCTGCCGATAGCGTTTCTCCCGCAGGTCACCGGCAGCAAATACACCTGGCACATTGGTCTGCATAAGCTGGTCAGTTAATATCTCACCACGCTCATTCATATTTATGATACCTTGAAAGATGCCGGTGTTAGGCACATACCCTATAAAAATAAAGCAGCCAACAGCTGGTATCTCAGTCTTTTCGCCTGTGGCTTTTGAGGCAACAATTACTTTTTCAAGGTGTTCATCTCCGGTGAAATCAACAATGTCTTGAGCCATGATGAAGTGAATCTTTTCGTTCTTTCTTGCCTCTTCTACTATCCAGGGCTGTGCCTGAAAGTGATCAAACTCATGAACGATGGTGACCTTCGAGGCATATTTAGTGAGACCGACCGACTCTTCCAGTGCAGAGTTTCCCCCTCCAATAGCAACTATTTCTTTGTCAGTGAAAAAATCACCATCACAAGTTGCACAGTAAGAGATTCCAATACCCTTGTACTGTTGCTCACTTTTCATACCAAGTTCCCGCGGTACGCCGCCTGTGGCCAGAATAATCGCTCCGGCGTGGAATGTTCCCTCATCTTCCACTTCAACTGATTTCAGCTCACTTGACAGGTCGATGCTGAGAACAGGGGATTGCGTCAGAACTTTACAGCCGAATGATTTTGCCTGGCTAAGCATTGTCTGGGAGATGTTCCATCCGGAAGTTGTTTCCACTCCCGGATAGTTGGCTACAGTGTATGACATAACCATCTGACCACCGGCCGTACCCGAATCCACAATAAGAACACTAAGTCTGGCGCGAGACATATAGATGCCTGCAGTGAGCCCTGCAGGACCGGCACCAAGTACGATCACATCGTATTTATTGTTCATTGATGATCCTCCCGGATGGCTGCTAAGCAAACTCCCGGTCAAGTATTTCTTTTATCTGCTTTTTGTTCTGAATGCTGGTTGTGGCTGCTACAACCTTGCCATTTTTGAAATAGACGGTAAAAGGAAGACCATTGAATCTGCGGCATTCCGGAAGTGACGCTATGTTGTGTCCAGCTGGACCGTCAAAGTCCATATCACGGAAAATAACATTCTCATAGTTGTCTTTGATTGAATCCATAATATCGTAAACAGGTAGGCACATAGGCCCCATACGCCCGCAGCAGATCATTACATTCTCGTTGTTCTCGACAACATCCGTGAAATCGGCATTAGTGTCTGTGTGCTGTAGATTTGTTCTCAACATATTTTCATCTCCTTCACTTCAGTGATACTTTTGTATTTCTTGATTGGCGAAAGTAACATATGACAGATTAGCGAAAGTATCATATGACAGATTTGTCAATTGTCAATAGGTAAAAAGCAACGGAGGCAGGAGTATTTTGGAGATGGGTACTCCGGATAATTCAAGGTTTCTTCTCAGCGTAACTCTGTTACTGCAGATTCAAATAATCTGCTCTTGATGAGGACTCATTTAGTTCCACAAAGATTTCAATAATATCCCGGGCAATCAGCAAAAGCTCTTCCAATCTTAATCCCCCCGATGTGATCCGGGGGGATTGAGAAAGGCTGTATCAGCCTCCGTGTTTTTTTACAAGCTCAACAACATCCGGGAAGTCCATTCCCAGTTCTTTGAGTTTGGCAGCTGTTGGAACTCCGTCATTGGTCCAGCCACGGCGTTTGTAAACTGCATCCAGGAGCTTTTCGTACCTGTCCTCGCGGTACTTGCGCATTGCCGCAACTTTTTCCGTTGTGGACATGTTCTCCGGGTTTATTCCTGCTTCGTCTTTGAGCTGTGTGTCGTAACGATCAACACGGCTCTCGTACTCGTGATTGGTCACAGGACCCGCTGAACGGTAGGGGATAACATCATGTGCTCTTCTGCCGAATCCCATTTTCAGATTGAATACACGCTGGAAGTTGTAAACCCTTTCACTCATGACTATCAGACTGTCCATGGTTTGCGGTCTTCCTGTAACTCCTTCAAAGAGCTCACAGTAGCCTTGAACATGACCTGGAACCTTTGCAGGTTCATCGGTTTCAGCATTGTCTGCCGGTTCCACATCGTTCCATGGAAGTTTGCACAATCCGCATAATCCGAACCAGGTTCTCCACATGGGGAAGTAGTGCAGAGCTTCAGCTTTGTCTTCAAAGGTTGGGATCTGTTTGTTCACCATGTCCATGAAGATCAGCCAGGCTTCGTCGTGCTGGGCTCCCTTAAGGGCAATGCCGTAGCCACCCTGCTGAGCAAGGGACTCTTTGGTGACATACTCGGAGTATTCCATTCCCTTGGACTCCATACCAATATCCTGTACGAAAGCGGGATCTGCACCAAAGTTTTCCACAAAGTACTTCTTCATGTAACGGATCCCTTTGCCTGAGATCAGTCCGAAGCCATCACCTCTACCCATCTGGTGAAGAAGTTCCATTGCGGCTTCCCAGTTGCCGAACCGGAGATCAAGGCCACCTGTTTTTTCAAGGTCGAGAACCCCTGCTTCAAAGCATTCCATGACAAAAGCCGTACCTGTTGCATAACTGATTGTGTCCAGCCCGTAGGTGTCACAGTAGAAATTGTATTCTATTGGGAAACGAGGGTCGAATACGCCCATGTTGGATGATCCGCCTACTGTCTCGTACTCGGGACCGTCAACCAGAACTCTGTCGCCTTTGTACGGTCCGGTTCTCAGTTCAAATCCCTCTGCTGCTTTTGCACAGGCCATGGTACAGCCAATGTAGCATCCGTCTGGAACACCCTGGGTGATGTACTTGTCTATGAACACTTTGCTTTCTATGTACTTTGTGTCGGGGTGTGAGCCGTACTGGTAGTTCTTAACAGGAAGAAGATCGTAAGCATCCATGATCTCTGTGAGATGTGCAGTGCCGATTCCCCGCATGTTGCATTGCTCTTTATCCATGAGGATCATTTCTTTTGTAACCCTCATTCCTGCTTTACGGATCATTTTCTGGTCGTGGGGGCGGTTGGGATCCTTCGTCATGGTTATTGCACCGGTGGGACATATCTCCGCACAGGCTCCGCAGGCAGCACAGTGGGTTTGCAATGTGTTGTAGGGCATCATCACTGATCTGTCTTCACCGCGGTCTGCAAAGTTGATGATGTTTTCCCATACACCCTGACTGCATACCCGCGAGCACAAACCGCACAGAATACAAGCGTTGGGATTAAAATCCACATGTGGATGATCGTAGCCCGGGTGAACCGCACCGTGGAACTTAGCCATATCCTGAATAATCTTAACTTCCGGCCACCGGGAGAGCATCATAGCAAGGATGTTTTTTCTGTTGCTGAGCACTCTCTCGTTCTTTGTATCTACCGAGCAGTCCGCCCTTGCCGGGTAGTTACAACTGGTAACCATCTTCGATTTTCCACCCTCATTTACTTCAACGGTACAGAGTCTGCACGCTCCGTAAGGCTCCACAAGCTCACTGTGGCAGAGGGTTGGTATGTGAATGCTCAGCTTTGCGGCTGCCTCAAGGATGGTTGTTTCCGGAGTTACCTGAACTTCGCGACCGTCTATGGTTACGGTGATCATATCAGCCATTATTTCACCTCCACAGCGTTGAAGTTGCAGACATCACGGCAAATACCGCACTTAATGCACTTTTCCTGGTCTATCACATGTACTTCTTTTCTAGAGCCACTGATTGCATTAACAGGGCACTTGATGGCACAGAGCGTACACCCTGTACAGTTGTAGGGATTGATGGTGTATTTGATCAGATCGTGGCACTGGCCAGCTGGACACGTGTGGTCTCTGATGTGTGCTTCATACTCGTCTCTGAAGTACCTTATAGTACTTATCACCGAGTTTGGAGCATCCCTGCCCAGTGCGCAGAGGCAACTGTCGTTCATGGTTGCTCCATAGCTTTCGAGAAGTTCAATATCTCCGTCTCTACCTTTTCCTTCGGTAATTCTTCCAAGAATTTGACCAAGGGCAACAAGACCTTCCCGGCAAGGTGTACACTTACCGCAGCTTTCTCCCTTGAGAAAGTCTACAAAGTACTTGGCAATCTGAACCATACAGGTACCTTCATCCATAACAACCATGCCACCTGAACCCATCATGGAGCCCTCTGCTGTGAGGCTGTCGAAGTCTACAGGAAGATCAAGCTTCTCAGCGGGAATAACTCCTCCGGATGGGCCTCCTGTTTGAATACCCTTGAAGGCTTTACCACCGGGAATTCCTCCACCTATGTCGTAGATGATCTCACGCAATGTGATACCCATTGGTACTTCAACCAGACCGATGTTCTCAATGTCTCCAACCAGGCTGAATACCTTTGTACCAGAGCATCCCCCCCAGGGGTTTTCAGATACATCTCCTGTACCTATTGCCGCAAACCACTCCGCACCCTTTTCCATGATCAGAGACACATTGGCCCATGTTTCCACGTTGTTCAGAACTGTTGGCCCGTCTTTGTATCCCTTTTCAACAGAGCGTACATATTTTGCTCTGGGTTCACCTGGAAGGCCGGCCATGGATGCCATGAGTGCACTGGATTCTCCGCACACAAATGCACCGGCACCTCTGTGTATAACAATGTCAAAATTGAAGTCCGTCCCGAAAATATTTTTTCCCAGTAGACCCTTTTCGCGAGCCTGCTGAAGGGCAACTTCAAGCCTGTGCATAGCAAGGGGGTACTCCTTGCGCATGTAGACAAAACCCTCTTCTGCTCCTATGGCATAAGCGCCTGCCATCATACCCTCGATCACTGCGTGAGGGTCTGCTTCCACTATTGATCTGTCCATGAATGCACCGGGGTCACCCTCGTCTGCATTACAGACAACAACAGGTTTTCTCTGTGATCTTTCTGCGGCATCAACGCAACTCTGCCATTTTATTCCTGTTGGAAAGCCACCCCCGCCACGACCACGGAGCCCACTTCTTATCATTGTTTGAACAGCTTCAGCAGGGCTTGTTTTTTTTAGTACTTTATGAAGGGACTGATACCCTCCAAGTCTTATGTAGTCTTCGATGGATTCGGGATCCAGCATTCCCCGATGGCGCAGCGCAAGAAGTTTTTGCTTTCCAAAGAAGGGTATGTCTTCCATCCGGGCAATAGCTGTACCATCCAGATGGTACATCAGTCTTTCAACTGGTTTTCCGCCTTCAAGGTGATTCTCGATGATGTCGCCCAGATCTTTAACTGCAAGTTTCTGGTAGAAGATGCCTTCAGGCTGAACAACCATTATTGGACCCTGGGCACAGAATCCGTTGCAACCAGTTGGAACAACAAGATACTTTTTTTCCAGACCTCTTTTGATGAGTTCTTTTTTCAAAGAGTCGATCAGTGGGAGAGATTTGTTGGCTACACATGCAGTTCCGGCACAAACCATTAGCGCTGACTTGTACGAATCGTATTCCGTGGAGGCTGAACGCTGTATGGATTTCAATTCATCTATGTTCATGTCAGCCCTCCTTGCTGTATTTTTTAACGATTTCGGAGGCCATTGAAGGGGATACCCCTCCGATCACATCATCACCCACAACAACAACCGGGGCAAGCCCGCAGGCACCCACACAACGAACTTCGGAAAGGGTGAACATTTTGTCAGTAGTTGTTTCGCCGCTTTTTATGTTCAGCTCACGCTCAAAAGCTGCCAGTACATCAGGAGCCCCCTTTACGTAACATGCAGTACCGGTGCAGATCTGAATTTCCTGCCTGCCTCTCTGCTCGAGACTGAAAGCTTTGTAAAAGGTTGCAATGTGGAAGAGAACACCCCTGGGTTTACCTGTTCTTTCCGCAACTCGGTTCAGTGCTTCCTGAGGGATGAACCTGAACTTGTCCTGGATGTCCTGGAACATTTCGATAACGAAATCAGGGTCTACATGCCAGCGGTCTATAATTGGGTCTACCTGGTATTTACCTAGCATTCGCATCACCTCCGCCAGTGTGCTGCCATACAGGTCGTGAATCGGATGTTCGGGCAACCAGTGCTGTAAGTCCCTTGCCCCTGAACACTGTTCCGCTTCCTCCGCGTCCTGCCTGCTTAAGGCGCATATGCTCACGTCGCCAGTCCCACCATGAGAAATTCAAACAACCTATCCAGCAGTGGTCCGCACCTGTTCCAGCCGAAACAGATGAAACATTGCGCTTGTCTTCCTCATCAAGACTGTAGAGTTCAGCGAGCTGGTTTGCAACGATGTGGCTGTTTGTTCCAAGCTTGTCATTTCGTACTATCTGAACAATGCCCTTATCTCCGTCTATGTAGACAACATGATCGCGTTCTTCCTGCTTTCCTACTACCACCATTGCATCGAAGCCGGAGAACTTGAGAAGCGGACCAAAGTGCCCGCCTACATTACTGTCTATCACCGATCCCGTGGTGGGAGATATTGTGGTGACAATTGACTTTCCGGTTCCGGGAAACGAAGGAGTTCCTCCCAGTGGACCACAGGAGATGCAGATGCCGTTCTCCGGACTGTCCCATTTAGTGTCGCCATTAACTTCATTCCAGAGAAGCCACAGGTCAAATCCTTTTCCCCCTGTGAACTTCATTTTGATTTCATCAGTAATGGGAATAGTGCTGAAGGAGTAGTCTGAAAGGTCTACCCTCAGAGCCTCGCCGGTGTATCCTTTAACAGCAGGTTTCGGCTTGTACTTGAAGGTGGCCACAACATTCTGCGCCTCCTGGATCTCCTGTGTGGAGTAATTGCAGGACATATAAACATCCCTCCAGGTTCGAGTAAATTAATGGGTTGAAACTATTCAAATTCAGTGTGCGTATTCTAGTTGGAAAAGAGGCAAAACGCAATGGTTGCAATGGGTTGGAAGTAGCATTATGACTCTAGTACATAATGGTCTGCTGATTGCAGAAACAACACTTCGTTTGCACCACAGAACCCTGAAGATATATTATCCGTGCTGGACATTACTTGAGGAGGATACAAGATGCCTGATAAAAGTCAAGTTTTCCTTAGATTACTGGGTGGTGTGATCTTTGCTGGCGCTGTTTTCTTTCTAATTTATCCTGAACTGGGCAGGAATGCTACAGTGGGAATAATGATTGCGATGGCTGGTTTTCGTCTGGTATTAAAGGGCGAGCAGATTGCATAGGAACGACATGAATATTTTCAGAGATTGCCCGGAAGGTCTTACTGACACAATGTCCAGAGTCAAGGTCGGTATTGCCGGTGCTGGAGGCATCGGCTCAAATGTGGCTATGCTTCTAGTCAGAGCAGGGGCTTCATCACTTGTTTTGGTCGACTTTGACACAGTTGAGATCCAGAACCTTAACAGGCAGTTCTTCTTTGCGGATCAGGTTGGTATGCCCAAGGTTGAAGCTCTGACTGATAACCTGCTCAGAATTAACGGTGCTCTTGACATTGAAACACACAACCTGCGACTTAACCCGGCTAAAGCCTGCGATGTATTTAGGAACTGTGATGTTCTTATTGAAGCGGTTGATGACTCCGGGACAAAAGCCTTTCTTATAGAAGAATGGTCAACCGCTTTTCCAGGCAGGCAGATCATTGCCTGTTCCGGTATTGCCGGGGATTCACCGTTAAGTGAGATACGCACGGAAAGAACGGGAAGCCTTTCTGTAGTGGGGGATCATCATTCTTCACTTGAACTGGGAACATTTTCCGCAAGGGTTATGGCAGTTGCTGCAGCAATGGTTTCAGAGATTTATTTCCAGCTCACAGATGACAAGTGCTCGTCCTGCGATGGCTGTAAACCAGGCGATGTATCTCTGGAATGTAACGGTGTAAAGGTTCCGCTGATAGGTTTTCCTGCGAAGATGCTTGAAAATACCGTAAGGGGAATGGTAAGTTCTCTTAAGGGTGCAGATCCTTCAGGATCCATAAAGATAGAGATCTAGACCCGTAGCTGGATGTCATCCACTCTGTCGACCATTTTTTCCGCAAGAGCTTCGATATATCCCTGGGGGTAGGAAGGCATTCCTTCCAGTTCTGATGAGAGAGTTTTATCCGAACGGAATATCTGCAGGGCATACCGTTTGATCACAGCTGGAGCCAGCTCATCAAGAAGAATGAGCACATCCTCATCATTGATGATCCCGGGAACCATTGTGGACCGTAATTCGTAATCCACCAGGCTCTGGTTGATGAGAAGCATTGCGCTTTCCCGTACTGAACCGAACCTTGCTCTGCCCCCTGTGGCCAGAATATATTTTTCCGGGCTGGATTTAAGATCCATGGCAACATAATCCAGATAGGGAAGAGCTCTTTTCAGCCTATCCGGGTATGTTCCATTGGTATCAAGCTTTACAGAAAGATCTGTTTCTTTTTTTATGCGTTTCAGAAGGTCAATGGTGCTTTCGTAAATAAGGGGTTCACCACCTGTAAGAACCACTGCATCAATGAATCCGGATCTTTCGTTAAGTTCTTTTATCACTGCGTCGTGGCTTATGTTGAATTCTCCGTCGAGCAGATCAGCATTTACCAGTTCCGGATTGTGGCAGAAAGGACAGGCCAGGTTACATCCTGCGGTAAAAAGCACCGAAGATATTTTACCGGGATAGTCTATCAGACTGGTGCCCTGCAGTGACCTTATCAACTCTAGTCTCCGTCTACTTTCAAATCAACATACTTTCTTTGTGAAAACTCTTCCTGCTTGCCTCTATTCCAATCCTGAACGGGACGATAATATCCGACTACTCTTGAGTAAACTTCTGCTTTAATTGCTTTTACCCTTTTTGCTTCTGTGTTCATTTTATATCTACCTTTTCTATGTTTAAGAAGAGCGACGGCTGCTCATCCCCATCTGACGAATCTTCAGGTTCTCTGTAACTTCCCTCCGGCAATGTTTCATATACCTCAACGACCTCTCCATACATGTCGATTTCCTCATCCGTGTGAGGGTAGGGGCAGTGAAAGTGTTCCCCTGATATGTATCCGTGTACGGGACAGATGCTGAATGTGGGGGTAAAACTGAAATACGGCAGTTTGAAATTTGTTACCACTTTTCTGGTAAGAGCTCTTACCATACGCCAGTCTGTAATAGCTTCACCGATGAAAAGGTGAACCACAGTACCACCTGTGAACATTGTTTGAAGGTCATCCTGGTGTTTGAGAAGAGTATAAATATCCATCTGTGTATTTACAGGAAGGTGAACGGAGTTCGTATAGTAGGGATTAGATACTCCCTGGCACGCAGCATCGGCAAAGTCAGTTTTGTCTTTGTTCGCCAGGCGGTAGCTGGCACCTTCTGCAGGAGAAGCTTCCAGGTTATAAAGGTGATCGGTCTCCACCTGAAATTCTGTGAGCTTATCGCGCATAAAGTTCAGAACTTCCAGAGACCATTCCTTGCCCTCCGGGGTTGCAATTCCCTTACCCATGAAGTTCAAGGCACCTTCATTCATTCCAATGAGGCCGATGGTACTGAAATGATTTGCCCAGAAAGCACCGGCTTCATCCCGTACATGTCTAAGGTAATGACGAGTGTACGGGTAAAGGCCTCTTTCTGTGAGTTCTTCCACGAATTTTCTTTTCAGTTCCAGAGATTCTCTTGCTGCTTCCATTACCGAGCCAAGTCTCTGGAAGAAGGCATCTCTGTCGCCTCCGGTGACAAGGGCAATTCTCGGGATATTCACTGTGACAACGCCAATTGACCCGGTGAGTGGGTTTGATCCGAAAAGACCACCACCTCTGGCTTTCAATTCCCGGTTGTCCAGGCGCAATCTACAGCACATAGACCTTGAATCTTCCGGACTCATGTCTGAATTAACAAAGTTACTGAAGTAAGGAATTCCGTACTTACCTGTCATTTCCCATAAAGGCTGCAGCTCATCATCTTCCCAGTTGAAGTCTGCAGTAATGTTGTAGGTTGGAATAGGGAAGGTAAATATTCTTCCCTTCGCGTCACCCTCCATCATGAGTTCGCTGAAGGCACGGTTAAGCATGTTCATCTCGTTCTGAAAGTCGCCGTAGGTTTCCTGCTTTTCTTCTCCCCCCACAATTACATGCAGATCTTTGTGCGTCGACGGAACCTGAAGGTCCATGGTGATGTTCGTAAAAGGAGTTTGAAAGCCTACTCGGGTGGGAACATTAACGTTAAAGAGGAATTCCTGAACACACTGGATCACTTGTTTGTAGGAAAGATCATCATACCTTATAAAGGGAGCCAGCAGTGTGTCAAAGTTGCTGAATGCCTGGGCTCCTGCCGCCTCTCCCTGAAGTGTGTAGAAAAAGTTAACCACCTGCCCTAGAGCTGTTCTGAGGTGTGATGCGGGTTTTGATTCAATCTTGCCACGGGCTCCCAGGAAGCCCCCCTGAAGCAACTCCATAAGATCCCAGCCAACACAGTAAGGACCGAGAATACCAAGGTCATGGATGTGCATATCTCCACTATCCTGGAACTCCTTGATCTGAGGCGTGTAGATTTTGGAAAGCCAGTACCTTGCAGTGATAGAGCTTGAAAGAAAGTAGTTCAGACCCTGCAGGCTGTAGTTCATGTTGGAATTTTCATTCACCCGCCAGTCCTGCTTGCCTATGTAGTTGCTGACCAGCGAGTCCATCCCGTCAAATATAGCGTTTACATCACGAGCTTCGCTTCGTTTTTCCCTGTAAAGAATAAAGCTTCTGGCTGCATCAACCAGTTTTCTGAGCATGAGTGTTTCTTCTATTGTGTTCTGTATCTGCTCTATGGTCGGGATAGAACCGATTTTGAAAAAACTCATGTACATGCTTGCTTCAACCTGATCAGCAATTTCTCTGCTTGAAGCACCGGTATCCGAAGCTTTTAAAGCCCTGTCAATTGCATTCTCAATTTTGGATTTCCTGTACGAGACAACCTTGCCGTTGCGTTTTCTGACCAGCCAGTCCATTAGACAGCAACACCCCTAACATTACCTGAAAATGACGTGCAAACAAACTACCCCTTGCGGCGTGATGATAACACACTGCTGGTGGCTAGGCAATGGCAGGAACCACAATATGTAGTACCTGTCTTTTTGAAATAACCTACATATTGACATATCCTATTGTTTGTCAACGAAATAGAGAGAAAGCATTTCCTTTACGGTTCTGCAGTGAATTCAGCTTACCCGATCTGATGCCCTTAGTTTGGCAGAGATCAAGGGCTCTCTATATGTTGTACCCGAATAGGGGAGGAGCCGTTTGATTCTTAAAAGATCGGAAAAGACAGCTGTACTGCTTGCCCTGGCCTCTGTTCTTTGCTGGTCAGGGGCAGCAGCTGCTTTCAAAAAAGCTCTGGCTTCCGGGTCTCCCTGGCTGGTTGTTTTTGCAGCGTCACTCATCTCCACGGTTGTGTTCGCAGTTGTTTTGTTCGTAAGAAAATGTCCGGTGAGGAAAGCAGATATGATCTCAGGATTGTTTCTGGGCTTCCTGAACCCTTTTCTTTACTACCTTGTGCTTCTGAATGCCTATGACGGCCTTCCTGCTCAAATAGCCATGGTGGTGAATTATCTGTGGCCTGTTGTTCTTGTTCTTCTTTCGGTTCCTTTTCTTGGCCAGAAATTGAACCTTAGAGGTTTTACCGGGATTCTTCTCAGTTTTTCAGGTGTACTCTTTCTTGCCTTTGCAGGGCGGAACACGTTTGAGATATCCACAGCTCCTCTGCTTCTCGCTTTTGCGAGCACGCTGATCTGGGCTGTCTACTGGGTTTTGAACACTCGGAACAGTGGAAAAACAGCCGCAGTACTCTTTTCCAGTTTTGTATCCGGCTCAGTATATCTGCTTGTATACGGTCTTGTCACCGGTCAGAAATTCAGCTTTTCCTCTGCAGCCAGCCCGTGGATACTCTACATTGGGATGCTGGAGATGGGACTTACTTACATCATGTGGAACACCGCTTTGAAGTGGACATCATCCACCGCGAGAGTAAGTGGAATGATATTTCTCACTCCATTTCTTGCACTGGTGTTTATTGGAATCATTGTTGGAGAAAAAATTGCTGTGTCAACAGTGGCTGGACTGTTACTTGTCACAGCTGGTATTCTTCTGGAAAAGCACTCGAGAAAAGACTCCCTGTGAGAATCGGAACTGTACCGGTTCATTTAGAGATTCAATTACCGCTGATGAGGCAGGAGCAGGGAGAACCGAACTGGGTCCGGGGCTGGACAGGATGCTTGTCTTAGGCGGTAGAACGGCGGGATGGAAGGGGTAGACTCCAGGAACTGGCAAGTTACACCTCTTGTTATCAGGTTCATGGCCCTTTCTTCCGGAAGAATATCTATCTCCGATCCACTGCGGAAGTTCTATCCGTGGAAGGTATGGAGACAAACTTTTTTCTGGTGATAGAAACAGCAAGAAGTCTGTAAATGAACTTGCAGTCGTACTGATAGGGCAGTTGATTTTTTCTTATATTCCGCTTTTGTTTTTCTCTGAAATATTCAAGGAAGGAATTGTTATGGGAGTGCCGGCTAAACACATGTTTGTTACCGGTGGTGTGGTCTCTTCTCTGGGAAAAGGAATAACTGCAGCTTCCCTGGCACTGCTTCTTAAACAGCGGGGCTACAAAGTATTCCTGCAGAAGCTTGATCCCTATTTGAACGTTGACCCCGGGACAATGTCCCCTTACCAGCACGGCGAGGTTTATGTAACTGATGACGGTGCGGAGACGGACCTTGACCTTGGTCATTATGAGCGTTTTGCAGGCGTCACATGCACCAGGCAGAGCAATTACACCACCGGCCGCATCTACTCCACTGTTATTCAGAGAGAGCGTAAGGGCGGATACCTGGGAGGGACTGTTCAGGTTGTGCCCCATATTACTGATGAGATCAAGAAGGCTGTTCTAACCTGCGCAGACTCAGGAGCAGACATTATTATCACTGAGATTGGCGGAACTGCTGGTGATATTGAGTCCAGCCCATTTCTTGAAGCCTTGAGACAGCTTAGAGTAGAGCTTGGACCCGAGAATGCAGTGTTTGTCCATCTAACTCTTTTACCCTACCTAAGTGCTTCAGGCGAGTTGAAAACTAAGCCGGCGCAGCGATCTGCCGGGATCATGCGCTCCATCGGCATCATTCCGGACGTTCTCATCTGCCGGACTGAAGTTTCAATGGAGGAAGAGCATTTCAGAAAGCTTTCTCTTTTCTGCAGTGTTCCACGGGCAGCTGTTATTGAAGAAAAAGATGTAAAGAATTCCATATACGAGGTACCTATAGAGCTGGCCAAACAGGGGCTTGATTCGCTGATACTGAGAAAATTCAACCTTCCGGAGAATAAGCTTGACCTGTCTCAGTGGAATGCCATGGTGGCCCGGGCCATTAACCCTGATTCAGGTGAGGTCAAGATCGCGGTTGTGGGTAAGTACATGGCGCTTCGGGATGCCTACAAAAGTATTTTTGAAGCTCTATCTCACGGGGCTATTGACCAGGGGCTTGAGTTGAAGATCGAATGTATTGAAGCAGAGGACCTTCAGAGCAGAGATCCTGAAGAGTTTCTTGGTTCAGTTGACGGAATTCTTGTTCCAGGTGGATTTGGCTACAGAGGACTTGATGGCAAGATTGAAGCTGTTAGGTATGCCAGAGAAAAGGATGTTCCATTTCTGGGAATATGTCTTGGCATGCAGTGTGCAGTGATTGAAACTGCACGGAATGTTGCAGGATTGAATGAAGCTGACAGCCTCGAGTTTCATCCGGAAACTCCACACCCGGTGATCTCCCTCATGGATGAGCAGAAAAGCGTGGTGAACATGGGTGGTACAATGAGGCTGGGAGCATATCCATGTGTGCTGGAAGTGGACTCAAAGGCCTGTGCTGCATACGGTGTTACAGATGTATCCGAAAGGCACAGGCACAGATTTGAACTGAACAACGAGTACAGAGAGATACTGGAGAAGGCAGGGTTGCGGCTGACCGGCCTTTCTCCTGACGGTACCCTTGTGGAGGTGGTTGAAAGGCCGGAAAACAGGTGGTTCACCGCAGTTCAATTTCATCCGGAATTTAAAAGTCGTCCACTTCGTCCTCATCCACTTTTTAACGCATTTATCAGTGCTTCTTTCCAGGGGAAACAAAAATGAAACAAATAGGCGAGTACTGCGGTCTATGTGGTGTTATCGGGGTAGAAGAATCAGTTTCAGCTCTTGTTGCGGAGGGTCTGTTTGCTCAGCAGCATAGAGGACAGGAAGCGGCTGGAATTGCAACGCTTGACGGTAACGGCGAAATCGAACTTCACAAGAAGAATGGTCTTGTTTCGGACTTGATGGTGGATGTTCCCGGAAAAATGATGTCCGATAATGTCCTTGCGGGAATCGGTCACGTGAGATATGGCACATTCGGCGGATCTTCTGTTATCAACGCCCAGCCTATTCTCGTTAGAATGGCCGATATACCTGTTGCAATTGCCCACAACGGAACCATCAGCAATGCCGGTGTTATTCGAAGAAGCCTGCAACGCAAAGGGCATATTTTTCAGACAAATACTGACACAGAGATAGTACTGCATCTTATGAGCAGAGAGCTGGAGGATAACGATTACAACATTGAGAAGTGTCTTCAGCGTGCAATTTCCAAACTTGAGGGTGCTTTCTGCCTGCTTCTTCTTGTTCCCCAGGGAATGTATGTAATTAGAGATCCGCTGGGATTCAGACCACTCAGTCTTGGGAAAATAATCGGAGGAGGCTGGATCGTAGCCAGTGAAACGCTTGCTTTCCAGGTCACAAATGCGGAATATGAGAGAGAGATACTGCCTGGTGAGATGCTCTTTTTTCCTATTGAGGACGGAAAGTCATGCTGTGAGCCTGTATCTACTGTTCCAGGTCGTGAACAGGGTCTCTTTTCGGACAGTGCTGAGAGGTTTGCGTATTGTATCTTTGAGCATGTTTATTTTGCCAGGCCCGGCAGCTATGTGTTTGGAGACAGTGTCTATGAAGTTAGGATCGAAATGGGCAGACAGCTTGCCAGGGAGTACCCGGCAGAGTGTGATATGGTGATGCCTGTTCCTGACAGCGGAATGTTTGCCGCAATGGGGTTTGCCAGAGAACTGGGGATTCCTCTTGATATGGGCTTTACGAGAAATCACTATGTGGGGCGTACATTCATCGATCCCGAGCACGCTACCAGAGCAGCAATGGTCATGCGGAAACTACAGCCCATTCCAGAGGCTGTAAAAGGTAAAAGAGTTTGCGTGGTTGAGGACAGTATCGTAAGAGGCACCACCAGTAAATCCCGTATCAAAGCTCTCCGTGAAGCTGGCGCTCTAGAGGTGCACATGAGAATTAGCTGTCCACCTCACAGATATGCCTGTTACTTTGGTATTGATTTCCCTGAAGAGACAAGTCTTATCGCAAACAATTATTCAGTGGAAGAGATAAGAGAGATACTTAACCTGGACAGTCTTGGTTACCTTTCTGTGGATGGTATGCTCAGGTGTGTTTCTGCTCACCCGCCTGAGGACTACTGTACAGCCTGTTTCACCGGTGATTACCCTGTGGCACCCCCGGCAGGTGGATCAATAAATTCAGGGGGACGGGTATGATCAGAGGAGGCGTGGCAATCCTGGACTTTGGCAGCCAGTACACTCAGCTTATTGCACGAAGAGTAAGAGAGCTGGGAGTGTACTGTGAACTGCTGCCCGGGAACTGCTCCTGGAATGAAGTAAAAAAGCTGTCTCCAGGGGCTGTTATTCTTGCGGGAAGCCCATACAGTGTTTACGGTGACAACAGCCCTATGCCTCCAGAAGAGGTATTTACCACAGAGCTTCCACTTCTAGGTATCTGCTATGGCATGCAGCTTCTTGCATTCCGAACCGGCGGAAAAGTTGAGGGAGGACATCACAGGGAGTATGGTCCTGCTCTTCTTCAAACTGAAAAGAGTATTCTTTTTGAAGGCATTGAATCAGATCAGCAGGCATGGATGAGTCATGGTGACAGGGTCACAGAGGTTCCTTCCGGTTACACGGTGATAGCATCCACAACTTCCCTTCCCATTGCTGCTATGGAGAACAATGAGTTAAAGAGATACGGCGTTCAGTTTCATCCTGAAGTTAACCACACTGTATTTGGTTCAGCTCTTCTTGAACACTTTCTCTTTGGCATTTCCATGTTAAAACCCAGCTGGAACATGAAGTACTTCTCAACCCAGGCCAGAAATTACATCCGTGAGGAGCTTGGGGAGAGCGGAAAGGTAATTCTAGGACTTTCAGGAGGAGTAGATTCCTCAGTTGTGGCAGCTCTGCTTCACAGCGCAGTTCCTGATAGATTTGTTCCCATATTCGTGGACAACGGGCTTCTCCGTGCAGGTGAAAGGGAAGAGGTTGAGAGAACCTTCAGAGAGCATTTCGGAATGGATCTTATTACTGTGGATGGGGAAGAGCGCTTTCTGGGTGAACTTTCTGGAGTTTCAGACCCGGAGCAGAAGAGAAAGATCATAGGAAGAGTTTTCATCGAACTGTTTGAAGAAGCTTCAAATTCAATCCCGGGAGTGACCCATCTGGCTCAAGGTACACTCTATCCGGATGTTATCGAGAGTGTCAGCTTCAGAGGCCCCAGTGCAACTATTAAAAGCCACCACAATGTTGGTGGTCTCCCAGCGAGAATGAATCTCAGTCTTCTCGAGCCGCTCCGAGAGCTCTTTAAGGATGAGGTTCGGGAGCTTGGCAGGGAACTGGGTCTTTCAAATTGGATGGTCTCCAGACATCCTTTCCCCGGTCCGGGGCTGGCAGTGAGGATACTGGGTCCAATAACCAGAGAAGACCGTGACCTTCTGCAGAGGGTTGACAAGGTGTTTATTGACTACCTTCGTGAAGAGAATCTTTACGACGAGATATGGCAGGCCTTCAGCGTACTTCTTCCCATCAGAACCGTGGGAGTAATGGGCGACGAGAGAACATACGACAGGGTTGTGGCTCTTCGTGCAGTGACAAGCACGGATGGAATGACCGCTGACTGGTACAGGATGGACCCGGAGCACATGGCAGCAGTGTCCAGTAGAATCGTCAACATGGTCAAAGGGGTTAGTAGGATTGTTTACGATATCAGTTCAAAGCCACCTGGGACCATAGAGTGGGAATAGCTCAGAAAGCCTTCTATACAGTAGCGTAAACATACCCTGAAAGGGTAGCGTTAACAGTACGGATAAAGAGCCGGACCCTTTTTCTTCCCGGTCCGGTGAAGGGAAAGGGAATGAAGACCAAATCTGATTATCATGCCAGAGATTATCTGGGAATACTGGCGGGTTCCATCCTTTTCGGGGTGGCTTACTCCTGGTTTCTCTTTCCATTCAGAATATCACCAGGGGGAGTGGGTGGTCTTGCACAGATCCTTACCCATCTTACAGGAATATCTGAAAGCCTCTGGATGTTCGGTTTCAATATTCCTCTATTCATTATCGGTTACATTTTTGTAGGCAAGCAGTTCGGAGTCCGCAGTTTTGCGGGAATGCTCATGTCAAACTTCATGTGCTGGGTGTTCGACCCATCTCATCTTAGTCTGATTCCTGGCGGGGCAAAGCATGTTTACAACATTGCAGCTGCCGGCGAGCTCCCAAGACTGGCGGTATTTCTCAGTGGTTCTTCTGAAATGGATATTCTTCTTGCCTCTATTGCCGGTTCAACACTTCTGGGTGTTGGACTTGGCTTCATATTCAAATTCAGAGGTTCCACCGGAGGTACAGACATCCCGGTTGCTATTCTCAAGAAGTACACCGGTGTGAGCATAAGCACCGGCTACTGGATGGTGGAAAGCCTTATCATCGTGCTTGTGGGAGTTGTTTTTCAAGACCCCAAGCTTGTCATCTGGGCTTATCTGAACCTATTTCTTACAACCAAGATGACCGATCTGGCCGCTGAGGGTATGCCTTATGTAAAAGCATGCATGGTGATCACCAGTAAGCCGAATGAGGTCAGAGATGTCATCTTTAACAAACTGAACAGAGGAGTTACCTTTCTGAAGGCAGAAGGCGGGTATGAGAGAAAACCCCGGGATGTTATTTATGTCTGTGTTCACAGAAGGCAGGTGATGGTGCTCCACCGGCTGGTAAGGGAAATTGATCCTGAGGCATTCATTGTGCTTCATGATGCCTATGATGTGATGGGATACGGCTTCAAAAAGAGGACTTTAACCTTTTGAGCATGTCTGGCTTTTTCGACACACACTGCCACTTGTTCATGGAGCCACTCAGCCGCGATACTGGCGGTGCTCTGGAAAGGGCATTTTCCGCAGGGGTAGAACGGCTGCTTGTTCCTGCTGTCTCCCGGGATAACTGGGATACATGTGCAGAACTGGCTCTTATTCCGGGGATAGACTGTGCTCTGGGTGTTCATCCCTGGTGGGCTGAAGACGGGGTAGAGGTTGAAGAGCTACGCGAGCAGCTTACATCATCAGGAGCCAGGGCAATCGGAGAGATCGGACTGGACTGGAAAACAGAAGTTCCCAGACAGGATCAATACACGGTTTTTCAGAAACAGCTTCAACTGGCCTCAGAAATTGATCTGCCTGTTATCCTTCACTGCAGGAATGCTTTTGAGGAAATGTTTGATCTGCTAAAGAAACATCCGGTAAGAGGTGTCATCCATGCCTGGTCCAGGGACCCCCAGCTCATGAACAGATTCCTGAAGGCTGGTCTATACATCTCTTTTGGAGGAGCCATTACAAGACACAATGCAAAAAAAGCCCGTGAGAGTGCAAGGCAGGTTCCAATCAATCGTTTTATTCTTGAAACAGATTCTCCTTCAATAGGCTTCTCGGGAGTTCCCGCCGGTGAATCTGAGCCCCGTCATGTTGCCGATGTGGCACATGCAATGGCACATATCAGGGGAGAGGACATTGAGGATACAAGAAATGCTGCATGGAACAACTCAGTAGCCCTGTTTGGAGAAAGCAGTTGAAGGAGAGATTCAAAAGAGTGGTAAACTTCTACGGGGAAGAGGGTTTTGAAAGAATAAGGAATGCAAGAGTTCTCATTGCCGGCCTGGGAGGTGTTGGTAGCCACTGTGCTTCCGCTCTTGCCCGCTCAGGCATTGGGAGCCTTGTTCTAATGGACTTTGACAACATCACAGAGTCCAGCCTTAACAGAAATGCAGTGGTTGGTGAGGAATGGCTGAATAAACCCAAGACTGAGGCTCTTGCAAGCACTTTGACCTCTCTGTGCCCTGATACTGAATACATTCCAGTAAAGCTCTTCATCTCGGAAGAGACACTGCAAATGCCTGAATTTATGAGGGATTCTCACATAGTTGTGGATGCCATCGACAGTGTTAATCCTAAGACTCAGCTTCTTCAGTACTGCGTGGAGAATAGTATCGAGGTGTTCAGCAGCATGGGTGCTGCAGGCAGACGGGACCCTTCGAAGATTGAAACAGGGGACATAAGCACCACAACCAATTGCCCGCTGGCAAGGGTGGTCAGGAAGTTCCTTAAAAGACGGGGTGTCACCACAGGGATTTCATGCGTGTGGTCCACGGAAGAAGGAATAAAGCCACTTCCACCGGATGACGAGCCCAGACTGGACAGAAGGGGCAGGATCCGAAACACCCTTCCCAGCGTGATCACAATGCCCGGTATCTTCGGATACATCCTTGC
>JAGLDY010000081.1 GCA_023145375.1 Candidatus Sabulitectum sp. | reverse complement strand
CAGATGGTTCTGGACAGCCTGGGAGAAAAGTTAACTGGAGACTGATTATGCTAAAGCCACCCCTCGACCTTGTCTGCTGGAACCCTTACTACTTCAAAAAGAGTTGCGATGAGTTCAAAATTTTGTCCAGCCCTGTGCGGGTTGAAAAACTCCCAGACAATATCTCCTTCAGCTGTGACTTCAAAAGCTCTACCCATCATTGATTCGGTGATTATTGTATTTCCATTGGGTAGTCTCTGACAGGAACCGGAACCAACAGAGTAGAACGGATGTTCTTCATTGCCTCTGTAGGACCATATGACTTCGCCTGTTGCGGGGTCAAACTGAAGAATAGTGGAAGCTTCACCCATTCCCTGATTATCAAAAATCAGCATCGATCCGTCGGTAAGAACTGAAGGCTGATGCTGCATATGCCAGAGGTCCGAATCCGCCCAGTAAACAGTTTCTTCTTCAAGGTCAACGGCACAGATTAGATTAATTGATCTGTGAGAGAGAAGTACAGTTCCAGGGCGAAGAGGACCACTGTAGTTCTCAGGAAGCATCTCAGGTCTGATGAACTCAATAGTATTGCAGTGAAGCACATCTCCTGCATCTGGCATTCTTCGAAGAACGGGTGCAAATCTGGAATTCGCAAGTACGTCTAAAGTGGATATCCAGTGAATCTGGTTCCCCAGCGAATCAAGGACGCATATATAGTCTTCTGAGATGTACTTTTCAGGGAAGAACCTGTCGTTAATGTGTATCTCTCTTCCGATGGTGTAAATGTTGCCATTTCCATCTACATCCACATCATGATGGGCTCCATTGAATTCGCTGACCCAAAGCAGATTAGAATCTTTATCTACTTTGATCACGCCACCGCCTTCGATCATTACTACCAAACTACCGTCATTTTCCAGGTACGCTCTTCTCCAGAAATCGATGGGGATTTCCTGATTTTGCGCATCAGGCCAGATTCCATATAGAGATACCTCACTGTTGAACCAGTCATGTACAATCTCACCGTTCATATCTGTAAGAGTAACACCCGGACCATGCCCTGAAATAATAATGTTATAGCCTGAGAACACCTTCGTGGAGTCATGAATTGTTACCCCCATATCCACTGGAGCGTCTTCATAACCGGATAGATATCCAAGTGATCGGAGCAATTCTATCTGCTCTCTTTCGCTATCTGTAAGATCGTTGCCATTCACTTCTATCCTGTCAGATGGTCTGGCAATCCACCAAGCGCCAGGAGGCATTTCACTCTCATCTTCAACAGCAGCAGGAAGATCATCGAATGAATGAAGAATCGAAAGCATCTTGAGCCGAATCAAGCCTCGGTACTTGTAGCCTATAAATGCCATAACAAGAAGAATGAATCCCGAAACTACAAGTCTTCTAAACATCTTGTTTTTACTGTTCACGTTATAGTATCCCCTCTGAATAAATAGTTTGATCAACTTTTGACAGAGGCGAAATATACTCTTAGTTGACGGATAGGAGTTCGAAGGTATTTCCTCCCCCGCCACTTAGTCTTGAAATGTATTGCTGTTGAGTCTAGTCGGGTAGAAGAGCGCAAGCACTTCCCCCGCCGCTTAATTTTGAAATGTATTTCTGTT
>JAGLDY010000080.1 GCA_023145375.1 Candidatus Sabulitectum sp. | reverse complement strand
TAATGTTTTCCATACTGAATCCCAAATGCCCACCTGCTCTGGGTCCTTCAAGCACTAGAGCATCTGGAGCAATAGAATAGTGCCTGTCCCAGAATTTGCAAATTGCCTGCGCTGCTCGAGAAGAGGATATCTTTGGCACTAAATTTGTAAAACAATCTCTTGCCCGGTCTACAGAGATTATTTCCGGTACTCTTAGAGGTAACCCAGCTCCGACAAATACCACCGCCACTTTTTCCTCAATTGCCACTTTCAAGTGCTCACTGAAATCGGATATGGCCATCATAATGTTCAAGCCGAATATTCCCTTTGTCATCCCTTTAGTTTCTCTTATTACCTCTCTTAGAATAGCAGAATCGCTCTCATTTGAATCAGGTTTAATCCGTCCAATTGCTGCGGTTGATATAACTCCAATACCACCCTCATCAGCTACTGCGGAGGCCAGCTTTGAAAGGGAAACCCCAACTCCCATTCCTCCCTGAACGATTGGTAGTTTTGCTTTTATTGATCCTATTTCCAGCTGAGGCATTGTTGATTTCATAAATTTCCCTCCCAAAGGGTTAGTGAACCTAGTCATGTTGACGGTGGTAACATAGGAAACTATGTGAACGCTGTCAACATTTGTCCGGCCAGCACAGAACCCCATGTTGACATTGTCCACATAGCAGGTAATGTTTTAGTACTCTATGAAGCTGGGAGTTTCCAAATGTCCAATAAGTCTTACCATCATGGCAATCTGCGGGAAGAACTGATCATTGAAGCAACGGGAGTTCTGTGCGAACACGGTATAGATTCCATTACTCTGAGAAAGCTAGGCAAGTCTCTCGGTGTTTCAAAGGCAGCCTCATACAGACACTTCGTGAATAAGGCAGCTCTACTGGCTGCTGTGGCTGCAGAAGGATTCAGAAAAATGAGAAGTTCATTCGAGGAGACCTCAAATGATGAAGATCCTCAAATAGCCTTGAGCGTCACTATGGAACGCTACATTTCTTTTGCCACGAGGAATCCTGAACTCTACAGACTTATGTTCAGCAGAGAAATATTCAGTTTACCTGTATCAGAAGAGCTACTTGAAGCAGCATCTAAGGCCTACACTGGAGCAAAAGAGATTCTAAGCAGTATGAATTCATCGGAAAAGACAACTGTGACTATAAATACTGCCTGGGCCCTCGTTCATGGTATTTCATTACTGATCAATGACAATCTTCTTGCCGTGGACAAGTCGGGAAACACTGTACACGCTCTCTTTGTTAACGATGGAAATCCAACAGACCTCCAGATCTCAGAGCAGATCTCATCAGCCATTGATGTGTTTATAAAGGGAATTTCAACTTAGAAGGCCGGGCGTATTCTGCCCGACCTTCCGCATATCTATGTATCAGAATCTAAGATCCAGCTACTCTATTCTGGTAGTTGCGCCCTCAAC
>JAGLDY010000008.1 GCA_023145375.1 Candidatus Sabulitectum sp. | reverse complement strand
AGAGGATTGGCAACAGGTATCCACATCATCTCCTGACCACTGTAGCCACCCCAGGCAGAAGTAGCGATCTCATGATCTTCAAGAATAACAGTTGAGACTTTGATAGTTCCGGATGGAAGGGCCTGCTCCGCTGTGACACTCACATACGCGGTTCCACCGGAGGCATCTCCCACCATGTTAACAGCAATGCTCACATGTGAAGCAACAGCAAGTCTGTTGTTGATTGAATTGGCATAGCTGGACGGGCTGGAACTCGCTGTAAGACCATCGATCTTAACATTTGGCGTTGAAGTGATGTTGTAGAAACTCTGTCTTGCCCAGTTGTACGAATTGGCTGCCGGACCGTTGTGGAACATATAGACCGGTGCAACATTACCGGCTGCAACAATGGGGTTGAGAGCGCTTTTAGCAGCTGACCAGCCACTGTAGCAAGAGCCTCAACCGGTTTGAGTGTAATACTCCCAGAGAACCGTTCTCTCCGCTGCAAACCCCACAACAGCGAGAACAAGAAGTGCAAAAACTGTCATCTTCATACAAACACCCCTTTCAAGGAAAAGTTGGTTTCATGAAATATACGATGCCGGAGATAGGAAATCAATAGGCACCTGCACATGTAACGAATAGCTTTTGTTGTGATGCAATCTAATTCAAAGGGATTCTTGTGGTACAACCCGGGGTAACAAGTGCGGCTTCAAGGGCACAGTCACCGTTATAGCCTTTGTCTGCCATCCATTCCTCTGCTGCACTTCTAATTCTGCTCAGCTTGTTCCCGTCAATTTTCTGAAGAGCATCTTTCTCACGGCCTGTGAGTGTTGATTTAACCTCAACGAACAAAAGAACATCATCCTTCTTCAGGATCAGATCTATCTCGCCTGCAGGGGAACGCCAGTTCCTTTCCACCACCGAGAAACCAAGGTTCTCGTAGTGGCGTGCGGCCTTTATCTCTGCCGCCCTTCCTGAATTGGGACTGTCCAGGGGAAAAAGCGACATCTGGCCGGTCTGATACCAGCTGTTCAGCGGGGCAAATGACATTCTGTGAATCGGGCTGGGACCGACCTTCCCGAGGGCTTCAATGTGTGCAGCTGTGCCGTAGCCTTTGTGTCTGTCAAAACCGTACCCGGGATACTCCTGATGAGCCTTTATCATGATATCATCCCTGGTTACTTTTGCTATCACACTGGCAGCAGCAATTGCGAGGCTTTTCGAGTCACCCCTCACAAGGAATCTGGATGGTGCTTCCAGACCGGTAACGCTGTTCCCGTCAATAAGAAAGACATCAGCAAGGTCAAGGAGGGGAGCCATAGCCCTTTTGAAAGAAGTTCGTACAGCCCAGGCCATTCTGTTCTTATCTATCTCGGATGGTTCAACTATCCCCAGAGATACCGCCTGAGCCCCCTGCCGGATAAGAGGCAATAACCTTCTACGTGATCTGTCGGAAAGCTTCTTGCTGTCAGTGAGGATCTCGTTATCAAAATCCGATGCAAGAATAACTGCACAAGCAACAAGAGGACCCGCAAGGGGCCCTCTTCCTGCTTCATCCAAGCCGGCAATTACTCCATACTCGGATATGTAACGCCGGTCGAAAAGAAAAAGCTCTGACACTTTACTTCTTAACGACTCTGCGTTCCTTGATCCTTGCCGCACGGCCAGCCTTCTTCCTGAGGTAGAAGAGTTTGCTTCTGCGGACCTTTCCATGTCTGGCGATCTCGATCTTGGCTATTCGAGGAGAGTTCAAGGGAAATACCCTCTCTACACCCACACCACCTGAGATCTTTCTCACCATAAACGTCTCATCAATTCCGCCGCCTCTGCGGGAGATCACAGTACCCTCAAATATCTGTACTCTGACCTTATCACCTTCGATCACCTGATAGTGAACACGAACGGTGTCACCCGTTCGAAAATCCGGGATATCCTTGTTGATCTGTCCCTGACTTACACTTCTCAGCAGTTCATCCATTGTCCTGCTCCTTCGCGCGGTCCGCCTCTTTCATTATTTCAGCGAACCGTTCTTCTGTTATTTTCTCATCACAATTTACCAGCAGATCAGGTCTGACTTTTCTGGTCTTGGTCATGGCAGCCCTGAAACGCCACTGAGCTATTAAAGCATGGTTACCGGAAGTGAGTTCTTCAGGAACTTTCATTCCTCTGAACTCTGCCGGACGGGTGTATCTCGGATAATCAAGAAGACCCGTTGCGAAACTGTCGCTGCGTGCTGACTCCAACCGTCCAAGTACACCGGGAAGCCATCTGAACACAGCCTCAATAAGGTACATTGCTGGAATCTCTCCACCGGACACCACCGCATCACCAACGCAGATCTCATCGGTTACCGCCGTCTGGCGAAACCTCTCATCGACCCCTCCGTATCTGCCGCAAAAAACGATCAGTTTCTTGCTCTCTGCCAGATCTCTGGCATAAGCGGTGTCAAGCGGTCTGCCCTGCGGGGTCATCATGGCAACTCTCGCACCTTCCCTCCAGGATACATCCTCAAGGGTATCAAAAAGCGGTTCAGGCCTGAGGACCATCCCTGCACCACCACCGAACTGGTAGTCATCCACCGATCCCCTCTGATCAACAGGGTGATCCCGAATGTCATACATCTCTACAGAAGCTATACCCTTCTCCAACCCCCTCCCTATCACTCCTGTATTCAGGAACGAAGAGAACAGGTCAGGGAATACGGTGGCAATCGCCACTTTCAGTACAGGTTCTATATCTCCTCCAGTCCTTCCGGCAGATCAACCCTAATGATTCTTTCTGCGGAATCCACCTGCCCGGTCAGGGCAAGGGTCAGTGGAACGGGAAACTTCCTCCCATTACCTTGAACTATCAATTGAGGATTAGAGTTGTTGTACTCAACCTCCACAACGGGGAATATTTCCCCGCGAGAAACAATAGTAAACTCAGCAAATCCGTATACAGGAAGTGGAAAACCAGTTTTCAACACCTGATCAATATCTACTTCTACAGATTCACCTGTGAGTTCTGCAGCCTGCGCTTTCTTCCAAACCTCAGAGCAATCTACAGTTACTCGTTCGTTGTCCCTTTTTCTGGATCTTGTCACTGTGAGGATTCGATCACCGGCAAACAATACCGTTCCCTCAGTAAGAGGAACTGCAGGGCCAAACACAAACAGTTTCAAGATCATCCGACCTTTAAGACCATGCGTTCTTTCAACATAACCGTATGAAACTCTATTTCCCATGAATTCAGTCCATTATCTCTATTGTGGCCTTCTGGCCGTGCCTTGCCGAAGCCGAACGAATTATCATTCTCATGGCTTTAGCTATCCTGCCTTCCTTGCCGATAACACGACCGAGATCGGCTTCCTCAACTCTGAGCTCGTAAACTGTCATGTCTTCCTGAGTAGTTTCCTCAACTGTGACGCCTTCAGGATTCTCAACCAGGGCGCGGGCCATGTGTTCAACGAGTTCTCTCATTTCATCCTCCGGTTTTGAAGTTATCAGAGAAGAGCCGGATACCCACTTCAGGAGTTTCTGCTCTCGCCCTTGATGAATACTGTCTCGGGCACAACGCCTTCTTCACCCTGCAGTATGCGGTTCCATTTCGCCATAGTACCTGTTTTGCGAAGCAGGCTTCTCATCGTATCAGAAAGCTGTGCTCCGTTACCAAGCCATTTGAACACCTTGCCCTCATCAACTTTCATTTCAAGGGGCTTCCTGAGTGGATCATAGTATCCAAGTATCTCAATGAAGCTACCGCTCACCGCCCTGCGGGAGTCAGCAGCTACTATTCTGTAGAACGGGGTCTTGGCGCTTCCCATTCTTCTAAGTCTGATCTTTACCAATCGTCACCTCCAGTTTCGCGCACAGATACGGGTTCCGGCTAGCCGAACAATGCCGCCATTCCCCTGCTGCTACGCATTCTTTTCATCATCTTCTTCATGGTTCTGTATTCTTTAAGTAACCGGTTAACATCACTTACAGTTCGGCCGCTGCCTCTGGCTATCCGCTTTCTTCTGCTTCCGTTAATGATCTCCGGCCGCAATCTTTCCTTAATGGTCATGGAGTTTATCAAAGCTTCCATCTGCGTGAACCTGGATGGGTCCAGGTCAGCCCCAGCAGGTCTCATTCCCTTTGGAAGCATGGCCATCAAGTCACCCAGAGAACCCATCTTCTTTATCTTCACAAGTTCCTTCCTGAAATCCTCAAGATTGAACGAGTTGCTCTTGATCTTCTTCTGAAGCTTAACTGCTTCCTTCTCGTCAAACATTTCCTGGGCTTTTTCAGCCAGACCTAGAATGTCACCCATGCCCAGAATTCTGCCTGCCATCCTTGACGGGTCAAATTCTTCGAGACCGGTAACACTCTCCCCTATACCCATGAACTTGATGGGCTTGCCTGTAACAGAACGGAAAGAGAGGGCTGCTCCGCCTCTGGAATCCCCATCCATTTTTGTAAGAACAGCTCCTGTAAATCCGATCTGTTCATTGAACTCCAGAGCTACATTCACAGCATCCTGTCCTGAAAGACCGTCAAGAACAAGAAGAGATTCACCTGGAAGGCAGACTTTCTTTACCCTCTCCAGTTCTTCCATTAAAGCACTGTCCACATGGAGCCGGCCGGCGGTGTCTATAATTACTATGTCATTGTACTGTAAAGAAGCTTTGTGTATGGCCGCTCTGGCAACTTCTGCCGGGTCTTTCTGGTTTCTGTCACAGTAGAAATCAGTACCAGCTTTCTTTGCCATGACTTCCAGCTGATCAATGGCTGCCGGTCTCTGGAGATCAGCGGCCACAACCATACACCTGCGGTTATGCTTTTTCTGCAGTAGATATGCAAGCCGGGCGGCGGTGGTGGTCTTCCCTGACCCCTGAAGGCCAAGAAGAAGGATCACGTGAGGTGGTTTCCCGGTGAACGAAAGCTTCTCTGCTTTTGAACCAAGAAGCTCAACTATCTGATCGTTGACGATCTTAACAACCTGCTGGCCGGGAGAAAGGCTTTTCAGGACCTTCTCCCCCATGGCTTTCTCTGTAACCTCGCTGACAAACTTCTTTGCTACCTTGAAGTTCACATCAGCTTCCAGCAGTGCTCTTCTGATCTCCCGCATGGCATCGCTGATATTACTTTCTGTAAGAACCCCTCTTCCGGAGAGATTCTTGAAAGTTTGTCCCAGGCGATCTGAAAGCTTATCAAACAATTTCGTCTTCTCCAATAGTATCTAATATAAAATGTTGATACGACCAATTACACCACCTCAACAGGGCGCACCAACCCCCTGCAAAGTCAAGCGATTATAATAAAATGGAATGCTCTGTCAAAGGGCGGTCAGAAAGAAGATTCTCCATGGCCCGAAGGACAAGTGATCATTCTGTCATTTCCATCCGCCGAGAGCGTGTACGGCTGAAGGCTCTCCGGACAAGCAACTAAAGAGTCAGCCAGAAGATCCAGCGGGATCCCGGCAAAAGTTGTGTCCATATGATACTCCAGATCCTCTATTTGAATAATAAGGCATTCACGGTTGATCCTGCATTTATTCCTGTTCACCCTGCCTGTTATCTGATCAATAGTTGAGGTTGAAGAACCACAGCCCCATACTGAAAGGAAAAGAAGAAGAACAGCACCTGCAACTACAAGTATGTTCCTCACCTGGTAACCTTTAATGATTCTATTGCCAGGGCACTGTCTGAAGATGAAGTGATGTATGAACCACTGACCAGAACAGATGCACCAGCATCAACCAGCTTCCCGGCATTGGAGGAATCAACACCCCCGTCAATTGAGATAAGAACATCTTCCCGACCCGATTCGTCCAGAATTCTTCTAACTGCACGGACTTTGCTGTGCATGGAAGAAAGGTGCTTCTGGCCACCGTATCCAGGATTTACAGTCATGATCAGTACAAGGTCAACCAGGTCGGCAACCCAGCGAATGATATCAGGTGGGGTTGCAGGGTTAAGAGCCAGCCCCGGGGAACAGCCAAGTTCTCTGATGCTTCCCAGAACCTTGTGAATGTGTTTCTCAGATGACTCTGGATGGATGGTTATGTATCTGCATCCAGCCTTTGCAAAAGACTCAATAAGCTCTGCAGGACATTCCACCATGAGATGGGCATCCACAGGAATTGAAACTTTAGAACATATTGACCTGGCAACTCCGGCACCAAAGGTAAGAACAGGTACAAAAACGCCATCCATAACATCCAGATGTATCCAGTCTGCTCCGTCTTTTTCCAGCCCTGCAGCAGCACTGGCCAGTTCTCCGTGATCACATCCCAGAATTGAAGGAGCTACAATTGCTTTCATTACCACTCTCCCCATCCCCCGGCTCCAACAGCACCTGTGACCACAGAAACAGTGTCACCCTGCATATACTGCTCTCCGGAGTAGGGGAATTGCTCCAGAATAGTGCCTTCCTTAAGAATGTCAGTGACAGCCCGCTCCTCAATTATCTTCATGACCAGTCTTCTGCCGCTTAGGATACTGTCAGCCTCAGCAACCCTGAGACCCACAAGAACAGGCACGCCTGTCCAGCCGGAAGAGACAAGCAGTCTCACCGGTCGTTTTACTGAAATGCTCTCTGCAAACCATGGAGCAACCGCAATGACAACTCCCTCAGGAATGGAAGGATGTGGAATTCTGGTTCTGCCTGCAGTGTAAAGCTGCCAGTCTGCTATCTTTTCTTCAGCCCTGCTGGCTGAAAGACCGATAATGGAATCCGGAAAGAAGGGTCTGAAAAGAGGACCAACATTCCAGAAGATGTTAACTGGAGCTCCCTGTGGAACCTGAGTTCCAGGAGGCGGATCCTGCCTGACTACCAGTCCCATGGTTTCAAAATCACCGTACTCTGTCCACTGACCTGCAAGAACAAGGTTGCCCCCTTCAATACTGCTCTGTGCCCCGGATCTAGTCATACCAAGAACATCCGGTACAGTTACAGGTACAGCGGACGCCCCCATGGATGAGATGAACACAGGAGTATCAAATACCATCGGCGCAGAGATTATTCCGGAAAGAAATCCCAACCCGGCTCCTGCCAGCACAAGTATCACAAAAAAAACAGCTTTATTCAAAAAAATCCAATCTTCAATGCCCATTAACAGTCTGTCCGCTCTGAAAGAACCTTCAGTGCAGTACTCAACAGCTACCCCTGAATTATACCTGAAATCCAGACGATCAGGGGAGCGATAACCAGCGCAGGGAGAAAATTAGCCAGTCTGATCTTTTTCAGTTCAAGCATGTGCACAGCAATACCAAGCATGATCACACCGCCTGTGGCGGTAAGTTCTGAGATCATTCCTTCTGTGAGTATCTCACTGAAAAGAGATGAGCCCAGTGTTAAAGACCCCTGCACAACAAGAACGGTAAGAGCGGAAAAGGTAACACCCATTCCCATTGCGCTGGCAAACGCCATGGCTGCAAATCCATCCAGAACGCTTTTCACCATGAGAAGGGAGCTGTCTCCTGAAAGACCGTCCTGGATTGAACCGAGGATGGTCATGGGTCCCACACAGAACACCAGGCTGGCTGTAACAAACCCCTGGCTGAAATTACCTCTGGACAGGAATGGGAACCGGGATGTAACATTCCCCAGCCACTTTCCTAAAGAATCGAGATGCCGCTGAAGATGCATCAGTTCACCGAGTATGCCTCCAATGGTAATGCTTCCAAGAACTATGAGAATATTGGATGTTTCAAGTGCCATCTTCATACCAAGGGCGATTACCACCAGACTCATACCAGTCATTACAGTGTCCCGTATACGTTCTGAAAGCCCCTTCCCCAGCAAAGTGCCAAGTATCCCGCCAACCAGCACAGTGGCTGTGTTCACAAGAGTGCCTGTCATACCTTGTCCCCGTCAAGTCCCAGATCGCCAGCCACTGTCCTCATGCCGTCAATCACATCCTGGATCAGCTCGGGTATCTCGATTCCCAGCATCTCAGCGCCTTTTTCCATAACCTCACGGTTGGCACCTGCGGCAAAATGTCTGTTCTTCCACTTCTTCTTTACAGACTTAACTTTCAGGTCCATAAGGCTCCGGGAAGGTCTCACTAGAACACAGGCAGTCACCAGCCCTGTAAGCTCGTCAATTGCATACAGGTATTTCTCCATTACAGACTCCGGCCTCACATCACTGCAGATACCCCACGCATGAGATACCACTGCCCTCACATAATCCTCCGGCCAGTCTCTCTCCTCAAGGATCTCACGGGTTTTTGTACAATGCTGTTCCGGGAACATTTCGTAGTCAAGATCATGTATCAGGCCGATAACTCCCCACCTGTCAGGATCTTCACCCTTCTTCAATGCCAGGTAACGCATTACTGCCTCGACAGAAAGAGCATGTTTAATCAGCGATTCGCTTTTATTGAATTCTTCCAGTAAGGAAAAAGCTTCTTCTCTAGACGGAACCTTTCCGGCCATTTGATCTTCCCCTTCTGCATAAGTGATACTATCAACCTGAATATACTGGCTACCAATTCCTTAATGGAAGCCAAAGGAGCCTTCACCTCAAGCAGGAGCAGGATTCTAAAAAAGGGGAGTCCGAAGACTCCCCCAGGGTCTATTTCCTTTAAGTTACTTCTTTATGATCCCTATTGGAAGTACAGTTCTGCCTTTGTCTTCATTGAGAACTTCAGCAGCGGCAAGATAGACTGCGGAAAGACCGCAGAGGATTCCCTCATAGCCGGCGATCTTAACGAAGAAAGAGGGCATTGTGAACCAGTGATCCACAGCCAGAAGCCAGAAGAGAAGAGTAACTGATGCAAATACAACCTGAATAGCTCTGTGCTTACCGAAGGTTGCGAACCAGAGCCAGAAAGCGAGAAGTCCCCACATGAACAGGTACCAGCCAAGGAAGATCTTATCAGCCCCGCCCTTCATGATAATGAACACAAGTGTTATCCAGAAGAATCCGAAACTGGTGAAAGCAGTTGTTCCGAATGTGTTACCTTTCTTGAACTCCATGATACCTGCAATAACCTGGGCAATACCACCGTAAAGGATCCCCAGTGAAAGAATACTGGGGTCATTCAGGGTAAAGAAACCTGCGTTGTGAATGTTCAGAAGCACTGTGGTCATTCCGAATCCCATGAGACCCAGAGGTGCCGGATTTGCCAGCTTGTTTTCGCTCATCTCATTTCCTCTCAGTAATTTGTCAGATGTCCGTTCAGCATCGATTCAAGGGGCGATTCTACAATGCCGAGAGCAGGTTTGTCAATAAAAAAGCGGGGGATCCTGAGATCCCCCGCAATGCGAATTCACAAATGTTAATTCTTAATTATACCCATGGGCAGCACGGTTCTTCCCTTGTCTTCATTAAGCACCTCAGCTGCAGCAAGGTAAATGGCGGAAAGACCACAGAATATGCCTTCGAATCCAGTGAAGTTATTGAAGGCTGCAGGCATCTCGAACCAGTGACCAACCGCAAGAAGCCAGAAGAGAACAGTGAGTGTGAAGAACACGGTCTGCACAGCTCTGTTCTTGCCGAATGTGCCGAACCACAACCAGAATGTAAGGAGACCCCACATAAAGAGATACCAGCCCATGAACACTCTGTCACCCCCGCCTTTCAGGATAATGAACACAAGGGTAAGCCAGAAGAATCCGTAACTTGTGAAAGCGGTTGTTCCAAAGGTGTTACCCTTCTTGAACTCCATGATACCAGCTATGATCTGAGCCATTCCTCCATAAAAGACACCCATGGCAAGGATCATAGTGTCCATGGGGAAGAATCCGGCATTGTGAATGTTTAAAAGAACTGTGGTCATTCCAAATCCCATAAGCCCAAGTGGAGCAGGATTCGCCAGCTTGTTTTCGCTCAATTCAGTTTCCCTCCGATCAGGAAAAAGGGGAGCACCGAAGCGCCCCCCTTCATCAACGGCTACATGCCGTATTTTTCTATGATGCCCTTTTTGTCCAGACCAAGAATTCCGTACTTCTCACCGACCTTCTTAAAGGCGGTAACAGCTTTGTCAATTTGTTCCTTTGTGTGTGCAGCAGAAAGCTGAACTCTTATTCTTGCAGCACCTGAAGGTACCACAGGAAAGAAGAATCCTATGACATAAATACCCTCTGCATACATATCCCTGGACATATCATTTGCAAGTTTTGCGTTGTAGAGCATTACAGGTACAATGGGCGTATTGCCCGGACGAACACAGAGCCCTGCATCCTCAACACCTTTACGGAAGTAAGCCGCATTCCATTCCAGCTTATCACGGAGTTCAGTATCCTTTGTTACAAGATCCATGACTTTGATGGAAGCATTAACAATTGGCGGTGCCATGGAGTTTGAAAAAAGATACGGCCTTGCATTCTGACGACAGAGCTCTATAAGCTCTTTCTTGCCTGAAACACAACCACCGGAAGCTCCCCCGAGACCCTTACCAAAGGTAGTGGTGATAAGGTCAACCTGGTCAATGCAGTTAAAGTGCTCATGAGTTCCACGGCCGGTTCTGCCGATGAAACCTGAAGCATGGGAATCATCAACAAGGATCATTGCACCAAACTCATCACAGAGATCGCACATCTCATCAAGAGGAGCCAGATCACCGTCCATAGAAAAAACACCATCTGTTACAACAAGAACATGGCGCTTGTCCTGGTGAAGCTCCAGCTTTTTCCTGAGATGCTTCATGTTCATGTGCTTGAATGTATCGTACTGTGCAGAGCAGAGCTTAATGCCATCTATAAGAGAAGCATGTATAAGCCTGTCTGCCAGAATGAGATCCTCCGGACCCAGGATAGATTCAAATACACCGGAATTTGCGTCCATACAGGACGGGAAGAGAAGAGTATCTTCCATGCCAAGAAAATCAGAAACCTTGTCCTGAAGCTCTCTGTGAATGTCCTGTGTTCCACAGATGAATCGAACTGAGCTCATTCCAAAACCCCGTTCATCCAGACCCTCATGAGCAGCCTTGACTATCTCAGGATGATTGGAAAGCCCCAGGTAGTTATTGGCGCAGAAGTTCAGTACTTTCATTTTGGGAGCACCCTCGGGATATTCAACTTCGATCTCGGGATCCTGAGGAGAACAGATAAATCTCTTCTCCTTGTAAATACCCTTGTCCCTGATCGCCTGAATGTCTTCCGCGAACAAACTCCTCGCTTTTTCGCTGTAAGCCATTATCTCTCCTGTCAGTCCTGGAATCTGCGAACGAGTTCACAGATCTTGTTAACGGTGTTAAAAGCTTCCGGGGTAGCTTCCTTGTCGGGAAGAGAGACATGACACTTCTTTTCAAGGAAAACCTTCAGAGAAACCATGGAGAAACTGTCAACTATACCCGAGGATATAAGAGGAGTGTCAAAACTCACTTCTTCATCATCATCTTCATCAACATACTCATCGATCACATACTCAAGAACCATGTCTCTCATTTCATCAGCCATGATAGTTCCTTTCCTTAATCGTCTTCAAGGGTTGAAAGATCGCCAACTTCCTCGCCCCACTCCAGTGCCTTTAGATACCTTCTGAGTATCTTGCCTGAACGGGTCTTGGGAAGCTTTTCGCTGTACTCTATTTCCTGAGGCATTGCAAGAGGAGAGAGCCTCTTTCTGATAAAGTTCATGATGTTGAGCTCAAGGTCATCAGATGGCTCGAACCCTGGATTCAGAGTAACGAACACCTTGACAACTTCCATGTTAACCTCATCAGGCTTGCCAATGGCTGCAGCCTCTGCAATCGCTTCATGCTCCACAAGAGCAGACTCGATCTCAAACGGTCCCACCAGGTGTCCACCGGTGTTGATAACATCGTCATCCCTGCCGACGAACCAGTAGTAACCGTCTTTGTCAAAACTCGCCCTGTCACCGGAAACGTACCAGAGAGATTCATCCAGGCGAAGCTCTGCAGGCATTGCATCATCTGCAGCACCAACAAACTTACTTCTGTATATGTCAGGTTGTTTCACGTACTCTCTGAACATGGACGGCCAGCCTGGTCTGAATGCTATCAAACCAACGGTACCGGGCTCTGTAACCGGCTCATTTGTTTTCAGGTCGAGAATTCCCGCAACAATCCCCGGGAATGGTTTTCCCATGGATCCGGGTTTGATCTTCATACCAGGGAAGTTCGTTATCATCATGGAACCGGTCTCGGTCTGCCAGAATGTATCAAGGAACGCAAGTCCGTAGACCTTTTCACTCCAGATAACCGCCTCGGCATTAAGGGGCTCACCAACTGAGGCCAGATGTCTCAGGCTGGAAAGGTCATACTGCCTGACGAGCGCTTCTCCGTCACGCATGAGAGATCTGATGGCGGTGGGAGCAGAGTACCATACTGTAACTCTGTTGTCCTGAATGAACTGGTACCAGGCAGCGGAAGTAAATCCGGAATCCAGTACGCACTGCGTTACACCAAGACTCCAGGGGCCGATGATGCCGTAGCTTGTACCTGTGACCCATCCGGGATCCGCTGTGCACCAGTAAATATCGTCCTCTTTCAGGTCAAGTACCCACGAAGTGGTGAGCGCCTGTCCCCATACAGAACCGTGGCCGTGCTGGGCACCCTTGGGCTGACCTGTGGTTCCGGATGTGTAATGAAGCACAGATGGTGTTCCCGCATCAGATTCAAAGGTGGTAAAATCCTCAACACGAAAATCCTCCATGCTGAAGTAGATCTCTTCATCTCTGAGCTTGGCGGGGTTACCTTCAACCACAACGATCTTCTCAAGCGCTGGAAGTCTGTCCTGTATCTTTCGAACCTTCTTAACATGCTTCCTGGTTGTAAAGATCACTTTGGTGTCTGCGCTGAGAAGTCTCACTTCAAGCGACTCATCACCAAAAGCGGAAAAGAGAGGCTGAGCAACCGCACCCATCTTCAAAACACCAAGGAAAGAGACGTACAGCTCCGGGATCTTGTCCATGAAGAGGCAGACCTTTTCTCCCGGCTCTACTCCAAGATCCTGAAGGAACTTTGCAAACCCATTTGAGAGCACTCTCAGGTCATTGAATGTGTAGGTTTTCTGCTTGCCGCCAAAACCCTGCCAGATGAGAGCTTTCTTATCGCCTTTTCCCTGGGCGCAGATCCGGTCGGAGCACATTGCTCCGATGTTTAGTATCTCGCCTTCCTTCCATCCCAGAACCTCTTTGGCAATATCCCAATTGAAGTTCTCTCTTCTCTTTTCATACGATCCAATATTACTCAAAATCGCTCCTCTCAATAAGCTTGAGATCTCAAAACAAGAGTTCTCCCACGAACTTGATACTGACTTCATACAAACTGTATATCAGGTACAAATAACCGAATTCTCCATTGATGTCTATACTGATCTACCCTGGGCAATGACAACAGCAATTGCGTTGATTCTTGTGTGAGAAATGGAGACGATCATGCTGTGTATTTTCTTTTCATTCTGAACCTGAATTGCCTTGCCATGCAGCGTTATTGAAATGCTGCCTGCACCGGTATCCTTTACAACCTCAATATCCCTGAAACGAAGCCCTGAAGAGAGTCCGGTACCCAGCGCCTTGAATGCCGCTTCCTTTGCGGCAAACCTTGCTGCAAAGTTTTCCCAGTATCTTACCTGAGAACGGCAGTACTCAATTTCCGCCGGAAGGAAAAGCTCTTCGATCAGCCTGTCATCAAGCCGACTGCGGAAAGAAGCTACATCAACTGTATCGATCCCTATTCCAACAACCAAATCAACCTGCTCTTCATGGAAAATGTACCTTGTAGCCCCTCTGATCAAGAACAAGATACTGGGCTTCACCTCCGTAACACTCCGACATTCCTGTATCTATCATAACAACTCTGCCGCTGAATCGTGTTGTAATACCTTCAATACTCACAGTGTGTCCTATCACAATGATACCAGCTGAGTTAACTTCAAGGAATTCCTCCAGTGACCGTCTGATCGAGCTGCCCCTGCCTTCAGCCAGCCCTCTGAACCAAACAGGACCAGTGGAAGAAAGAATACCTGAAGGAGAAGTCCAGCTCCTGCGGATCTCATCTCTCACAATTTCATTGATGGAATCAATTGAGAAGGAAGCAAAATCCTCAGAAATCCCCCCGTGAACGAAAAGAGCATTGTTTATTCTTATAGCGGTGTTGTGGCCAGCAAGCCAGCTGCCATACTCACCGTCAGGGCGAAGAGCTCGAACCATCTCCTTTAACCCGCCGTAAGAGAGTATCTCACCTGGGTGGACATACCTGAGATCAGTCTGCATCAACATTATTTCGTGATTCCCAAGAAGAAAATGTACACACCCGCCCTGCAGTGGAGCTTCCTGCTCCAGCCTCATGATAAGGTCCATTACTGCTCTGGAATCCGGTCCCCTGTCCAGAATATCTCCGGTCTGTACAAGGTGTGTCTTCCCTCCCACCCAGTTCAATTCGTCATCAACAAGAGCTGCTCCCTGGAGAATGGAAACGAACTGTCCAAAGTCTCCGTGTACATCCCCAACTGCAACAACACGCCCAACTCCGTCCCATGCGGACTGAAGAGCGCTGGAAGTTGCCACAAGCAGAAGAGAAAGAAACAGATATCTCACAGGAAACCCCTGACTCTATTTTCCTGAAATTGTTATTCCACTAAATGTGATCCACGGCATTATCGAGTTTCCGCTGTTAACAGTCTCACTGGAGATATGCTTGATCCTCTTCAGCATATCCTTCATGTTCCCGGCGATCATTGTTTCGGAAACAGGGTTCTTGATCTCACCGTTCTCAATGAGATAGCTGTTCTTGGCCACACCGGAAAAGTCTCCGCTGCTGCTGGGACTCCCACCGGAAAAACGACAGAGGAGAATCCCTTTATCAACTGATTTTACCATCTCATCAAAGCTGGTTTCTCCAGGATCGATAACATAGAATCCACCGGAGTTCACTGCTTTATCCAGGCCTGTCTTTCGCGAGCCATACAGCCCCAGTAGAAATGTTTTCAGAACTCCATTTTCAATAATGGTGCTGTTCGCCGACTTGAAGCCGTCTCCTGTGAAGAAGTATCCTCCGGCGAGCTCATCCGATACTGGTCTGGAGTGTATGAATAACCTTTCGTCGGCAATAATTTCATCAAGTGAATCCTTGTAGATGGAGGTACCCGTTATCAGAGGATAGTCATAAAAATAGCTTGCTATCATGGATATGAAATCTCCCAGACATTCCGGGGTAATGATCACATCCCCTTCAAAACTTCCCTGCAGGTTTCCAGTGACAGTCTGCTCTGTGGACTGGCTCATTAGCCTGTCCAGTCCTCCCAGGGTGCAGAGTTCTTCTGAAAGGTCTGCGGTGGACACTGCCACATAGTTAAAGGATGAGATACTGGTACCAACTTTGCTGGAGAACATCGCCATGAAGTTGTACCCGCCCCGTACTGACTGAAAGTCGACTCCATTGGAATTAACATAGGATCTGCGCCTGGCAGTGTGGTCCAGGATAACCTGCTCAAGAATAAGCGTAGGGTATTTTTCCTTTGAGTGCTTCAGGAATGATTTGATGCGGGTATACATAAGATCAACATCGGGTTTCTCAGGGCCCCGGGTAAAACTGTTCTGTGGCTGGTTCTCTGCTATTTCATTTGCTGGGTCAGGTTCGTTTGCGTCAACCAGACCGGTAAGCTCAGCTACAGAATCCAGCATGGATCGTTCGTCTGTCTTGTTTATGGAACTGGAGCCTTTTCTCTGATCTTTTATTCCCGTGAGAGAAAGACCGGTGTCATCAGTGGTTCTCATTAGAGAAATGCTTCCATCCTCCACAGTGAATTCTGTTTTCCGTGTGAACGAAAGGGAGCACTCCGCCTGCTGGTGACCTGCCTCAAGAATGGCATCTATGCAGAACTGGGATATCTTTCTACTGTCTGCCATTACTTACCTCCAATATTTATCTTGCACTTTATAGCAGGGCCACCCATTCCAACCGGGATAGACTGCTTCTTGCCGCACATTCCTATTTTCCAGGACATATCGCCGGATACAGCAGTTACCGTTTTCAGCATGTCAAAAGCCACACCGGAAATGGTTACATCCTTCAAAGCTCGGCCAAGCTTCCCGTTCCTGATCTCGTAACCGAGTACCACACCGAACATGAACTCGCTTGTTGAGTCAGCCTGTCCGTTGCTGGACTGGATCAAATAGTACCCGTTCTCCACAGATCCTATCATATCCTCAAGATTACTCTTGCCTGGTAGAATTGCTGTATTTCTCATTCTGATAAGAGGTTCGTCGCTGAACTTGTAGCCCCTGGCATTCCCAGCAGGTTCTACGCCGAACTCCAGAGCAGAGTCACGGTTGTGCATGTAACTCCTCAGTACACCGTCCTGGATGATTGCAACATCTCTGGCAAGCGTTCCCTCGTCATCAATGTGTACAGGCACCGGACACGTTTCTCCAAGAGCAGTGTGGGCAAAGTCGGTAAGGGATACAAGAGGGCTGGCCACAAGTTGATCCATGTAGTCTCCTGCCACAGAGCCACCCCGGACAAGGTCGGCTTCCGTGGTATGCCCTATTGCCTCGTGGGACAGAATACCTGCAATGTCAGCGTCAAGAATACACTCACTGATTCCCGCGGCAGGAAACACTCCCTCTGCTTTTCTCATCAGGTGCTCGTAAAGCTTGTCCAGTTTTTCATGGTAGCTGGAAGGACTTACGAACACATCTTCAAACTGGCCTGGGGCTCCAAAAATATCATAAAGCTCAACCGGACCGGAATCAGTGTCCACTGCAAAAACAACATACAGGATGCTTCTGGGTATCATGGAAAAAGCATTTGACCCTGCTGATGTGAGCAGTTGCTTCTCCATATCCAGGCTGTGCAGTGAGACTGTTCTGGTGGACAGCTTTGAGAACTTGCTGCTGATGTAGCTGTCAATGCTTTTTAAAAAATCAATTCTATCCTTCTGAGAGGCAACGGGCTTCCTGGTGGAAAGGTCCCATTCACCAACAGCAGAGGATTCCGGAAGAGCAAGACCGCCTTTGTTCTCGTGTTTGTCCAGGAAAGCAGCATTCTCCCATGCAGCCTGAATAACATGCCGTACAGCGCCATCGTCTGTTTCAGGTGTAGAGGCAAAACCCCATGAACCACTCTTGTAGCTTCTGGCGGAAACCCCGCTGGCAGAGCTCCTCCTGTTCCCCATGATGGTTCCATCAACTATGGAAACACCGTTATCCCTGTTCTCCTGAACCCGCAGTTCGGTGTATCCGCTGAACAGCTTTGAATACTTGCTTAGATCCAACCGTTTCATATCAGACCACCTTACGAGTAAGAACAGCAGTAGTCGGTAACAACCTTTACAGAAACGCTGAAAGAAGTGTTGGCAGGCACTTCAAATGTCTCTCCGCCCTTCACGGGAATGGCTGTGGCAGACCCTGGAAGAGTCACATCCAATTCTCCTGCAAGTATCTCCATCACCTCATGTGAATCGGTACCGAACTCGTACTCACCGGGAAGCATCACCCCCAGTGTCTTCTTTGTTCCGTCTGCAAAAACTACAGTTCTGCTGGAAACCCTGCCTTCAGAATAAAAATTAGCTTCTTTTATTACAGTAACATTCTCAAACTGACTCATGAGCCCCGCCCTTCACAAAAAGTAATGTTTATTTGTCAAAGCAAATATAGCTGAAATTGAACCAGCCCACTACAGTATATCTCTCCTGTTACAACAACAGAAGAGCTACCATTCAAGTGAATCAGGGAAGCTGAACAAGCCCGCCCCGGCACTGATGCGCCGGAGCGGGAAACTGGTCTACTTGCTGTTCAGGTAGCTGTCTATACCACGGGCGGCCACATAGCCGTTGGCAATACCGTGGATAACATCGGGGCCTTCTATGATGTCTCCGCCGACAAAGAGCCATTTGAGGTTTGACTGGAATTTGTCGTTCACTTCAATTCTGCCCCTGGGCGTCATCTTGAGCTCTGCTTTGATCTCTTCTGTGAGGTAGGACAGATCCATGCCCTGACCGATGGATTCAACGATCATGTCCGCCTTGAAGAACTTCTTCTGCTCTTCATCGAATCTGGGGTTGAACCTTCCGTCTTCATCGAACACAGAGAGGCATTTGGAAACATGAAGACCGGTGATCTTTCCGTTCTTTATCTCTATTTCCTTTGGCCCCCATGCAGGCTCAATGACTGCATTCTCCTCACGGGCCTCAACTATTTCCTCAAGGTCCGCAGGCATAACCTCTTCGGCCTCAAGGCAGGTTGCCAGCACCTGTACTTTACCGTATTTCTGATTCTGAAGACGGGCCAGTGTTCTGGTGATGTCCATGGCAACATTTCCGCCACCGATCACCACGATGTTCTCTGCCACATCTATCTCGTTGCCCAGAGTTACTTCACGAAGCATGTCGGTTGCGAAATAGACCCTGGAGTGGTCTGAACCTGGAACCCGTGTACTTCTGCCAAGGTGAAGCCCTGTTCCGGCAAACACAGCGTCATACTCTCTGTGAAGCTCCTCCAGTGTTATGTCCTCACCTATTCTGGTGTTGTACTGTATCTCCACACCCAGTGTTTTCAGGTACTCCACATCCTTGTCGATCTGATCGTAGGGAAGCCTGTACTCGGGAATACCGTATCTGGCCATACCGCCAGATGCTGGAAGAGCTTCATATATCTTCGTCTTGTAACCCATGATGGCAAGGTAGTAGGCAGCTGAAACTCCTGCAGGGCCTGCACCTATAACCGCAACTTTTCTGTTCAGCTGCTCATCCACCAGATGGGCTGTTCCAAGAATTTCCTGATATTTGTCTGCAGGGATCTGATCTGCGATGTATCTCTTTAACCACCTGATGGCAAGAGGGTCTCCGTTGTTGTGCAGAGCGCAGGCTGTTTCACACTTGTGGGTACAGATACGGCCACATATCTCAGGCATGGGGTTTGTTTCATAAAGAATTCTCAGAGCTTGATCCAGATCATCGTCCCTGATGGCTGCGATGTATCCAGGGATGTCCATGTGAGCCGGACATGTGGCTGTGCAGAGACCGCACTGAATGCATCTCTCTGCTTCCTTTATGGCCTGCTCTTTGTTGTATCCCTTCACTATCTCAATAAAGGACTTGTCACGATCCTCCGGCTTGATCTCCAGCATATCCACTCTGTTGTAGTCAAGGATCTGTATATCAGGTGAACGGGTGTAACCAACAGTGGAATCCTGCCATTTTGTCTTATCCGCCCCGGGGACGAAACGATAGTCCTCCGGATCATCAGCTATCCAGGTGTAGTCATTCGACATTGTAAGTGAACCTGTGGGGCATACATCCACACAGAGGGCACACCAGCAGCAACGGCCGTAGTCGATCATGGGACGCAGTCCGCTGTCACCGTCTACCGTCTCCTGACCTTCCACGGGAACGATATCAATTGCATCATTCTGACATATTTCCTCGCAGGTACCGCAACCTATGCACTTGCTGAAGTCATTCTTGTGAAATCCCCTGTAGTTGTCGGCGCCGGGTCTGTCATTTATGGGGTCCTTGATGGTCCATGGCTTTTGAGCTGCCCGTTCCCAGACCCTTAAAGGTGACAGTACATCTTTCAGTTTCATTTCCTCACCTCTCAATTTCCGGTGGGCATGTATGGAGGGAAACCATCAGTCCTGCAAGATCGGAGATACTTATGTTTACTGCCAGCTTCTCCAGAACGGAAATTGCATGGGTGTAGCTGGCACCCCTGGCAAATACCCTTCTCGGTTTTTCCGAACCGTCGGAAACCATATAGAATCCGTGTTCACCACGAGTAGATTCAGCTTTAACATAGGTTTGTCCAGGGGGTATCTTCCAGTTGACCAGATTGGGCATCTCCGCCTGTATGGCGCCCTCTTCCGGCATTCTGTCAAGTATTTCAGATACAAGGTCAAGGCTCTGATGAAGATCGTTGTATCTCAGTTGTGCTCTTGCGTAAGCATCTCCCACGGTGGAAGTTATCATTTTCACATCAAGCTCGTCATACTTTACGTAGGGATTGTTTATCCTGATATCGTACCCTCTTCCGGCTGCTCTTGCATTGGGTCCCACAATACCAAACTCATCAACCATCTCCGGTGTTATGATCCCCAATCCCTGCAACCTGGATTTCACAAGGGCATTGGATATGAATGTATTCTCCACATCAGAAAGGAGTCTCCTGGTTCTGATGATCAAATCCCTCGCTCTTTCTTTGAAACCATCCGGCAGGTCTTTTCTCACGCCACCTGGGATCATGTACATGTGGTAGACCCTTCCGCCTGTCATCTCTTCAAAAAGATCCAGCCAGAAGTCACGCATCCCAACTGTCCACTGCGCTATTGCACCCATACCCAGAGAACCGGCCTGACCGCCAAGCCACATGAGATAGCTACCTATCCGTGACATTTCCAGGTTAAGAGTTCGGAGCCACTGAGCTTTCTCCGGGACAGTGATCCCTGCAAGATCTTCCATTGCCGCGGAAACACAGTACTCGTTGGTATCAGGTTCAGGTACACAGATCCGGCACACAAGAGGAAAACACTGTATGTATTTTCTTCTTTCCATGAGTTTCTCAAAAGCTCTGTGCAGGTAACCCACATGTGTTTTTGCCCATACTATCTCGTCACCGTTCACGATGAGTTCAACGGACATGTTTCCAGTTACACCGGGGTGCTGTGGACCCTGCCATATCTTGGTGTACTTGTGTGAATCCAGATCAATAACAGCCTTGCCGTTCTTCATCTCAGGATACTTGGACCTGTCTGCCTCGTATCCCCTGTATTTACTGCTGGATAGATTACTCATTGTCTCTCCTGATCACCGGAGCTGCAGGGTAGTTCTTGTAGATCTTCTCTTTCATGTATTCTGCAGGGTCATTGGTGGACCTTCCCGGACGCTGATAGAAGGTTCTGTTAGAATACTCCAGCGTGTCGAAATCTCTTCTCATAGGAGGCATTTCCTCCCAGCCCTCAAGAACGAATGATTCGTGAACCCGTGGTGAATCCGGAAAATCAATTCCAAAAAGCTCGTGGAGTTCTCTCTGATACTGCCAGCCGTGTGCCCACAACTTGTGTATTGAATTCATTTCAGCATTGTCTCTGTCTATGAGAACATTCACACCGAGGTTAACGTTTGTGCTGTAGTTGTAGAGCATGTAGATAAGCCGAAACTTACCTTCCTCCAGCAGATCCACAGCCTGCAGAAAAGCCAGATGAGTAAATCCTTCATAGTTCTTCAGGTGTGCCAGGATCATCTCAAGCTGAGCCTTGTCAACTGTAACAAAATGGAGATCATCCCGCTGCTTCCCGTATGCCCTGAGATGGACCATTCCCTTTATCTTTTTTATCAGTTGCTCCATGTTTTCTCCTGTTGTTACCAGTTGTAGTCCGGCATATTCCAGTCTTTGATGATCTGCTTCTGATTCTTCTTGTACCAGTCGAACTTCTCCACATACTCGTTCATTCCTTCGCACTCACCGGCTCTGATCTTTTCCTTCAACCTGTTGAAACCGGCAATAAGTGCCTCAGGCCTGGGCATGCAACCGGCTATGTACACATCCACTGGAATGTAGTAATCCAGTCTGTTGATGGTGTTGTAACTGTCGTAGTACATCCCGCCGTTAATTGTGCAGCTTCCAAGGGCTATCACGTACTTCGGCCCCTGCATCTGTTCGTAACTGCGAATGATTCGCTTGATGGTCTTGATGGAAGCGTACCCTCCTACAACAAAAACAGAGGCCTGCCTTGGAGTCGGCCTGGGAGCAATTCCATACCTGGACATGTCATACCGTGAGGTCATGAGAGGTCTCAGTTCCGTGGCTCCGCAGCCTGTACCGAATGCCAGCATCCACAGTGAACGGGATCTGGCCCAGTTCAGAAAGCCCTCGTAGTATTTGTTGAACGCACCAACCGTAGTTGGACGATCATCAGCAAAAAGGCTGCATTCCTTCTCTGGAAGAGATTCATTGGCCAGTTTCATCTGGTTCTCTATCTCATCTATGTGTTTGTTGCTCACGATACCCCCCCAAGATATGCTATGTAGATTATGGACAGTACTCCAACTACGGTTGGCCACTTCAGGAAGAATCTGAAGGACTGTTCAGGTCTGAACCGGGGATACGCTGCACCCACAAACACAGAGAACATGTATATGAAGAATGTCTTTGCTATCATTTCCAGGAGATTGGTGGCCCCACCGAAGAACAGATTCATAAAGAGAACCAGTTTTGCTGCTGCAAAGAGTCCTCTGTTAGTCTGTAGAATGCTCAAAAAACCACTGTTCATCTCAATGGGAGGACCTATTGGAATTTCCTGAGGAGCCAGAACTATGCTGAAAGGGGAATGCATGTTCATCCCCAGCATGGAGATCATGGCTGCAATAACAGCCAGCGGATTTGTGAAAAGTGTCCAGTTTAGAAAGCTCCCCTGCTGCGCTGCAACAATTGAGGTAATGTTAAGAGAGTTGTACTGAATTGCAACTGCAATCACCGCAAGGGTGAACGGCACCTCGAAAGCAGACATCTGCGCAAGCCCTCTGGCAATACCCAGTGGTGAGTATGGATGCCCTCCCTGGCCAGCACCCAGAGCCATCCCCAGTTGACCAAAAAAGACAAAGTACATCACCAAAAGCAGATCTCCCGCCATGGAAAAATTGCCAAAGAGAGCGGATCCAAAGATCACCGGGATGAAGAGGTATGTTCCCAGACCCCCGGCAAGACGGAACACCGGTCCCAGAAGGAACATATTTCCGTGAGAAACTGAAACTCTCCTGCTGCTTGTCTGGATGATATCAAGGAACGGTTGCCATACCGGGGGGCCGAATCTTCCATGAACTCTCGCATAGATCTTCCGGACAATTCCCCCTAGCGTAAGCCCGTATACAGTGGCAACAGTTACTGAGATGGCAGCATATAATACCTGTGTCCATATACTCATTATCGTACTCCCATTACAATATATATCACTACGATATACATTATTATATGCAGGACATAGGTCTGTCCATTACCGGTGTACACCCTGCGGAAGAACCCGCCAAAGGTATGCGCCCACTCGGCAACACCATTCCAGAATGTCTGGATCCTGGGCAGAGTCAGTCTGCCAAGTGCTTTCCTGTAGTGAGCGTACATGTTGTGGGCAACATGGGTTGTCTGCGGAGATTCAGGTCTCTCTGCTGCGTAAACAATATTGAACTGTTTTACTCGCTGAGTTCTGCCCTTCACAAGCATCAGCAGAATGAACGGAACAGCAAACACCGCCATTGTCACATACATTACCAGGTTCCCGTTCCAGTATCCCAGGTCACTGATCACGGTCAATCCATTTATCTGTATTGATGAACTGAAGTAACGCATGGCAATTGAATTAAGAGGCTCTATTATCAGGTTCGGGAACATGGAGATCGCCATGATCCCCCCGAGGAAGATGTACTGAGGAATAATGAACCACGCCGGGGCTTCCTTGATGTTCTGGTGTTCATACTTCAGCTGACCCAGGAAAATAGTGTGGATCAAACGGTACAGATAAAGGAAACTTATCCCTGAGGCAAAGAAGAGAACTCCTGCCTGCAGGTACCATCCCTTTGTGATAAACGCTGTATAGGTAAGCCATTTTCCACCGAAACCCGACAGAGGAGGCACACCTGAAACCGCAATTATCGACATGAGTACCGTCATGAAAGTCCAGGGCATCCTGGAGATCAAGCCACCCATTTTGTACATGGTTCTTGTATGAGTACGGTAGTAAATACCGGCAATTGCAATGAACAATGCCGACTTGAACATCATGTGGTTGAAAGCAAGGTACAGTGAGGTTACCCAGCCCAGGTGGGTTATCAGTGCAAGAGCTGCCACCACGTAACCAACCTGACTCATACTGGAGTATGCCAGCAGTCTTTTGGCATCCTCCTGGAAAGAAGCCATGAACGCTCCAACAAGAGCAGTCAAAACACCGATCCAGCCTATCCAGTAGAACACATCAAAGTTCGGAGAATGGCTTATGTATGAGATGGCCACCATGAGCAATCCGAATACGCCTGCCTTCAGCAGTATTGCGGAGATAAAGGAAGAAACATCGGATTCCGCCTCGGCATGAGCCTCAGGAAGCCAGATATGCACTCCCAGTGAACCTGACTTTATCATGAAGCCTATGGCAAGTGCAATTATTGAGATCAGTGGCAGATTCACATTTTCAATCGCAAGGATCAAGGCCGAGCTGGAAGTCAGCGCCGGTGCAAAACTGAAACCCGCCATTATCAGATAAGCTCCTGCTGTTGAGAATATCATGTACATCAGTGAGGCTCTTTGGGCTTTCTGTCCTCTGAGGATCAGAAGGAAAGATGATATGGTCATGAATTCCCAGCTCAGGAAAAACTCCAGATATGTTGAAGCAATGAGAAGGTTCCCGAAGGAAAAGATCATCATCAGAAGGAAGCCGTAAAAACCTTTACTCTGCTCTTTCCTGTTCAAAGTGCTTATAAGGTTAACAGCGCTGCCCACTATGAAGATCACTCCGAAGAACAGCTGGAGGTTACTCTCCAGAAGCGGATATATGTAGTACCCGTACCCTGCCAGTGCTGCAAGAGAAAGGAATCCTTTCACCTTGGAAGGCAGAGAATCTATGAGAGTAATAACGAGAACCGCAAGGATCGGCAGAACCTGGATCCAGTTGAACTCGTAGAAGAATCTCATTATTCCAAAGGAAGTGATCACTGCCAGAAGACCGAATGAAATGGCAGAAAATGCTTTACCTTTTCCAGGAGGATCCATGGGTTCAAGCTCGGAATTTGCCTCTTTTACCGTATTGGTAAACCATCTGAAAAGAAAGATCAATTCAAAAAGAGATCCAACCAGAACAGATACCAGTACAAAGAACATCTTTGCATCCACCAGCACTTTTACAAATTCCCATTTTGCCCAGAAACCGGCAAAAGGCGGCAGTCCTGAAAGAGCAAAGATGAACAATCCGAACAGAACCAGAAGGGGTTTGTTGTTCCTGAGTATGGTCCAGTCTTTGATCTTTTCCTCTTTAACAATTCCTGCAAGCCAGAAAAGACCTGCCTTGGAGATCAGATGGTTGATGAACAACCCGCCGATTATCAGGTATCTGATGTTTGCAGGTGAATTGGCTGTGAAAACAAGACTTGCCAGCAGGAGGCCCATCTGACCTATTGAAGAGTATCCCAGAAGCCTCTTTGCGTTATCCTGCTTCAGGCCCATCATGTTGGAGAAGAAGAATGTGATAACTCCTGCAATTCCAAACACAGTTAGGAAGTTACCAGGCAGCAGTGGCATTATCTTGTAAAATACAAACCCGATAGCCGCTGAATTAACAACAGCTATCACCGACACTATCCCGGAGTCCACAGACTGGTAGACATCAAGTGCCCAGCCATTTGCAGGGAACGGTTTCAGCTCTATGAAAACTGAAACAGCCAGCATGAACAGGGCGATCATACCAGCATCCGTAAACTGTCCTGCCCGAAGAAATCCCAGATTCAGGCTTCCTGTGAAGTAGTAAACGAATACTACTCCCAGCAGAAAGAATGTGGAAGCAACTCCCCCTGCAATCATGTATTTGAAACCTGCAGAAAGGGTTTTTGAATTCTTTGTCAGCACAGTAAGGGCAAATGTGGAGATTGAAAGGATCTCAAGGAACACGAACATGTTAAAGAGATCCTGTGTCATGACCAGTCCATTTACCCCCATGATCAAAAGCAGGTAAAGGATCAGTGAAGAGACCCGGCTCTCCTTGAACTTCTTGAACAGGTAGACAGCTGCCAGCAAACCTGTGAGGTTTGTAAGCAGCAGAACGAACGCTTCAGTTATTCCCAGTTCCAGGTTAATGGAAATAGGCGCTTTGAAACCTGCTGTGTTGATCACCAGTGTCGGAGCATGAAGAAAAGCCAGTCGATAGAGCCAGTCTACCATAACTGCAAGATTGAAGGTAAGAACTCCGTAGAATGCAGTGAGTGACAGCCTTCTTCCACCCTTGTCAAAGATAGACAACATGAACCCGGCAGCCAGCGACAGTACGAGTATGTAAATTGGGCTTACCATTTTAACTCCTGATAGTCATCTATGGAAAGTGACTTGTTCTTCTTGTACATCTCCACAATGAAGCTGAGCATCACTGCGGTTACTGCAAGGCCGATAACGATCGCAGTAAGCACTAGAGCTGAAGGAACGGGATCCACAACCTCAGAAACTGCATTCACCATACTCACCGCTCCATCGATTATGGGAGCGGTCTTACCTCTGAGGTAACCCAGAGAAACGATAATTATGTGAGTGCCGGTGTCGGCAATGGAGAATCCAATAACTATTTTGATCAGATTCTTTCGAGTAAGCATTGCATAGAACCCGATAATAAGAAGGGCAATTCCAAGTATCAGCGTTGATATCATTATTCACCCCTCATTGTGACCAGAATGCTGGTTAATTCTGAACCAACCTTGAGGCCGATAAGAGAGTAGATCACCGGGATCGCACCTGAACTGAACAGGTCCCCGAACTTGCCAAAAGGCAACACTCCCGGGTTAAGAAAACCAACGGTCAGAACAAGACCTGCAACTCCAACAGCAACGTAAGCCACCCCGGAGAAGGACTCAACAAAATGCATAATGGATTGACTTATTCTTGCGTTCACATTTGACAGCATAAGAAGAAGGAAACCGGATGCAACGATCACACCACCCTGAAAACCTCCGCCGGGGGAAAGATGACCATGGGTAAAAATATAGATCCCAAGAATCATGATCAGTGCAACCAGCACCGAAGAAGTCGTTTCAAGAAGCTCCAGTGAAGAGATCTTTATCATATCTTCTTTGTTACCCTTCAGCAGCAGACCAACTCCAACGGTTGCAAGAAAGAGAACAGTCACCTCACCGAGAGTATCCAGACCGCGGTAGGTAACAATAACTGATGTAACAACATTGGGAGTTTCCAGCTCATTGATGGAGCCTTGAACATAATCTGCACCCAGTTCGTTCAGATCCTCTCTTTCCTGAAAACCAGAGATAACCGGCAGGAAGATCACTACCAGGCCGATAACAGACAAAATTACTGCTACATTCTTAATCATCTGATTTCCCCTTTCTTACCCTGTGCAGAGCAAAGAGGAAGATCACGGTTGTAAGCCCGGATCCGATGGAAGCTTCAGTCATTGCGACATCAGGTGAACCAAGTATCAGGTATATCATGCTGGCAAAAAGACTGATCACTCCAGCGCTGATGATGGAAGCAAGAAGACTCTTGAAATAGATAGCTGCAAATGCTGCAGCCAGCATTATCACCCCAAGACCTATGATCATTACGGGGATCATTTCAACTCCCCCATTTCCCTGTCACTCTTCAGATCGTCCTTAACAGATCGTTCTGTAAGTTTAATACCTGCAGAGTGAGCCGCCCTGGCAAGGGCGTTTGATGAAACCGGATTTGTAACAAGCACAAAAACAATGAGTATGACAATCTTCCCGAAACAACCGCATTCCGCGTGGCCGAGAGAAATTCCAATAAGAAAAAGAATTGTTCCCAGGGTGGTTGCTTTGGTTCCTGCCTGCATCCTGTTGTAGACATCAGGCATTCTGAAAATACCAAGAGCCCCAAGAAAAAGAACAATGGAACCTATCAAGGTAATAAATGACCCGAGCAATTCCATCATTGTCTCCTTTCCAGATACCGTGCAATGGCCACCACGCCGATGAAACTCATCAGTGCATAAACGATGGCAACATCGAGGTAGATGATCCTGTCCAGATAGTAAGCAATGTACACGATCAGAGAAATTGTGATGATCGTCATACCATCAAGAGCAACTGTTCTGTCAGCAACTGTAGGTCCGAGGATCATTCTTACGAATGTCAGGCCTACGCTGATCAGAGCTATCACTGCTGCAGCGTTATAGATTGTGTCAGCCAAAGATGATCTCCAAATACTTTTCAAAGTTTGATACAATTGATCTAGTGGCGCCTTCTATGTTGTCACTGGTTACATCTATCCAGTGAATGTAGAAATACTCGCCCTTCATCTCCACAGTGAGCGTTCCCGGAGTAAGAGTTATGGAATTTGCCAGAGCTGCTCTCCCCAGAGGGCTTTTCAAAGTTGTTTTAACCTTTACGATCCCGGGATTGATCGGCAGACTGGGAGATATCACCCGCATGGCCACATCAAAGTTGGATTTAAGCAGTTCCCATAAAAAAACAAATAGGTAGATTACCATAGAGATCAAGGCTCTGGGATTTAGTTTAACATCCTCAAGCACGGCCAGCTTCTTGCGGAAAAGAAACACAATGAAAAGAGCTGTGCCTCCTCCAAAAAGCATTTCCTGTGTGGAGAGATCCGTTAACATTACCCATACAGCAAAAAGGATAACTACTCCAATAAATGCTGATTTTGTTTTTCTCATACGTCCTCCGCCGTTTTAATAGAGTCTATTACCAGATCGAAAAGATAGTTGTACGCATTTACTTCAGTGAACATGGTTTCCGCAATAAAGCAATTCTTTTCATTCCAGAAAGACAGTGAAAGCCTGTTCACATCAACCGTACTCATTATAGAACCGTCATCTATGCCAGACTGCACAATACCAGTGATGAGCTCTTTGATCCTTCTGTTGTAAGATTCGTTAACAGCTATTTCGTTCTCTACTTCAGAACACTGGCTTCGATGGTATTTGAAGGTTTCGTATATGTTGCAGAACTTGGAATTCTGAGCATACTCTCCAATAAATACATCCCTTATGCGCACAAGTTTCTCAAGCCCGGAAATGCTCTCATCAGAAATACTGTGAATGAAATCCACAATCTTTGCTAAGTAGTTGTTCACGATGGTGAAGCAGATCTCGTTCTTACTGTTGAAGTAGGAATAGAGAGAACCCTTGCTGTATCCAGCCTTTTGGGCAATATCCTCCATTGTAGAATTCTCAAAACCCTGATCAAAAAATATGATCTTTGCAGCATCAATTATCAGATTTCTTCTGAAAACGATTTCCTGCTGCTTCCTCTGTTCTGTCATGTTCCGAAGTCCTTCTATAATATATGTTACAAAATCGCGGTAACTATTCTGACCGTTGGTCAATTTGTCAACCTACTGTTTCAGTAGGGAATTCTAACCTGTTGCGCCGGAGCAAGTATAAAATCGTCTGACTTTGGCGAATACATGGAAGACTGATTCAGTATCACAACGCGGTTGGATACCCTGATTATCTATACTGTCAATACAGAAATACCCCTGACTTTCTACATTCACAATGGGAAATACAAGAATCTACCGGAACAAAAGCTTGAGTTTTAGCCGCTATACAGCGTAGCCGGATTGTGCAGGTAGTGATCCAGAAGTACAGGTAAAGAAAACCCGCTCTGCCGACTGTTCCGCAGGGCGGGCTCTCTGTTCTCTTTTCCCGGGATAAATCAGGGAAGCAGCATAAGCTTAACCGTACTCTCCTCCAGACCAACCCTGGCTCTGACATAGTAGATACCGGCGTTTGCCTGGTTTCCGCTCTGAAACTCTCCGTTCCACTGAATGGAAGCAGAGCCTGCGGAGACCTCATCCGCAGAAAGGGAGTTAACTATTCTTCCCTGTATGTCGAAGATATCAACGGTTGGATCACCCACGGCCAGGCTCCAGTTCAACTGCAGGTTAACAGTACTGTTGAATGGATTCATTGAAGGAACCATTGTTAGAGGCTCACCAGGTTGAACTGGATCTGTTCCGATCCCCAGGGCTTCCCCTGCAGTGAAGTTATAGGTTGGCCCACCTGTGCTGGAAACACTTGTAACCACAAGGATCACCTCATCAGACGAAACAATGTCATTCATTACCACTGATCCACTTTGTGAAGCTTCTTCAAGATTCAGGTCGAAAACCTCAGTAGGATTTGTCTCGTGGATAACAAGCACACGAATTGCGTACAGGTTGTCATCAGCACCATCAAACGCAAGCTCAAGGTAGGCAAACGGTATGTCCTGGAAACAGTAGTAGTCTGTTGCCCAGTGATTCACTGCCTTTGTGGCATCCACCGGGTATGAAGAATAGGTACCTGCCAGCCAGAATGCAGGCATTTCATCGCCAATGTAGCCGTACTGTCCATCGGCAATTGTGGTGTCGTCCAGGTAATTCGCAACTGCCCAGTCGATGAAGATGTCTTCCGTATTCTCGGGATAGCCAAAATCGTCCAGAACCGCATCAAAACCTGCCATTGAATTAAGAGGTTCGTGTACAAGGGCATAAACCGTGGTGTGTCCGCCGTACTGTTCGAAAAAGTACAGTGACCAGAGATAGGTTTTTATGTAATCTGCCCAGTTACCGTCCCAGACTGTCAAGTTGTTATCAGGATTACCATTGAAGGATGAAATGTTATCAGGGTGTCCGTAGAACCACATGGCCAGCTCAGACATTCCCTCGTTGACCCAGGAGAGCTCGTTATCGTCATACTTCCAGTGAATCATGTGCTGGAACTCGTGGGCGATCACCCCATGCATGTAGTCTCCGGAAGCTCCGCCGGAGCTTGTGGGATTCAGGTAAAGCACTTCACATTCATTGCTTTGATATTCGGGATAGGTGCCGTCCGGATACATATCAAAGAAAAAGAAGAAACCATCAGCATTCACATTGAAGTCATACCACATAAGATAGATCCGCAGATCATCATCAAGCTCATCCGGCGGGTCTCCGAAGGAAAGGCTGTCGATCTCATAGATTCCCTGATCAGGATATGGCCCCACACTGGAGAACTCCCAGTGCTCAAGAATAGAATCCACATCAGCCTGATCTATGTTTACAAGCCAGTCCTCATCCTTTACGACAACATAACCCCGGTCTGTCATTCCTCGGACTGTACATTCATGCTGCTCAAAGTGTGGAGGCATAGGGTACCATGTAAAGAGCCACCATATCCACGAATCTCCCACCTGAGGATTGTCCGGTGGTCCCAGGGGCAGTACCGAATCCTGCATGTAAACTGCAGGTCCAAGTTCACCTGGCGGTGGGATCTGCAGATCATGTCTGTAAGCGGTCTCCCCTGCCACAGCAGGACCGGCAAACAGAGCAAGAACAATAGTCAGTATCAGCATATTTATTCCACGATAGAACAGCATTGGACTCCTCCCAAAGTCATAAATGAATCTTAAACAATTTGCATAACCGTAACAGCACCTCAAGCCAGGAATTAGCCACCAGTTCTATTGATGCTCTGCCATATACTCGGTAATGGCCTGGGCCAGCAGACCGGAACGAGTTTCTCCATGATTCCTGGCATAATGATCAACTGTGTTAAGCAATCTTTCAGGCATTGTTATATTTATGCGCTTTGCCTTTAGTGATAGTTTGCTTACGTCAATATTTACCAATGCCCACAAGCCATCTTTATAGTCTGGATTATCCTGGTGATTCTCGATTGACGATGCCACAGGAATTGGTTCGGAATCTAATAGCATTCCTTCTATATGGCACTCAGCGGCTTCCTGGGACATTGCAATAGCTTCTTCAATTGAAGAGCCTACAGAGAAACATCCCGGAAGATCAGGAAAGGTTACTCCGTAATCAGAGTTCTGGTCCTTATGAATAACAATTGGATATTTCATTGATCACCTCCATTCCCAACCGGCCTGTCGATAAATACTACGGAGAGTTCCAAGAGGAAAATCTCTCTTCGGGTGAGGTACAGTAACTTTTCCCAGCTTCTCTGGATGCTTAAACTGATGATGATCCCCTTTAACATGATGAAGAACCCATCCATCATTTTTCAGTTTCCTGATAACATCTCTGCTATTCATAGTGTGTACTATACACACCAACGAAAGATCGGTCAAGTTACAATTGATTTTGCTCCTGATAGTAGCAGCTGACTTCTAATGTGCTGCTACTGGGACGCAATGATTCAAGTAAAGTGTTTTGGATTAGCAGGTTAAGGAGTACTCATGCTCTACAGGTGAACAATCAAATATTCAGTTTTTTGCAATACCGTATACAGCTGGACTTGACATCATCCCACCGGTGGGAGATATGCCTTCCCACTGAAAGAAGAAAAGACTGCATTTCTCTCAATTCATCAATGAAAGAAAAATACAAAATGAGAAACACAAAGAAATTCAAATTCGCCATAGCCAGCAGCGACGGTGTTTCGCTGACAACTAAGCACTTCGGAGATTCTGAATCATTTGTTCTGGGTGAGGTCGCGGAAGACGGCACGAGCAGCATCACAACACACATCAGGAATGAATTCAAGAACGTCGATGAAACCACTGCCCACGGTTCAACTGAAAAACGGAGATCAATACTTTCATATCTTGGCGAGGATATTGATTTTATAATTGCAGGTCAGATGAGCCCTAATTTCAAGAAGATCAACACGAATACCATGGTTTGTCCCATAGTATCAGAGATCATTGATATTGAGCTGCTGCTCACTCACCTGAAAGACAACTTTCACCTTCTGAAAGAAAAGCAGGAAGCAAAAGCAGAAAAAAGAGAAACCAGTATTCTTAAGATAAGCAAGAGGACAGCTATCTGATTATTGCAAACTTGCTTATAACATGATCATCTGAGGCTTGTACACAGTAAACATAGAGACCTGTACAGACCAGCCTGCCGTCGCTGTTGGTCAGATCCCAGTATTCCTCCCCGGAATCACCGCCGTAGCTTCTGTGCTGCAGTGTAACTACATGGTCTCCACTTAGTGTGTAGACACGAATGTCGCACATAGGGGGAAGATCAACAAAGGCAATTTTGTTTGCATAAGGCAGTTCCCACTCTGCAGAGCCTCTGTAGGGATTTGGAACAACTCTCACATTTTCAGTCCAGTCCGGATCTGCAGCCCAGCCGGGGATAACAGGAATCGGAGTACCGTCCAGTGCCTTTTTGTAGTTGGTCTGCCTGCTCTCTATTTTTGTTTCGGCATCGAAGACGCAAAGTGAATAGAAATATGGGAAACCACTGTTCACAGTAGTGTCAGTATACTGATATGTACCGCTCTCAAATTCATCAATCAGCTCCCAGTCACTTGTGTTGAAGAGAGACCTGTAAAGACGATATCCGCCGAAAGGGTCATATGCTTCCGCTTCATCGCTCCAGATCAGATCCACACTTCCTGATGAAGTTTCATAGAAGAATACCGGTTCCGGGGGGACATCAGGGACGCCCCAGCCACCATCACGGTAGTAAGCATCCAGCATGTTATCAGCCTGCTGTCTGAGACCATCAAGACCACGGCCGATGACCCATCCGCCAACAATATGAAGACTGTCACCGTCAGCCAGATCAACCGGCCCGAAAGTCATGAGAAACTGATAGTCATATGGTTGAAAACCCATTGCAATTGGATTGTCATGCACAACAGGGAATGGGCCGGGGTTAGCAGGCAGGAATGCGCTGGGAGCGCTGGGATCACCGATCCAACCTGCAAGGTATGCAGGGCCGCTCTGTCTACCGCTGAAATACTGGTTCTCACCCCAGATGTAGCTGTAACTGTCTTCGTCAGTGTAGGGAATACCGTTACCGTTCCACCAGCAATGTGATAGAGGAACCGGACAGCCAAACACATCAACAGGTCTCTCAATGGTGCCGTCAGCTTTTTTGATCCAGAAATCAAGAAGACGCCAGCCAAGAAAACCGTTGCAGGGAGGAGATACAGTGGGTTCACCGGTATCGTCAGTTGAAGACCCCTGGTTGTTGCCATCCCACATGTAGCTGGTGTTTCGCGGCACAACTGCATAAGTGGTATCTCCCACTGTGTGATGCCAGAATTCAGGAGGTCTTCCATCAGCAAACAGCTCCAGACCGGTATTGGGTTCTACTGTGTAAATGGTGTCTCCGCCCACCGTTTTGAATAGTACTGTGAAGTGATCAGAAACACCGTCGGAGTTTACATCAGCATCAACAATACCATCCGACCCGGAGTAGTTGTAGTGATAGTAGATATCGTCTTCGGGGTCGCTCCAGGATGCATCCGGGTTTCTCTGGTAAAGGAAGATATCCGCCTGACTTGCTTTCGAACCATCATCAAATTCATAGTCGAAAGTAGCATTGGGATCGTTGCACCATATGGCATGACCATCATAAAAAACCATGTCATCATCGTAGAAGTACTTGTAGGGGTCAGCAGATGCAACAGAACCATCAGCAAAAATGGAAAAGCAGAACGCATCCAGAGGAACGCCTGGATTACCGAATTCACTATGGTGCGTAACGACAATGTCATTCACAGCAAACTGATTGTAACCGGGAGTGTCCCAGGTGTAAGCCCTCTGATTGGTTTTCACTCCCATGGGATTTTCATTGTTTTCATACCAGTCATCTTCACCCCAGGTTGAGAACTCATCACAGAATTCACCCGGAACTATCTTTTCCATTGGATAGCCTTCAGTGGGATAAAATTCAAAAGTGTAATTGAAGTAAGAGCATGTACTCACGTACGCACTCGGTATTCCACTGGGATCAACCTCACCAAACGCTGAAGCTACGATAGAAGACCAGGAAAGATATGTAGAATATGTATCACCGGGCCACATCATCCCTCCATACATCCCGTAATTAACAAAGTAGGGCCAAAGATCCGATAAATTGTGCATACTGCCTTCTACGAAAGGTCTGGCATCGTTCCCGTGGAAAGTAACCGGCATGGAAGCCCCGTCGGGCCAAATACCTGGATTGCCGGTAATTGAAAAGAGAAAAACGGCGAATATCTGAAACAGTGTTATCATGGATCAGCCCTTCATCTGCATCAGTAATTCAAGAAGATCAAAAAGAAAGTCGTCAGCCAGTGGATCAAGATCAAGCCCGTAACCCGCATGCTTGCACATACTCCACGCATAGATGTATCTGGTATAAAAGAAAGCAGAAGAGGCACCTGAAGCTGTTACATCAACAATGTCAATATCAAACACACTCTCCCGCATGGGGATGCCGTAGCCAAAGCTGTAATCCGGTGCTATCTGAAGAAGTCCCTGGGCGCAGGCTGCTGCTTGAAGAATATCTCCGTCTTCGCCCCTTAATTCCTGTAATGCACTCCAGATAGCCAGAGCATCAAGAGTGATCTGACCTGCTGATGTTCCTGCATCAAATGTCGCATAGTCATAACTGAGACCCTGGTTCACCATTACCCATGTATAGTAGTATTCTCCGCTCCCATACAGAGTATGCACTGGCACCGTTACATATACATAACCATCTGACATACTGTCACTGTATAAAAACCATCCACTTCCAGGATGATAAAGATCCAGACAGGAAACTGCATTTTCATGAACAGGCCTGAACCGGAATAGAAGGTTTGTGTTTAACTCATTCACTGTCAGGTAATTGTAAATTTGCAATCCCACCCACACAGCCCCTGAGTCTGCGGTAAGTGAAAGCCACAAGTCAAGTGAATCCTCTGGAAGGTCAGGATCAACACATTCAAAAAGCGTCCACAATGTGTCCTGGGTCTGCACTTCCTCCAGATGCTGTACCACAATTGATATTCCCAGATCCCTCTGAATTGCAATCTGTAAGAAATCGTTTCCCTGATCCCAATAATCCTCAAGGAAAAGTGAGGCAACTCCTGCTCCCAGGAAACCTTCAGCTCTCATAACATCCACGTCAATCGCCTGCTGAAAGTATTCAAAAGCTTCCAGATACTGATCCTGCTGGATAGCCTGCCAGCCCAGTTCAAGAAAACCGTCATAACCCTCCGGCTCCGGAAGATCTGACGGATTGTGCATGCATGCTGCGCCGAATAAAGCAAGAAAAAATAGAGAAGAGAAGAAAATTGCATTCTTCATCATATTCCTCCTCTCACTCGAACCAATTTAACCGTTTCCGAAAAACCGGTAGCAGTAAGCCTGGCAAAGTAAACTCCCGAAGGAATCTGGATACCGGAATCGTTTGTCCCTGACCAGAAGACTGTATGCTGCCCCGGGAGCATCTGCTCGCTTGCCAGTGTATTCACAAGTCTTCCAGACAAATCATAGACGACCAGGGAAACATTGCCTGACTGGGGTATGGAGAACCGGAAAGAAACAAGAGAGTTGAATGGATTTGGTGAGCTGCCCTGGAAAACCGGTACCGTGGAGATCTCCGGAGAGAATAATCCCGGACTGTCACCGAAAACATAAATTCCTTCTCCCACCACAGTAGAATACATTCTTCCTGAAAGAAAATAGCTGTTTAACTTCTGCCAGTGTTCCCCGTCAAGCCGAAAAATAGCTCCCTCCGCAGTTTCCGCAGGGAAAGAGATCAAACCCTGATGGAAGGATAAGGCAACCGGGGTTGTCTTGAAACCGGAAAGAAAAACACCTGTTGAACTAAGAGGAAGATCGCTGGAAATGGAAACACCAAGCGCATTTGATTCCACAAGAGAAGCCATGGCACCCTGGGGGAGAATGCCAGCATCGATCTCCAGTCTGGCGGTCTGAATATCCAGAAGAAGCTTCCCTGCTCCACCGTATCCAACAGCAAGCAGTAAAGAATCCCGGTGTGGAACACCCAGGCTGTCAAAACCGCTGCATACAAGATTGTAATTCCCTGCTATCCAGGCCTGAGCCTGTCCGGTCCAGAGAGTGCCGGATAAGAAATCCATTGGTATTATGGCAGTGCTGTCCGCAGAGCCGTCAGAGTTTAATTTAGATAACTCCAATTCCGGCCCGGCCCAGTCGAACCCGTAAGGTGTCTGGGTCTCTTCGCGAAGCAAGCTGGTGTATACCTGCAGATAATGCAGATTGATTCCGTTCTGCAAAGCGGCCAGGAAAAGGCTTTTAGGGGCTGTGTCCTGACTCAGGACATATCTGATCCTTGCAGTACCTCCGGGGTTGTTATTGGTTAAAACAAGGCAGGTGCGGAAGCCTTCCAGAGAAAAAGTGCCGTTGTAGAATTCGTTGAATTCCAGCGAATCAACCGAGTGCAATGTGGAGTCATCAAAGAGTACGATCTTGTAAACAGTCCAGCGGCCATTAAGATTTGATCCGGAGCCGGTATTCTGATTGAACATTCCGTTAAAGTAAACAGTTGTATCTCCTGTCAGTGAATAGTCTCCCTGGAAATCCGCATACTGAGCAGCAAAAGTCTGTGCGCTGATCCCGTAGTATGGATTCGCAATCCATGTACCGATCGGGTAGGTTGAAAATTCTCCCATAAAAGAAGCCGGGCTGTTTATCATTGTAAAGGTATATTCAGTTCCATCGAGAAAGTTGTATCTGTAAATTCCTCCGGCATAACCGCCGGCGATGTGCGCAACAAGGTTGGTGATAAGCCAGTCCTCGTACAGAGGATAAATCGTGGTTTCCTCAGCAATGCTGTCTGGTACGGAAGGGTCAATGGAATTAGCAATACCAGTCATGCCTGCTTTGGGAGAAATCACGATCTCAGAAATAACATCAGCTCCGAATCGCTGTTCGATGTATTTGAACCAGAGAAATTCTCCTCCCTGATTAACTCCAAAATCTCTTCCTGTCTGACCTGAGCACCAGGATGAAAGCTCTATACCTCCACCTCTGGAGAAATCTCTGATGTAAGCCCTTAGTCCCAGTCGCCCATTGTACTCGGAGGTTAAACCGTAACACATGAACTGAGCAAACAGCCCAAGCCCCCTAATTACCCATCTATCCTCATATCTGTTGTTGGCTATTCTCAGAAATTGTCCAAATCCTGTAGCAACCGACCATGTATGGAGCGAACCGCGGATCAGCTGCCATGGCTCACCAGGTAGATTCTTGTAGGCACCAAGATTCACATAAATAGCATCGTGGTTGTTGCCAGTATTGAAGTCACCATCAAAATCCTCCGGCCATGTGCAGACAAGGCTTTGCAGTCTGACAAACATGGGTGCACCGGGAACAGGGTAGTAATCAGGTATATCTGCGAACACAACCCATATTCTATCATCATCATTCACAGTTTGAGGTACGGCTCCGAACAAAGATGTTACGCTTCCATAAACATCTACGCCAGCGCCGTCAAACTGCGAAGAGATGCTGTCCATCTCTGCCTGCCCCACAAGATTGTCCCAGATGATCTGAAAAATGGCTGAGGAGTCGGGAAGATCAATGTAGCTGGTGTCCTGCACGAGAAAATAAGCGTTTTCGGTAACTGCTCTGCATGTGAACTGCCGAATTCGCAGTGTGTCCGGGAAATATGAATTATCAGGTACTTGAAGATCAACAGTCTCACCCACATCCAGTGCGAAAACTATTCCGGACAAGAAAAGAATTGCAGATAAAACCACAGGCAAAAATTGAGGGAATTGCTTTCCTGAATTCAAATTGCATCCTTTCGCAGTAAAGACTATTGAGGTATTTCTGCTCCAAGGCTTTCGAAAGCGCTCTCGAGAATGGGGTCAACTCCGCCCTCAAAGTCAGCTTCAGTTGCTTCAACAACAACATCAGGAGCAATCCCGAAGCCTTCTATTACAGAAGAATCGGGTCGAAGGATTGTTCTTGAGGGGCATGATACATACCAGCTCTCCGGTAACTCCCAGTAGACCACTGACAAATCGGTGGCACCAAGTGTTGCCCCGCCCATGAGGGTTACATGGGGCAGCTCCGCCATTTCGCAGACAAAGATCTCACTGACACCTGAGTTCATCTCTCCTGTGAGCAGAACAATGGGATTCTCAAAGAACCATCCCCGTGGATGAAGCATGTATTCCTCCGGCTCAGAAAGCTCATGGGTATCACAGGAAACACGCTGCTGCCACAGGTATCCAGTTCTCAATTCATCCACGAACATTCTAGTGGTATTGTTGACAGGACCTTCGACACCGCCGGGGTTCATTCTGATATCCAGTATCAGTCCCGGTCTGTTCAGGAGCGGCTGAAGAACATTGCTGAAAAGACTTGAGTTGAAATCACTGCTCCATGACGCAATCACGAAGTAAGGAATGGAATCTTCACCTGCAAGACAGTACCCCCAGATGTCTTCCTGCATCCATTGAAAATCCCATGGTTCAAGGTAAGACATGAGAACATCCATATCATAGTTCTCATAAATATCCGGCGAGTATGTCTCAGTGATGTTCCAGGAAGGGTCCAGAAGCTGTATGTGATAATCAGAGAGTTCTGATAGCATGGCAATTGTCAGTTCTGTCATTTCCTCCCGGGAAGAGACATCCTCTGCCTGAGAATGGTACTGGCTGTGGATTGAATCCCAGTTCACATCCTTCACGGCGAATCCCACGTACTGCCCGTCAAACAGATCCCATATCAACTGGAATTCAGATACAAATTCCTTCGGCGGCTCGGTTGTGGCAGGGCTGTCAATGCAGCCTGATTGAAGAACCAGCAGAAGAAACAGGACAATGGAAACAGTTACTTTCTTTCTTCTCATTTCAGTTCTCCTCATATTCAATTTCATCGAATTACCGCAAACTTGCTGATAACATGATCATCTGAGGTCTGTACACAGTAAACATAAAGACCTGTGCAGATCAGCCTGCCGTCAGAGTTTGTCAGATCCCAGTATTCTTCACCAACATCACCGCCGTAACTTCTGTGCTCCAGCGTCTTCACATGGTCTCCACTCAGCGTATATATCTGAATGTCGCACATGGGGGGAAGGTTTATAAAGGCAATTTTGTTCGCGTAAGGCAACTCCCATTCAGCGGAACCTCTGTACGGATTGGGAACAACCCTTACATTCTCAGTCCAGTTCTGTTCTGCTGCCCAGCCGGGAACAACGGGAACAGGTGTACCGTCCAGTGCTTTTTTGTAGTTGTTCTGCCTGCTCTCTACAGATGTCTCCGCATCATAAACACACAGCGAGTAGAAATACGGGAAACCGGATGTAACAGTACTGTCTGTGAATTCGTAAGTTCCGCTTTCCAGCTCTCCTATCAGTTCCCAGTCAGAGGTATTGAAAACTGATCTGTAGAGGTGATAACCTCCAAAGGGTTCATAGATCTCTGCCTCATCACTCCAGGAACAATCCACTGAACCATTGCTTGTTTCATAGAAAAAGGAGGGTACCGGCGGAACATCAGGAACACCCCATCCGCCGTCACGGTAGTAGGCATCAAGCATGTTGTCCGCCTGTATCCTGAGATCCGCGAGACCGGCACCGATGACCCAGCCGCCAACGATATGAAGGCTGTCGCCATCAGCCAGGTCAACCGGTCCGAAAGACATAAGAAACTGGTAATCATATGGCTGGTAACCCATGGCAAGAGGGTTCTCGTGCACTATGGGAAACGGCCCGGGATTACCGGGCAGGAAAGCATTGGGAGAACTGGTATCACCCATCCAGCCCGCAAGATAAGCAGGACCGCTCTGCCTGCCGCTGAAGTCCTGATTCTCTCCCCATACATAATCGTAAGAGATCGCGTCAGAATAGGGAGAACCTTCCGTATTCCACCAGGAATGAGAGAGAGGGACAGGACATCCGAGCACATCAACTGGTCTTTCAATGGTACCATCAGCTTTCTTTATCCAGAAATCCAGAAGGCGCCAACCAAGAAATCCGTTGCAGGGCGGGGAAATAGTAGGTTCACCGGAATCATCTGTTGATGAAGCAGGATCATTACCGTCCCACATGTAGCTCATGTTTCTTGGTACAACGGCATAAGTGGTATCACCCACTGTGTGATGCCAGAAGTCAGGTGGTCTGCCATCTGAGAAAAGCTCAAGGCCTGTGTTTGGCTCAGTTGTATAAACGGTATCACTGCCCACTATCCTGAACAACACTGTGAAGTGATCCGAGACACCGTCTGAATTAACATCTGCATCAACTATTCCATCTGTTCCCGAGTAGTTGTAGTGATAGTAGATGTCGTCCTCAGGGTCGCTCCAGGATGCGTCGGGGTTACGCTGATAGATAAAGACATCAGCCTGGCTTGCCTTTAGACCTGAGTCAAACTCATAATCAAAAGAAGCATCCGGGTCGTTGCACCAGATGGCATGACCATCGTAAAAAACCATGTCATCCATGAAGAATGTATTCGATGGATCTGCTGAGGCAATATCACAATCACCAAGTATTGAGAAGCAGAACGCATCCAGAGGAACGCCGGGGTTCCCGAAGTCACTTAAATGTGTCACTATTATCTCGCTGGCGGCAAACTGATCAAATCCCGGAGTACTCCAGCTGAAGGCATGCTGAAATGTTCTCACACCCATCGGCGATTCATTGCTTGTGGACCAGTCATCCTCACCCCAGATAGTTTCTTCATGGGCAGTGACTCCAGGTGTTGATTTAACCATGGGAAAACCCTCACTGGGCCGATACTCCATATAAGTGAAATAAGGGAATAAAGAGGAGCTCACATAGGCATCAGGTGTACCGCCTGAAGCCACCGGACCATAAGCAGATGCCCAGATCGATCCATACCAGAGGTATTTTGAGCCCTCACCTCCGGGCCACTCCATGGTGTTGTTAAATCGAGATCCGTATAGTCCCACATTTGAGAATATCGCCCAGAGATTGGAAAGATTGTGCAGACTGGATGCTACAAAGGGTCTTCCGTCTGATTCATCTGTAAATGGAATAGAATCAGATTGATCATATTTCGATTCGGCAAAGGAAGAAACAGCCACCAGAATAAGAACAACAGGTAAAAGTTTCTTAAAAATGATATTCATCTTTTACCTCCCCATCTGAGCAAAAAGCTCCAGCAGATCCAGCAGAAAGTTCTCAGATTGCGGGTCCAGCCCCTGTCCGTAGCCAACCTGCTTGCAGATGAACCAGGAATTTATGTACTTTTCGTTGAGAAAGGCATAAGAAGCAGCCGAAGCTGAAACATCTACAATGTCTGTGTCAAAAACAATTTCCCGCAGAGGGTTGCCATTACCAAATTTGAAATCAGGAGCGATCTGCAGCAGCCCTGCCATAGAAGCCACCGCCTGGAGAAGATCTCCAGTATCACCTCTGACCTCCTGAAGCATGACTCTTGCCGCAAGGGCATCAAGAGATATCTGACCCTCCTGGCCGGATGCACTGAATGAAGAATAATCGTAAATGATGTTCTGGTTTACCATTACCCATGTGTAGTAGTCAGCCCCTTGTTCGATATCAAGTTTGAGAAGAGGAACTGATAGGTAAATAGAACCTGAAACTGTGCTGTCTCCACTGTAGAAAGCTCCGCTCTGAACATTGAACATATCTGTGCAGGCGACAACATTACTATGGGTCGGGGTAAATCTGAACTGAAGTTCAGTGCTTAACTGGTTTACTGACAGATAGTTATAAATTTGTTCTCCCACCCAGACCTCACCGGAATCCGCTGTCAGCGGCAACCAGATATCCAGTGAATCCTGTGGAAGGTCGGGGTCGATGCACTGGAAAACAGTCCACATTGTGTCCTGGACCTGGGCTTCATCCTGATACTGCAACACTAAGGAACTTCCACAATCTTTCTGAATGGCTGATTGAAAGAATGCATCTCCCTGACCCCAGTAGTCTTCAAGATAGAGACAGGCAACTCCTGAACCCAGAAACCCCTCTGCCCGGGAAAGATCCACGGCTATTGCCTGCTGGAAATAATCAAATGCAGCCAGGTGTTCACCCTGTGAAACAGCCTGCCAGCCCAGTTCAAGAAAACCGTCATAACCCTCCGGTTCCGGAAGGTCAGAGGGATTCCGCATACAGGTAATACCAAAGAGAGTAAGAAAGATCAGAGAAGAGAAAAGAATTGAATTTTTCATCAAATTTCTCCTCCCACCCTAACAAGTTTCAGAGTTTCAGAATATCCCGATGCTTCAAGCCTTGCGAAATAGACTCCTGAAGCGATAGAACCGCCTGAATCATCTCTGCCATTCCAGGAAACCGTATGCAGACCACCCGGCAACTCATGATCAATAACAATTTTTAGAAGCCTCCCTGTGATGTCATATACCTTCAGGGATGCTACTGAAGCCTCCGGTAAAGAAAACCGGAAGGAAACCTGAGACAAAAAGGGATTGGGAAAACTGCCCTGTAAAACAGGCAAAGACAAAACACTGGGAGAAAACAATCCCGGGCTCTGACCCAGAACATAAATTCCTTCATGGTTTACAGAAGCATACATCCTTCCTTCAAGGAAATAGCTCTCCTGCTCCAGCCACTGCTCTCCGTCAAACCGGAAAACAGCTCCCTGGCATGATCCTGCGGGAAAAGAGATCACTCCTGCACCGGGATACACTGCAACAGGCCCTTCAATGATTCCTGTAAGAATTGCCCCGGTGGCATTCAAAGGAATATCGCTGCTCACAGAAAGACTCAGTGCATTTGCTTCGATCAGACTCGCCTGAGTTTGTGCAGGAAGTGTGCCTCCGGCAATTTCCAGTTCAGCTGTCTGAATGTCTAGAACAAGTTTTTCTGCTCCACCAAAACCGACTGCAAACTGAAGCGAATCGCTGTAACCCAGTCCAAGACTGTCGTATCCACTACACACAAGCCGGAAATTCCCAGCGGACCAGGAGTATGCCCGCCCAGTCCATAAAGTACCGGTCAAGGGCTCCATCTCAAGAATAGCGGTACTGTCCGGTGAGCCATCCGGTGTCAGACTGGAGATCTCAAGCTTCGGACCAACCCAGTCATAACCGTAGGGAATCTGAGTATCATCACGAAACAAAGAGGTGTAAACCTGAAGAAAATACTGGTTCATCTGGTTCTGGTGCGCAGAAATGAAAAGACTCTTCGATGCAGTGTCCTGGCTGAGAGTATACCGTACTTTGGCAGTGCCTCCCGGATTGTTATTTGTAAGAACCAGGCAGGTTCTAAAGCCATCGAGCTCAAATGTTCCAGTGAACAGTTCATTGAATTCAAGAGAATCAACAGACTGCAGTGTTGAATCGTCTTCAAAGACAATCCTGTGAACGATCCAGCGGCCGTTTATGTTCGCTCCGGAACCGTTGTTCTGGTTGTACATCCCATTAAAATAAACAGTGGGGTTTCCGCCGGAAGAATAATCCCCTTCAAAGCTGGCATACTGAGCAGCAAAGGTCTGAGCACTTATACCGTATGTGTGGGGTGCGATCCAGGTTGGGATTGGATAGGTGTCAAATTCCCCGAGAAATGAAGCAGGATCATCTATCATTGTGAAGATGAACCCTGTTCCGTCTAGAAAATCATACCGGTAAATCCCCCCGGCAAAAGAACCTGCTGCATGAGCTACAATGTTTGTGATCAGCCAGTCTTCATACAGGGGATACACGTTGGTTTCCACTGAGACACTGTCAGGAATGGAAGGATCAATAGCTGAAGCTATGCCCTGCATACCGGATAGTTCAGATTGCACTATATCAGAAAGAATGGAGGACCCGGTTCTTTGCTCCAGGTACTTGAACCAGAGAAATTCTCCCCCCTGATTTGCTCCAAAGTCCTTACTTGTCTGGCCGGAGCACCAGGATGTAAGCTCTATTCCCCCACCCATGGCAAAAGCGTCAAGGAAACCTTCGATCCCAAGATTGCCGTTAAACGTGGAAGTCAGGCCATAACAGGAGAACTGAGCAACCAGCCCCAGTCCACGGACCACCCACTTTTCCTCCAGCCGGTTGTTTGCTATCCTGATAAACTGCCCCAGTCCGGTTGGAACAGACCATGTATGGATCGAACCGCGAACTTCTTCCCAGGTTGCTCCCGGCATGTTCTTGTAGGCACCGAGGTTTACATAAAAAGCATCATGGTTATTGCCGGTATTACTGTCCCCGTCAAAATCCTCAGGCCATGTATATATCCAGTTTCCCAATCGAATGATGCCTGAGTTCGGGATCGGGTGATAATCCGGCACATCTGCAAACATGATCCATAACTTGTCATCATCATTTACCGTCTCCGGCACAGGGCCGAACAAAGATGTCACAGTACCGAATACATCAACCCCCGCGCCTTCAAACTGCGCAGCAATGCTGTCTACTTCTGTCTGTGTTACCAGGCTGTCCCATATGATCTGAAACTCGTCATCAGGATCGGGAAGATCAAAGAATGTGGTGTCCTGTACAAGAAAGTAAGCATGCTCGGTGACAGCTCTGCAGGTAAACTGACGCATTTGCGGTTCATCGGGAAAGTAAGAAATATCAGGGACAAGAATATCTACAGTTTCTCCCACATTCAAGGCGAAAGCAGATCCGCAGAAAAGAAAAAATGCAAAGAGTGATGTCAGCCGGGTTATGTGAAAGTGCTTAACAGGGTGCATGCGAAATTCATCCTTCCTGCGTGAAGTTCAACAGGAACAATATTGCCAACTGTAACGCACAGTCAACCTTCTAATTTGGTACTTCTTTCACTTGCTTTTGTTTGTTTACGTAATAATATTCTCATTTGAATATTCGAAAACTGATTTTTTCAGAAGGAGTGGTGGAGAAAATGCTTTCACACAGACTGAATGATACTGCATTCCGAAGAATTCTCTGCTTCAGTCTCCTCCTCCCCTTCCTGCTTCCTTCATTTGCACTGGCATCAAGTACCGGAGCCATCACCGGCATTGTTGCCAACTCTGAAGGCGATCACATAGTCGGCGTAACTGTAATGGTTGTGGGCACTCAGTTCGGAGCCATGACAAACAGCAGTGGCGAATACTACATTCCAAGGCTTGCTCCAGGTGATTACTCCATAACTGCCAGCATGGTTGGTATGGGAACAGTGACCATGGAGGGAATCACAGTTGTTTCCGACCAGACCACCAGGATCGATCTTATGATGCAGGAAGCTGCTGCAGGTGAAACTGTGATCACAGTGACCGGCCAGAGGAACCTGGTTCTGGAAAGTGTTCCCTCCACCATCCATGTTGTTGATCGCAGCGAGATAGAGACCATGCCCGTTTCAAGCATTGTGGATGTTCTTCAAAGGCAGGCTGGTGTTAGTACAGTAGGAGGGGAAATACACATACGAGGCGGGCGTTCAGGCGAGGTTGCTTTTCTTCTGGAAGGTGCTTCTGTACGCTCACCTGTAACAAACGCCTATACGGCAAATGTCCCTCTTTCCGCCATAGCGGAAGCAACCACTATCACCGGTGGGTTCGAAGCAGAGTACGGCAATGCCCTGTCCGGAATAGTAAAAATGGTTGTAAGAGAAGGCGGATCCAGCTACGAAGGAGACATCAAATTTGGAGCCGGGGCTTTAACCGCATTCGGTTATGAGACTGAAGAACGAAACTACTCGGCACCTTCCGAGAACGACAACTACAGAAGCGACTGCCTTACAGGTGAATTTTCATTGGGCGGGCCAGAGCCACTGACATCCTACCTTCTTCCAGCTCTGGGGATAGACATTCCAGGCGAGATGAAGGTATTCACTGCTTTTGAATGGGGACGCAGCGGTTTTGATCTTGAAGACAGCAGAGGAAACTGGGAAAACAACTGGCAGAACAATCTTTCAGGTTGCGTGAACCTCACATACCACCCGGATCCCCTGACCACAGTAAGTTGCCTGAGCAGGTATTCCTACAGGCAGAGCGGATGGGACGAGTGGGCATGGTCCAACTACGACCAGCCTGCCTACATAGATGGTGAACCATGCCTTGGCGGTGACTTTGATTACGCACTACCCATAAGATTTGATGAGACATGGGGAGTCACCTCAAGGATCTCAAGGCTGCTTGGTGAGAAATCTCTGCTGGAAGTATCTTTCGACAGAAGTGAGTTCTGCCAGTGGAGAAGGATCAGAGATGAAGGCGGAGGTTACGTTGGTGAAGGCCTTTCTCCTGCAGCATGGTTCGGCGAGTTCTTCCCGGAGAGTGTAGCTGATTCCCTAGGCTTCTACCATGCTGGAACACATCCCTCTGTGTGGCTTGATTCAAGAAGCAGTGTTGTAACAGGCAAGGTAGGAATTACCAGTCAGTTGAGCCGGATGCTGAAGATCAATGGAGGCATCGAAGGCAGCTACTACGATATCTACGATTTCGGTGTGGATTCCAAAGGCCCTGAGCAGACCTGGGTAACTATATGGAAAGCGTATCCCAGCTCCGGCGCAGCATACCTGCAGACTTCCATGAACTTCTCCGGGGCAATGGTTCTGAACGGAGGTCTGAGAGCCGACCTGTTCAACCCCAACACCAGAATGATCACCCCCGGTGAAAGCGGATCAACTGAGATACCTGTAAAATTTCAGTTGAGCCCAAGATTCGGCATCACACATCCCATATCCGAGAGAGATGTTTTCTTCGCCACCTATGGCCGTTACTTCCAGATGCCCAATCTGAATCAGATGTTCTCCGGCTCCAGTTACAACCTCTCCGGTAACTTCTCCATCGTGGGGAACCCCGATCTTGATGCGATAAGAACCATCTCTTACGAAGTGGGAGTCAGGCATCGAATCGAGGATCTTTCCACCCTCTCTTTCTCTGCTTTCTCAAAGCTGATCAACGGGCTTGTGCAGACCGCACCAGGTTCAACAGAAGGTCTCAATCAATTCTTCATGTATGAAAATGACAACAGCTACGCAACGGTACAGGGGGCTGAACTCACCATTCTCCGCCTGCCCGGGTACTTCTGGTCAGGCAGCGTCAGTTATACATACTCCGTGGCTGAAGGCAGATATTCCTCGGCAACTGAACAGTATCAGTACTCAAGTGAAGGGTATGCTGTGATCCCCACTGATGACAACTATCTTGACTGGGATCAGCGCCACACTGCAAATGCACATCTGAATCTGAGCAATCATCGTGGAGAGGGACCTGTCTGGGCAGGCATCCGCCCTTTTGAAGGCTCTTCTCTCAGTTTAAGCTGGTCATGGGGAAGCGGATATCCGTTCACTCAAACCTCAGGTGATATGCTCCCCGCCATAAACAAAGAGCGGTATCCCTGGACCATGCAGACCGATCTGAGTGGAACCCGCAGGTTCTGGATCGGAGCCGCTGAGCTTGAGGCGAAGATCACAATCTTCAACCTTTTCGACCGGTCAAACATTGTCAGGATCTTTGACCCTGCTTTGTACACCAGCACAGGTAACCCCGGAGGGGTCAGATCAAACCCGGCGGCATATTCTCCTGCGAGACACATCTTTTTTGGCCTTGGCTTAAGCTGGTAGGGGGAATGATGAAAAACACAAAGTTCAAAATGCTGAAACTGTTTCCCGCTTTGATCTTCCTTGCAACCGCATGCTACAGTCCAGTTGAATATGATGTTGTGGATCAGAGTCGCATAGTTAAACTTCAGGTTTCGGATAACACAGTAGTCGGAACCTTCAGCGATGTAACCGATGGCAGATCTCTCTGCTCCATTGGAAACAACGAATTCCTTGTGGCGTCAGGCTCCGGTACTCTCTACAGATTTGACTCTCCGGCAATGGAGCTGGATACCTCTTTTGTTATCGGGTTCGGAAGCGGGTCAGGCTACGGAAGTATGATCACGCCGAAACCAGGCTCCGTCTATGTTGTGGGAGCCGCAGGAAAGATAATTGAGGTAAGCCTTCAGACAAATTCGGTTATTGATGAATTTGATGCGGGACCAATGCCCAATGCTTTGTGCGCTTCACCGATCAGTCAGAAGTTCTATGTGTCCGACGGCAGCGACAGGCAGATCAGAGAGATAGACCCGGTGAGCAACACAGTTCTGCGCACATCCAGCCCGTTGAACTGCGTCCCTGTTTCCATCACTATCGAATCTTTTCAGAATGCCTATCTTCTTGCAGCCAGCTCCAGTGAGGAAGGCTCTGTGGGGAGAGTCACTCTAAGCACATTTTTTGTAAATCCAATATCTCTGGGCAGTTCCAGTTCAGATATCACCGCCGCCCCTGCAGAGTCTATCTGGGCAGTGGTTCACCCCGAATGGTTTGCTGAGAACGGCAGTGTTTCCATCTGCAGCAATTACTCCGCACCTGATATCTTTTCAGTAGCTGTGGCGGGTCACCCTACAAACATCTGCAGTGTACCGGGATCAACACTGTTCTATGCACTGAGCTATCTGGGTGATGGAAACAGCAGAATTACCGCAATCAACTACTTCACGAAAGAAATCATTGCCGAGATAGATATACCCGGTTTCCCCTGGGACATCACTTCACATGCCAACGGAGAGTACATCCTCACCCTAACATCGGATATCTGAATTCTTTATCTAATTCTAATTGCGTTGTTAACCTCTTGATTGTAGATTACCCCGGTATGCCGCCCATTCGGAAGGACAATTCGCATGATCGAGCACGGTAGAGGCAGGGCGGGGAAAGTCTTTTTCTACTCAGGATTCCTGCTTATTTTGACTGGAATGGTGTTGTTTCTATCAGTGATTGCAGAATCAAACAGCAGCAATCCTGTAGTATTAAACAGATTCTCCATTCCCCTTGCCTCAATTCTGCTGCTGATCACACTGGTCCTCCTCGCCGGACTGTATACTCTTCTTTTCAGGAGAAGCAGTGTTCTGTCCATTTCTTTGCATGTGGTATCATTTCTGGGCAGAATACCGGCTTTCCTGGAGTTATTCATTCTATTCGGCTGGGTTCCTGTTCTTTTCATGCACATTGCGGGGAAGGGTTTGTTTCCACTTGCAGGTGAGATTCGCTTCCTGCTGAGTCTTGCAT
>JAGLDY010000079.1 GCA_023145375.1 Candidatus Sabulitectum sp. | reverse complement strand
GTTACTATGTTCTTGGACCCAAGGTCAAAAATTTCGAGGAGAAATTTGCCGATCTCTGCGGCGTAAAACACTGCGTTGCTCTCTCCAGCGGCACTGCGGCGGTTCACGGGATGATATGGGCCACGGATCTTCCCAAGGGAAGCGGTCTCATAACTCCCCCAAACACATTCACGGCAACTGCGGAAGGTATTGTTCTAGCCGGTCATGTACCTGTGTTCGTGGACGCTGATCCAACGTCATGGAATCTATCTCCTGCAAAAACTGAAGAGTTCCTTGCCTCCTGCTCTTCAACTGGAAAACCTGTTGATCCCAAAACAGGTGCAATAATAAAGGGCATAGTTGCCGTGGACCTTTATGGACAACCTGCGGATTATGAAGCCCTGCAGAAGATAGCTGACAAATTCGGCCTGTTCCTCTACGAAGATGCAGCACAGTCCCATGACGGATCAAGATTTGGGAAAAAAACTGGAAGTTTCGGTGATGTTGCCAGCTTCAGTTTCTACCCCGGCAAGAACATGGGTGCCTATGGTGAAGGGGGAGCTATCACCACTGATAGCGATGAGATCGCCACCAGGATGAGAACTCTTCGCGACCACGGTTCACAGGAGAAATACCATTACAATTTCATCGGCCACAATTACAGAATGAGTGCGTTTCAGGGTGCAGTTCTGGGAATAAAGACAAAGTACATCCACCAGTGGAACAACAACCGTATCGCTGCAGCTGCAAGGTACGACTCGCTGCTGGCTGGCCTTCCTGTTGAGTTGCCTGAGATCGCCCGGGACACCAGGCACGTATTCCATCTCTATGCTCTCCACACCCCGTTAAGGAATGAATTGAGAGAATACCTTGCAGGGAAGAATATAGGAGCAGGACTCCACTACCCGGAACCTCTTCATACACAGAAAGCTTACAGTTATCTGGGGTACTCAAAAGGAGATTTCCCGGTCTGTGAGAAGAATGCAGGCGAGAACATGACCCTGCCCATGTTCCCTGAGCTTACAGGGAAACAGCAGAATGAAGTTGCTTCCGCCGTAAAGGATTTCTTTAAGAAAGGCTGAGAGTGGCTGCACGAAGAACGCTTTCACTGAACAGCAGATATTACATGGTTGCAGTGATAGCTGATGTTATCACTGTTGCTGCTGCTCTTGCCCTGGCAGTTGTGATAAGATTCGGTCGATTCTCTGCATTTCCTTTTACAGAATACCTGGGCACAGCATCCTTCTTCATGCTGGGCTACTATGTGGGCTCTGTCATGGAGAACCTGTATTCTGTGAGAACGACACTGAACAGACCGATGCTGCTTTACAGAACCCTGAGAATGGCACTGATCGTTACCGGTGCCTTCATGCTCATGATCTTCATCTTTAAAGAAATCAGACCTGTTTTCATTGACAGCAGGATCGTGATTGTCTTCAACATGTTCTTCTGGCTGGTTCTGACACTATCGTCAAAACTGATGATACTTCCAAATCTGTTCAGATATCTGTATGGAGGAAAAAGAAGCACCAGATCAAATCTTCTCGTTGCAGGTAACCCTGCCAGAAACAGAAACATCACAAGCCTGCTGCGAAACTCTTCCATTTATGCCTCGGATCACAGAGTGATCCAATGGCCTGAGACTCTTCCCGTTGATGCTGATGAGCTTGCTGATGCTGTATTGAACAAGATGGACGAAAGGAAATGCAGCGGTGCTGTGATCCTTTTTGATGAAAGACACGATTTCAACAGTATTGCTGAAAGTTGTATCAAACTAAATGCCTCAGGGATCCCATTCGTTATCTATGGCCCGAGAATAGTCAAACTGGGATACTTTGATCCCTGGTTCAGTCTCAGCGATTATGGAGCTCTAACCTTCCTGAGAAAGAGAAAACGATCTCTTCAGATCTCAATGAGAAGATTCAGTGATATAATTCTCTCCGCTCTGGGACTGATTCTGCTCTCTCCTGTTTTTCTGGCAACTGCTCTTGCTGTCAAACTGACAAGCAGAGGGAATGTACTCTTCAAGCAGGAAAGAGTGGGAAAACAACTTAAACCCTTCGGCTTCCTGAAATTCCGCTCTATGAAAAATGGAAATGCCAATGCGGAGGCTCACAGGAAGTATTTCAAAGATTATGCAGACGGAAAAACAGCTATGGGCAATGGAGAAACTTTCAAATTGAAACAGTCTTCAAGAGTTACGCTGATCGGCAGGATAATCAGAAAAACATCCATTGATGAGCTTCCACAGCTGGTGAATGTTCTCAAGGGAGAAATGGCCATGGTGGGCCCTCGACCCTGCATCAAATACGAGCTGGAACATTACAGTGGATGGCAGAGAAGAAGATTCAATATTAAACCGGGACTCACCGGTATCTGGCAGGTATACGGAAGAAGCAGACTACCGTTTGATGAAGCTCAGTTCCTGGATTTTCTCTACACCATTGATTCATCACACTCGCTGGACTTTAAGCTAATAATGAAAACAATTCCTGTGGTGCTTTTTGGAAAAGGCGGCTTATAACTCTTCCCGGCTGACCCAGGTATGTTCCAGGATCCAACCTGCAAGAACCTCTTCGGAAAGACCCTGTTGCATCCGTTCAACGGCGCTGAAAACATCTTCGCGGAAAAGGATAAGTGAAGCTCCTGGAATGTCTACCTGCAACCCGACAACAGACCAGCCTGAAGCAATGCTGTCAGCAAGCAGAAAGAAAACCCCCCCGTAATGCTTGAGCAATGAGTCTCCCTGGGCAAGACTGCCGTCCATTTCAATAACAAGAAGTTCCTCCGAAAGAGAAGCGGAAGAGACAGGAAGACCTCTGGCTGAACAGTCATCAACAATATCACAAAAAGCAGTACAACTCAGAGTGACGACAAGGAGTGCAGTTAACTTCAAGAACCCTCCATGGGTGAAGCAAATTAAAAATAGACCCCCCATAATACAACAGCTGGAAGAGAGTGTAAACGCCTTCCGGCACTGCAGACTCTTTTGTATGTTAGTTGCATGAAAAAACAGTTGGCGATGCTTACGCTTTTTGCGGTTTCAGTGTTCTCCCAGCCACTGAGTTCGGAGGTGTTCAGTACTCTGGACAGAGAAGTGGCGGGATTGATGGATGCATGGGTGATCATAACGGAGGAGCGAAACGGTGGATCAGCAGGTCTCTTCATGGCAGGAACTGCGATCCTAAGGGCAGAGGCTGCCTATGAAGCGGCCGTTCACTGCAGTCGTGAATATCTCCCCCGGGAAGTGGTTGACTCATGGGTTATATATCTGAAAGCATCTGCTGATTGTATAGATCAATTTCAAAAAGCTGTGAGACTCTATGGCACAGCCGATAAAGAAGAAATACTTCTGGCTGCCTTCTCCAGGTGGGAGACAAGAGGCCGGGAATTTCTTGAGTCCGTTCAAACTACGAGGTAATCTTATGAGTTTTATTCGGGATGATGGTACATGGAAGGTAAAGACCGGTCACGCCAGCATGCTCAAGGGCGGTGTGATAATGGATGTTATCAATGCTGAGCAGGCTATTATTGCACAAGAGGCGGGTGCAGTTGCCGTTATGGCACTGGAAAGGGTTCCAGCAGACATAAGAACCCAGGGTGGTGTGGCAAGAATGTCTGACCCTGACATGATAAAGGGGATTCAGGAAGCAGTCACTATCCCTGTGATGGCTAAATGCAGGATCGGGCACTTTGTTGAAGCTCAGGTACTTCAGTCCATGGAGATTGATTTCATCGATGAATCTGAGGTTCTTACACCTGCAGATGAGTCTAATCATGTAAACAAGTGGGACTTTAAAGTTCCCTTCGTCTGTGGTGCTACAGTGCTTGAGGAAGCCCTCAGAAGGATTGCCGAGGGCGCCGCCATGATCCGCACAAAGGGGGAGGCAGGTACTGGAAATGTTGTTGAAGCGGTTCGCCATGCCCGCTCTGTTCTTGGTGAGATCAGAAGGCTTCAATCAACTCCTTATGAAGAGCTCATGTCCAGAGCCAAAGTAATGGGTGCTCCTTACGAGCTGGTAAAGTACGTCCACGAGAACGGAAAACTTCCAGTGGTCAATTTTGCTGCAGGGGGAATTGCAACACCATCTGATGCTGCCCTTATGATGCAGCTGGGTCTGGATGGTGTATTTGTTGGCAGCGGTATCTTTAAGAGCGGTAATCCTGCACAGAGAGCAAAGGCCATTGTTGAAGCTGTGAGTCAATTCAATGACCCAGACGTTATTGCAAGAGTCAGCACAGGTCTCGGTGAAGCAATGGTGGGGATAAACATCTCTACAATTCCCGAGAACGAGAGAATGGCTGACAGAGGCTGGTAGAATGAAAGCCCGCATTGGTGTTCTTGCCCTGCAAGGGGGAGTTTCCGAGCATGTAGACATGCTGAATTCTTTAGGATGTACCACAGTTGAGGTGCGCCTTCCTGAACATTTGGCAGACATAAATGGCCTTGTTATACCCGGCGGTGAGTCCACTGCCCTGATTAAACTGCTTCTCAGGTGGAACCTTGTTTCACCAATTAGAGAGCTTGCCGGCACAGGTATTCCCATATGGGGAACCTGTGCCGGTTCAATTCTTCTCTCCGATGAGATCAGTGAGAAAGACCACATTATAGACCAGCCAAGTCTTGAACTGGTTCCTGTCCGCGCAGAGAGAAACAGCTTCGGCAGGCAAGTTGCAAGCTTTCAGGAAGATCTTGTGATCAAGGGACTGGATCAGCCTTTCCCCGGAGTCTTTATCCGAGCACCGCTTCTTTACCCTCTTTCCAACAGGGTTGAGGTACTTTGCACTGTGGAAGAGGGAGCAGTATTCTTGAAATGTGAGAACATCTGGCTCAGCAGTTTTCATCCGGAACTCACTGACGATACGAGAATTCACCGGATGTTCATTGAAGAGGCTGTAATTGGGTCTTGATCCCGACCGGGAGTGTTTCAGCTGCTTCAGAAGAGGCTTTTCTGATTATGTAACACGGGCTGGCCTTGGAACAGAAGAATTTGATGATCTCATGACCATTGTTAACAGGAACCTGAATAATGGATTAACCCCACCAAAGGCAGGCGCGGAACCGTGGTCACTTCTAAGAAAGGCATCTATTTACTCCAATGATATCTTCCAGGAGGAAAAGGAGTTCTTTACCAGACAGATGCTCCTGCACTATGATGAGCTGAAGACACATTTCCTGCAGATGGATGATCCCCAGTCAGCAGCTCTTGCAGCTGCAACCTGGTGCAATCTCATTGATGTGGGTCAGGGAATACCTCTTCCTGGAACTGAAGAACTCCTGGATACCTTCTCATCTCCACTAATACCGGATGAGCGGATGGAGTTCTTTAACGATCTCCACGGAGCAGGTACACTTCTTGTTCTGGGAGACAATGCAGGTGAAACAGTCATGGACAGACTATTCCTTGATCTTGCTGCTTTCGATGGAACAAAATACTATATGACCAGAGAATTCCCTGTGATGAACGACGCTACACTGAAGGACGCAGAGATGGCCGGACTTCATGGAGTCGCAACGCTGATCTCAAGTGGTATTGATGTGCCGGCAGTTATCCCTGATATGCTCAGAGGAGAGGCTGCCACAGTCTTCGAGACTGCTGATGTCATTCTCGCCAAGGGACAGGGGAACCTTGAGGGACTGTTTGGTTTGAATGATCACAGGATTTATCATTCCTTTGTGGTGAAGTGCCCGGTTGTTTCCCGGGCAACGGGAATTCCCCAGGGAAATGGAGTTTTCTGCCGGTTCACAAATACTGGAGGTAAGAATGCCCATCTATGAATACTATTGCGGCACATGTAATACGATCTATCAGTTCCTTATCCGGGGAAAACGCAAAACTGAGGATCTTCATTGTCCGAAATGCAATGCAGGCGATCTTGAACGGGTAATGAGCAAATTCTCCACCTCCTCCTCGAAGTCCAGATCAGATGATGAGATGGCTGCAGATATGGCTGATATCGATGAAAATGATCCCAGATCAATGGCAAGAGCAGTACGAAAAATGGCAGATGAAATGGGAGAGGATCTGGGTCCTGAACTGGAGCATGCACTCGGCCGACTGGAGGCGGGAGAGGATCCGGAAAAGATAGAGCAGGAACTTGAAGAGATGGGTTTCGGGGAGGATGATGGGCCAGGAAACATTGGAGCCCCTTCACCCGGTCGGGATCCAGGGCTCTACTGATCCTTAAGAAAAGTTTCCTTCTCTTATTAAACAGGCAACCGCTTCAATGTCACCCACAAACTGTCTGTCTTTCTCCAGTGGCGGAAATACTGCGGAAACCGTATCAAATGTTTTACCAGTTCCGTTGCCCATCACCCCGCGATCAAGGAATCTGTGCGCCTGGACCGCTGCCACAAGCTCTGTTGCCAGAACATGACAGCTGTTCCTGACTATCTCCACCGCCTGTCTCGCTGCAGTTGTACCCATGCTTACATGATCCTCCTGACAACCACTGACGGAAATACTGTCCACACTGGCAGGATGAGCAAGCACCTTGTTCTCACTCACAAGGGATGCAGCTGTATACTGCGCTATCATCAGACCGGAGTTCGTTCCAGGGGCGGGGGAGAGAAATGCAGGAAGACCACTGAGATCAGGGTTGAGAAGTCGCTCAGTTCTTCTCTCTGATATATTTGCCAGCTCTGCTATTGCTATCTTAAGATGATCAGCTGCAAGAGCAACAGGCTGACCGTGAAAGTTTCCACCGCTGACAGCCCTGCCGTCCTCCATGAGAAGTGGGTTGTCTGTGACCGCTTTCAACTCATTCTCAAGAGTGGTCTCTATGTACTTCAATGCATCTCTCGATGCCCCGTGTACCTGCGGTGTACACCTTAAAGAATATGCGTCCTGAACCTTGCCGCAGTTAGGATGACTGTGAAGAATTTCAGAGCCTTCAAGGTGCTTCCTGATGAACAGTGCTGATTCAAGAGCTCCGGGGTGTGGTCGTAGGGCTATCAGCTCCGGATCCAGAGCCGAGTCTGTACCAAGAAGTGCCTCAAGAGTGATCGCCGCCGTGGCATCTGCAGCATCCATCAGCCTTTTCGAGTCAAGAACTGCAGAGCACATCAGCGCTGTCATTGCCTGGGTTCCGTTGATCAGAGCAAGCCCCTCCTTCGCCTGAAGCTTAACCGGTTCAAGCCCTATAGCCTCAAGAGCCTCGGCGCCGGAGACGGAAACCCCGTCTTCATCAATGCACTCACCCTCTCCCAGTATGGGAAGACACATGTGAGAAAGGGGGGCCAGATCACCGGATGCCCCCAGAGAACCCTGGGATGGAACAGCAGGTACGAAAGAACTGTTTCCCAGCTTTATCAGGGCATTTACAGTTTCCAGTCTGATCCCGCTCCTTCCCCGGGCAAGGGAAGCCACTCTTAAAAAGATCATGACCCTAACCACAGTTGCAGGCAACAACGTACCAGTGCTGCAGGCATGGCTCAAAAGAAGATTCCTCTGAAGAAGACCAAGCTCTCCCTCCGGTACAACAGTACTTGCAAGACGGCCAAACCCCGTGTTGACTCCATATATAGGCTTACCTGATCTAAGAAGAGCTTCAATACTGGATCTGGCTTCCGTAATCGCACCAATTGCATCCTCACCCAGTTCATACGAGGCACCATCTGCTACCTGTCTCACCTGGCTGAGAGAAGTCCCTCCGCAATCAATGATAACTCTTGTGGACATTATCACCTCCCTGTTTTCATGCAAAACTAAACAGAATAAGATCGAGCAGGGAATATATGAAAGGAATCACGCACCCATTACTATCTCCATGCGTCAAACTGGCACAAACAACATGCAATCAAATACTGCCTTGATGTAGGTTACAAAGGCACCACCATTCTTCTGCATGCAGTGCAACATATTGAAAGGATACCGGTCTGTAATGATTTCTCTGGCACAATCTTTGCTTTTACTGTGTTCAGCCGAATTGAAAATACAAGAACGGACAGTATGCAAGTGCCAGACATTCTCTTTGAAAGGAGATCAAAAGGTGGCAGAAGTGAAGATAAAACCGCTCTTCGACAGAATCATAGTTCGTCGTGAAGAGCCAAAAGATGTAGTACGCGGTGGAATAGTGATTCCCGACACGGCAAAAGAAAAGCCTCTTGAGGGAACCGTAGTTGCCATTGGACAAGGCAAAAGAGGTGACTCCGGTGAATTCGTAACACCTGTTGTAAAAGTAGGCGACATGATACTCATAGGTAAGTACTCCGGTACTGAGGTAAAAGTCAACGGCGAAGACCTAGTGATCATCCGTGAGGATGACATTCTCGCTGTCATAGAGAATTAAGGAGAACCCATATGCCAGGTAAAGAACTGAAATTCAATCAGGATGCCAGACAAGCCATCCTCTCAGGTGTGGAACAGCTTTCAAAGGCTGTAAAGATCACCCTTGGACCAAAGGGCCGCAATGTTCTCATTGAGAAAAAATGGGGCAGCCCCACAATCACAAAAGACGGTGTAACTGTTGCCAAAGAGATCGAGCTTCCAGACAGGTTCGAGAACATAGGCGCCCAGCTTATTCGTGAAGTAGCCAGCAAGACAAGTGACATTGCAGGTGACGGAACTACAACAGCAACACTTCTTACTGAAGCCATCTACCGTGAAGGTCTCAGAAATGTCACCGCAGGTGCAAGCCCAATGGCTCTTAAGCGCGGAGTCGATTTTGCAGTGAACGCTGTTACTAAAGAGCTCAAGAATCTCAGTAACGAGGTTCGCGGCAAGGAAGAGATACAGCAGGTTGCCACCATCAGTGCCAACAACGACACCGAGATCGGAGCCATTATTGGCGACGCCATGGAAAAAGTCGGCAAGGACGGCACTATCAGTGTGGAAGAAGCCAAATCCATGGACACCACTCTTGATGTTGTGGAGGGTATGCAGTTTGATCGCGGTTACCTCAGTCCTTACTTTGTGACTGATGCAGAGGCCATGGAAGTTGTCCTTGAGAAACCTTTCATTCTCATCTATGAAAAGAAGATCAGCAATGTGAAAGATCTTCTGCCTGTTCTTGAGAAGGTTGCCCAGCAGGGTCGCCCTCTTCTCATCATAGCAGAGGATATTGAAGGCGAAGCCCTTGCAACACTTGTTGTGAACAAGGTTCGCGGAATGCTTCAGATCGCCGCTGTGAAAGCTCCAGGATACGGTGACCGTCGCAAGGCAATGCTGGAGGACATAGCTATCCTCACAGGCGGGCGCTCGGTTACAGAGGACCTTGGTATCAAGCTTGAGAATGTAACCATGGAAGACCTTGGAACCTGCGGCATCGTCAAGATTGATAAAGACAACACAACCATCATCGAAGGTGGCGGAGCCACTGAGGACATCAAGGGGCGCGTTGGACAGATCCGCAGACAGATCGAGGACACCACAAGTGACTACGACCGCGAGAAGCTTCAGGAAAGACTTGCCAAACTCGCTGGTGGTGTAGCAAGGATCAATGTGGGTGCTGCCACAGAGACCGAAATGAAAGAGAAGAAAGCAAGAGTTGAGGATGCTCTTCACGCTACACGTGCAGCAGTTGAGGAGGGAATCGTTCCCGGTGGCGGAGTCGCATTCATACGCTGCGAGAATATAGTTGAAGCGCTTAACCTTGAAGGCGATGAGAAGGTCGGAGCAAGCATCATTCTCCGTTCACTCTCCGCTCCTCTCCGTCAGCTTGTTCAGAACGCCGGCCTTGAAGGCGCCATCGTGGTTGAAAAGGTCCGTGGCATGGGTGCAACAGAAGGCCTTAACGTGGCAACAGGTGAATACGTTGACATGTTCAAAGCCGGAATTGTTGACCCTACAAAGGTAGCAAGAAGTGCTCTTCAGAACGCCAGTTCGATCGCCGGTCTTCTTCTTACCACGGAAGCCATCATCGTTGAGATCCCCGAGGCTGAGAAAGCCATGCCAGCAGGTGGAGACGGTGGAATGGGTGGAATGGGCGGAATGTACTAGACCCGATTTATATAGATACCATAAGGGCCGCAGGTTTCCTGCGGCCCTTTGTACTTCATTAAAGAAAAAGCTGTCAGGACTTGTTCTTCTTAGCCTTTTTCTCTCTGCGCTTCTCTTTCAGTGTCTTTTCAGGCTTTGTCTTCGTGTTCTTCTGAGAATCTCTTCCTTTAGCCACAATGGTCCTCCTTTGCCAGCATTACCAAGTAAGTTACAATATAGCTGAAATGTCTGTCTTTGGAAACAACAAAGCGGGGAGCCGAAGCCCCCCGCTGATCAATGCAATAACAATTACTGTGGCGGTACCAGACTGAACGGTACTGTCACAGGAAGATTACCTGTCTGTTCAAGAGCCGGCCCGAAGTTAAGAGAACTTACAGCTGATGTAACCGTTCCCTGCAAGGCTGAAAGTGCGCCTGGGCAACTGACGGAAACACCGGTTACTGCACCTGCAGGTGTAATGGAGAAATTGATGGTAATAGTTCCAGCTGCCGTGGGATTGCTTCTGAGAAGACTCTCGTAGGCAGTCTGAACACGCATCTTTATGATATTGATCTTGCGCCTGATATCGCTCATGTTCCTGTATCCAAGGTCTATGGCCTCGCCTGATGCACTGGCACTGAATGTAACCTGTGCCGCCTGGTGAGCTGCCTGCATGTCGCTTGCACTGACAGTACCGGCTGTAGCTGCCACACCACCGCCACCACCGGCAAGTCCAGCTATACCGCCTGAACCTCCGCCGCCTGCACCTGCTATCAATGCCTGACCGCTCTGCCCGGAGGCAAGACCGGTACCGGAAGACGCGGCACTCTGGAGATCACCTATAAATCCGGCTCCGCCGCCTGTTGACCCTGTGCCGTAAGCGGCAAACCCGATACTGCTGAGAACATCGCTTGCTGCGTCTGCTCCTTCAGCTGCACCACCACCGGCAGGAAGGTCAGAATTGCCTGTGCCTCCTCCGGAAGTTGCCATCTCAGCTACAGGCATGTCACTGACTATTTCTTCCCCCATACCGGCTGCAGAAGGAGGAGTTTCAGCGAGCTGAACAACTCTTGAACTCGGTGCGCTTCTGAGCATCTGTGTTTTTGATTCCTTTACAACAAGTATCAGTCTGTCTGTTACTGCACCCATAAGAAGTACCGCTGCAAGTCCGATCCCAAGTATCATCTTGAACCGGCTGTCTTCCTTTCTAATGGAATGAAATGCAACTACCTCGTGGGGTCTGGAAGCGAAACTCTTCCAGTTGTAAATACTGGGTTTTGCTTTTGGCACCTTGACAACAGGTTTGGGTTTCGGCTTAAGGATCTCAGCAGGAGGTTCTGCAAAACTGAAGAAAACCTCAGTGTTACCCATGGTGAAAATACCGGATACATTTCTGTCAAAGACCCAGATGAAAGGATCCCCCGGCTTTTCCTGTTTAAGAAGGTTTCTTTCAATAAGAGTGGCAAAGGGAATAACGCTACCCTTAACCTCAACACCACCTTTGATCTGCGGAAGCAGTCTAAGTATGTACTTGTTGCCCTGCTCAGGCTCAAGAAGTGTATGGATCCTGGGAAGGTCTCCCGTTTTTACCGATATTGTGTTGTAATCAGCCTGTCCAATAGTCATGATACCAGCGTTGGGGTATATCTCTCTGCGACCGGCTGCATCCTCAACATTGAGTTTCAGCACTCTCTTGTCAGCTACAAAAGGTGCTTCTTCCTTCTTCTCGATCTGCTTTTTCTTAACCTTGGCCTTTGGTTGAGGCTTTTTCTCTGCTACCTTGGGTGGGTCAATAAACCCGAAATGAATCAGGAAAGGTCCCGCATTGACTATACCCTGATCTCCATAGTTCACTTTAAGAACAAAATTACCGTCTTCATCATTGTTAAAAATGCCAAGACCCTTGAGATCGCTGAACTTAAGTTTGGATCCGTTGGCTGATGTGATCTGTGCATCCATTACCTCGGATAGTCTCAGATCCCATGTATCCTTTTCCTCACCCATCTTCATCAACACAATTGATTCAGGAATTCCCGGTGCTTCAACAGAAATGTTATTGTTAAAACCGGAGCCAAGGGTAATTTCCTTTTCTCCCGGAAGGAGTTTGGTAATGACCTTTCCGTCCCTCATCGCCGCAACAGCAAGAATCTTCTTTACAGCATCTGCCATCAGTCTTCACCACCTTCACTGGAGATGATCTTGATCACAGCCAGGTTCTGCCCGACGTAACCGGCTTCTGAACAACTTGCCATTACCCTCTGAAGTAAGATCGCCGGCATGCCCACATCTCCCTGGATGTTGATCTTCAAGTCATCCTCGGTAAGTGTACCTCTGGTAAGCCGTGAATATTCCATGTGATCTCGAAGCCTTGTTACAAGAGCAGGTATTGAGTTTCCGGAGAGAAGAAGCTCCGGAGTAACATTAACAACAGGGTCTCCGTCAACGACGATAACAGAGCTGTTGACCTGTAGCTCCAGTTTAAGCTCCACCTTCTTCTCCACTCTTGCCTTTGGAAGGATAAGCTGATCACTGACAGTAACAAGCTGTCCGTCGGCAGAGTAGCTTTTCAGAAGAAATACAAGCAAAATGGTGAACATATCAATCATGGATGTAAGGTTAAGGGAAACTTTCTTATCGCTGCCGCGGCTGAGTGCCTTAGACTTGCCAGAACCCAGTAAAAGCGGCACATGACGCTTGGAGGGAGTACTCATCAGTTTCCACCCCCAGCCATTGCAGAATTCACTGAAGCCGATGGAGCAACCTGCAGACCAGGCTGGTCAAAACCGACCGCTCCTGCAAGATCAATGGCAACAATGATGTTATCATACCTGGTTTCTTCAACAGTAAGAACGGTGATTTTGTGGAATTCTATCTGCGGATAAGCTTCTGTAAGTAAGTCGTGAACCTCGGTCAATTTCATTGACAAAGAGTCCCATGGAAAAGAAACAACCATCTCTCCGTTCAACTCTGTTTCGAAGGCATAACCCACGTGGGCAGAACCACTGGCAGTGCCAATAAAGATCTCCTGCTCGGTTATGATTATCTTCGGCTGAAGTCTGTCCTCCTCAGATCTCATAAGATTTGCAGTAGCTCCACCTCCGCCACTGTTTATGCCTTCTGTTGCCGCCATCTCGATGACAACTACTTCAAGAAAGGTGGCGCTAAACAGCAGGAACGGAATTATGCAGCAGAACAGATTCATCACCGGCAGAAGATCTATCTCAGGAGGGTGTTTACTGGTTCTACTTCGCGCCGAAACTGCTTTAGCCATTAGCCTTCCCTTCTGGCCTGTGCCAGCATGTTCATGACCATTACGCTGTAACGATCTATATCATCCACCAGATTGTCGGCTTTTGATGTAAGAACAGAGTGAGCAACAAGCATGGGAATAGCAGCAATAAGACCAAAGGCAGTGGTGTTCATTGCCTGTGAGATACCGTTTGCGAGCAGAACACCTTTCTGCTCAGGGTCAGCGGCTGCAACAGCAGCAAACGCTGCGATGAGACCAAAAATAGTTCCAAGAAGACCAACCATTGTTGAGACGTTTGCCAGCATACCCAGATAACCTATCCTTGCATTTATCCTTGGAAGCTCCGCAAGAGCCATCTCATCAACAGCATTCTGGATGTCACGCTCGCTTCCCTTGTAATTCCTTAAAGCAGCCTCAACTATCTTGGAAAGTGGTGATTTTTCCTCACTTGTAGCAGCAATTGCCCCTTCAATACTACCTCTTCGTATAAGGGTCGCGATCTTTGCCATAAGTGCCTCAGGTTTGGCTCGGGCAGTTCCGAACAGGAAAAAGACTCTTTCAATAAAGATCACAGTTCCCACTCCGAAGAAGATGAGAATGGCCCACATGGCAGGTCCACCCTGGCGGAAGAATGTGGCAAACTTACTGAAGAAACCACCTTTAACCTCTTCAACTTCTTCCTCTACTACTTCATCCATTCCCATTGTATCAGCAGAGGCTTCTTCTTCCTGGACGACTTCCTCTACAACAGCTGCAGAGTCAACTGCTGCAGAATCTCCCTCCGCAACCAGGGCAGAATCAACTGCAGTAGAATCTTCCTGCGCAAAAATGACGCCGGGGAAGACCATAAGAACAAGAACTGTCAGCAGAATGAAAAAATTACCACGCATTAAGAGACTCCTCTCTGAGCCGTTTGTTAATCTATTGACCAATCAGGTCATACAGCAAATTACCTACTAAATCAAGACCTCCCATAATGGCAAAGGTCATACCTGTACGAGTATCCCCACTGGAATACTTCCAGGCGCTAAGTCCCCCAAGAACTGCCACAGAGCCATACCTGACAAAGACAGGTAAGGCACTTGATCGTCTGGCAGCGACTGAAAAACTTGTTTCGGAGGTGAAGGCGCCGGGATAAATGGGGCGCACAACATCCTCCAGAAAACTTCTTTCTAAAAGTACATTACTAAGGTTGGGAGTGCTCTTCAGCATAAGGAACAGAGCCTGCGGTGTCCTCAATTCACCCTGAATAGTGATCTCATCCAGAATGAGGCGACCACCCTCCATGGTTGCACCCTGGCCAAACGCTGTAGAACATGTCAGCACCAGCAACACAGCAGAAAGTAAGCGCATTACCATTACTGACCCGTCTCCTCTTCAGATTCTCCTGCTCCTTCTACAAGCACCGGCTCAGGCTCAGGCTCATAGACCTCTATATCATACCCAGGAAGGCCCAGTGTTGCTACCGTTCCCGGTGCAAGCAATTCAAGGTTTTCCGCAGCCTTATCCACCCAGTGGTTAACAACATCAGCGGAAACAGCTTTCTCAACTGCGGTTACGTAAATATTAATGGCCTTCTGCATCTCAGGTTCGTAGAATTGAACGTACAACTGGTTGTAAAACTCATCCACAGCGGCTCCCGTCAGATCAGCAGGAGGATCCATAAAGGCAACGGTATTTGCAAAATCTTCGTACAATTCCCCGGCTCTTACGCAGGAAGCCATGAACCAGACATCCACATTGTAAGTAAGAGACTGGCCGTACCAGCTTTCTACCTCACTTTTTAACTGTGCTTTCTGCTGAACATTCTCTAAAGTAACGAACATGGCATCATAGTTTACCCTGACTATCTCACCAATCCTGAAGGCACTCCTGGCAGCATCATTGGCGGGACCTTCCCGGTACATATCATAAGTGTCAACACACTGCTGATAGGTCTCCCTTGCTCCATAAAAGTCATTGCTGTCGTAAAGATAGTCCCCGTACTTTCCAAGGGCAATAACCATGGTCTGGGGGGTGGCTGTCTGTTCAGTAATGATCCGGTTATAAACCCCCATGGCAAGACCTGTGGCTCCACCTTTTTCATAAGTCACAGCAGCACTGTACAAGGCAGAATTCACTCCCTCTGCGTCAGGGAAGCGATTGTAGGCATTCAGATAGGTGTCTCCTGCAAGTATGTAGTGTTCGGATTCCATGGCAAGATATGCTGCCCTCATCAAACCCTCCGGTGCCTGGGTTGTTTCAGGATATGTACTGGCAAGCAGGGAAAACACCCTGATAGCATTTGAAATATCTCCGGCTTTTCCGTAAGTCTCTCCTGCATCATACAAGGCCACAGGGGCGACCTCAGTTCCCGGGTGAGAGAGAGCGGATTCCTCATATCTGGCAGCTGCAATAAGAAGAGACTCTGTGTCCTCGGATTGGGCAAGGGCTTCAGCATCCATGTATGAAACTGCTGCTGCAAGCGCAGCAACATCAGCTCCGAGATCCTCACCGGTTATAGCTGCAGCATCAGCTGCTCTTTCGTACCAGTACTCAGCATCGGAGAACATGTTATCTGCCTCGAATGCTGATGCCAGGAACCTGGCAGATCTGGCTGTGTACTCAGAATTGGGGAATTCATTGTATACCCTCATGTATGATACGCGGGCAGTGGTAAAATCACTGGCATTGTAGTGGCTGCCTGCATCATTGAAAAGGAACTGAGCGGCATACTCCCCTGAAGGATATCTGTCGGCATAGTACATTCCTATCTCATGCATCTTCTCCCGGAGGTAAAGACTGTCAGCTCCCGGTTTGTCGTATGCCTGTCCAAAAGAACTGAAAGCGTTCACCGCAGCGTTCTCTCTCTGCTGGGTTGAAGTACTGTCGTAAACAACCTGCAGATACACATCACCTGCTTTTGAGAGGTTCCCGGTGTTGTAGTAGGAATCACCAAGAAGGTATCTAAAATCATAAGTCTGTCTTGAATCAGGGTACTCCAAAAGATAGAGTTCTATCATCTCAATAAGATTTGTATAATTCTGGACGGCAAGTTGAGGATCACCTTCAGCCACCTGCTGGGCATGGTACTGAATGGAATACTCCATTGCCGAGCCCCTGAGAGAATCCACTTCCGCAAAGACAGAAGAATCTCCTGACAGGGTTACCCACTCACTCTCCGGGCCGTACATCTCAACGATCTCTTCCCGGGCACGAGCAGCATTCAGCAGATCTCCTGCACCTTCGTATGCAACGGCTATCCTGGATTGTATGAATGGTGCATCAGCACTGTAGGGATCTCGTTGGAGAAGAGATTGATATGCTTCAACAGACTCGATCCAGAATCCCTGTTCTATATAGAAATCACCCATCTGCGTGAGAACATCCACGGTGACCTGTTCGTCATCAAATGAATCAAGGAAATTTGTAGCCAGCTGAACAGGCGGTCCGGATTTCTGCTCCATGAAGTCGTGGGCCAGATACTCCACGGCCTCATTTACCATATCTGTGCGCCGGACAAGACCCAGCTCATCCATTCTGTGGCTGTCCCTTATGAGATACCCGAACAGAGCAATTGAACGCTTGTAATCATTGAGCAGGTATGCGGTCCAGCCGAGTTTATAAATACCAAACTGGTAGACAGTGGATCCTGCATCAGGGTAGTCAAGAATATTGTTGTAGAACACATAGGCACTGTCAAAATCAAAGGAATCGAAGAAGAAGTCTCCAGCGCGGAGATGGGTCTCTGGAGCAAGAGGGCTGTCAGGAAACTCTGAAAGAAGTCTTCTGTAGCTGGCAACCGCACCGACAGGATCTCCCACTTCATTCAGGGCGTAACCAAGCGAATAGAGAGCAATGTCCTCTACCTCGCTACCAGGATACTGATTCAAGACCTTCTGGTAAAGCTCAATGGTTCTTGAATAATCATTAGGGATAAAATCTCCGCCTGATGCCGCTATCCGGTCCAGGTAGGCATTCTTGTCTATCTCGTAGTACAGCTGCGCCAGGCGCACATAGATATCAGCTGTGAATCTACTCTCCGGGTAACGGGCAAGATACTCCTCAAAATAGCCGGCGCACTCAATGCCTGACTCATCTATCCTGCCTTGAAGGGAAAGCGTCTCAGTCTGCCTCTGCTGAATAAATCCATTTGCACGAACACTGTCCCCTTCAGCATAACTGTCGGTAATCCTGGCGTTGTAGTAAGCGCCCAGATAGTTCAGGGAGTCCCGCTTAAGTTCTCTGTCAATGAATGTGGCAATGGCGATACCGTACTGAGTTTCCTGCATCCAGTCATGATCCGCCGCCATACCTGAATCCATTTTACTGGCCAGGTCCTGCAGTGCAAGCCTTATCCTGGAAACATCCTCCTCGAGCTCAAGAAGATCCTGTCTGTCTGCCTGGGTACCGGAATTGTCAGCATTACTCTGAGTACTCTCAATTTCAAGAGCAAGTCGTTCAGCACTGGCTCTGGAAGAAGCTATGAGTCTGTTAACCTCCTGAAGCATGGTCTCGGGGTTCATGCCAACCGGCATGGAAAGAGATGCTTCGAACCCGGAGATATCAACAAAAAGGGCTCTAAGAGATGCTTCTTCTACCTCAATAAGCGAAACAAGCTCCATATCGCCCTGCATGTAAGCTTCCTCTTTGAGCTCTGTAAGCCCCAGACGTATCCTGTCCAGCCTATCCCTCTCGGAAGCGTACTGATCGGTGACATTATCTCCCGGGCGGAGATTGTCGTAAAGCTCATTTGTTGATCCGTATTCATTCATTAGATCCCTGTACATTGAAATGGCTATATCAATATCCTGGGCTCCCAGTGCGCAGTTAGCCATGGCAAGCTCAAACTCGCTGTAAAGCTCAGTTCCAGGCACCTCTTCAAGAATCCTCTCCGCAAGGTTGTATGCGTCCTGATACTCTTCCCTGTGCATGTATGTCCAGGTGAGACCGAGCATTGCAACATCATAGTATGCGCTGAAGGGAGAAACCTTCAAGTATTCGTCAGTGGCAAGATCAAACAGACCCTGTTCAACATAGATCTGGGCAATTGCAATTCTGGCACGATCCGCAATACCTGCTTCATTTCTTCCTGCTTGATCAATAACCTTCTGAAGCTCTGTGATGGCAGCCTCGATACTACCCTCAGCCACATAGGTAACTGCGATGAGATAAGCCGCAAGCGAATAGTTATCTGCTGAGGGAGAGACCTGCTGAAGGGTCAAACGAGAATCAGCAAATTCTCCCATGTGATACTTTGCCAGCCCGCCCACAATAACGGCTATATCAGCGTACTCAAAGCCTGGAGACGCTGAGGTGAGTTGTTCAAAGCTACTGACTGTAGCCTGATACTCCTGAAGCTCAAAGTATATAAGTTCAAGACGGAACAGCGCTGCATCGTAGTACTCTGAATCAGAAAAATTCTCCACAACCGAGATAAATGCATCTCTGGCCCAGACAATTGATCCGCTTGTGTAGAGTTCCTCTCCCAGCTCAAAAGCAGATTGTGCGCTGAAAAGAATGGAACGCTGACGGCGAAGAAGGATCAACTCAGCCTCGATCCTGGCAAGTCTCTCTTCCTCCCGCACTATCTGGCTTTCCAGATTTGCAAGCTCGGTCTGAGCCCTTTGCAGAATAATGCTTATCTCTGGATCCACCACAGGATCAGGCGTTTGAGCCATGGCTGAACTGCATACGGCAGAGGCCACAAGAATAAGGAGAATGATCGTTCTTGATCTGGTAAGAGAAACCATCGCTGTATCTACCTGGGCTCATCTAGGAGATCACGAAGCCTCTGAAGCTCGGATTCAGCAGCTCTGCGCCTGGCTTCAAGTTCATCAAGCCTTGTTCTAGCCCTCTCAATACGCTGCTGCTCTCTTTCAAGGTCACGGCTGCCCGCTCCGAACAAAGGTCCGAATCTTGAGGAAACGGCAATGGTGATCTTTGAGTTCTGCATAACATCCCGTTTGTTCTGGCCTTCCGGCGCAAAGACAGTCTGTTCCAGCTCTGCCCAGGCAAGATGAAGTTCCACATGCTTTCCAACAGAGTAGTTCATTCCCAGGTTGAGATCGCGCCCATCCATCTCAAAAGCCAGAGAGAAGTTCTCACCGGGTTCCCATACCATGGATCCAAAAAGACCGTTGGCGATGGAACTGCCAATGCCAAGAGCGCCGCCGTCTATGATCCCCACAAAGCGCCCCACGCCTATTCCCAGATTGATGGTCACCGGCATGCCTATAAGGTAGCGCATGTCTTTAGAGGCCACGCCGTAAACAGACCAGTTCTGAGAATGCTGGTAATTGTACATACCATCACCGTCCCAGCTTCCAATATATCTTCCGGTGGAATCAGCTGTGCCCGGTGGTCCGGAGAAACAATCTACATGTTCAGAACCAATACCGTTCTGCAGACCAAGAGAAAAGGCGGGAACTGCGATTCCCTCCTTTAAAATGGCTACTTTCGCATTGAGCACCAATCCACCGTCGGCAAGGTATGAAAAACCAATCTGGCCGTAACTCAGAATACCTATATTGAGGTAACCAGTAAGCTTAATATCACTGTCAGATGCTCCTGTAGAATCTTCATAAGAAAATGCCGTTGTGGCGATACCTACTTCAACTTCAGTGTGTTCCAGCACATAAGCGTCTGGAGCATTTACAACATCACCGTAAGCATATGGAAGAGAACCTGCAAATACAGCACTTGCGGTGAAAAACAAAACCCAGCCTGCAAAACGCATATATGATTCCTCCATCATGTTCACTTCGTTTAACACCACTACCTAAAATATTATCCCTAATATCTTACCTTTTGGGAACACAGTCAAGCATACAAATCCCATTTATCATTGTGTATAAATACGATCGCCGTTGACCTGAAAAGTGTATGCAACTATTATCGGTTTCTGAGTATTATGCAAACCCTTGGTGGAGGTGATTCATTTGAATTTCCTGGTTGTACCTTTGTTATCTTTTTTGGCAATACTTCCATTATGGGAACTTCATCTGAATGCGGTGCCCCGAGGGGGAGCTCAGCTGATAACCAGGGGAAACTCTGAACAGATCCTTCTGATCCCGCTGGGGGATGCAGGCTTAGGAGGATGGAGTTCCGGCGGAGTTGAACTACCCGGTTTCCCTGTCTCTGCAGGCGCAGGAGTGATCTGGAGACCTGCTGCCGTACCGGGTTCAACAGGAGAAACCCTGATTGCCTATGGAGACAACGAAGGATCTATCCACCTTATTGACTGCCTCGGCAACGAAGTATTCGGCTGGCCTGTGAACAACAGCACCAACATTGTAACAAGCATAACTTCTGTGGACTTGAATGAAGATGGAGAATTCGAGATCACGTACGGGACAAGTGATGGCCTGGTTCATCTTCTTGATCTGAGAGGTAGTAATATTCCCGGTTTCCCGGTGGATCTGCAATCACAGCTTCAGTTCCAACCCACCATAATTAGCCTTGGAGGCGGGAATACAAACGGAATTGTCTGCGCCACAAGCAACAGTAGAATAACAATTCTTGGATGGGACGGGCTTGATATCCCCGGCTGGCCGAATCAGACAGGATTTCCAGCAGGCACTATTCCGATCTCAGGTGATATGAACGGAGATGGTCAAGCCGACATTGTCTTTGCAACTCAGGATGGAAAGATTCATCTTTACAATCTGATGGGAGAGGAGCAGGATGGCTGGCCATTCTTCATGGATGCCCGCCCTGCACCTGGTTCTGTTGCAGTGGGACATGTTGAGCCAGACCATCAATTTCCTCAGATAGCAGTGGCTTCCATCGACAGTACTGTCTACCTGCTGAACGGAGATGGTTCCCTTGCAGGAACATGGCGGTGGCCCAACCGTACTGATTCCAGGCCTGCCCAGCCGATAATTTCCTATACAGGGGGTGGCCCTTCAATTATTACCACATCAAGCAGCGGAAAGATACATGCCTGGGATGCTTCAGGCAGAAGAATCGATGGCTTTCCAATTGCAAGCGAAGGAGAGATAGCTTTTCCACCTGTTGCAGGAGACATGGATGGAGACGGAACAATGGAGTTGATCGTGATGGTAGCAGGAGGTCGCGTACTGGCATATCCCATCGCATCACATGTTTCCGGGAAATGTATGTGGCCCCTTCCCCTGGGAGATCAATACAATTCCGGATCTTATGGGTCGGATTTCCTGCCTGTGCTTGAAGTGACAGGAATATCCGGTGAGTTCAGCGGTCCTCTTTTAATTTCATACTCCATAAGCTGTCAGGAATGGACAGGTATCTCCGTGTGTTATTCCATTGACGCAGGATACAGCTGGGTTGAAACGCGGAACTACACGGAAAGCCCCGGATCGATCATATGGAATTCTCATGAAGATCTGCCTTTTGAGGATCAGAGGCGATGCCTTGTGAGGATCACTCCCTATTCCGCTTTCGGCCCTGGTGAAAGCGGCACCACTGGACTTCTTCACATAGACAACAACAGACCTCCGGAGATACTCATGGAATCCCCGGTAAAGATCGATGATTCAAGATACCGACTGGCTTATGCGGTTGAGGACATAGAGGGAGATATCATTCAGCTTCAAGCCCAGTACTCCACTGATGGTGGAGTTACCTGGGAGAGAATGCATCTTAGCGGCAGCAGCGTTGAGATCGAGCCATGGTTCTACGGAGAACCTGTCACCTGGAACGCGGCAGATGATATAGGTGAGATGGATGCTGACAGCATCAAACTCAGGATACGAGCTGCCGATTCGGACCCGGGCCCCTGGTTCTATATTGACGGACTACAAATCGACTCCAGTCGGCTTCCAAGCGCGCAGATACTGGCCCCTACCGCAGAGACAGGGGGTAGAGTGGTCATAGGTGTCAGACTCAATGATCCGGAATTGAACACACTTGATGTTTCATATCACTACAGCGTTGATGGCGGATACGAATGGTTTCCTGCCACTGTAATTGAGGGTGATCAAGCAGGTTTTGAGCAGTATGAATTCGATGTTTCCTGGGAATCGGAAATTGACCTTCCCGGGTTCGATGGAGATCAGGTAAGATTCCAGGCTCTTCCCTCTCATACAGATCTTGGTATCGCAGTTCCTTCAGCTCCATTCCATCTTGATAACAATTCGCAGCCTTCCATCAGTTTTTCATCTCCATCCATCTATGATGTCTTCCGTGGTGTGGTGCCTGTAAGGTTCTCCCTTGCGGATCCGGAAAGCGATGACATAACCCTGAATCTGGAGTACAGACTTCACGGTATGGAAGACAGCTGGCACATGGCCAGAGGTCTTGTGAGCCAGGGGCCTTTTGGACCGTCAAGTTACAACTCAGTTCTGAACTGGAACAGCTCGGTGGATCTTCCGAATGTATCCATGCTTGACCTGGACATAAGACTTGTAGCCTCAGATGGTGATTCTGTACGATCCTTAATTATTGGTCCGATAACTCTTGAAAACGCGAATATTCCCGACGTTATTTGGGCTGCAGTAACTGAAATTGCTGATTTAAACACTTACGCAGGACATGTTGATATTACATTCGGTCTGGGTGACAGAAACGGAAGAGTTCTTAGTCTGATAGTTCATTACAGCACAGATAGTGGAGAGAGCTGGCAACAAGCTACAATTTCAGGCAATACAAGGGGTCTTGGCCCGCAATCTTACAGTAATGTACTAATATGGCAGTACAGTACAGATATCATAGACCTGCAAGGAACTGTTCTTCTCAGAATAACCCCTACTTACCAGGGTGGTAAACTGGGCAGACCAAGGTTCATTGAGCAGGTTTTCCAGTAACCTCTTCAAATCTGGACTTACCGCATGTCATCTTTACTGTAAGCGGAGCTTTCTCCCTGATTAAAGAGACCATTTCTGAGGCAATCAACCTGATATCCCACTGAGCGTGGGCATCTTCTCGGAGTCGAATGAAATGGTTGAATTCTCTCCCGTTAATGGAGAGCCTCACCTGTCTGCGATGGGCGTTGGTAAGTAAATACTCCCCGGCTCTTCCCAGATCGGCAGCTTTCGATGTTGCAGAGGCCTTTGTACTTGCCTGAAGAAAGAGGTCGGAAAGCCCTGCACTTACAATGGATGGCGGAATAGTTACTCCAAGGGCTGGATCGTATGCTGAGACAAGCTGTGTAGTCATCCTGTGCCTTTTCAACTGGGCATAAGCTGTTGCAGAAAGAGTAATTCTAAAGTCAGCCCGGAAGAGCTCCCAGAATCTTGGCAGTGCATCATGAATGCCAAGGTGGCTGTACACTCTTTCAAAGTCAGATTCACCGTAAAGTTCTGTAAGCCAGTCTGCAATTCTCTCATCGGAGTCACAGCTGAGAAGCTCCGCTGCCTTATCAACGGGAAGAGGAACAGGTTGAATATGAGCTATCCTGTCCATCTCTGTTGGTTCAGTAAAGAGCATCAGAGACGGTGCCACAGGAAGAACTGCCTCATAGAGAGCATCTGCAAGAGATCTTACCTCTTCAAGAGGATGAGCCTTCATCCTTTTTATCATGTGCTCCAGTTCCCTGGCATTAACGGTCATACCCATCTGGGTAGTTGCCGCCAGTGGAAGAATGTATCTGGCATCTTCTCTGGCTTCAGTTTTTGAGAGACCTGAATTCAGCAGGGCTGAAAGAAGCTCCCTGTAACAGAGGAACAAGTCTGAGATCACAGGAGCAAACTGATCCATTCCCTCAGGAAGAACCCAGTCCTCACCGATACGGATGTACCTTTGAGATTTTTCTGTGAAACTGATAAGCCTGAAAGACTGAACAGCCTCAGCAGCCAGCCTTGATATTCCGAGAATGTCAAAATTAAATACAGCGTGTTCGGCAATTGATCCATGTCCGTACTTGTATACGATGGTTCTGTTGGATCTTCTTGCCTGATCTACTTCCGCTGCGGATTGTTTGCGAAGCTCAGTTATGGGAGCTGGATCACGGCTGATCCTGGCATAGGCTGCCGAGATGGTCTCAGGAGTTTTGGAACCATTCTCAGTGTCTGTATTGTAACCGGCAAGAATAACCTTCAATTGTCTCTCCCTAGTGATTTCCTGCAGCAAGAAAAGCCGCTGGATTTTCATACGGCAATCTGGTGTGCATAAAATAATGAAGAGAGCCCGCCGGGTCATCTGCCTGCAGGGCTCTTCGAATAATGGAGAGAGACCTGTAAAGGTCCCGTGCAACGGGAAGCAGTTCCCAGCCGCCTTCCATACGGGGAACAGCTTCAACAAAAGCGGTCAATTCCGGTACTGCTTCATTCAACCAGACAAGAGCATCTTCAACGCCGGTGCCGTTAATGGCATTGGAAAGCCTTGCCAGAATTTCTCCCCCTGTATCACCGGCCCGCCATGGAAGATAGTGGAACTCCTGCAGCAGTTCCCATCCCCTGCTGTGTTCTCCCAGCATCTCAGGCCATTTTCTACCATGACCCAGAGCAGCTTTAAGTTCCATCACCCCGTGAAGAGCTGCAGGAAAGATCTCAGACGGGTTAATGAACCATGAGTGATCACTGGATACCCTGCCGCTCAGCCCTGCCAGGTAGATCCTGCGAAGACAGTAATCGGTAGCCAGAACATTGTCCCAGATCACAGGCTTTCCACCGAGAAGTTCACCGGCCATTCTCAAATCTGACAGTTCTTCGGAAACCACCATGGGACCGGTCCAGAAGGAACCCCATTCTGCAGGTATCATATCCCGCCAGACCTGGAGATACTCCTCCGCCTGAGAAAACCTCTCCAGGAATTCTCCGCAATAAACAGACGGACAGAGGATCACCGGAAGGTCTGTTCCCTCCATTGCGCGGAGTGCAAAACTCAGCTGTCTTTCTGCAAGCTTCCCCGCTGACTTGTCCGGAACATCATCAAAGAGGATTGAAAGACCGGCTGCTCCGGAATCTGCAGCAAGCTGAAGTTTCTCTCTTGCTCTCCCCCATTCATTGTCCTTGAATTTCCAGGGACTTAAAGAGAAGAAGAATGGTGTATCCCCACCCATACAACTTGCGAGGGATGACCAAGCGTCCCTGGGATACGACTCACGCCAGAGGATCCTGTGCCATGGATCATCCTTCGGCGCATAAAAATACGCAGGATCCTCCAGTGATGAAAGCTCGTCAATAAGTACATTTCTCTGGTGAGCTGTAAAGGGTTTTCCGTAAAAACCCTCAACTATTCCATGGTACACTCGCCCCCCCCTGATTGTTATGTTACCAGTACCTTCTAGCGATTCTCCATTATAGCAGGAATTCAAGCAAAACAGGAGTGTTCAAATGGCAAAGCGCATCGTTGAGTGTGTACCCAATATATCCGACGGCAGGAATCAGGAAGTGATCGATGCTGTTGTAAAAGCTGCCTCATCGGTTAGCGGAGCATCTGTGCTGGATGTTGACCCCGGTGCAGCAACCAACAGAACTGTCATTACCATTGCAGGGGAACCTGAGGCGGTACTCCAGTCGGCATTTAATGTGATCGAAAGTGCCGGTAAGCTTATTGATATGAGAACACAGCACGGGTCCCATCCTCGTCACGGAGCCACAGATGTATGCCCCTTCGTTCCTGTGAGTGGAATAACAATGGAGGAGTGTGCTGATCTTGCCAGAAGGCTGGGTAAGAAGGTGGGAGAGGAACTTGGTATTCCTGTCTATCTTTACGAATATGCAGCTTCAAAACCGGAGTGGGTCAAGTTGCCCAACATTCGCGAAGGCGAATACGAAGCACTTCAGAACAAGTTTGGAAAAGCTGAATGGAAGCCTGATTTCGGCCCGAATGAATGGAATGACGCAACAGCAAAAACAGGAGTCTGCACCATTGGTGCAAGGAATTTTCTCATAGCCTACAATGTAAACCTTAACACCTCTGACACCTCCATGGCTAAAGAGATCGCTCTGAACATCCGTGATACCGGAAGAACACAGAGAACGAATCAGTGGAAATTCGCCAGGGATGAGGATGGGAAAAAGATCCAGCAGGAGGGTCGCCTGAAGAACTGCAAGGCTTTCGGCTGGTTCATTGAAGAATACAATACAGCTCAGGTCACAATGAACCTCACTGACATTTCCGTTACACCCCTTCACATCGGGTTTGATGTGACAAGAGAAGAGGCGGAAAAACTGGGACTAATGGTTACAGGAAGCGAAGTTGTGGGGCTTGTTCCCCTGAGTTCCATGGTTGACGCCGGAATGTACTACCTTGCCAAACAGAACCGTGCGCTTATGAACATCGGTAAGCAGGCAAAGTCTGTTGGAGCACCTGAGCGGGAGCTTGTGGACATTGCCATCAGATCAATGGGGCTCAGCGATGTGGCTAAATTTGACCCTGACAAGAAGATCGTTGAATACATCATCGCCGATAGATCGGTGAACCTCTCCGGCATGACATGCAGGGCTTTCTGCGACGAACTCTCCATCGACAGCCCCGCTCCCGGTGGAGGCAGTGCTGCAGCTCTCATGGGTGCAGTAGGCGCAGGTCTGGACAGTATGGTTGCAAACCTCACTGTAAAGAACAGAAAGTTCAGATCAAGCTGGGAGGAGATGCTGGAGCTGGCGCCAAAAGCTCAGAACATCAAGGAATTCCTGGTAAATGCAATAGATGACGACACCAGGGCATTCAACGTGTGGATGAATACAGCGCGGGCAAAAGGAGATGTACAGTCTGCAATAAAGGGTGCCATCGAGGTACCTCTGAGTGTCCTGAAAAGATCACCTGAGATTGCGGAGATGGCTCTGGCACTTGTAGAACGGGGAATGCAGTCAAGCCTCTCTGACGCAGGAGTTGCTGCAGCAGCAGCTAAAGCATGTGCAACCGGTGCATACTACAATGTTCTCATCAATCTCCCGGAGATAGAGGATCAGGATTACAAAAAAAGAATTGCTGAAGAAGCTGATACTCTTCTGGAGAAGACTGAAAAACTGAGCGCAATTGTACAGGAGAAGTTAATAGCAAAACTTAAGAACGAAGGCTGAGAACAATGGAAAGAACAAATTTCATTCCTCCGTCACTTCCGGGAACCGTCGAAGAAGAACTGAAGAGCCTTTGTCACACTGCCAGAGGGAACATCCTTAAGATGACCAGCCTTGCGGCAAGTGGCCACCCTGGAGGCTCTATGAGCAGCCTGGAAATTTTTGCACTGCTCTGGAGTCAAGCCAAAGTGAATCCTGAAGAACCTCTAATGACAGAGCGTGACAGAATAGTAGTAAGCCACGGCCATACCTCACCTGCTGTTTACAGCGTTCTTGGTGCTCTCAATTTCTTTGACCTTCATGAAGCGGTTGTATCTTTCAGACTTGCAGGAAGCGATTTTGAAGGCCACATAGAAAGACACCTGCCTGGGATCGAGCTTACCAGCGGAAATCTGGGACAGGGTCTCAGCGCAGCTGTGGGAATGGGTATTGCCAGCCGAAGTAACGGAATAAAGAATCACATCTGGGTAGTGGCCGGTGACGGTGAGAATCAGAAAGGTCAGATATCCGAAGCAAGAAGATTTGCCAGTAAGTACCTGATGAAGAATCTCACTTACATCATAGATCTCAACCACCTGCAGATATCCGGTGACACGGCGGATGTAATGCCGGTAAACCTGAGAGCTGAATTTGTAGCATCAGGATGGGATGTTGTTGAAGTTGACGGCCACAGCCTCAGTGACCTTTACAGAGCCCTGCGTCCTGAGGAACAGAAGAGGCCAAGACTTGTTCTTGCCAGAACAGTCATGGGCAAGGGTGTTTCCTTCATGGAGAACAAGGCAGACTTCCACGGCAGAGCCCTTAAGAAGGATGAGCTGGAAGAAGCATTGAAAGAGCTTAACATCGCCAACAACATGGACGAGCTTGCTGCGGAAAGAAAAACATACTTGAAGAACAGAGGAGCAAGTTGCCGGGAAGAGCCAGCCTACCACTTAATGGGCAACACAGGTGACCCGATCACTTACAACCTGAATCACAAAGGCGATAACAGAAGTGCCTGGGGTAAGGCACTTGTCAGTCTGGCTGACGCAAACCAAGACAACATCCCCCTGGTATTTGACTGCGATCTTGCAGGAAGTGTAAAAACTGCGGAATTCGCAAAGAAGTACCCGGGACACTTCTTCCAGACGGGAATAATGGAACACCACACTGCCACCATGGCAGGGTGTGCCACTCTTGCAGATAAGGTTGTGTTCTGGAGCGACTTCGGTGTTTTTGCAATAGATGAAACCTTCAACCAGCACAGACTGAACGATATAAATCATACGAATCTGAAAGTTGTGGCAACACACTGCGGACTGAATGTTGGGTCTGACGGAAAAACTCACCACTGCATCAAGTATGCAGGGCTTCTACGCGCCCTCCCAAACTACAAAACAGTTGTTCCCGCAGATCCGAATCAGACAGACAGAGCGGTTCGTCACGCTGCAACAAATCCCGGGAACTACTTCCTGGCTATGGGTCGATCAAAGACAACACCGATCACAAAAGAAGACGGGTCGGTCTTCTTCGATGAGAACTATGAATTCAACTACGGTGAAGCAGACAAATTCAGAACCGGTACGGATGTTGCCATTCTGGCAATGGGACCAACCTGCGGTAAGGCAATACAGGCGGCTCAGATACTTGAGGTCGGGGGAATATCCACCGCAGTATGGGGAGTAAGCTGCCCCACGGAGATCTCAGAGAAATTTACAAACAGCCTCCTGCAGTACAAGCACATAATCACAGTGGAAGATCATGACACAGAGACTGGGCTCGGTGCAGGAATTGCCCTGGCGCTGGCAGGGGCGGGCAATGCCCCACCTCTCACAAGAATCGGTGTCACCCACTACGGAATGAGCGGAGATGCTGAGGATCTGTACACCCTTCAGGGGCTTCAGCCTGAACAGATCGCTGAAACGATAATAGAAAAGCTCAGATGATCAAATGAATACTGGGCCGCAAATGCGGCCCAGTATGTTTAGATACCTATACCGATCTCACCTGTAACCGCCATCACATCAGAGCCGATCCATTCAGCAGAGATAAGAAATTCCAATTTGCTGATCACGGGAAAGAAATCAACTGGTAACTCGCTCCCCAGACCAACGGCAAAGAGAGGTTCCCAACTGCGCTCAGTGTATCTCTGATAGTATTGCCCCATGTTGTAATCTCTCAATATGTATGCAGAACCTGCGGTTGCTCTGAGGAAAAAAGGAGCTTGAGGAATTATCAGGTAATCCATCCCGCCTTCAATTGTCCATATCCTCCCTTCTTCGTCAGAGACTAGAATAGAGTCGGGAACTTCAACTGGGACAGATGGTTCAGATGATCCGTATCCACCTCTGATGATAAGGTCGAATTGTGAAGAGATCTCTATATCAGAGCCCATCTTCATCATAAGAAAGTGGTCTGCCAGTTGTGGAATTGAACCGTCAACAAAATCCGTTCGTGAAAAGGATACTTTAAAACTTCCCGGGAAAGAAATAGCCAGAGAAACTACAAAGAAGAGAAGAAGATATTTTAGCATGCTATTCCCCTCCAGTACCGGTAAAGTCATCCAAAGAAATGGTGAGACCTGCACCGGCAGAGAAGAACCAGTGGTTGAAATCCTCTGTTTTTACTCCCAGATTGAACACACCGTTGCGTCCTGTTGGAATAACGATACCCAGTGAACCAAGGAACCTGTTCTCATGATACTCGTTTTCTCCATACCCATCAACATCAACCCCGGACATTGTGTATTGTGATGTTCTCTTCACAACCCCGGCTGCAGCTTCCACAGAAAACGGACCCAGGCACCTTCCCACGCCAAACTGATAACCAATACGGCTGTCTGAATACTCGGTAAACCAGTCATACTTCCAATTAAACTCCGGATACTGCTCATCCTCGACAAATTCCGGAGGGATAGATGTAGGATGAAAATTGGATATTTTCCAGAAAGGAAGAGAAACAAACACTGTCCAGTTCTCTGCTACCCCAACACCAACTCTAAACTCCCAGAAAACAGAAGGCCCGTCTGTCTCGGGGATTCCCGGAACAACCATTCCCCCCAGCGCATCAACACTGACTGGCACACACACAGAAGCCATTAGCAAGAGAACTGTGAACAAAGTATTCCTCCTGTCTTTTGTTTACGGAGTGAATATTTAATAAAAACAGTTGATTCGCAAGCCACAAGAGTCACAAGGATATAAAAACAGGCAACAGCAAGAAATACTGAAAACACTGTAAATGAAGTATGTTCAATGAAGTCAAAATGAATAGGAGTGAATTTTGCTGCTGATATGTTTTGCACTGATTGCTAACCCGGGCTGGCCGGACACGATACCTGTACTCCATCTCCAATTTGATCAGAGCCAATGGGAGTACGCCTGTGACTATTTCTGGGAAGACATATATGTTCCGATTCAACTCACTTACGATGGGTTTACATTTCAGAGTCAGTTTCGAATTCGTGGTGCCACCAGCAGAGAATACCCTAAAAAATCCTTAAAAATAGAGTTCGGGGAGGGTGTATACCTGTTCGGTCGGGACGAGTTGAATCTCAATGCGGAGTACCTTGACCATACACGGCTGAGAGAGTGCCTTTCATATCTCTACTACAACCGAATAGGGCAGATTGTACCTGAAGTTCACCTGGTGGAAGTGGTTTTCAATGGAGAGACCCAGGGAGGCTATATCTCGGTAGAAGATGTAGATGGGGATTTCCTCATTAATACGCCTCTGCCGGATGAAGCAGTGATATACAAGTGCGCCGACAGGTACACCACACTGGACAGGGCAGACGAGCTGGAACCCTATTCCAAGAAGACTCATGTATTCCAGCCCTGGGATGACTTTCTTCTCCTGCTCTACTGGTTGAAGCTCTGTCCTGAAGATCTCTTTCAGGAACAGCTGCAGGAAAGATTCCATTACACCGATCTTCTAACCTGCGTAGCTGCAAATGTTCTTCTGGGACATGGAAGCACCTACTACCACAACTATTTTCTACTGCTGGATGAGTCAGGCGGAGCGGGAAAGTGGCGCTACATCACCTGGGACATGGACAGAACCTGGTGGAAGTACGGCCCTGAATTCCCTTACAACAAGAACTCCAGCAACAACGGCAACAGAAGAAACACTCTCATCTGGAGAATGTGGTGCAATGAGACCATCAGAGAAGAGCTCTTTGCGGAGATGCAGGGACAATATCCAGATCTTCTGGAATTCTCCCAGGGGAACACCATTGATTCTCTGGCAGAGCTGATGGCTCCACTTGTGGAGGCAGACCCCTTCAGGGATTTTGCCATGGACCAGTTCTGGGGAGAGGTGGGGAATCTGAAGAACTGGCCTGAGGCAAGGTACTCTTATGTACTGGAACAGTATGAACAGTGGCCACTCCCCTTCAGTATCCGAAACCTGGAAAGCCGCGGAGAGGACATCAAAGTGACCTGGCAGAACGCAGGAGACCTTTGTACCTGGCGGCTGGTGATATCACCGGACAGTCTTTTCAACAACCCGGATGATGTGGTGTACGAAGCTTTCCCTTCAGATACTTCACATATTGTACCAGGCCGGTTCACAGGTTCTGATCTCTGGATGCAGGTGTATGCCACAAGAAATGGAACAGAGCAGAGATCAGACAACGGCCCGGTTACTCCAGAGGCAGATGATATCCATGCGATCTCAGGCAGTATTGTCATCAACGAGATCAACTACATGAGTGCTCCTCAGTTCAACCCGGGAGACTGGTTCGAAGTGATCAATATTGAAGACGAACCGGTAAGCCTTGCTGGATGGTCCATACGTGACAACAACAGAACCAACCTGACCACACTGGGAGACCTGCTTCTTAATTCAGGTCAATGCATGGTATTCTCCTCTGACTCATTCGCTTTCCTCAGCGCGTTTGAAACAATTCCACCTCCTTCCTGGTGGCTTACTTTCAACCTCTCTGACAACGGTGACAGGTTGATGCTCCTGGACCCAATGGGAAACACAGTGGACAGCGTCTCTTATCTGCCATACGATCCCTGGCCCTGGCAGACAGCTGGGTACGGTTCCACACTTACCCTTCTGGACACCTCTCTCCCAAATCAGAATCCAGCATCATGGATTGCCGGTCCATTCGGAGGAACACCATTTTCACCTGACAGCTGGGACCCCCAGTGGCCAAGTCACGGCGCAGTAAGCTTTTCCATAAACGGACCCGTTCCTGTCACAGGGGATCTTTCTATACAACTGACTGCCATAGCACCGGTTATTGTGGAGATCTCTCTCTATGACATAACTGGCAGAGTGCTGCTGACCCCTCTGGAAGCAGAGCTGTTAGCGGGAGTTTCTTCCCTTTCCATTGAAACTGGAGAGTTGCCTTCAGGTATATATTTTGTGGGGGTAAGGAACATGGGATTTCTTCAATCAAAAAAAATTACAATACTGGGTGCACCATGAAAAGATTATTCCTCTCGATTATCCTTGCACTTGTATCCGCACCCGTCCAGGCAATAACTCTTACTGTAGAGCCTGGGGATAACATAGCTGACAGTCTTTTAACCCTTTCTCAGGGAGACACTCTCTTTCTTACACCAGGCGTGTACATGAGTTCTGCAGAGCAGCCCATTCTCACAGCAGGCCCTTCACAATCAGGGGTTGTTATCACTTCAGTGGCTGATAACAGAGCAGTGCTTGACGGGGAGAACATCGAAAGGTCTGTTGTAAGTCTTCTTGGACCCCACTTGTCTGAAGTTATACTGGAGAACCTGATCATCACCGGGGGTAATGCCACCGGAGCGTCCGCTTTCAATGGTGGCGGTGTCTCCGCAAGCGAGTCAAAAGCAGTTGTGAGCAACTGCCTGATATACGGCAACACAGCACTTATCGGTGGAGGGGTTGGCGCCGAGGGTGGAACCCTTACAATTCAGTACTCCACCATCAGTGACAACGAAGCACTGGTCACAGGAGGCGGCATCGATCTGTATGCATGTAGTTTCAGCGGTTTCCTTGTTAAATTCCTATCCAATACCAGTTCAGATGATGGAGGCGGTCTGAATGCATATCAGAGTACGCTGAACCTCTCAAGCTCTCTTTTCACGGGAAACTACTCAGGGGATGACGGCGGGGCAATTACGGTACTGCAGGGCACATCGAACTTCTCGTTCCTGACCATTCATTCCAATGAAGCCTTTGATGACGGTGGCGGGATGCGACTTCATACCATTGACTCAGTCTCGGTTGTATCCTCCATAATAACATCAAATCAGGGAAAAGGAGGGATCAATGTTATCAGCGTCAATATCCCATTCATTTCACATGTATGCTGCTGGGACAACACCATCGCTAATTACCAGGGAATGGAAGATCCTACAGGCACTGAAGGAAACATCAGTGTAGACCCCCTCTACGCGGATACGGAGCTGAACATTTCACAGATAAACGCCGGTCAGCCTGCTGACAGCCCCGGGCTGAACACAGGTCACGCTCCAGCCCAGGAGACAGTTATCGCTGACCTGAGCACAAGAACAGACAGTGTTCCAGATACCGGAACTGCAGATATGGGATTTCATCATCTTAACCCTGATCAGACAGGCATTACCCCTGAAGAACAAAATGAGGCCTTCAGATTGACTGTCACTCCATCTCCCGCCGCGTCCACAGTAAAGCTGACCCTCTCCCCTGGAATATCCGCACCGGTTATTATCTCTGTCTACGACATTACAGGAAGAAGAATTTACACCTCAGACTACCTTAACATGGAAGACGGAATGTCATGGGTATGGGACCCTGATGAATCCTTCCCTGGAGGGCTTCTTCTCTTTCAGGCAAGCTGGCCGGATGGTATCGCTTCGGGAAAGGTGGTAGTGGTAAGATGATAATTATTCTTGCATTCATCATAGGCTTTACCACTCCTGTCTACCCTGGAGAAAGCATTCAAAACGCCCTGGACTCCTCGGCCCCTGGAGACACAGTACTGGTCATGCCGGGCATTCACCATGGGAGTGAAAACGGTGAGAATCTCATTGCCATTACAGCTGATCACAACGGAATAGTGCTTCTTGGTAACGAACAGGAACCGTGGTCAGTCGTCCTTTCCGGGGACAGCCTCTCAGACAGTATCGTAGACATGGACTGCACCGCCGGGGGAGTGATAGATACAACAATGGTTATCTCAGGATTTACGTTCACAGACGGCAATTCTTCACTTGACGCATTCGGTGGAGCCATCCACACAAAACACTCCTCACCGCTGATACAATATTCAAGATTCATCCAGTGCACAGCCGACAACGGCGGTGCCATTTACTCATGGAAGGGTGCTCCGGTTATCAGATACTGCTATTTTCAAAGCAATGAATGCATCTCTGCAGGGGCGGGAATTTACCTATACACTTCAGATGCATCCATCAGCCACTCCTCTTTTGTAGACAATACTTCCTGGGACGATGGCGGAGCTGTATTCTGCTATCACAGCACTCCTGTGATCTTCAACTGCCTCTTCACAGGAGGATACGCCCACGACGACGGAGGAGGGATATACTGCTTTGCCCTGTCAAACCCTGAGATCTCCTTCTGTACATTCTTTGATAACTATGCCCTGTACACAGGAAGTGCCGTCTATTTCAGGGTAAA
>JAGLDY010000078.1 GCA_023145375.1 Candidatus Sabulitectum sp. | reverse complement strand
GTTCAACTCGTAATCTGCTCTGGGTTTCCCAATCCATATAATTCAAGACTATTCCGGACAAATGCTCAGCTGATGCTGCGCAATCCCAGCCGAATTCTCCGAACAGACAAAAATCATAAACGACAATTACAGGACAGATGGCTTACCTAGAATCCAGAAGGTAATTGTCGATGAGAGCTTTCATTATGAAGTCGCAATCCCAAGTATCCTGGAATTGCGAAAGATTCGCCCATCTGTCGGCGAAACCCACTTACAAGCATTTGTGAGAGGTTATGACAAATCCTATAGTTCATCACCAAGGATTGGTTCACGATCCGCAATATCATTCAAGATAGCTTTCATTTTATTTATATCTGCTCTTTTTGCCCTTCTCTCCAAATACTCTTCGGTCATGATTGCAGATATTTTCTCAGCAATTGCAGAAGATATCAACTGGTTGATAGATACACCTTCTACTTTTGCTATCTCTCTAATGTGGCGATGAATTGATTCCGGTAATCTCAGGCTTAAAGCTCCCATTGTATTTCCTCCAGCAACTGCTTGGGACTTTGTATTCTTATTCCAAGCTGTTCAACTCCCTTGAAATCCTTTGTGTTGAAAGTTGTGATCGTATTAGCTTGTGCCGCTATTGCCAATTCAAGTACAAGATCGTCTTTGGGGTCACGTAAAAATGGACGCCATAGATAATGTATTTCATGGAATGTACACAGGTTGCACACATTATCTAAAAACGAATCAATATCTTCATGAGTAATACCCAGTTTCCGACTATTCCTCTTCAGCACATCTTCATATTCAAACAGCAAAGGAACCGATAACACCGGATGAATCTTTTCCTGAGAAAGTGCTTTTAGCACTTGGAATGATGCTCCCCGGGCTGAATAGAGCCCTGCAAACAAAATATTCGTATCCAGTACTGTTTTAATATCACCACCTCCAGTAGTACCATATATGGTATCATCATCATCGTCAAGTGTATAAATGAAATTTCCGGTCAGATAATCCAAACAAGAAATAATTCATCCCTTAAGCCCCTTGTGATTTAAAGTATTGAACATTATCATTCTTGTGGTTAACGAGACAAAACATAAGACGACAAGAAGTTGAACAATGGGCTGTAGCAGAATTGCGCAATGATGTGAGTGGTTAGTCTTTGCAATCAGCTAAGCCCAAGCGTT
>JAGLDY010000077.1 GCA_023145375.1 Candidatus Sabulitectum sp. | reverse complement strand
TTCATCCGAAATTTCAAGTTGCTTCAACAAAACATCCAGTTGGTGTTTTTCCTTATCAGAGAATTCTTTATCCACATAACAGATGGCAGATAAGATACTCAAATATACAACCCGCTCAGTAACTACTCAGCTTCACCCAAAAGTCTCGAAGGCAAAAAAGGCTTGCCAAGTAGCGCATCGTGAAGGGAAGCAATAACATTTAGATTATTTTTTCGTACGGTAGAGATATAGCTACGGAGAGCGCAAAAAGTGTCAGCTCCGTTCTGTGTGCGAAAAGAGCCTGATATTTTTTGCTTGACCTTAATCATACGAACATCGCGTTCAGCCAAGTTGTTGTCAAAAGGAACGCGAAAATCAACCATAAAAGCTAATGTTTGAGACTTAAATTCCTTCAAGCGATCCAATAGATTTTTGGGAGGACTTTGTTTCTTTCGCCCTCGCCTCTTTGGTAAGGGAATACTTGGCGGAGGATTAGCCTGCAAGCCCTGTTCAATAAGCTTGTCGTAATCTTCTCCAAATTGGCTCAGTTCCTTTTGGGATAGTTTCCCTAACTCTGTGTTCTCCGTTCGCTTCTTGATATTCACCAACAACTTTGCCATATCCTGTGCCCATTCTTGTTCATATTGCTCGTGAATAAAACGAAGTTCTCGCAGATGATGAGCATTACAAAGAGCATGTTGGCAATCAATGAAAGTGAAATAGGATTTCCAATGATCGTGTACTGCGACACCTTTGAATTCAGGTAAAATGCCAATTTCAGACATGCCTTCTTTGCCACGTCTAGCCTGAACCCCATAATAGGTTAGATGATTAGTCCCTGCCGAATGGAGCCAGTTCAATTTCCCTTCTACACGCAATCCGCTCTCGTCAAATTGGACAAGAGCTTCTCTGATTAGAGCCGCTTTTATGGCTTCAAGGCTAGGATTGATTGCTTCTACCATAGAAGCATTTGCCGAGAATATGAACGCTTCGGAAGGTGAATGTCCATAGAAGTCTCTGAATAATTCGATAGTTCGAGCAACGGGAAGAAGTTGGTAATTATTCAAATAGACAGCTTGTGCCTTGATATGTTGTCCATACTGTACAGGCTTCCTGATTTCTATGGGAAAGTCGCCTTTTACCTCTCTTTGACACTGTGGACAAAACTTGATTTCGGCTTGGTGCTCAGTAACTTCCATCTGCATCGGTGGAATATCAAAGACTTGGCGTTTCTCATATCGCTCACAAACAATTTGCGCCAAACTCGTAGAACAATGCGGACAAGCTGAGACGGCATGTACTTCGACACAGTCAGGGTTTGCAACCATTTTTAGCGTATGACCTTGATGGCCAACTTGACCGCCACTATTGCGCTTACTTTTTTCTCGCAAACTGCGCGTACGTGGCTTTTTAAACCCATCGCTACTGGGTGGCTTGCCACTATTCCCACTGTTTTTTGAGATTTGATCACGCAGAGATTGAAGCTCAACAGCCTGCTCATGCAACATTTTCTGGAGATCCAAAATGATGTTGACAAGGGAGGCTTTGTCTAAATCTTCTATTTGTGTGCGGTCTAAAGGACGTATGGACATAATGAACTTCAATATACCTGTTCTTTATTGGTTTTTTGTCTGCTTT
>JAGLDY010000076.1 GCA_023145375.1 Candidatus Sabulitectum sp. | reverse complement strand
GGAGCAGTGAGGATTTACCAACACGCCTTTCACCATACAGGAAGAGTTTCCTGGAATGCCGGACAACTCGCATTAGCTCTGTATGTTCATCAATTCTGTTGCAGAAAGAATCGCTGCTGACAATTCCGCCGTACCTGAATGGGTTTTTCATTGCATTACTTCCGTTATAGGTTACTTATAATGATGTATCTATAACGCGTATTATGTTGTCTGTCAATCTTCAAACAAATTAAGTAAGCTGGCTAAAGAAAGATATGGTGCCGATAGTTTTTTTGAAGCTGAATTAGGATTTCTCTTTTTATTGACGATGAGCGAATTGTCTGATTGATGACGCATCTGACATAAATGATGCTTTTGGGCAAAGATTTTCCAAGTGTTTTATACCCTTATCCCAAGTCGCTTCAATCTTTTAACTCCAAGCCTGACACCAGTATAAGTCCAGTATGCAGAAAGTGTGATTCTGTTACGCTCATCGGCTCCATATACCGTTCCCGCTACCAAGTACTCCCGGCTTAAAGGCCGGGAGTTTTTTAGTCAGCGTTTTCTTCTCCTTCGCAGTTATTCAATGTCTATGAATGGTGTCAGGATGTAGACCATGATGAGTACTCTGGAACCCCAACAGATGGCAGTGCCTGGACAACCGGTGGCAATCAGGGATATCGCATTGAAAGAGGTGGTAGCTGGAGCAGCCAGCCTCAGTTCCTGAGAAGCGCTAATAGAAGCAGTCTTTATGAAACAACTCGAAGTATGAGCTGTGGATTAAGGCTAGTAAGAGAACCTGAGTAATGAGGAGGAAATATGAGATGCTTCCTAGTATTATTGACAATTGCTTTTCTTACATCTGCTGCTATTGCTGGTGGTTTTCTATTTTGGACTGTGCTTGTTAAGGGAGGGCTAGGCTGTGATTTTATGTTTGCGAAAATTTCCAATTCTAAATCCTACAACCTTGCTGTGAGAGTTTTCCCTCTATATATTTTGGTCGATAAATGGAAATACAGATGCCACATTGGGGGCAAATATGGAATTAGCAGTTCGATTTCTTGAGGATCCTGTAGGTGAAAGTTTCTTCTTATTTGGTGCCAGAGGTACAGGAAAATCAACTTGGTGTTTGAACAAATATGGAAGTTCCGCCAGGATTGATCTCTTGTCCCCTGATATTTTGCGATCCTATATTGCCAAGCCTGAAAGGCTTAAGGAGTACACTCTTGGTCAGCCTGAAGGAACCACCATAATAGTTGATGAAGTACAAAAAGCACCTCAACTTCTATCCGTGGTCCACGAGATACTTGAGATGAAAAAGGGATACAGGTTCGTGCTGACAGGATCAAGTTCACGAAAACTTAAGCATGCCGGGGTTGACCTGCTTGCCGGACGCGCCCTTCTTCGGACAATGCACCCATTCATGGCTGCAGAGTTGGGAAAATCCTTTTCACTGGAGAGAGCCCTGGGACAGGGGATGCTTCCGGTTGTATGGGATTCCAGCTCTTCATCAGAAGTTTTGAAAAGCTATGTTGGTATATACCTCCGAGAAGAAGTTATGCTGGAGAGCCTTGTAAGGAATCTCGGGGATTTCAGCAGATTTCTCGAGGCAATAGCCTTTTCCCACGGACAGGTTCTCAACATCAGCAATGTTGCAAGGGATTGCAGAGTACAGAGAAAGTCTGCAGAGGGCTATGTCTCTATACTTGAAGATCTTCTTCTTGCGTCCAGGATTCCGGTGTTCCAGAGAAGAGCGAAGCGTGCTGTGACAGCGCATCCCAAGTTTTACTATTTCGACACTGGAGTTTTCAGAAGCCTCAGGCCACGTGGACCGCTGGATATACCTGAAGAGATTAACGGTGCTGCCCTTGAAGGACTTGTCTATCAGCATCTTAGAGCCTGGGCCGAATATGGATCTGGAGATACCAGTCTTTACTACTGGAGAACAAAGGCTGGAACCGAGGTGGATTTCATTCTATATGGTAGTGACTGCTTCTGGGCTGTTGAGGTGAAGAACACTACTGAGATTCGAGGGCGGGACTTAAGACCATTGAAGACATTCAGGGACGACTACCCCGAGTGCCAGTCCCTTATGCTGTATAGAGGTGATTCCAATGTTCTCATTGATGGAATTCTGTGCATGCCAGTAGGGGAGTTTCTCACAGGGCTGATACCTGGCAGGAACCTTATTCAGCGATGAAAGGCTCTGAAATCCGACTTATTTCTCTCTGTTGACTAAGTCGTAGCCTTCCCCACTTTAGCGACAGTTAATGATTGGAAGCCTTAACGGACTTACAATTGCTCGCCTACACACATGAACCCACTGATCCATCTCAATATCTGGTTCAAACGAAGCCCGCTTTCCGCTACCAAGTACTCCCGGCTTAACTGCCGGGAGTTTTTCTTAAATGCGTTTCCTTCTTTTTGTATTTGTGTAGTGTAGCCTTTAACATGCTTTGGGAATTGTCACATATTAAGGGTAGCCCTTAACAAGAGACGTGCCATTTGCTATATTAAGGGTAACCTTGCATATGGGAGAAAAGGAAAAATGGAAAATCGAGCCGGGGAATATGTAAACCAACCAACAGGTTACAGTGCTTTCTATCCGCGAGGACTTCCGCCAGAACCTCCAGTTGAAGTAAAGGGTAAGCTGCAGGAGCAATTGTCGAAAGCTGACAGGGCTCTCGGTCGACTGGATGGCACCTTACTTGTTCTTCCTAATCCTGAGTTGTTTGTTTACATGTACATAAGGAAAGAAGCAGTGCTTTCCAGCCAGATAGAAGGAACCCAGAGTTCTCTTCAGGATGTACTTGCAGCAGAAGCAAAACTGTTTGATCCTGACAGGCCGAACGATGTGGCGGCAGTAATAAACTATATAGCTGCGATTAACTACGGATTGAAGAGACTTGAAACACTGCCGGTTTCAACACGGATGATCAAGGAAATACACGAAAAGCTCATGCAGGGTGTCAGAGGTTCCCATTTGACTCCAGGAGAGATCAGGAAAACACAGAACTGGATCGGTCCCGGGGGGAGTTCTCTTAATGAAGCTTCCTTCATTCCGCCTCCACCTGATGAATTACCGGAATTACTAAGCGATCTTGAGAAGTACCTCCACTCTGATTCCATGTTGCCATTACTCGTTAAGATAGGTCTGGCACATGCTCAATTCGAAACCATTCATCCTTTTCTAGATGGCAATGGGCGAATAGGCAGGTTGCTTATTACCTTTCTGCTTTGTGAGAGGAAGGTGTTAAGTAAACCTGTTTTGTATCTTTCATACTACCTGAAGAATAACCGCAGCGAGTACTATGAGAAGCTGCAGAACATTCGCAGGAAAGGTGAGTGGGAGGAGTGGTTGCTTTTCTTCCTTAGAGGAGTGGAAGAGGTCAGCACTCAGGCATCCCTGGCAGCAAAGCAGATAATATTGCTGCGAGAGAACCACAGGAGTCTAATCACTGAAACGTTTTCACGCTCAGCTGGAGGGGCCTTACAGGTACTGGAAAATCTTTATACAAACCCAATAGTCTCTGTACGTGAAGTCCAGGAAATAACAGGCACTTCTTATCCACCAGCGAATGAACTTGTTAAAAGTATGGAGGAGATAAAAATACTCAGGGAGATCACAGGCAGGAAAAGGCATAGAAGGTATATGTATTGGGAATATGTTAACCTGTTCAGAGAGAACTCACCCTGAAGGAAAACTGATAAGCCATTGAAAGAAAAGATTCAAATGAAGCCTGCTTTCCGCTACCAAGTATTTTCCCGGTATGCGAGTGCCGGGATTTCTTTTATCTCTTTATTTTTTCTATATTGCCCCTGTGTCATATTTTAAACAAGGAGAAAGATGCGTCTATTCATTGCAATGGTTATTGCTGCAGGACTGATCCTTACCGGTTGCGGTGACAGTTCGTCAGGACCCAGTGCCGACCCAGACTATCTCCCTGTAAGTGTGGGGAATCACTGGGATTACGGTATCGATGGCTTTATGGTTTCCAGTTCGGATGATACGCTTTCTGTAGAAGGATCTTTTCTGCGAGAAGTGACAAGAACAGTAACTCACGAAAACGGGTCTGCTCTCTTTGAGCTGGAGGATATCTCTTCTTTGAGTGTGGAAATAGGTGATACTGTAGTTGTATGGACAGATACATCGTACACCTACGCTTTCGATGCGGATAGTGAATTCATTGGCTATGATGACAGCCTTTCAGCTGACTATGAGATCATCCTGAAGCTGCCACCTACACTGGGTGAAACGTGGGAGCCTGAAACAGATGACCCGACTGTGGTTCGCGAAGTGGTTTCCCTTTCTGCAAGCATTTCGGTACCATCGGGCAACTATACAGGCTGTATTCATCTCCGTGACACTGATTCCGATGATCCGGATTACCTGTGGAACATGTATCTTGTGCCTGATATAGGCCCTGCAATGTTTCTTATGGAAGAGGCTGACTCAAGTTCCTTCACCCACATGGAAGTTGACCTCGAAAGTTATGTGATTAACTGATCTACTCAGTTTGAGGAAAGAGCCGTTTGCATTGAAAACTGCCAGCGGCTCTATCCACCGGTAGCCTCAATCAGCCACGAAAGATATTCTGGAGAGATTGAGGATATTGGAATTGAGATGATCTCTGCTACTTCGTAAGGGTGATGTTTTCTGATATAGTCAATCAGCTCTACTTCTCTTTCACAGGTTGTTTTAAGGTGAAGCTGAAACTCATTTTCGGTGGTGACTTTCCCCTCCCACCAGTAAACACTGGTAATCTCTGATTATACTTGTGCACAAGCAGCAAGGTGCATATTTACAATACTTCTTCCAGCCTCAAGGGCACCCTCCCTGGAGGGATAAGTGGATATTACGATGGTTGCCTGCATTTCCAAATTACTCCAATATTCGAATGGTTTCAGCGAGAGAATCTGCAATGAATTCAAAGAGAATCTTTCCCTTTTGGACGGAGACATCAGTCAGGTTTGCGCTGACTCCTCCATGGGGATAGTTCTTTTTCCATTGCTCGGGGGAGAGATCAGAAATGTTTTTTGCTACAGGTGGGTAAGTTTCGTTGAAAAGCCCCGGGATAGATCCTCCCAAGATGTGCCAGACCATGGATACCTCTGATGCAGTGATGTGGTAGCCGGAGTTCTTGAAGAGCCGGTCTTCTTCATCCTGGACCCCGGGAAGCTGCCAGTAACCCATGTATCTTGCGGTTATTGTTTCCTGCGTTTCAGATATGGCCTGCTCAGCGCATTTTCTGTTCCCCCCGTGGCCGCTGAGAATAAGGATACGCTTGAATTTGTTTCGGGCTGACTCTTTGATAAGATCTACAAGCAGCTTTGAGTACGTTTCTTCGGAAAGGGAAAAGGTTCCCGGGAATGACGTGTGGCAAAAAGAGTGCCCATAGAAAAGGGCAGGCAGTACAGGCGTTGATGTCATCAGACCAGCCCTTCTGCAGAGGGCTTCTGCTACGATCCCGTCACAACCCAGAGGAGCCTCTGTACCATGCTGTTCCAGGCTGCCAACTGGAAGCAGTATCGCGAAATGGGAAGAACTCTCTACTTCTGCGGACATTGTTTCAATTAGATTCAAGGCACTACCCCCTTGTGATGGTCAGAAAGGAATATATGCAGACAAAGACTCCAGTGATTGCAGTAGAAAAAAAAGAGTGGTTGAGAATCCCGGTGAAGACCAGGCTGATTCTTCGCGGTGATGATCTGGCAGATGCAATAGAGGAGGGTCTTTCCCAGGCAGGGCTGACTCTTTCATCGGAGGATACTCTTTTTGTCAGCGAGAAAGCAGTTGGAGGCAGTCAGGGCAGGTACTTTGTTCTGGGCGAAGATGAACTTAATGTGAGACCTCTTGCAAGGCTTCTCAGTAAGCATGTAACAAGAACACCGGCGGGAATTGGTCTCGGGATGCCTGAAACAATGGAATGTGCTCTGAGAGAATGTGGCGTGATCAGAATTCTTTTTGCAGCAGTTGTTGGAGGAATCACCAGACTGTTCGGCAGACGGGGAGACTTTTACCGGATTGCGGGCTCCTGTGCAAGATCCATTGATGGACCTACTAATGGAACAATTCCTCCTTTCAATAATGCCGTCAGTCTTGCTCCTCTGGACCCGGAAGGAGTGTCAGAAGCACTGTCGAAAAGATTCAGTTGCACAGCGGCTGTGGTGGATGTTAATGATATTGGCGGGAACATTCTGGGTTGTTTTCCACTGAACAAAGATCGCTCGCTTCTTCTTGAAATCCTTCAGGATAATCCCCTGGGGCAGGGCACAGCCCAGACACCTGCAGGAATCATCCGTCTTGTCAGTCCTGGCGATTCCTGACCCCGAAAAGGTTTTCCATTGCAGAGGTCAGAATGGAAATAACAACTGCTGCAAGCACTGCCCACCAGTAGTTGGCTATGGAAAAGCTGTTCAGAAAGTGTGAAGCAAGAACGATCATCAATCCGCTCACAAGAAATCTTGCAAGCCCGAGAGTCAATATCTGCAGGGGGCAGGTAAGAAGGGCAATAATGGGAGCGATGAAGAAATTCAGCAGACCTATTACACCTGCAGTAATTATGATGCCCCAGAATCCAGATACAACCATCCTGTCACCGAGGATCAGAGACGTAAGAAAGAGAACCAGAGCAGCAATGATAAAGTTTGGTAGAAGACCTGTGGGTTTCTTCGCCATGTTTTTCCTTTCCGTCTAAAATACTTGACAGAACATAATCAATATATGATAATTCCAGCCTCGCTGGCGAATCGTCCAATGGCAGGACATCGGTCTCTGGATCCGATAATCGGGGTTCGACTCCCTGTTCGCCAGCCATTTCTATATCTTTCAAAAGCAAACCTTCCCAAATGCCAGTATAGAGCGGCTCTAGAAGAGTTCGACTTTTCTTGTCAATTCGACACTCAGAAGTCATTTTCAGTCTGATTTGGAACACCGATAGAATAAAAGATGAAAGAATCCCCGTGAATCCAGGCAGCCCCCGCATCAGCAGGGGCTGCTCTTTACTGTGGATGCTTCAGATTACCTGACAACAACCTTTGCTGTAACGGTTTCCATATCATCAGATTCAACCATAATTAGGTACACACCGGATGGAACTGAATTACCTGAAGAATTACTTCTGTTCCATAATATTTCTCCTGTGGAAGAGGAACCTCTCCACACGCTTCTGCCTGAAAGGTCGAATACTGTTGCCGTGATAGGAGAGCCCTCTTCTATTGCAACTATCCTGTAGCCCTCAGAGTTACTTCTCCGTACTTCTACCTGAGTAGAGGTCTCTTGATAAGATAAACCAAGCACCTCTATCTCTGTAGCTCCAGCAGAACTGTAAACCCTGACATATCTTGCTCTGCCGGAGTCAATGTGACTGAAGTTCCTACCATCACGGGAAAGCTCATAGAGAGGAGTCTCGCAAAGAGCCTGATCCGTTCCCATTACAACCACGTCATTTATGGTGAACATACCCCCCAGATCAATCTCTACACAGTTGGATGAACTTGATGGTGAGTAAACTGCATCATACTCTCCATCAGTCAGAGTCCTGCAGGAGTTAATCTGCCCTCTATCTGAGAAATATGAGCATGCAACTGTCAGATTTTGTGAAGTTCTTATGCTAGTTGAATGAAAGATTTCTCGTGCAGGGCAGCCTAAAGCGATGTTTTCCAGGCTTCCTGTAAGAACCTTTGTTACAGGAGTGAAGTCTGATTCATTAACTCCATCCCATGCTGAGGCAAAGTAGGCAACTACCGAAGGATAGGGAAAGCTGGTAAAAGTAATTACGTCAGTATATGCTGAGGTACCTGCAGGTAGAGTTGCTATTTGCTCAATCGGTCTGGGTGGGATTTTTCTATAGATTCTGTAACTGACAACATCGGTGGGTTGCTGTGGAGCTGTAGATGACGGGTCATTTACAGAAACCGTCCAAGTCAGATCAACGGTGAAAATATCACCCGTCAGTTCACCGTCGCCTTCAAAGCTTGTCGGCTCTGCTGGTGGAGTAATATCAGTTGGAAAGTACCCAGTGTTCTGCGCATCATGCTGGAACTGTGGCCAGGGGAGATAGTTGTAGGCAGAGTTGTCTCCCATTTCATAACAGTGGAGAACACTGTTGTTCTCTTCACTAAAGACAATTTCAAGTCGTCCGTCTCCGTCAATGTCTCCAATTGCAGGTTGACCTGAAAGGTCATTGCAACTGGAAACAGTAATGGGAAAACCAGATGTACTGGTTCCGTCATGATTGATAGCATGCAGTTTACCATCAGAGCCTGCAAGAACAAGCTCAAGCATTCCGTCACCATCTACGTCTCCGATGCTGACTCCGTCATCTGTGAAGGCACCAAGGTTAACAGGGAAACCGGGGTTATCCTCTCCTGTGTCTCCTCTCCAGCAGTAGAGGTAACCTCCCACAGATGATGCTACAATATCCAAGTGTCCGTCTCCGTTTACATCAGCGATTGATGTTCCAGCCTGGATTCCTCCTGCGGTTGCCAGGGGAGAGTAAGCAAGATTACCTGTGGTACCGTTTAGTACTTTGATAGAATTGCTACCAGTATGGGCACCCACCACCACTCCAACAGTTTCGTCAGCCAGTATTTTTCCGGTTGAAATTGCTCCGGTAATGTAGACTCCACCAACATATTTACTCCAGAGTTCGTCACCTGTGATCGGGTTGAAGCAGTAGACCGTTCCATAACCATCAAGACCAGGGAAGAACTCCGTTAAATCCGTAACAGCAATTACCTCCAGTGATCCATTCTCGTCTACATCACATATTGAAGGTGTAGCAGTTACAGACTCTTCCATGTCCCATAGCTTATACTTGATAAGTGAACCATCGGTGTCCCGAATGTAAAGTGATATGGGATTGGATCCCAGTGTAATATTCTGTCTCCCGAGCACCAATTCAAAATCGCCGTTGTTGTCAAGATCTGAAGCTACCGGAGAACTCCATGCTGGATAGTAAACTAATCCTCCTCCCCAGTTGCTCATCCATGGAGAGGCAGGCAGGCCGGATGATTCGAATGCATTACATCCATATGGGTGAACGGCAAGAATTTCAGGTGTGGATGAAGCAGTCAGGTCTACAATAGAAGGGGAAGCCATGACATCAGGACCTGAAATCCACCCGCCGTCTACAGGCCAGCCAGGTATTGAGCTGCCGTCGTCACCAAGTACATCAACCCAGCCGTCTGCACTTTGAATTATCACATCAAGGTCACCGTCAAGGTCAAGGTCTGCAAGTTTGGGAGAGCCGAACACAGTGCCATGCACAGACACTGTCCACTCCAAGCCAGTCTCAAAGCCAACCAGAAGGGAATGATGTGTGTCTCTGGTCGGGCCGGGTACAGTACCTGTTCCTTCCGGATCCATGAGGTGGCTGCCATCCATAT
>JAGLDY010000075.1 GCA_023145375.1 Candidatus Sabulitectum sp. | reverse complement strand
CTTCGGATCAACGGGCAGTCAAACCCCGGAAAGCCTTCTCCAGCGAGCAAGAAAACTTTTCACCGGGCTAGCGCCCGTTCTTACCGTTGATGATTTCGGGAAACCTCAGCTGACATTTACCTCTGTCCACAGGAAAATAGACCCTCCGCTTCTGTCAGAGGTATTGAGTGCGCCTGGAAGAATAGCGGAATCGTCTCCGAAAAAGCAGGTTCTTGTTGTATTCGACGAATTCCAGGAAATACGGAGCTTCAAAGACGACAGGATCGAGAGAATAATAAGAAGCGAGGTTCAAAAGCATAGTAATGTTGCGTACATCTTCTGCGGAAGCCGCAGGCACATGATAAGGGACATGTTCCTTAAGAGCGGAAGCCCTCTGTACAGGAGCGCCGGTCATTACCCTATTGGTAACATAGCGCTGGAACACTGGAAACCCTTTATCAAAGAGCGTTTTGAGATGAAGGGTATTCCGATCAGCGATTCTATCATCGAGAATATTTTCTCTATAACGGATGGGCACCCGTACTACACTCAGATGATCTGTGACATTCTGTGGGACTCATGTGAACCGGTGCATGAACCGGGAGAAGAAGTGCTGGCTGAAGCGTTGCAAACATTGCTTGAAAGGGAAGGAGCGGGCTTCAGTGCGATATGGGAATCGCTGCCTTCCAACCCTAGAAAAATGCTTATCGCTGCCGCTTTCGAAAACCCCCTGATTCAGCCGTTTTCCGGAGACATCGTATCAAAATACAGCCTCGCAAACCCATCCAGCGCAAAGAACGGTCTTGAATATCTTGTTAAACATGACCTGATTGAATTCAGCAGCGGAACATATTACATCTCTGACCGGTTCATGGCCCACTGGCTGCAGAAAAGGTTCGCCGCTTCCCATTCGTGATAACAGTAACTGTATGTAGGTCTGCAGCATATATCTGCAGGAATTTAAAGATTCTCTCAAACTGTATAGTGTTTTACAGCACCTTCCGCTCTGACTGATATCTGATTGCAGTGCTGTCCAAAACAATTCAA
>JAGLDY010000074.1 GCA_023145375.1 Candidatus Sabulitectum sp. | reverse complement strand
AGACAACAAGCCCTGCAACATGATCAGGGTGAAAATGTGTTAACAGCACATGAGAGAGCAGGAGCCCTTTTGAAGATAGATACTTCTTTATCTGTTTAGCTTGTGTACGGAAAGCTGCATCTATTAGCAGAACATTGGTTCCACTCACCAGCGCATACAGATTAAATCCGTAGAGAAATCCTTCTTCCTCGGGAAACCTGAAGTTCAAAAAGTTGTGTTCAATCTGATCTGCGATCATAGCATTCTCCCTGTCTGTGTTCCGGGAACATAATATCCACCAGTCTGTTCACAAGCTGAGCAAAGTTGTTCAGATCTATTTAACTGGCATTGACACTTGGCGGAATCTGCACCCTCCTCTGCAATCTTCCGGTGCACTCAAATTACAGGTAAGGCAGTGGTCTGAAGGTCTCCAGGATCGGAATTTTTCAATCTTTTTTCTGTTGTTTTCTGTTATTTCTGCGAAGGAGTTTTCCAGCAGATTTCCCAGAACCTCCCTGTTCTGTTCACATGTGCGGAGATTGCCCCGGGAGTCGATGGCCCACTTACTCTCTCCACACTGACATGTGGAGAAAGTGATCCCGGGGAACATATCCTTTGATGCTATACACGGTTCCACCGGGATGCCTGTATAGATATAGATACCGGCAGTTCTCCCGGCATTGTCTGCCAGTTCAAGTGCTGATAAAAGATTCCTGTTACTCAGGTTGAGCTTATGATCGTGGAGCCTGCCTCGTCCCGTGGGAACAAACCTGTTTATCGCCACTGCGTCTGCTCCCAGCGCAGCTGCAATATTTATCAGGACCCCTGCTCTTTGGTAGTTGTTGTTGTGTATGCAGATGGATGCGGTAACAGTGCATCCTGATCTGACAGCAGCGGTTAGCGCCAGTCTGGTTGGAGAGGTGGGTTCGGTGAACCCTATATCAAAATGCTCCAGTCCTCCGGCAACCAGTTCACCTACTGCTTTTTCGGTTAGAAGGGTGCCGTTGGTGGCAAGTGCAACTTTCAAGCCGGCCAGCCTGGACATGTTGACAATTTCAGAGATATCATCTCTTAGAAGCGGTTCACCACCGGTTAAAGTAACTCCCATGGCCCCAGGAGCCTTTGAAACGACTTGGAGTATTCGGTCAACTTTATCCAGAGATAACTCAGGTTGATTTTGAATACTGTTCTCCAGCCATACATTGTAACAGAACTCGCAGGAAAGATTGCATCTTTCTGTCACTTCAAAGGCGAACCACAATCTGCTCAGATCTCCGCCTCCATTAGATCAGTAAGAAGTATGCGGAGAACCGGCCTCGCGTCTTCAAACTCGCTGTATCTTCTAAGAAATTCTTCATGCTGCTGGACAGCTATCTTGTAGTGATCAAGGTATTCGCTGGGATTCTGCTTGTTGAGTGTGTCAAGAGCAGCTCTGTAGGAAAGGTCGAGTCTCGCCAGGATCACATCAGCATCCAGTTCGTCAATGGGGTCCGGGTAGAAACCGTAATCAGGTTCTATCTGTACTTCCTCAAGTATCTCCAGCACTGTCAGGATCTCTGCTTTGTCCAGAAGAGAGTCTCTTGCAGCAATGAATTCAGGTGGAGTTATTTCTCCTGCTTCAACAAGCCTGGTGAGTGTGGTTATTCTTTCCTCGAAGTTAAAGAGATGATTTTCCCGTACTAGCAGAGTCCATGTTGGGATCATCCTGGTGAGCATCGTCGTGTTGATCCTGCTGGCCCGTAAAACCCTGTTTTCAGTGATTCTCAGTATCATGGAAACTGCTGTCTGAATCTCTGGAGAAGCAAAGTCAGTCACAGTGAAAAGAGAACGAACAATAGAACTGAGAGAGTCCCCTTTTTCCGTTGCCATCGGGAATTCAAAGTGCTCCTCTGAAGGATTCAGGTGGTCCGCAATTCGCCAGATATCTTTCAGGGTCTCCCAGTTCTGTGACTCAATAACCGACTGGATCTCAGCTTCCTCAATGTGAGTTCCACTGGCATTTACCGCAGGAACCACCAGTAGAAGTGAGCCTCCAATTGTTATCTTCTTGATCATCCAGCTCCCTTCTTACCTGACAGCCTCAGGATCAATGAGATCCATGAGAAGAATTCTGAGAAATGGTTTTGCTCTCTGAAAATCACTGTAATTTGCCAGGAACGTCTCATGCTGCTGAACTGCCAGCTGGAAGAATTCAGCGTTTTCCGAGAGTTTGGCTTTGCTGAGAGTGTCAAGCGCTGCTCTGTAGGACATGTCAAGTCGTTCCAGAACGAGATCTGTACTCACGATCTCACGCTGCCAGTTGAAGTAGTCATAGTTCCTGTATGTCTGCTCTTCCCTCAATATCTCAAGCGCTGCCCAGGTCTCAGCCCGTTCCAGAAGAGTATCTCTGGCAGCTAAGAATTCCGGTGCAGTGATCTCTCCCAACTCTACCAGATCCGTGAGCGTGGTGATCCTCTCCTCGAAGTTGAAAAGAAGGTTATCCTGAGCCATTTCTGTCCATGGGGGAGCCATTCTTGTTACCAGGGAAGGGTTTATCCTGCTGAGCTGCATGATCCTTGCGGAGGTTATTCTCTGGATAAGGTAGATTGCCTGTTGAAGCTCCGAGTCTTCTGTATCAGTCTCAGAAAAAAGAGCGTCAACAACAGCTCTAAGGGAGTCTCCTTTCTCTGCAGCAATTGGAAACCCGGTAAAACCATCTACAGGTTCTACCTGGTCTATCATTTTCCAGATGGATCTGAGTGTCTCCCAGTCCTGGGATCCTGCCACTGTTTGAATGTCAGCATTTACCGCTGGAACCATTAACAGAACAGGGACAGAGCCTGTGATGGCGAAACCTGTACAGTTCTTCATGTACTCCCTCCGGCTGTTACTGGTAAATATATAGCAGAGCAATGTGATTTGTTCCATTCCACACTCTTACCAGATTGACAAATTGAAGCTATGGGTTATCATTCCATCTCACCCGTTCAATCTGGAGGTTCGATATGAACACAAGGTATTCAGTGATTTAAAAGAGCTTTCTGCTCGTTTGTGCCTGCTAACAACCTTCTTTTTATTGTTCAGCCCCTTGTGCTGAAAATAGCTGTATTGAACGGAGTCTCAGATAGATGCATAACTTTTATGAAGATGATTCAAGGAGAAAAGAACAGAAAGTAAGCTCAGTGAAGCTTCTTTTCAGATTCCTCCCCTATCTAAAACCACACTGGAAGGCCTTCAGTCTGGCGGTCTTTCTTCTTCTCTTTGCAATAGCAGGGGAGCTTGCAGGGCCACTGATACTTCGAGCTGTGATAGACGATGCAATTCCAGCTGGAAGTGCCTCCGAGATAATCAGACTCTCCGGTCTGTTCGCGTTGATCTTTCTTGTTACCATGGCCATTTCATATCTGCAGGTAATTATTGCCAGTCGTATAGGCCTATCAATTGTCAGGTCTTTGAAGCGTAAACTGTTTGACCATGTGCTGACACTTTCCATGGGTTTTTTTCATACAAATCCGTCCGGGAAACTCATGGCTCGTGTTGAAAGCGATACAGAAAGAGTTCGGATGCTCTTCAGTGAGACCAGCATGGCTCTTCTTCGCAATGCGGCAATGGTTGCAGGCACACTGCTGATCATGTACAAAGCGAACAGCTTTATTGCTGTTCGCGTTCTTGCTCTGACCATCCCTGTTGGTATTCTTGCAATATTTGTTCTGAAGAGAATGCGTCCCATGTGGATGGAAGTCCGTAAGTCGTATGCATCGATATCTGCAGTTGCTTCAGAATTTGTTCGAGCTGTTCCAGTGCTGCAGGTTTTTGGCACCACAGGATACGCCATGAAAAAAATGCACAGGCAGGGAAGGAATTACTTCAAGCGAGAGGTTAAAGCTTTTCTGTGGGAATACACCTTCTGGAGCTTTCTGGGTTCACTTGAGATCGCAGCGGTGGGTGTGATACTTGTTTCAGGCAGACCAGGGGTTATCAGCGGCGTGGTGACAGTGGGTACCGTGGTGATGTTTGTGGAGTACACAAGAAGGCTGTTCGGCCCCCTGGTGATGTTCTCGGAAACCCTTAATCAGATACAGAGAGCCCTGGCTTCAGGTGAAAGATTGATGGAGATACTTGATACAGAAACTCAGACTCCTGACGGCTCCTTGAAGGATGAGGGATTCCCTGACCTCTGGGAAAAGATAGAATTTGAGGATGTGTGGTTTCGCTATTCCCCGGAAAGTGAATGGGCTCTGAAGGGGGTCAGTTTTACCCTTTCAAAAGGGGAGACAATAGCCCTGGTTGGTGACAGTGGTGGAGGGAAAAGTACCATCGTCTCACTGCTTATGAGATTTCATCACATAGAAAAGGGCAGGATCACCATTGACGGGGTCAACATCAATGACTTTACCCTGGATGCATGGAGAAGTGGCCTGGGGCTGGTTCTGCAGGAGGTGAACCTTTTTTCGGGGACACTGTCAGGCAACCTCACTGTGTTTGATCATTCCGTTTCCCGGGTTGAACAGGAGAATGCTCTGCATCTCATTGAAGCCGGTGAGCTGCTTGAACGAATACCCGGTGGCCTTGATGGCATGATAAGCGACGGCGGAGCCAACCTCTCCATGGGGCAGAGGCAGCTTATCAATATAGCCAGGGCCATGCTCCGGCAACCGGAGATACTTGTACTTGATGAAGCCACTTCCAGTGTTGACCCCGGCACAGAACAGAGGATTCAACGGGCCACAAATCTGGCCCTAGAGGGTAGAACAGCAATTGTGGTAGCCCACAGGCTGGCCACCATCATCCATGCTTCGCAGATAATTGTTATCCGCCATGGAGTGGTGGCCGAGCAGGGAACACACAGCGAGCTTCTTGTGAAAGACGGTATTTACTCAAGGCTTCACTCCCTTCAGTTCGGGGGTGATCAAGTTGCTCGGTAACGGAATAAAGAAGTGGTCCAAGTACCTGAAATGGATCTTCAATTACTGGAGACCTGTGCGGAAGTATATGGTGTTTCTTATCCTCTTTACTCTTCTTTCAAGTGCGGTGGCTCTTGGTTTCCCTCTGGTCTTCAGGTATCTCCTTGATAATGTCCAGACCATACTTGGAACTCCTGAATCCGCCGGTTTCAACAAGATCATTCTTATTCTGGTGGGGCTGGCGGCCGCCAGGTTTGTAGCCGGATTGTACCCCGGAGCAAGGGCAATTATCAACAGTACCATTGGAATTCTGGTGCGTGATGATGTGTTCGGGGCGATCATGCGGAAGGACTGGAGATTTTTCAACAGGTTCCGCCCCGGCGACCTGACAACCCGTCTCACCGATGATATTACCGATTATCCGAGGATAGCCTGGTTCAGCTGCAGTGCATTTTTCAGGGCTCTTGAATCTACCTCAAGGCTGGTGTTCTGCATGGCTGTGATGTTCTTTATAAGCTGGAAACTAACACTGCTGGCCATGGCTCCCCTTCCGGTAATGCTGTTCATCTTTTACATGGTGGAGCACAGGCTGGGAAAAAAGGTCACAGCCAGTAGAAAAGCAACAAGTCACACCAATGACCTTCTTGACAGCACCTTTGACGGTATAGCCATAGTCAAGGCATACCAGGCGGAGAAACCTCTTGCATCAAGACTTCACAGGCTTCTTGATGAGAGATTCGACATAGACTTCTCTCTTGTTAAGCTGGACATGATAATCCACGGGATCTACAGCATCATAGGGCAGGTCGGAAAAGTTACAGTTATGCTGGTGGGAGGTCTTATGGTAATTGATGACAAGATCGGGATCGGTGATTTCTATGCTTTCTATGTGTACCTGGACATGCTTCTCGCCCCTATGATGGATATCCCAACCCTTTTTGTTGCCTCACGTCAGGCTTTTGTATCCATCGATAGAGAGATGGAAATAATGGACTTTCCTGAACCGGAAAGAAGAAAAAGAGAAACCGGGTCTCTGGAGCGAGTTACTGAGATCAAGCTGGATGGAGTCTCTTTCAGTTATGACGGCGGCGGTGGTCTCAAGGATCTGAGCTTCCACATCAAAGCCCCTTCTGTGATCGCTGTTGTTGGAGAGGTAGGCTCCGGCAAGACAACTCTGCTCAAAATACTGGCTGGTCTGCTGCCTCCTGATAAGGGCAGAATTTCAGTTAATGGAAGAGACCTTGCTCAGGTGAATATTACTTCTGCATTGGGTTATGTTCCTCAGGACTCAGTGCTTCTTGGTGAATCCGTTGACGAGAATGTAAGATTCGGCAGAGATTCAGTGTCCATGGACGATGTAAAGGATGCTTTGAAGGTCGCCGGAATAGGTGAGGATGAGCTGGGTGAAGACAAAATCCTAGGCCAGAGGGGAGTAGGTGCCAGTGGAGGCCAGAGGCAGAGGATCGCAATTGCCCGGGCACTTGCCGGAAAACCTTCTCTGCTTTTGCTTGATGACTGCACTGCTGCTCTGGACGCACAGAAGGAAGAGGCTTTCTGGGAGAACCTCAGATCCGGTGATATTATTCCTCTTACCGTAGTGGTGACGCACAGAGAAGCAACGGTGAAACAGAGTGAGATGGTTCTATTTATAAGCAATGGAAGACTTACAGATACCGGAATTCACAGTGACCTTCTTGAGAATAATTCAGAATACGCCCGGGTCATCCGGGGAATGGAATCGGAGGATAATTACCATGGGTAAAGAGTCAGACATCAGAATAGCCCTTGATGAACTGGGTAATCAGAGTCCTTTTAATCAGTTCCTCCGGGAAACCGGGGAGAGGCTTCTGTTCACCTTTACAATTCTGAAAGAGCTTCAGGGTGATGCCACTGCTGAAAGGGTCAGGGAACTGAATGAGGAAGCCCAGGCACCCCTTCTCCAGGAAGCATATGAAAAGGGACTGGCTAACCCGGTAAAAGCGGTTCAGGTCTTCGGTGAAGAACTTGGAAGATTTGTCTCTGTTTTCTCTTACAGGATTCTGCATCTATTCAATGATGCTTTCCGGGGCAATGCTCTGACTATAGAGCATGTCGCTGATAACTGGCTTGAAGCAAGGTTTGCAGGTAAAGATGGGTTTGTAGAACTTTTAAGGAAAAGATGGTCCGAGGTCAGACTGGACCTTACAGAGAATTTGTACCTCCGGAATTACGATCCCGCAAGCAGTTTCTATACTGACCTTGCTCTTGCTGCAACTCCGGAAGACCTTTCTTATCTCTACAGATACGGAGTCAGGATCACTGAAAATGATTTCAAGACTGCATCCTTTATCAACTCCCTTCCTGAAAAGGACATTGAGCTGATTGTGGAAACCATGGTTGAGGCATACCTGGAGGGTTTCAGGGAATCAGGCATGGATCACACCATCAAGAATGCTCTTGCTGTGGGAATGCCTGCCGGTTATGAAAGACTTATTCCCGGGCTTATTGAGGGTTTTGAAGGGTATGGCCTCAAGATGTTTGTAAGGATGGTTTCTGGAACCAGGCTTAACAGACAGGCAGTATACGATCACCGTTTCGACTATGCTCTCAGTATCAGCGAGGAATCGGTGGAACGAAGACTAGCCGTGATAAAAGAGGTTTTCGGCGGAATGGCTGATGTGTTCGGCAAATTCTCTGGAGGTGCATATCTTCAGGTTTTTGGAGAACCCCCTTTCAGTCCTGTGCTTAAGCCGGAAGCCTGTAAAGCAGATGACAGAACTTCCGGACTTTTCAACAGGCAGATGCAGGGAATGAGGATCACCGCCAATGAGTACATGCCGGGAGACGAGACCAGCTTCGAGATCATTGCCTTTCCTTCACCGGAGATACAGGGAGATTTTGAGGAGATATTCAAGGATACAGTAAGACTGAATACGCTTTCGAACAAAACCTACAGACCGATCCAGCAGGCGATCATTGATGCCATGGACGGTGCACAGTATGCTCATATTCTGGGAAGCGGCAGTAATGAGACAGATCTTAAAGTTTCACTCTGCCCCATAGAAGACCCTGAGAAAGAGACTATCTTTGAGAACTGTCTCGCCTCTGTGAATATTCCCCTTGGTGAAGTATTCACCAGTCCAGTGCTCAAGGGAACCACAGGAATTCTTCATGTTGAAGAGTCTTTCCTCAGGGGTCTCAGGTTCGATAACATCCGTCTTGAGTTCAGGGATGGCTATGTATCCGAGTGGTCATGCAACAACTTTGATGACCCGGAGCGTGGCAGGGAATACATCAGCGAGAACCTCTTTTTCCCCCACAAGACCCTTCCCCTTGGTGAATTTGCCATAGGTACCAACACTGTTGTTTACGCCATGGCTCTGAAGCACAAGATAATGGGTCTTCTTCCCATACTCATTCTTGAGAAGATGGGCCCTCACTTTGCCGTGGGAGACACCTGTTTCTCTTGGTCTGAAGACGCCCAGAAACCCAGTCCAATCACCGGTAAGACCATGATCGCAGTGGACAATGAAATGACAATCCAGAGAAAGAAAGATCCTTCCCGGGCCTACACCAACAAGCACACAGATGTAACTCTTCCCTACAGCTCGCTTGATTCCATCAGTGTTATTCACCCTGGCGACAGGGAAGTGTTCATCATAAAGAAGGGAAGATTTGTACTCCCCGGCACCGGGATGCTTAACGATGCCATTGATGAAGCACACGGCTACTGATCTTTTAAGACATTGCACACTTTGTCCGCGCAGTTGTGGCGTGGACAGAGTGTCAGGAGAGACAGGATACTGCGGGGCGGGCTCTGTGATGGAGGTCGCCTCTCTTGTTATTCACAGAGGAGAGGAACCTTTTCTTGCAGGGAGAACAGGAGTGGGCAATGTGTTCTTCAACCACTGTTCCATGAGCTGTGTTTACTGCCAGAACTACCAGATCAGCCGCCATGGAGGTGGCACCGAGCACTCTCCGGATTCTCTTGCTCAAGAGCTTCTGATCTTCCAGGAACAGGGGTGCCCGACTGTTGGCTTTGTCTCCCCGGGGCACTACCTCCCTCTTGTTGCAGAAACGATAATAGCTGCCAGGGGAAAAGGTCTGACTGTTCCCGTTATCTGGAACTCCAACGGGTTTGAAACTGTTGAAGCTCTTGAACTGCTTGAGGGACTTGTTGATATCTATCTGCCCGATCTTAAATACTGGAGTGAAGAATCTTCCGTGGTGTATTCCGATACGCCTGGTTATGCTGAAACTGCAAGAGCTTCCATAAGGGAGATGTTCAGACAGACAGGTGTTCTGAGAACAGAAAATGGAACAGCCACAGGTGGCCTCTGCATCAGGCATCTTGTGCTTCCCAATGACCTTGCTGATACTGAAGAGATACTTCGCTTCATTGCTTCAGTATCAACAGAAATTTCTGTAAGTCTCATGTCACAGTACAATCCTGTTCACAGGGCAAGGGAATTTGCTCTTCTCTCAAGGAAGCTCCGACCCTCCGAATACTGGAAAGCGGTGGAAACAGCAGAAATCCTTGGCATATCGAACATTCTTACCCAGGAGCCGGATTCCTCACCTGGCCACTACCTGCCGGACTTCAGGAAGAGGGATGTTTTCAACTGATAGGAAAAGGCGCCTGCAAACTGCAGGCGCCTGATACTTTGGCGGGGGCTAGATTCCCAGACGAGTTGCCTCTTCAGGTTCCTGGGCTCTGAGAAGCTCATAATCAGCATACTGTGTAAGTATGTTCATCTGGGAGATGTTGTTAGCTAGAGCACCATCTTCCGGTCTGTAAAAGTTGATCTGGTCGGTAACAGATCTGGCAATATCCATGTCCATATCATAGAAGCGACTCATGAGTGCACGATCCACAGATGCTTTCTGCTCTTCGGTCATTCCTTCACGAACGGCTCCAAGTTCAACAAACTGACCGATGTAATCCTCCTTCATTTCAGCAACAAGCGGTGCAAGCTCCTCAGCGGGAAGCCCCTGGGTAACAAGGTCATTCAAGTTGGCATACATCTCCACGTAGATGTCCGCTACTCTGTTTCCCAGAGCCTCGGGGTCACTAAGGTCCTCAACCTCCACGGCTGCATCACCGGATCCGTTCTCAGCTGCTCCGCCGCATCCTGCTGCGAAGAAGATGGAAAGAAGCATTACTGTTGTGATTAACCATTTCATTTTTTGTTCCTCCCTTTATGATTGATATAAAAGCCTCATTACCAGCACACTGCAATATTTCCAAGGGGGAACACTGTGTCAACGCAGTGTGTTAATCTCGAAGAACTTTCAGAAACCTTTCCACCTGAAGGGTGGGGGAATCTGAATTCATTATCGCAGTAACTACAGCAACTCCAGAGCAGCCTGCATCCATCACAAGAGCTGTGTTTTCAGGAGTAATCCCGCCTATGGCAATAAATGGCAGAGAGGAAACATCAGAAATTGCCGAAACCATTTCAAGCCCCAGTGGTTTACTGATGTCTTTCTTTGTACTTGTGGAGAATACAAGATTTGCCGCTATGTAGTCAGCTCCATTGAGCATTGCTTTTTCTGCCTCTTCCACAGTTCTTACAGAAACCCCGATAATTGCATCAGGGCCCATTATGGACCGTGCAATATCCGCAGGCATGTCACTTTGACCCAGATGAACACCATCTGCACCTGCTGCCATTGCTACATCAATACGGTCATTCACCACGAAGTAGCACGAGTATTTTCTGCACAATTCGCGGAGAATCAGAGCAGAGTCGTAGAGGGATCTTGTGGAGGCTGATTTATCACGGAGCTGGATGAACCGTACCCCGGCGATCAGAGCTTCTTCACAGGTATCAGAGACACCCCGTCCTCCATGAAGGACAGGGTCAGTTACCAGATAGAGTTTCAGTGCTTCTCTGAGTTCCGGTTTCACAGGTTTGTTTCTATGCGAAGTCTGCTGATGATGGTTTCCGTGTTAAGACCTGCCAGTTGATCTATGAACTCAGGCACAAAGGAACCAGGTCCTTTACACGTCTCGCAGGCGATCTCACCTGCAATGTTGTAGACTGCAATGCCCGCTGCAACAGATTGAAGCAGGGGAGGCCCCGAACCGGCAAAGCAGGCAACGGCAGTTGTAGCACCGCAGCCTGTCCCTGTTATTGAGGTCATCATGGGGTTCCCATTGTAGACCTTAATCCACTTTCGTCCATCGGTGATGAAGTCCACCTCACCGCTTACAGCAGTGACTATCCCTGTCTCTGAGGCAAAGGCGGTAAACACATTTTCTTTGCCGTCTCCAGAGGCAAGTGAATCAACTCCCCGCACACCTCCTGAAGTACCTGCCAGAGCAAGTATTTCTCCTGCATTTCCTCTTACTACAGCGATCTTCAATTCAGAAAGAAGGGTGTTAATCGCATCTGTGCGGAGTCTGGTTGCTCCTGCACCAACCGGATCAAGAACAATGGGAATTCCCCCTTCGTTGGCAGCTCTTCCTGCAGCCAGCATGCTTTCAAGCAATTCGGGATTGATCGTACCGATGTTCAACAGGAGAGCCCCTGCAAAACCAGCCATCTCTGCTGATTCAGCGATTGAAGGAGCCATAACAGGCGCAGCACCCATGGCCAGTGTGATGTTTGCAGTGAAATTGGTAACCACATTGTTGGTGATGTGATGGATCATGGGGTGTTTTGCCCTGACCCTTGCTGCCATCAAGGCAACGGTATTGCTGTCAAGAATAGTACTCATGAATTTCCTTTCGTGCTAACGCCCGGGACGCACTCCAATTCATGTGGAATACTGGAGAATTCTTTCAAAATTGTCAATGCAGTGATTGCTTGCTTACCGGAGAGACCTTACATGTTTGTATTTCTGAATTCCCACTCTGAAATGGTCATGTAAAGTTAATGCCTGTGGTTTTTCATACTTGACTTAGCTGTGCTTTTACAAATAATATCAGTTAATGATAATTTGATTCAAACTGAACACCGGAGGGCATAGTGCTTATTCTAACTGTTCCTTTCTTGTTACTGGCATCTCTGGTTCCCTCTCCTGTAATGGATGCGGCATCGGCTGCTCTTGACTCTGCTGGTATGACAGTGGAGGAAATGAATTTTGACAGGCACTGGGCTACTTCTGTAAAACTGGCAGACAGTACGGTGGTCAGGTGCATACAGGATGTGTGGGCTCTGCCTGAGGTTGCGGATTCAGTGCACGGGAGGGCTGTTGATCTCTCTTTGATCGAGCCTTTGGAAGGTGGAGTGGATTCACTCCTCTCTGTACTCCTTCAGGTAAAGATATCGTACAACTCAATGCTGGATACGCTGGCATGTGCTGATTCTCTCGCCCTGCTCTGTACCGGGATGTGGGCAGACGATGATTCAGTTGGAACGCCTGGTGAATGGGGACTTCTCTACTCCTCCCGGGGTTATTCTGTACCAATAGATGAAGATGATATTGAGCTTGATCTGGAGGAGTACACAGATCTACTCACAAGGTGGCCCGGGGTCGAGAGGACTTCTCCAGAGTTGATCATTGGCCTTGTTAAGGGTCTTGAGATTCCTGAAGGTTATGGAACTATGCTTGCTCCTGGAGTTGAAGGCAGGGTGTTTGAATACTCCCTGGACTCGGATATAACCTGGGTTATCGGTGACAGGGGTCGGAATGTCTATACCGGTGAAACATGCTATGACCTGATCATTGATGCCGGTGGCGACGACCTGTATCTGTGCGGTGGAGACGCTGTGGGAATTCTGGGTTCACCGGTTGCCCTTATCGCAGACCTCTCAGGCAATGACACCTATTCCTCTGATTCTCCAGTTTCTCAGGGGTCTGGATTCATGGGCTATGGAGCACTGGTTGATCTTGAAGGAGATGATGTTTACAGAGGTTCGTCACTCTCCCAGGGGTCTGCCATGATGGGTGAAGGGCTTTTTGCGGATCTTGACGGGAACGACTACATGACTGCTGATGTGCATTCTCAGGCAGCGGCAACACTTGGCCGGGTTCTCTTTCTTGACGGGTCCGGTGATGATGTGAGGCGGGTGAGTGCATACGGACAGGGTTTCGGAGGGCCTGCTGGGAAGGCAGACCTTGTAGACTGTCAGGGAAATGATACCTATCTGGCAGGATTCACCTATCCCCATGAGCCTCTTCTGCCCCGGGATAACATCGCCATGTCACAGGGGTTTGGAATAGGCCTTCGGCCTTTCTGCGCAGGGGGGATAGGAACTCTCTGCGATCTGGGAAACGGTAACGATACATACAGAGCAGAGGTATTCGGGCAGGGCAGTTCATACTACTACTCCCTTGGAATTCTCTTTGATGCAGGCGGGCAGGATACCTATTCGTCAGCTCAGTACAGTCAGGGCGCCGGTATCCATCTGGCTTCTGGGATTCTCGTAGACCTTGGTGGAGATGACCAGTACATAAGCCGCAACGGCCCCGCCCAGGGCAGCGCCCACGATCTTTCAACTGGATTTCTCCTTGATATGGAAGGCGATGACTACTATGCCACCAATGGAGGTCAGGGGCTTGCTCTGACCAACTCCGCTGCAGTCTTTGTGGACTGTTCCGGTTCAGACACATATGTGGTGCAGGGTATGGGACAGGGCCAGTCCAGATGGGCCAGGGGCTCTGCAGGCTCCGGCCTTTTCCTTGATCTGGCAGACAGAGACTATTACTTCGGAGAAGGAGCCGATTCCACAGGGTGGGAGAGGGAGTATTCCGCAGGGCTTGACCTGACCGGGATCACGCCTGTTCCGGTGGACGAAGTGGAAGAGATAGGTGATCCGGAGTCACTGGAAATGGATTCTCTTTTCTCGGTTGCTTCAGAGTGGGGTGTTTACGGTAACAGGGCGAGGGTTCTTGCCCACCGGGAAGAGCTTGCTTCAAGAGGAAGAGAGGCTGTTGATTACATCCTTGACGAGCATCTTGGGTCATGGGACGGACTGGAACACAGGGCCGTTAAAAAAGTTTTTATGGAGAACTCCGATTATGCCGCAGAGCAGTTGCTGATAATTCTCAACACAGACCTTGAAAGAAGAGAACTCGGTAATGTGATACAGTGGCTGGGCGAGGCAGACGGTGAAGTTGCCCGCTCTGAACTGGAAGTAATGCTCAGTGATAGTGATTCATTATCCACAGGGATAGTTATCACTTTGATCAGAACGCTTGGTGACATTGGCAATGGGGAATCTCTTCCTCTGATCGTTCCATTCTCTCTGTCAGATGAGGAAAGAATAAGAAGACAGACAGCAGTCACACTGGGGGAGTTCGGTGAACCTGCACTGGTAGTGCTGGAGCTGCTTCTTGACGACTCCTCTCTTGCTGTGAGATCTGCTGCATGGAAATCTATCGAGGGAATAAATGAGGATGAGTGAATGCGTAACATACCTACGGAATTCTGTACTCTTTGAAATCTCCAGATCTCTGCGTATCTTATTATGGAGTGTTTGAGGAAAACCTGTAAGAAAGTGAGGAAGATCCATGAGAAAACTCAGTTTGATTATTTTGGCAGTGATGGTCGCTGCACTGGCCGGTTGTGGTGGTACAGAGCACACAAACGACCTTCCCATCGTTCAGGACCTTCAGCTTGACGCCACCAGTACCGGAAGAACGATTGTTCTCACATGGTCAGAGGTCTCCGGTGACATTGACGGTTACAAGATCTACCTGAAGATGGACGGAGCAGGCAACTGGATAGATGCCGGTGAAGTGACTTCCACAACCTACACCCACAATGCTGTGAATGCAGGAGTCTATTCCATCAGAGCCTACAAGGGCGATAACTACTCCGAGGATTATTCCTCAACAGTAAGTACAATGCCCAGCATCGTAAATGTTTCCTACAGTATCTTTGATAACTATTCCGCTGATGACAAGCCAAGCGGTTTCATCTTCGGACCTGATTCCGGAGCCACAGGCATGGCAAGCTCTGCTGATTTCGTGCAGGACCTATATGCCTATGATGAGAGCAAGGGCGATGAAGATGTATGGCTCTACAGTGGTAACTTTGGAGAGTTCGGTAACGGCAGTCAAAGCAATTTCCAGGCTCCGGTTTCCGGTGTTTACGGGAACTGCGATCCGGACGGTTTGTGGTTAACTACCAGCTACATTCTTTACACCTCAGACAGCGTTGTTTTCGTAGAGCTTCCATACCAGGGCGGTACGAATGCCTATGCCAAGATGTACGGTCTCACCGTAACTGCTGATGAAACAGAGAACGGTACGGAAGTCAGCTTCATGTACGAATACCAGTCCGAAACCCTTGGTCTTACGGTTTTTACAAGCAACGCAAACTAGAGGTGCATTTTTCACAGAAGGAGGAGGATGCCCTCCTCCTTCTGCGTTATTAGCGTATGGCGGGCAAACCTCAAGTATTGAGCGGGGTTTGACACCATTCGCAGTTGTAGGTATTTTCCCGGGTTGGAGGGCGTGACTCTTCGTAACCAGAAATGAAAGTGAGGAAAGATTGATGAAGAAACTTAGTATGATATTTATGGCAGTACTTATTGCTGCGCTTGCCGGTTGTGCCGGTGATACAACAAGCCCTGATGGCGACCTTCCAGTCGTTCAGGACCTTCAGCTTGATGCTGCCAGCGCAGGAAGAACAATTGTTCTTACATGGGCTGCTGTTACTGCAGAAGACATTGATGGCTACAAGGTATACTTCCAGGCTGACGGAACAGGCAGCTTTACTGAGGTAGGGGATGTTACCACAACAACCTACACTCACACAGCCACCAATGCCGGTCACTATGTTGCAGTTGCTTATGAGGGTGACAATACCTCTTCTGCCAATTCCAACGAAGTTAACACAATGCCAAACATCATCAATGTTACATACACTATCTACGACAACTACTCTGCTGATGACAAGCCAAGCGGTTTCATATTCGGTGCTACTGCCGGGCAGACAGGTATGGCCAGTTCAACCGGTTTCGTTCAGGACATCTACGCTTACGACGAGAGCAAGGGCGATGACGATGTATGGCTCTACAGTGGTAACTTTGGACAGTTCGGTAATGGTAATCAGAGCTATTTCCAGGAGCCTCTCGGTAACGGCTACTGTGATCCCAGCGGATCATGGGTCAGCACCGCCTACGTTCTTTACACTTCCGACAGTGTAGTCTTTGTAGAGCTCCCATACCAGGGTGGCACAAGTGCTTACGCTAAAATGTATGGCCTCAGTGTAACAGCTGATCCAGACACAAATAACGGCACCATCGTCAGTTTCATGTACGAATACCAGCCAGATGATCTTGGGCTTTCCGTTTTTACAAGCAACGCAAACTAGCAGAAGCTTGTTTTCAGGGGAGGAGGATTTGTCCTCCTCCCCTTTCTTTTTTACTGAGAACAGAGGAGGAAGTAATACATGATCGCCATTCTCGTTAGTATTATCATGGCGGCTCCCGGATCCGCCCTGAAGACCGGAGGTCTTCCTCCCATGCTTCTTAATCCGGATACAGTAGTTACTGCGACAGCAGGCGGATTGCCTTCCACTCTGGGTGGCGTGATGGACAATGTTGTTGCCCTTCCCGGTGCGGTATTCGGTGTTGGGGTTGTTGACCTTAACTCCGGTGACCGTATTTCCAGAAATGAGCGACGGAGATTCTATATTGACACCCCTGACATAGTTAACGCTGCAGTATGTGTTGTAAGACACAATTCTGGAGAATTCCCTCTCGACAGCCTCATAGCCCGGAATGAGCAGCTCTGGCAGATCGTCAGAAGGGGGCAGCAGGGGGCCCGTGAGGCTACCCAATCGATAGTCTTCTACATGGGCGGGATCGAACACATAACCGACTGGTTATCATCATCAGGTCACACGAGTACACGGTTTGAAGGCGTTTCTCTTGACTGGGAAGGCGCACCGGATGTTGCTGCCAGCTATACCACAGTGGGCGACTGCCTTGACTTCATTGAGATAGTATCAGAGGGGCTTGATATTACTGCTGTAAGAAGGATGACTACAAATCCGCCACTCTCAGGTGAACTTGAGATTACCCTTGGCTCCTCAAATGTGGTCTACGGATGGGTAAGCGGCAGAGATCATACCAGGTGTATCAACCTGATAGTTTTCAAACCGA
>JAGLDY010000073.1 GCA_023145375.1 Candidatus Sabulitectum sp. | reverse complement strand
CGATTGACATTCTGCAGCATGCTCTGCCAGTTCGGATAGCTTACTTCACCCTCCACAGTGGAATGCATCTGGAGATAGTCTCCACTACCCATCACGTCTCCAAAAACAAAGCTCTCCTGCTCGGCATCAAAGTAACTCCATATCTCCCATGGTGCCTGAGTAGTGCTGAAAGCTTCTGTTTCCACTTCGTCGGGCTCACCGTATATCAGGTACACCCTTCCCATGTCTGTTTCCCAGCCTTCTTTTCCAAGAGCTGAGAACCTTGAAGCCACAACCTCGGTTCTTTCCAGATACCCTGCATGCGTTCCAGGACGGGCATTCCAGTAGTTGTCGTAGAAGAGTGCTTTTCCATTCTGGTCCATCCTGTTGAACAGCTCTGCTTCCTCCTGATTAAGAAGAATCGGGAATTCGGTCAAACATCTTGTGGAGAAACTCTCCGCCATCTGACCGGACTCGGCGACTGGAAGAAATACTTCCACAACCATAGGCTTGGTAACAGTTCCTATGGTGTCCTCATCCTGAGTGTAAGTGATTGAAAGACTGTAAAGACCAGGCTCTCCGATCACTGAGAGATCAAGACTGTCCAGAAGGGCTACGGTTTCCATTCCATCTGGAATGGAAATGGGCTGTGCAGGTCTGGCATAAACAGGAACGCCTTCCGAATCAAGCAATTTGCTGTACCTGAGGATATCAGTGCCCCCGAGGGAATAGATCTCCTGATAGGTGTAGATCATGCTTTCACCGGGAATAACGAACCTGGTGGATGCAGCAGGAAATACAATGATATTTCCTTTAAGCAGTGTATTGATCGAACCTTCCACAGCGGGCATTACAGTTCTGGCCATCTCCACATCACTGAGATGCAGGGGATGTTCAACAGTGAGCTCACGGACGGCGAGTCCCTGTCTGCCATTATTCACATCTGTCATGCTCACAGTAAGGGTCCAGTCACCTTCAAGTACCGGCAACAGCCCGCAGTTAACTGCGCTGCCACTTTCTCTCCACTCAAGAGCAGTGTTCCAGATATCTCCAGCCAGGGTATCACCCTGCGCAGAAGAGAGAACGATCTCTGTTGTAAAGAGACACATCCCATCTGAATCAAAAGAGAACTGGGCAACATCCACTTCCTGATAGACCTCAAGAAGCAGGGTATCTCCGGCTCCGATGTCGAAAACTGCTGTGTCAATGGCAAAATCAACATTGCCGTCACTCACAGTTGCAAGCCCCAGAGCCGCTGCGGAAAATGTCAGCACAAGAAGTACTGCGGTTGTGCTTCTAGTCATAATGACCATTCCTCTCTGGCATTGAATGCTCTGTCCACTACATCCCAGCCCTCCACCATTTCGTAAAATCCGTATCCGTCCTGATCCACGAAAGTAAGTGAAAGGTATGGTGTGAAGTAGTCCCAGGTGATGTAAGGGTGGTAGTAGCCAGGCTCGAACGGGAAGTCCCGAACTATGTCAGGCTCTCCCATTTTGGCATAGACAACTCCTCTGTCGGTATTGATACCGCGGATACCCGTGGTACTGAAATCCCTTGAGATCAGATCAAGTCTGATCAGATAGCTTTCAAGGTATTCATTCTCTCTGGTGGCTGGATTAAGATCCCGTTTTGTCCAGAAGTCGGCCATTACGGAATTCCTGTCGCCAAGCCCTCCGGCTCTCTCAAGCTCTCTTAATTCATGGGCCGAGGCAATGGGTCTGATAAGAGTTTCCGTCTCATCAGCATCATCACCCCATATATCCCATGATTCAAGAAGCCTGATGGAGCTGGAAGAGGAGGCAACAACATTCTCATCCTGAAGAGCAGCCACAGTAAACCTGTATCTGCCCTTTCCGAGACCACGGAGAGGAACATCTGCAGAGTAGTAAACCACACCCTGGTCCTCGTCAATTCTCTCACTGGAAAGCCAGCCTTCTCTCACCACATCTGTGGCTCTGTCAAGAAGAGCATAGGCTCCGGCGGGTATTTCCTCTCCTTCAGGAGTGTAAACACTCCAGGAGAGATTCACATAACCGGAAGCCCGCACGGAACCGTCAGGAGATATCCTGACTCCTCCGCTGGACCACAGAGTACCATTGGAAGAGTCGATAAAGATCTCCACTTCCCTGCGGCTGACCGCTCCGGACTCAAGGTCTTTCAAGGCGACTGAGACTATGTGCCCACCAGATTCAAGTGAGTTGTAAACAAGTACTTCACTTATCGGGAAAGAACTGTCTGTGATCCTGCCTGTACGGCGAAGGAAACCCTCACCGTCTACAGTGGCTGTGATCTCGTAAAAAACCAGAGTACCACCGTTTTGACTCACCGCAAGAAGATCATCCTCGGATATGAGAGCCGTTACCTCAACCGATCCGGGGTTACCGGACTGTGAGGGCATGGAACTCCAGCTGAGGCTGAACCCTGTTAAAGCAAGCATTGCCAGGACCGCAGTTAGTATCATTCAATCCTTTCCGAGAGTTGGGAAGGGAAAAACCCTTCCGGTTATCCAGCTATCCTGCTAGAATGAAAATCCAAGACTGGCACGATGGACCATTTCCAGTCTGTTGAAATCCTGATACGCATAATCCAGAGTCAGGGCCTTATCTCCCAGAGGTACACGGAAACCGGCACCTGCAGCGAGACCCTCTTCATCTGTGTTTACACGGTATCCGCCCCTGAGGGCGATCATGTTGTTGAACCAGTACTCAGCACCAATGTTGACCTGCTCCACATTGTCTGCAGGATGAACACCATCCACCTCAACGGTGACCTGGTGAGGACCCTGGTCTACCACATCCATGGCAAGACCGATCCTGAAGTTCATTGGCATTGCGTAGGACTCAAACGATGTTGTGGAGTCCGATCCACTGTTCCATTCCACACCTTCACCACCGGGGGTAAGCTCAGGTCCGAAGTTCTGGATCGACATTCCGATACGAAGTGTCTTGAAACCTGTGTCGTAAAGAGTACCGAGATCGATGGCGATACCACCGGCTGATACATCATCCCAGGTTTCACGAACGTATTTTGCAGTAAGTCCGGTACTGAATCTGTCGGTGAGCATCCTTGCGAAAGAGACACCTACAACCATGTCGGAACATGTGAAGGTCTCGGTTCCATTTGGATCCTCAACTGTGGTAAGGAACATATCGCCACTTGAAAGCAGACCGAACTGCAGGGCGAGAGTGCCTATACCGGCAAGCTCATGTGTGATTATGGCATTGCCATACATCATATCTGCATAGAGCTGAGTACCTGAGAACTGGAACTGTGTTCCTGGAACTCTAACAAGAGCACCCGGATTCCAGTAAGCGGCACTTGGATCATCTGCAGTTGCCACAAAGGCACCACCCATAGCTACTCCACGGCATCCAACGCCGATCTTGAGAAACTGGGCACCTGAGGTTCCCGTCTTTGCAAAGGAAGCCTCTGCAACAGTAGGGAACAGCAGGAAGGCAACCAGTGCGGTTGCAAGTATCATGCTTGTTCGCTTCATGGTTTCCTCCCTTCTACTTGATGATTGCGAACTTATCAATCACAAAGTCGTCTGCGGTCTCTACTCTGTAAACGTAGAGGCCAGTTACTATATCCTGATCATTCCTGGATACTAGATCCCAGTACTCGGTACCGCTCTCACCGGAATAATCACGATGCTCAAGTGTGATCACATGGTCTCCTGCAAGTGTGAACACATGGATGTCACACATGGCGGGAAGATTAACGAATGCGATCTTGTTGAAATAGGTCTGCTCCCAGGCGGCACTGATCTTGTAAGGGTTGGGAACAACTCTGACGTTGTTCACCCAGTCGGAATCAGTATCCCAGTTAGCAGTAACTGCAACAGGAGTACCCTCTAAGGTCTGCTTGTAGTTACTCTTGGTGCTCTCCACACCGGTTTCGGCGTCAAAAGCAGTTACTACATAGTAGTAGGGGAATCCGTTGCGAGCTGTGTTGTCTGTGTACTCGTGCACTCCAGCATCCGTCACAGTAGCGATCAGCTCAAAGCTACTTGGCTCGAAGGTGGCACGATAAACCCTGTATCCTCCGAAGGGAGAATATGATTCAGCATTTGCACCCCACTCGAGGTGAACTGCATTGTCCTGACCCTCGTAGAAGAGGATAGGAGTTGGAGGAAGTGCAGGCACTCCCCATCCGCCATCGAGGTAGTAAGCACTGAGAAGCTCATCAGCAGCTTCTCTGGCACCTGCAAGACCCCGATTAACGATCCATCCACCAATGACAAAGAGACTGTCGCCGTCATCAAGAGTTACAGGACCCATTGAAGGCAGGAACCTGTAATCAAAGGTGGGGTATCCCAGGGCAAGAGGGTTCTCGTAAATGAATGGCCATGGTCCGGGGTTGGGAGTTGTTCTGGCCTCGGGTGTGTTGGGATTACCAACCCAGTCCTCCAGGAACAACGGTCCACTGTACTGACCACTCTCATCCGGGAACTGCCCCCACATGTAATCGTACCTCTCGATGTCTGTTCCGGGATCGCTCTCCCAGTTCCACCATGCGTGGCTGATCGGGATAGGAACATTGTATACATCAATAGGACGCTCTATTGTTTCGTCAGCTTTCTTAACCCAGAGGTCAAGAAGGCGCCAGGCGATGAAACCGACGCAGGGATTATCTAGATCCTGCTCGCCACTGTCATCATAGGAACTTCCAGCTCCGTCGCCGTCCCACATGACGCTCATGCTTCTGGGGACCACAGCGAAAGTAGTGTCGCCTACAAGATGCAGCCAGTAGTTCTCTGGACGCTCACCGGGAAGGAACATTTCCATACCGGTTCCGCTGTTGAGCGGATAGATGTAGGTTGTGGGATCTGCGATATCCACAGTCTTGAAGAGAATGGTGAAGCCATCGGCAACACCGTCTCCGTTAACATCATTATCAGCAATGTTATCTGATGCTACGTAGTTGTAGTAGTAGAAGATGTTGTCGGGGTCATCAGATGCCAGGGGGCTGTCGGGGTTCTGCTGATAAGTGTAGATGTCCTGCTCGCTGGCAAGAGTACCATCCTGGAAGATGTACTCGAAGTCTGGTGCGATGGTAGCATCAGCACTGTTAAGCCATATAGCATGACCATCGTAGTAGACCATGTCTTCAATAGCAGCTTCCACAGGATCAGCGGTGGCAATGTCACAGTCACCGCGAATACCAACAAGCATACCGTCAAGAGGAGCACCGCTACCATATTCACTGTGGTGTGTCACCACGAATTTGTTTGCGATGAAGTTGTTGTAACCAGGTGTGCCCCAGCCGTAGTTCTCTTCCCAGACACCCATACCGTACGGTTCACCATTCCTGGGAAGATACCAGTCATCGTATCCGTACTGGGTCTGCTCGAGAGCAGTAGGTCCGGGAACAAGTTTCTCCATAGGGTAACCCTCGCTCGGCCAGAGTTCCCAGTCACCGTAATCAGCGCAACTCGCCCATTTACCCATACTGTCAGGGTAAGTGACTGTTACAGGGCCACCGCATGCCGTCCAGAAGTTACCTGCCCACAGGTAACTGCTGCCGGAACCGCCGGGCCATTCCATTGAAGGATAATTCGCATCCGGATCTCCGAACCTGCCGAGATTCAGGAAAGCACTCCAGACATTACTCAGGTTGTGCAGTCCCCAGACCAATGCTGGTCTGGCATCTGTGCTCTCTGGCAGGGAAACCTCTCTAAGCTCTCTTGCGAGGCCCGTGCCAACAAACACGAAGAGTGCAAGCACGGCGAGCGCAAGGAATCCTCGACTTCGTCTGGTATTCCTCATACTCACTTCCACCTCCTGTCTTTTTCCGAACCAGCTGTTCATAGCGGTTCGGATTTTACTTGCGTTGTGTGTCATACCCATATGCCACACCCTAATTGGATAACTCAAAGTTGTAACCCAGTGAAGTCCACACTCCAACGGCAACACCGTTGTTCCGTGCAGGCGACCAACGTGTGTTCCACGCAGCCGACATGGCTGCCTCATCAAGACTGCCAACTCCACTTGATGCGTAAAGCTGAACATCCGCCACTGTGCCATCAGGCTTCACATAGATCCAGAGGGTAACCATACCCTCCACACCGGCCATACTGGCCAGTTCGGGGTAGGTTGGAGCAGGCCTGTAAGTACAGACAGGAAGAACTTCCGCCGCCATAAACCGCGGTGGTCCCATTTCCTCACTCTGTCCCATATCGGCAAGCTCATCACTCTGATCTATGGTCAGGGCTTCTTCAAGCCCTTCAGTGTCGTCACTTAGTGACAGCGTAATGTCAAGCTCTTCAATCAATTCTTCCGTCTCATCCTGCAATTCTTCCTGTTCTTCTTCAACTTCTTCTTCCTGTTCTTCCACATCATCGTCGAAAGCGATATCGGCCTCAACGGCCTCCATCTGGGAATCTGAAGTTCGAGTAGACAGCCTGCCCAGTTCACTGGCAGGAATAAACTCGAAGAAGATGATCAGAAACGCAAGAGCAACAACTATTCCCCACTCTAAGCTCTGTGCGGACTTTTCCCTGCTCTCTAAATCAGCGCTTGTAGCCATCTCACCTCCTCTATATTCCTGTGCTCAAGTCTTGAGCGTTAAACTGAATGCTGTAAATTTCCTCGAAACGAAGAGCCGCAAAAAGATCCACCATAGTTCCCATAGGCACGCGGGTGTCCGCATTGAGAACTATGACATCAAGGTGCTTGTTCTGCTCACGCCAGAATTTATCAGCAAGGCCCTTAAGCTGTACGGCAACCTGATCCATTGGCAGATCATAGTCGCCTATTCTTGCTATGACTTCACTCTGATCGTCACCGGGATTCATCTGTTTGATCCAGACTGCCACGGTGAGATTCTCCTTGCCAAGCTCGCTCATTACCTGAGGATGAGCCTGGGGAAAGCGAATCCTGAGACCACTGTCATCCTTGAAAATGGTTGTAGCCATGAAGAAAACCAGAAGAAGGAAAACGATGTCCGACATTGTACTGGACCCTATCGCACTTCCCACCTTCATTCGTCTTTTGAACTTCATTACGCTCCACCTCCAAGTCTCTCCTGTATAGTGATACCTGTACGGCTGACACCGTTGCGCCTGATAACATCAAGTGCAGCGATCATGCCGTCGTAATCACAATCAGGAAAAAACTTGAGAATAACAACAAGCTCACTCTCTCTTACGGCTGAAGCAATATCTCCCTGCCTGGCATCTGCCAGAACCAGAGTATCACCAAAAGCCACTTCTCCGAAGTTAGGATCGATGGTCACCGGAGCATCTGAGCCCATAATTTCCCGGATCAGTCCGGATCGAACTATAGGGGTCAGATTCTCTGCCTGAATGGCCGAGTTCAAGGTGGAATAAGTACCTGACGGTACACCCTTGGCTACTTCCAGATTGTTCAACAGTCTGGCACTGGTTGCCTCCACTGTTTCTGCTCTCTGGGCAGCCAGGGTCATTATTCCATCCTGAAGCATCGGATCATCCAGGGCTACATCCTCACCGGCTCTGGCTCTCTGCAGCGGCCCGTCAGGGGGCGCCTGGTCAATGAGAGCTACATAGCTCCCCAGACCCCACTGCTTGATGGTCATAACCAGTCGGTTTGTCTCATCGATCACCACCTCTTC
>JAGLDY010000072.1 GCA_023145375.1 Candidatus Sabulitectum sp. | reverse complement strand
TCAAAGGTGGTTGTCACCAGGAAGAAGATCAGCAGCAGGAATGCAATATCGGACATTGACGAATCCGAAAATTCGCCTGTTGCCCGTGGTTTGTTACTGCGCATTCTTGCTCCTTATCACAATTGCTTGAGATGTTCCATGTCAGCAAGCTGATCAACAAGGAACATGCTTGCTTCTTCCATATCGGTTATGAAACGACCCACTTTCGCGATGAAATAGTTGTTGGCCATCTGAATTGGAATCGCCACTATAAGACCTGAGGCCGTTGTGATAAGCGCTTCCTGAATACCGCCGGCAACAAGGCTGGCGTCAACATTCTTGGCTGCAGCAATTTCACCGAAAGCACGGATCATGCCTGAGACTGTACCAAGGAAACCGATCATAGGGGCAACACTTGAAACGGTGGCAAGAACAACAAGCCCCTTTTCAAGATGAGCCATTTCGATGGATCCGGCACTCTCAATTGCTTTCTCCACATCCACAAGTCCCTTGTCTCTTCTCATGAGCCCTGCTCTGAGAATGGCGGACACCGGACCTACGGTTCGGTCACACAAATTCTCTGCGCCGTTGAGGTCACCCTTGCGGATGTACCCGCCCAGCTTCTCAAGGAACTTGTTCACATCGAGTTTTGCCTTGCTGAAGGTTATAAACCTCTCCACAGTAACGGCAATACCGATGACAAGTGCAAGAAGCAGGGGCCACATAAAGTTTCCACCAGCGATGAACAGATCCTTAAGATCCATGCTGGCGCTCTGTGAACGCTCTACCTCTTCAGCAACAGGAGTTTCCTCAATATCTGCCGCTGGCTCCTCTACAGGAGCAGTAACTTCTTCAACCGTCTCAGTCACCTCTTCGGTGGTTTCGACGACTTCCGGCTCTTCGCCCTGCGCAATGGCAAAAGGTGCCATTAACAGTAGAAGTACCAGCAGTATTTTATGCATCTGGTAACTCTCCTTGTTCTTGCGGGAAAACCCGCTTAAAAGTCCTACCATTCGAAGTCGATACCGAAACGAATGCGTCTTCTACGCTGGTAAGCGTTGGGGTTACCCTGGCTGCCTCTAGGATCGTGATCAGGCTGGCCGTTTCCGTCCTGGTCAGCATCATACCATGCTGCATCAACAAGAGCATTGATATTAGCGCGGTTGAACACGTTAAGAACCCAGACATAGACATTGACAGAGGTATCACCCATCCAGAACATCTTGTTCAGCTTGGCTGAGGTGTTCATGGTGAATGGAAGTCGCTCACCGTTAATCGCAGGGTCAGCTGTGGCCTGGCCACTGGCGTTGTAAGGGAAGCCGCTGCCGTAGTTCCACTGCAGAGAAAGCCCAAGACCCTGAAGGTAGCGTGTTCCGCCCCATGCAGGTCCTTCGTTCCTTGGAATACGGAAATCAAAGTTGGCATTTACCATGTGTCTCTGATCCCAGTCCAGGAAACTCTCACGCTTGGGAATGACCCAGCCTGCCCATGCATAGCTGTAGTTCTGGGTAGCACTGGAGCTCTTACCCTTGGCTATTGAGTAGGTGTAGTTGGTGCTGAAGCTGATGAAGTTGGAAGGACGCCTCATAAGAGTGAACTCTGCACCGCGGACATTTCCGTAATCACCGTTGATGAAGAGGTCATAGGCATCAACAGCTGTGAAGTAGTTCTTCTGCATGTCAACAAGACCGGTGATGTCTTTGTAGTAACCTGTGACATCAAGCATGGTGATATCATCAAACTGATGCTTCACACCGACCTCGTAGGCGATGGTCTCTTCAGGCTCGAGATCAGGGTTACCCACAATGGGGAAAGCACCTGAAAGGTCGAAGTTTGACCCACTGAACAGTCTTCCGAATTCAGGAACCTGGAAGTAGTGTCCGTATGTGAAGTGAAGAACATCACGCTCAGTAATGGGATGGCTGAAGCCGAGACGGGGACTGAGGTGATACTTGGAGCTGACACTTACCGGGTTCCTGATGTGATCCTCGTCACCGGCAGAAGTACCGGGGTTTACCGGATCAGTGAGATCAGCAGGATACTCGTTGTAGTTGGGATCGAAGTAATCAAAACGAAGACCGGCGTTAACAATCATTCCCCTGTATTCCATTTTGTCCTGCATGTATGCAGAAACAGCGTGGGGGAATGAATGCCACTGGCCCATATAGATGTTTCCACCTGAGGCAGTGTCAACGTAGTATTCGTATACATCGTAGTATTTACCCTCAGCACCGAACTTGAGCTGGTGCTGCTGGTTAACCTGACTTGTTACGTCCACTCTGGCTGTGGAGGTGGCACTTCTGGCATCGTACCAGGCAGCCCTGTCCTGTCCGGAGCGGTAGAATCCCTCACTGTCCTGAACACGAGCAGGTGTATAACTCAGCCAGTCCTCAGCAGTAAAGTCATCTCCGAGAACGCCCCCGCCGACCAGGTCGATCCTGCGCTCGTTTGAGGTTACATACTGATTGATCTTGAATTCCAGGAAGCTTGCATCACTCATGGTCTGGGTGAGGCTGAAGCCCATGGAGTAATTCTCGGTATCCAGATGTGGAAGACCATAGCGATACTCGGTTCCAGGGATAGTGTCCCCAGTAAGAGGATCAACATAGTCGTCCTCGAATCTGGCGTATGCCCATCCGCGGTACATGTTAGATTCGGTATCTCTATAGAACCCGCTGAAGTTCATCTTGGTCTTGGGGTTTGGCTTGATGGTAAGCTTCAGGTTACCGTTCCACTGCTCGCTGCCGGTGTTGAGAAGGTAACCGTAGTTGCCTTCACGACCGCCACCGTACTGAAGCCATTTAACCGTTCCGAAGAAACGGACATCGGCACCAATGTCAAGACCCATGGCTGGAAGAAGAAGCTGGGTAATTGGTTCCGGTCCACCCAGCGCAACCTCTCCTGTAAGCCTTGCTTCAGCAAAAGGCGCAGGCTTGTTGCCGGCGAATTCCTGAAGGGGGCTTCCACCCTCACCGTCAAACTTGGGGCCGGCCCACCATGTGCCGGGATATCCCCATGTCCAGTCCTCGGAAATACCGAGAGCATCAAAATCGTTACCGTTCATGCCGATGGAACCTGTGTAACGGTTTCCACCCTCACGGGTAATAACATTGATGATACCGGACTGTGCATTTCCGTACTCTGCACCGAAACCACCGGAGATAACCGATGTCTCAGCAACAGCAGAGAGGGGAAGAGACTGATCCGACCGGTTACCGTTGGGGTCAGTCTGAGTAACACCGTCAACCACATAGGAAACCTCTCCACCGCGACCGCCGCGCATGTGAAGGCCACCTTTTTCAACGGCACCAGCCTGCTGGCTCACCACATCGGCGATACCTGCAACAGGCATGGTTCTGATCTCGTCGCGCGTTACGACTGAAACACTTGATGTAACACCGCGAAGGATCATACCCCTCTGGTCGGTAACAGTAATAACTGTACTACCAACCGCTTCGGGATTAAGAACAAAATCCATACGGGTGGTCATGTCAGCGATGACACTGGCACCCTCTTTGGTCTGCTCGCCCATACCAACCATGCTGGACCTGAGATTATAAGTCCCTGGTTGCAGGTTGATAATGAAGTACTCACCGTTGGGATCCGTCATTGCACCATAGGCAGTACCAGTGATCATAACAGTCGCGCCGACCAACGGAGTTCCGTCGGAATCAGTTACACGACCGGCAATCTTACCGGTAGTTCCTGCAGTAGCAGCAAGGGACACAAACAGCAGTAGAGCAAGCGTAAACACTGTCGCTCTTCTAAACACTTTGCAGCTCCTTTCTCCTGGCTACAAACTGTGCACACACGCGGCACTTCAGCGTACACCCCCTGAAGGCACCGGATATGCACCTACAAATAACCATTACCACGGCGAACCGTGGTTACCTAACATATTACAGCACACCGATTTACAGCGCGCTAACCTATTGTCACACAACTCTTTCCCGTTCTAGGATACATAAGGCTTGGAACCGTGTCAAGAAGGGGATAAACCACCCCCTGGAACAACAAAACTGAAACTGGGTATAAGTGGTTCTGCATCGCACAGGTAACTCTGCGAACTCCGGGGCCTTGTGAGCTTTATCCCGACCGGCCTTTTTGAGGTTTCCGGTGTCGACTGTTCACAGACAAAGTACTGCTGCCTTTCTCCCCTCTATCTGTATGACACATTAGATAGTGAATTTGTTCGCAATAACTCACATGGCATGATTATTGAATGTATGCTGCACAACCATTGTGAAGGGAGTAGACTGCGACAGAACAGAACTTTTAGAAAGCTCTCTCTACACCTATCATTATGGTTTCACCATTGTCGTAGATGTGGTTGATGTACAATATGGGTACTGATGCGCCTTCCTGGTAACGATCCTGATATTGATATGAGGCGAATATGCGATAGTTTCTAAAAGCATAGTCTCCTCCGATACTGAGCCCCATGCCTGTTTTCAAAGCAACATCCGGCCTGTACCCGCAGACACCAAGAAGCATCCTGGCGTCTGGAACAATTGTGGGGATGTTTGCGAATGCGGA
>JAGLDY010000071.1 GCA_023145375.1 Candidatus Sabulitectum sp. | reverse complement strand
GCACCGGCTCTAATAGCGAACTCGGAACTCTCCCAGGAATCAACAAGGATGGAATCGAAGGCAGATCCTCCGGAGACCCGGTTGGAGTAAGTGGTTGATCCTCCACTGCCGAATCGCAATCCCGGTGAAATACCTATTCTTACAGGACCAATAGTACCTGAAAGTGAAACTAGAGCTTCATTCAGACTCCCTGTTGCATCTGTCACCATGGTTTTGTAGAGCTCCCTGTGCATATAACCCACTTCTTCGTACACCTGAACAGTTGCTTTCATCTCATACTGCGAGACTGTGGCAATTCCTGCCCCTGCGGTGAATCCCCCGGCGATTGGCACGGAGACAGCAAATGCTCCCCGGGGAGACATGGCTCCAATATTGTAGCGGTAAGGCTCCGTACAGGTATAGTGGTAAGTTATCTCTTCTCTCCAGCCGGTTCCCCAGCCGGTCAGAGAAAGCTGAATCTTGTCTGAACCTGCCAGTGCTGAAGGATTTGTGAACAGTGAAAGAGCAGATGAGCCGTCTGGAACAGTGGCTCCGCACAGCCCTGCACTGAATGGGCTCAGACTCTCCACTCTGCCACCGGCCTCAAATGCATCCCAGTAGCCATAACCCAGTGCAGAAACCGCAACAACCAGTATGACAACTACTGCTTTCATTATTACACCTCCGTAAAATATTAATTACTCTCTAATAAAGATAATACGTAAAGCTCCCTTTGACGTCAATAAGCACAACAGCGCTGAAAGCAAAGCTGATCGCGCGAAAATGAACACGAACAAACTACCATGAATATTCTACTTGGCATACGCGATTTTCATGGTGTTCTCCTTGTAGCGGTGAGACATCTATACAAAGCAAAAGGCGGAGCCGAAGCCCCGCCCTTTGAGTTCCAATTTACCTGGAACTAGTCCAGATCGGAAAGTGTAACAGTGAAGACATTGTCTCCAACACCAGAGCCGTACTCTTCCCCGTCAACAGCAAGGAATGTGTATGTGTCTCCGTCTTCGTCCTCAAGCTGTATATCAAAGAGATCTGTTTCCCATGCAAGGTCGCTTATATCGAATTCGAAAGTTTCTCCATCGTACATGATGTCTTCGCCAAGCCAGTCTCCGCCCCAGTCGTCCTCGGAAGAGTAGCTGATGTACACAAAGTAGACGTCAAATCCAGTGTCATTTGTGATCTCGAAGTACTGTCCGAAAGATACGAAGGCCAGGACTGAGAGTGCGAGCAGGGCAA
>JAGLDY010000070.1 GCA_023145375.1 Candidatus Sabulitectum sp. | reverse complement strand
TGCACAAGGGTCAGATTGGAGACGAATTGCGTTCTCCTATCTCGCTTTATAGCAACGACTTAGATAGCGTTGTAGGGTGGTGGAGGCGGCGGGATTCGAACCCGCGTCCGGTCACGGGGACTCGGCAGGCGCTACATGCTTAGTCCGCTTTTATTTCTCACCCTTGTGTTGGCTGCGGACCGCCGCACTCGGGCCAGTTCCCATTGATCTCGCCGATTCCCCCGGAGAACACGGGTTGGCGGCCAGTCTTCAAATCGACGCCCCTTCCAGGCTTGAAGACACAACCTGGAGGAACGGCTGCCCTTTAGCGGGCAGCTGTCGCTAATTATGCGGCAATTATTTCTTTTTCCACCTTTTTAACGAGGCCGGTGGGACCTCGGCATGCTCCTACGGAATCACATCCGCACCCGTCGAGACCAGTCGCCCCCACGAAGCTTTCGCTGAAATATATACAATTTAGTCGGGAAAATGGTTCCAACTTGATTTTTTAGTGGAAATGTACTATATGTTGCACTCATAATTGAAACAACAAGGGAGACGATAATGTCCTGGAAGTGCGATATATGCGGAAAGAAGCCCTCTGTCGGTAACCGAGTCAGTCACTCTGTCAAGCGTACAAAGCATGTTTTCAAACCAAATCTTCAGACCGTTCGTGCAATAGTCAATGGTCGCCGGAAGAAGATCAAAGCCTGTACAACATGTATTAAGAGCGGCAGGGTTATAAAGGGTTAACTGTGTTTTGTATAAGAGAAGGGGGAAGCATCTTTACTTCCCCCCTTTTTTATATCTGAATAAAACAAGTTTCTTTTTTAGCTTTTTTCTTCTGCTTCTGTATTACGTTCCTCTTCAGCTGAAAGAGCCATCTGGTACTCTCTGGCAAGCCTTGTGTAACCAAAGCCCATGTTAAGGAACTCCCAGGGAAGCTTATTACTTTGATCCTGATCTTTAAAAACACTGTTCATATCCAGCTCTGCTTTGTCAAAGGCAGTATTCCAGCCCATGCCCTTTAATCTGTTCTGAAGAGCTTTCCCCACACCTGATCCACCTCTTATGAGCAGCGCTTGTATATGAGTATCTCTAGGGTCAAAACCTGTTAACTCCTGAATACCCAGCGCCTCAAGGCTCTCCTTCAGTTCAACAAGATGCTCTCTCACATCTCTGAGGCTGGCCATGGCTGTCCACTGGAAGGCTGTCCACGGTCTTGGTATGAACTGATCGATACGAACTGTGACAGGAAGCTTTGTAAGGTTCTTAACTGATCTGACAAAATCTACAATTGCCAATCTGTCCGTAGCCCTTTCAAAAGGAATTCCGATCTGAACACAGATCTGTATCTTCTTTATATCTTCAGATGCTTCCCGAACCCTCGTTATGTATGACTCATTTGTGCGGAACTTACCTATAACTTTACGCAGGCTGTCACTGCCTGTCTCAGGTACAAGAACCAGGGTCTCCATATCCAGAATTGTAGTCAGTTCCTCTGCAAGCTCCGGGGATTCTTTCATATGGGAACTTATTCGGGCAGAAAGATCGTTCTTCCCGGCTATCTCCATAAGCTCTTTCAGTTCATCATGACCATCTGGTGTACATGCTGCATAGACCAGAGAAGTTTCACCGGGGATCTGGTTGATCTTGTTTTCCAGATCCTCTGCACGCTGTTCCCTGTAAGGGAGAAGCAGGTAGCCCGCCATGCAGAACCGACAGTTGTAGGGGCATCCACGGGCTATCTCAAGTATATAGGTGTTTGGAAGAATAGTATGAGCTGATATGGTATTCGTCAGGGCGCCAATACTGTCTGAGCTGGCCCACTGACGCATTATTGAATATTTGGGGTCAAGACCATGTATTGCAGGTACATACAAACCAGGCAACATTGCCAGCCCTGCAAGGATCTCTGCCTTTGGTCTTCTTCTCGAACCCAGACTTTTAATAACATCAAGTACAGGACCCAGAGTAGGCTCGGTCTCACCAATGATAAAAGCATCAAAGAAACTGCTCATGGGTATTGGATTTGCTGTGACGCTTAATCCGGTCGCAAGCAGAATAGGCCACTTATGCTCCCTCTGATCACTGCGCAAGGTAATGCTGGAAAGTTCCATCATCTGCAAGGCTGGAAACCAATCTGTTTCAGAGGGCATGAGGAAAACCAGAAGGTCTGAGTCCTTAATGGATTTGCCTGTATCAAGTGCTTCTATGGATTTATGCTGTCTTTTCCGCCAGTTGTACTCATCTTTTGCAGGCATGAATGCCCTGGCACAGAGGGTATCAGGCCAGGTGGAAAGCTGCTTGTACAATCTGTGGAAGGCGAGATGCCCCATGGCTTGAGCATATTCACGGGGAAAAGCCACCAAAGTTTCAAATACGCCAACGGAATTACCTGCAGAAAGTCTTCTCTCCGCAGTCAGAAGTTCGCATCTTCTCTCGTCATACTTGTCACCGGCAGACTTACGACTCATACAGTTTCCACTCCCCCTCTAGATGGAGAAGGAATATACAAAACAAACATGTCTCTAACAAATATACACCTTTTACCACGTTTATCTGTTAATCAATGTCCCTCTGGAGAAATGTAGGCATATCCACATCACTAGTACTCATGTTACCCGGGCTGGCGGTGGAAAAGGACCTGGATAGATCCTCTGTTCCCCGTCTCTCACTGCTGAATGGAAATGGTGTATTCTGCCGCTGCATGGGCAGTTCCTCAGGAACTAATTCATCAGACTGACCAAATCCGGTTGCTATCACCGTTACCTTTACCTCCTCACCCATTTTCTCATCAACGCTTCTGCCTATCCTGATCTCAACCATATCCCCCACAACATCGGAAATAACTTTCTGCGCTTTGCTGAACTCCATGAACATCAGCTTCTGGGAGGAGTGAATATTTACAAGAACTTCCCTGGCGCCCTCGATGGAGATGTTGTCAAGAAGCTGATTTGATATAGCCTGTCTGGCTGCTTCCTCTGCCCGGTCAGGGCCGGTTGCAACGCCTGTTCCCATCATGGCGCCTCCACCGCTGGCGATTACTCTTCTTATATCCTCGAAATCCAGATTGATCTCTCCGGGACAGGAGATGATGCTGCTGATCCCCTCAACTGCATTCGAAAGAACGCCATTTGCAACTCCCATAGCCTCATCGAACGTTGCATCTTCATCAACCACACTGAGAAGTCTGTCATTGGGGATGACGATCAGAGTATCAAGCTCTCCTTTCAATCTCTGAATACCGTCTTCAGCTCTCCTGGCCCTGATAGCTCCTTCGTAGTTGAATGGGAGGGTTACAACGCCCACCGTGATTATCCCGTTTTCCTTCGCGATCCGCGCAATTACAGGAGCAGCGCCGGTTCCGGTTCCCCCGCCCATTCCAGCGGTAATGAAGAGGATGTCTGCTCCCCTGATCACATCTTCAATCGCATTTACACTCTCGTCAGCAGCCTGTTCTCCAAGTTCCTGATTACCTCCGGTACCTCTGTTCCTTGTAACGCGACCACCGATCAGCAATTGTTCTGTGGCCAGGCAACCCTTGAAATCCTGCTGGTTTGTATTTACTGCCACATACTCAACACCGGTTATCCCATCGCGGATCATTCTCGTAATGGCGTTACACCCACATCCGCCAACTCCAATAACCAGGATCCGAACACTTCCGGACAGATCCTCACCAACTTCTCTAATATCGAATACAGCAGCCATACTCTCTCCTTACTTCAGTTTTTTAAGAAATCCGGTTACTCTTTTTGCAAAATCTTTATATCCGGCTCGATCTCTCTCACCGGTTTTCTCACTTCTTAATTTCAATCCGTGTTTCAAAAGCCCTATTGCCGTGGCCATTTCAGGAATGTTGGCAAGATTACTGTCTGACTTAATTCCTCTCGGACTTCCCGGTTCAACCTGGTGCCCGGTAATAGTTGACGCTGCCTCGATGATACCTTTCATTCTCGCCGTACCACCTGTAATTACAATTCCACCGGTAAGACTTGTCAGGCCTATTCCCGATGCTGAAATTTCCTCTGATGCAAAAGTGAATATCTCCTCGATCCTCTGAGCTGCTATCTGAGTTAAAACTGGAAGAGCTACAGAGACACTTCCCCTGCCGCCAACCTTTCTCACAGAAAGTGTGCTCTTTTCTGCAAACTGGTTGCTAGCTGCAACTTTCTCTGTCTTAAGCTTCTCAGCATCATTCCATGAGATGCCAAGGCTCTGTATGTCAGAGGTTATCTTGTCACCTCCCATGGAGAATGACGAAAGGTGAATAGGACCACCTCCGTGGTACACAACAAGATCTGTATTTGCCGATCCAATATCCACCACAACTGTTCCAACCTGCTTCTCGTCTCTGTTCAGTACCGCGGCCGCACTTGCCACTGCAGAAGGAATAACAGCTTCAACCCTGATACCTGCATTCTGTACCACATTTCTCAAATTCTCTGCAGCCATGCGATCTGCATAAATGGTATAGACTCGAGCCTGAACCGAAACTGCTTTGAGCCCAATAGGGGGATCAACGAGGTGATTAAAACCACCAAATGAATAATCTCTTACCGTTCTCTCCAGAACTTCACAGCCGGATGGCAAGGTTATACTTCCTGCACTTTCAACAACTTTTCTAATATCATCCCCGGTTATCTCCTCCGGTTCTTCGGGCCTGCCCTCTCCCACCTGCAATGTGGCAGAAGCAAGGATTCCCCTCACATGAAGACCGGTAATGTTCACAAACGCTGTTTCGATCTCCAGCCCGCAGGTCTGTTCAGCTTCTTCAACCGCCTGCTGAATTGCATCTCCCGCAACGGCTGCATTTACCAGAACACCCTGCCGTATGTGACCGCTACAGGGAGCTATACCCACACCGGCGATCTCAAGAACGGAATTCTCATCTAGAAATGCGATAACGCATCGAACCGCCGAACATCCTATATCAATTCCTGCAATGACATTCCTGTCGGTCATGTTTCCTCCGTAGACCCGGGGCTCTCTCTAAATACTGCCTGATCCTTAAACCTCAAATCGACCTCACTTGTTCTATCCGTTACCATTGAGTTAATGCTCCGCCATCTGAGCCAGCTCTCTGTCGCCTGCTCAGGGTTCAGAACGATTCGAATATCATTTTCTGTTACCGTTATTTTTCGATTGCTGACCTGGATTGAGACCAGGCTGACCAGTTCCATCTTGATAAGCAGGTCCAGCGCTGAGGCTATAACTGCATGCTCAGGATCTTCCACAACGGTTATCACTGGCAACTGGTCATTTCTCCACTGAAGAGGAAGGGGATCACCGGAAACGGTCACTGGAACCATCCTGTTATCACTGTACGCAAGAACCGCAGCCGGCTCCCTGGTTACCAGCAAAACAACGATGGCGTCCGGATAACGAATATTGATCTCTGCAGAGTCAACTCCTGCGATGGAAGAAAGCAAGATAACCAGGGAATCTGCATCAAGTTTCAAAAGTGATCTTCCAAAATATGGCCTGAGCAGCTCTGCCACTTTCACTGAGTCCACCAGACCCGAATTGTCTATCCTCGCTCTGACCAGATCCAGTCGCCCATCCCTTTCTGCCCAGCGAACTCCCAGAAGAAACAACACTGTCAGTAGAAGAACTATAGATGTTAAACGAAGTCCTTTCTTCATCTACTCACCTCCTGGAGAATTCTTCTTGCATGGCGGTCAATTGATCCTGCTCCCATAAAGATGAGAACTCCTCCATTTGCACCTTTCAGAATTGTCTCTATCTGATCCATCTCGATCAGATTGCAATCTGCTCCGCTTCGATGAGCAGCGGTACAGATAAGATCACTGTTTACCCCGGAAATGCTATCTTCTCTCGACTTGAAGATCGGCAGCACGTAAGAGCTGTCGGCAATTCTGAGAGCACTACCCATTTCCCTGTACAGCAGAGAAGTTCTTGAGGGGAGATGAGGCTGAAATACAACTGTTACAGGACCATCTGCCAGTTTTTTTACGGAACTGAGTGCTGCAGCCATCTCATCGGGATGGTGGGCATAATCACTGACAATTATTGTTTGGGAAAGTTCACCTATCTTTTCAAGTCGTCTTGAAACTCCAGGCCAGCTTGCAAGAGCGTCCATAGCCTCTCCCGGTTCAATGCCACAAGCCATTGAAAGAGCCACAGCGACTTGAGCATTCCTAATATTGTGCAGCCCGGGAGCAGGGATGAAACCCCGCCTGCCGAACAGGATAAATCTTTCTCCCCAGCCACTGCACTCGCCTCTCTTTGCATCAATGTCACCACCGGGTCCACTTGTAAGAATTTTCCTCCCGATGCGCTCCGCCCAGAACCCCAAACCGGGTTTCTCCACTGGAACGATCACCGTTCCACCTGGAAGGACTGATTCCAGAAATGACTGAAAGGCCCATTCCAGAGCTTCAGGTGAACCGTAGCATTCAAGATGTTCCAGAGCAAAGCTCGTTACTGCAGCATGTGAAGGAGAGAGTCTGAGAAAGGTTCTGTCAAACTCGTCTGACTCTACTATGGCAAGCTCTCCTCCAGCTCTGAAATTCCCGTTCCAGCAGTCCATGTTCCCACCGATAAATACTGTGGGGTCGAGGCCTGTTTCCTGTGCTATCCACCCTGCCATTGATGTTGTTGTTGTTTTTCCATGGGCTCCAGCTATTGAAACGACTTTGTGTGATGATGCAAGCTCCGCAAGAGCCTCACTTCTTCTCAGGGTTGAGATCCCCAGTTTTCTGGCGCCTTCAAGCTCCGGGTTTTCACGGGAAACGGCCGCCGAGAACACCAGTCTGTCTATTCCGGAAAGATGCTCCGGTGAATGACCTCTTTCAACTGTAATTCCCAGTTTCCCCAGAGAGAGTACCTTCTCAGGTGAGGGAGACTCATCACAGCCAGTGACCGTATTGCCCAGTGCGCTGTACCATCCAGCCAAAGCACTCATTCCAGAGCCGCATATTCCCATGAGATGAACATTCATTGCAGCAGCTCCCTGAGATTAGACACTATTTCCCCTGCAGGGTTTGAGGGGAACAGTGTTCTCATAGCCGTCCCCATGGCAGTCAGCTCTTCAGTGCTGTTAACAACCTGAAGAAGCATCTTCATAAAACCTGATGACCCTGTTTCCTTCTGCGATCTGACAAGGGCACCTCCCACCCTCTCAACTGCTTCAGCATTTGCAGTCTGGTGGTCCTCTGCCGCGTAAGGGTACGGTACAAATACAGCTGGTAGTTCAAAGAAGGAAAGCTCTGCAATGGTCTGCCCGCCGGATCGTGCAACTGCCAGATCTGCCGCTGAATACCAGAGTGAAAGATCGTCGACAAATGGCTCAACTACAAAATTGCTACGTCCTTCAGCCTGCTTGATAACTCTCTGGTAATCGCTGTTTCCGCATTGAAGAAGAATGGAGACTTCTCCCCTGATGGAGAGGGCAAGATCATTTATCGCTTTTGCCCCCTGGCTTCCGCCTAGAAAGAGGAGCACAGGGCGGTCTTGTGGAATCCCTGCTGATTGCTTTGCAGAGGAAGAAGATATTTTCTTAAGCCTGTTCCCAACCGGGGTACCTGTAAGAATAACAGGGCATTCTAAACCACATTTCCCTCCTGGAAGACCTGTAAATGCAACCCTGCAAAATCTTGAGGAAATCCGGTTACTCCTTCCGGGGATCGCATTGCTGTCAAAGATCGCTGCAGGTATTCCCAGCGTTCTTGCAGCAAGAATAGCGAAGAATGAAGAGTAGCCTCCAGTCCCCAGAACAACAGTAACATCTGTGGATCTGAGCAGTTTTCTTGCCTTTAACAATGCTCTTGCAGCTGTGAACGGTAGAACCAGCTTCATTCCCTTGTCCAGCCTGGGCGGGTCCATCACATGAACCTGACAGGCTGCAGCTATATCTGCATACATCAACTTGTCCACCGGTCTTGGAGTGCAGGCATAGGAAACTCTGAATTCCCCGGAAGCTCTTTCTCCAACTGCAATTGCAGGTGCAATATGCCCGCCGGTTCCGCCTCCAGCTATAAGAAGATGCTGCATGCTCATCCTGATGACCTCCTGGAGATCCCGAAAACAGTACCTATGCAGATCAGATTAACCACCATTGATGTTCCACCCCAGGAGATAAGAGGAAGGGGCATTCCGGTAACTGGGATCACTCCACTGTTAACCAGCGTATGTATCATCACGCCAGTGAGAATGATGGCAGTTGCACCACCGCCTGCCACCGCATCAAATGCAGTATTGGCGTTTCTGGAGATCCATAAAGATGAGCCGAAGAGCGTCAGAAAGAGAAGCATAACCGCAGTTGTCCCCACAAAGCCGGATTCTTCCCCTATAACCGCCAGAATGAAATCTGTGTGTGCCTCTGGAAGGAACCCCCGCTTCTGCCGGCTTTGACCAAGTCCCCTTCCGTAGATACCACCGCTTCCCATGGTGATTCTCGCCTGCAGCGTCTGATAGTTATCATCCTGCTGCATGGAGTTCTCCTGGAGGGAAGCCCTTATTCTATCAAGCTGGTAGTCACTTCTGATCAGAACGGCGGAAGTGCCGAGAAGAAGCAATCCACCAACAAGAATAGCAAGATGAGAAAATTTGGCACCGGCTATGAAAAGAACCGCAAGCATGACAAACAGGGTAAATGCCGTTCCGGAAAGGTCAGGCTGAAGCATGGTGAGAAGGCTGGGAAGCAATGCAAGCAGTGCAATGGTAATAACGCCCTTGAATTTTCTGATATCCACAGACCCTCTGGAAATAAGCAACCCGGAGAAAAGAACAAAACCGTACCTCATGAAATCCGATGGCAAAACCCTTACACCAAAATCCAGCCACCTTACTGAACCATTCACTTCAGGAGCAAACTGTGTATCTCTAAGAACAAAAGTAGCAATGATCCCGAGAAAACTCAGAAGATACGCCGGTAAAGCAATGTGTCTGAAAAAAACATCAGAGCGCCTGGCAAGGACAAGGGCTGCGATGATACCTATAAACACTCTTAAGACGTGACCCTTCAGGTACGTTGTATCAGAACCTGTCTCCTTAAGAGAGTAGAAGGAGCTGGCGGTGCCCACTGCAAGAATACCCACAACCAGAATAACAATGGTGGACCCGAACAGCACTTTTCCCGCAACTGCTGTGCTGTTCGTCATTTCAGGGCCTGCACAAGTTCTTTGAAGTGGTTTCCCCGCTCTTCAAAGTCTTTATACTGATCGAAGCTTGCGCATCCCGGGGAAAGAAGAATTGTATCACCATTCACAGCAAGTGTCTGAACCTGCTCCACCGCATCCTCAAGATCACTGACCACGACCGTTCTCACAGTTCCCTTCCACTGCCTGGACAGGAACTCTGCACCTGAACCGAAGAGAACAAGAGCCTTTACCTTATCCTCTATCAATTCTCTTAAGATGGAATAATCACTGTTTTTCTCTTTCCCTCCTGCAAGGAGGATCACTTTTTCATTGAAGCTTTCCAGAGCTACTTTCAGGGAATCCACATTTGTTGACTTCGAATCATTGAACCAGAGAAGATCTTTCACCATGCCCAGAGGTTCTATCCTGTGAGCTACAGCTGGAAAATCGGTTAATCCGGGAACAATACTCTCTACAGATATTCCGTAGGATGCCGCCATACATACAACTGCAAGAGCATTCGCAATGTTGTGCCTTCCCGGAAGAGAGAGACGGGAGTGATGCATTAGTTCGGTGGTGCCGGTTCCGTCTCTGTACATCAGCATTCCGGATGAATCCAGCCAGCTGCCAAGGAGTACTTCTTCTTTGAGAGAAAAATACATCTGCAACCCACCAGAGATATTCCTGTATTTTCTTAACAGTGGATCGTCAAAATTCAGAATGGCAGAGTCATTCTTTCCCTGATTCATGAAAACGCGTGCTTTCGCTGCTCCATAGTTTTCCATTGTCCCGTGTCTGGCAAGATGATCCGGCGTGAGATTGAGGATCACAGCTGAAGATGCTTTAAGACTCTCCGTAGTTTCAAGCTGGTAACTGCTCAGTTCCACAACAAAGAGAGGACACCCGGGGTGATCAAGAATTGCGTCACTGAGAGCATATCCCATATTGCCTGCTGCTATTGCTTCAGCACCCTTCTTCGACGATCTGATCACATGGGAGAGCCATTCCACTGTGGTCGTTTTCCCATTGGAACCGGTTACTGCAAGTACATCTGCAGTTGTATTCAACCAGGCCAGTTCAATTTCTCCTATAACAGGCACATGAAGCCTGTATGCACTGAGGGATATCGCAGAAGAGGGTGGAACCCCAGGACTTAGAACAAGCACTGACAATCCCTGGAGATCGTCATCCAGGAAGTCACCAAATACAGAAGTGCTTATGTGCTCTGTGGCTGTAGCTGAGAAAGAACTGTCAAAACCGGTGACCGTGAAACCGCGATCTGCCAGAAGCCTTGCTGCAGCATATCCACTACGGCCCAAACCCACCACGCCTGCTCTCCTTCCTTTCCCGTCACATAGATTCATGCTCTCTTTTCACCTGTCTTACCCTTTACCTTATCTTGAAAGTGCTTAATGCAAGTAATGCAAGGATCACAGCTATTATCCAGAAACGGACCACTATTTTGCCTTCAGGCCAGCCCAGAAGCTCAAAATGATGATGTATAGGAGCCATCCGAAACACTCGTTTTCCAGTTTTCTTAAAGTAACCCACCTGTATAATCACACTAAGCGCCTCAGCTACAAAAATCCCTCCGACAAGAACAAGAAGCAGTTCATTTCTTGTTACAACCGCCATGGAACCGATAGCTCCACCCAGTGCAAGCGAACCAGTGTCCCCCATGAACACCTCCGCCGGATTTGAATTGTACCAGAGGAAACCGAGACAGGCGCCTACTGCAGAACCTGCGAACACGAAGATCTCACCTACCCCGGGCAGGTGGGAGAATTGAAGATACTGAGCAAAATTCGCATGCCCCAGGAAATAGGCCAGAGCTCCAAATGTTAAAATGGAGATCATGCTGATACCTGTGGCCAGACCATCCAGTCCGTCTGTAAGATTTACCGCATTGGAAGTACCTGTTAAAACCAGTATCACAAGCAGTACGTAGAAAATACCCAGGTCAAGACGAATGCTCTTGAAGAAAGGTACTGTGGTTTCTGTGGATCTTATGGTGATCTCCTGCGCCTCATTGTCAAGATCAACTGTTCTTACAGAGGGAATGATGCTCAGATCAACTTTCTCTGCTCCGGGTTGTGGAGGAGAAAGGATAAGCCAGATACCCAGAACGATGCCAAGAACCACTTGTCCTGCAAGTTTATACCGGCCGATAAGCCCTTTGGATGAGTGCCGGACAACCTTCAGATAATCATCCAGAAGACCTATCAGCCCCATCCACACGGTGGAAACAAGAACAACGATCAGTGCTGTACTGTTAAGGCGTCCCCAGAGAAGCACAGGAACAAGTACCGATACAAGTATAATCAGCCCGCCCATTGTTGGTGTTCCCTGTTTCTTCAAGTGACTTGCCGGACCGTCGGTTCTTACTTCCTGACCAATTTGATGGCTCCGCAGATATCCAATTATCCTGCCTCCGAATAAAAAGCTGATAAGCATTGCAGTCAAAGTAGCACCAGCAGCTCTGAAAGTGATGTAGCCAAAGAGATTAAAGAATGCGGAAGATTCTCTGAATGGATACAGTAACCAATAGAGCATCAGAAATCCTCCTTTTTCAATTCCTCAACCAGCCTTCCCAGTTTCATAGAATTACTTCCCTTTACCAGAATTGTTGAACCTGGCTCCAGTGTCTTTCGCAGGATGCCCAGAGCTGCTTCCCAATCTTCAGCAAATGACACATCAATTCCAGTAACTGATTCCGAGGCTTCTTTGAACCAGTGACCTACCAGGATCAACCGGCCATAACCCAGTTCCTCTGCTTTTCGGAGAACCTCCTCATGACTGGCTAGTGATCTTTCACCAAGTTCAAGCATATCTCCAAGAACGGCGATCACAGGTTTATCATGAGCACTAACAGCAGATATCAGACAGGCAACTGTAGACTGTAGATTGGCGTTATAGCTCTCATCAATAACTGTAACGCCTCTTAGCTGGAACACATCTCCCCTTCCAGCCCCCGGCCGAAGTTCTGATATAGCCTCTGCAGCTTCAACAGGGTCAACTCCAAGCCTCTGGGCCGCGGCTATTGCAGCAACTGCATTATGCATGTTGTGCTCTCCACTGTATCCAAGAGCGAGATCGAGCCCCCAGGGCATGGCTCTCCCATTCTCCAGAAAGCAATCTCCACCGGGACCGTGTGTGATTATCTCCAGCCCTCTGGACTCAGCTGCCAGAGTAAGAATTTCCTCTCCCTGTGGAATTACGGCAATACCACCCTCTTCAGTAAAGTTGAGGATCTCAGCTTTTGCTTCAGCGATCATTTCTCGAGTTCCGAAATGCTCAATGTGAGCAGTCCCTATGTTTGTTATCAGAGAGAGGTTCGGCCTTGCCACCCAACCCAGCCTGAGGAGCTCACCCGGGTGGTTCATACCCATTTCAAGAACAAGAATCTCAATGTCTGGCGGGGTGTTTAAAAGAGTAAGAGGAAGGCCAAGATGGTTGTTAAGATTGCCTTTTGTCTGCCATGTACTGAACCTGGTAGAAAGGGCTGCTGAGAGCATTTTCCTTGTTGTTGTTTTCCCGCTTGAACCGGTAATTCCAACCACAGGGTAACCGATCTCATCCCTTGCCCATGCACCAGCTTCCAGAAGAGCCTCTTCAACGCTGTCTACTTCAAGAACAGCTCCGGTAAATCCATCCCTGGATACCACTGCAGCTCCACCGGCTCCCAGCACATCAGCCACAAAATCATGTCCGTCAGCATTTCTTCCGGAAAGAGCAAAGAAAAGTGATGACGGGCCTGCATCCCGGGAATTGATTACAGCCTGATGGAAATGATACTCTTCCGGGGGAGGGCAACCAAGCCTTGCAGAAAGAGAGATCAGTGAGCGCATTCATACCCCCTTCCAGAAAGTGCTGCTACGGCATGCTCTCTGTCATCAAAGTGAATCTTCTTCGTTCCCAGTATCTGATAGTCCTCATGTCCTTTGCCTGCGATTATTACAACATCACCATCCTCAGCCATGTTAATTGCGATCTCAATTGCCTTTGCTCTATCCTGCTCCACTACAGGAGTGCAACCGTCTGGGATTCCAGCAAGTATGTCGTTAATAATGGATGAGGGATCCTCTGTTCTGGGGTTGTCACTGGTGATAATGGCAACATCGGCGTTCTCAACTGCTATTCTTCCCATAACAGGACGTTTGGTGGTATCTCTGTCACCGCCGCAGCCAAAAACTGCGAGAAGCTTTTTCTCTGCGAGGAGTACTCCCTGTTTAAGCACCCTTTCAAGAGCGTCAGGAGTGTGTGCATAATCCACAGCTACAAGGAAGCCCTGCCCGCACTCTACCCTTTCCATCCTCCCCTGAACTCCTGGAAAGGAACTCACAGCCTGGATCGCGTCCTCCATGCGAACACCCAGTTGAGCAGAAACTGCAAGGGCTCCTGCAGCATTGTAAACATTGAATCTACCTGGGGCTTTGATCACAGCGCGATAAACACCGCCTGGTGTATGGAGAACAAAACTGGATCCGGAAAGCCTGACATTTATATCGGAGATTTTGTAGGTGTCTTCTTTGCTCTCTCCGAAGGTTTTCGCCCCTGATACTTCAGGCCAGCCCGGTGCATATGTACCAACGACAATTGCTCCATCAGGTTTTGTAAGTAAGAAGATCTTCTTCTTGGTTTGAAGATAGTTTTCCATGGTACCGTGAAAGTCCAGGTGGTCCTGCGATAAATTTGTGAAAACTGTCACATCGAATCTTACACGGCTCACTCGACCAAGGGAAAGAGCATGACTGGATACTTCCATGATGCAGGCTTTGTCTCCGCTGTTCACCATTTCTCTCATATACTTAGTGACCTCAAGGGAATCCGGCGTTGTCACCGAAGCAGGAATATTCCTGCCTCCTGCAATGTGTCCCACAGTACCCATAAGCCCAGTTTGGATCCCTTGTTTTTCAAGGATCCACCTGAGAAAGTGGGCTGTACTGGTTTTTCCATTCGTTCCAGTAATGCCAACGGTTTTGATCTCTTCCCAGGGATTGGAGTAAAATACCGCGGAAATATCTGCCAGAAGGGACCTGTTGTTCCCTGCGGGATTCACAAGAACAGCGGAAGAGACAAACCCCAGCAACTGCTTTTCAGCAACAACCGCCACAGCACCAGAGCCAAGAGCAGTTTCTATGAAATCGTGACCATCGCTTGAGAAGCCCTTGATAGCCACAAACAAGAACCCTGGAGAAACCTTTCTTGAATCGTAGGCAATTCCTCTCACCAGCTTATCTTCAAGCTCCCGGGGCAATGTAACTCCTGTTCCTGCAAGAAGGCGCTTTAAGGAAAAACTCATAGTCCGCCTCCGGCAACGATCATTTCACCCATTGTCTGTGGTTTTCCAAGGGCAATCTCCGGGGTAGTGGATAGAACCCGGGAGATAACACGCTGAAACACAGGTGCGGCAAGAGCACTTCCCCATCTGTATTCGTAATCAGGCTGATCAAAGATCACAACTGCAACAAGGTGCGGATCATCAGCAGGGATCATTCCTGCAAACGCCGAAAGATAACCGTCCTCCACCAGCCGTTCAGCAGTGCCTGTCTTACCTGCAACAGTAACTCCCGGCACCTGTGCACTGCCGCCGGTACCCTCATTAACTACTGCAGCCAGGACAGATCTGACTGCAGCGGCGGTTTCTTCAGAAATAACCCTGTGCGCAGGAGATTCTGCAAGTGGCCTTAGCAGACCATCTTCTCTGGTTGACTCCACAAGTCTGGGCCTGTAGAGAAGTCCACCATTGGCGATGACTCCATAAGCCATTGCTATCTGCAGAGGTGTTGCAGATACCTCCTGTCCAATGGCAAGATTTGCTTTTGAAAGACCTAACCAGTCCTCTACATTCCTGAGTATTCCGCACTGTTCTCCCGGGAATTCAACTCTGCTCTTCCTTCCAAATCCAAAGTCCCGGCAGTACGAGTAAAAGATCGAATCACTCATTGTTGAGGCAAGCTGAACTGTGCCCACATTGCTGGACTGTGCTATGACACCTGTAAGGTCAAGGAATTCACCTATTGGGTGACTGTCATGAATTCTGTACCCGCAGATCTCTATAAAGCTTCCGGTACAGTCGAATGAATCTGACAAAGTTACAGTATTCGCATCCAAAGCTGCTGCAAGTGTAACGGCTTTAAAAACAGAACCGGGTTCATGTGAGCTCTGAATGCAATGATTTCTCGCGAGAGAGCCGTCTTCGTTAAAAACAGGGTAACTGGCCATGGCCAGAATATCACCATTCACCGGGTCAATGATCACTATTGCACCCCAACTGGAGGATGACATTTCAACAGCCTGCTCAAGCTCCCCCTGAGCTATTTCCTGGTATCTTGAGTCAATGGTGAGGCAGAGATCCCTTCCATGAACGGGTAGAATGTTGTCTGCACCGGCATCAACTGCTCTGTAACCAGCCCAGCCACTGGCCTGAAAATGGCTGACTCCGTCTGTGCCTTCAAGAATATCCTCCATTTGATATTCCAGACCCTGGGAAATATTCTCGTTGTGCATCCCGATCACCGGAGCCATTACTTCCATCATTGGATAGACACGGCGTGTTACAAAACTGCAATCCGCATATCTGGAAGCGGAATCCAGAATCTGTGAGGCGTATTCCCAAGGAACACCTTCCGCAAGGATCATGTTTCCGGGACTGCGCTGAACAGGAACTGCACAACTGGAGTATGTCCCTAAACTTACTATCAGTGAATCGATCTCAGCGGTTCTGTCGTGCGGGACGTTGGGCCAGTAAACAGAAAATGTGGCCTCCGTAATGTTACCGGCGAGGAGGTAGCCGTTAATGTCAAATATCTCTCCTCTGCGAGCCTCCACACTGACCTCAACTCTTTGCTGTCTGTCCGCCCTGGACATGTAATCCCGGTGATGCATGATCTGTATCCCGGCCATCTTTGATATGGATAGAATTATGAACACAACAGCAAGTATGATCACCAGACTTATCCGGGCGGATACTCTTTCCATGGCACTGGCTTCAGAACTCATTCGCTCACCTCAATAAGGAGAAAACTTTCCAGAGGAAGAGGCATCAGGTCAAGTTCTGAACCAATTTCGATGAGTCGTCCCGGCGTTTCCAGCACTGCTGTCCTGGATATCAGCGCCTGCCTTGTGCTGTGCAGACTGTCACTTCTAACATTTGCCACTGCCAGATCAACCGATGCCATAATGTAGAAATTCCTTACCACAAGCTGAGCTACTGCAAAGAGGATCACACCAATTGCACCGATCAGAAGAAACCTTCGTCCATGGGACCTCAAAGCCTGACCCCCAATCTGAGTCTTGAACTTCTGGACCGGGGATTTTCTTTCTTCTCCGTCTGGGAGGGAAGCTGCCATGGAGGGTCAAACTGCTGGAAATACTCCGAATCCCGGAAATGCAACTTGATCATTCGATCCTCTAATGAATGAAATGTGAGAATGGCAATGCGACACCCTGATACTGTCCACATGTGCATTTCTGAAAGAAGCTTCTCAAGGTGGTCAAGCTCATCATTGACAAAGATCCTCAAGGCCTGAAAGACCCGAGCCAGAGGTTTTACCGGATTCCCTTTGACCACTGATCGAACCACATCAGCCAGATCGTCAGTTGTATTCAGTTGCCCTTTTTGTTTGATGGCCCGGGCAATAACTCTTGAACGGCCCTCTTCACCGTACCTATAGATCATATCAGCGATCTGCTTTTCCGTCATCATGCGAAGCACTTCTGATGCAGGCCTCCCCTGGCTCCTGTCAAACCTCATATCCAGAGGACCGGTTGTTCTGTGAGAAAAGCCCCTCTCCGGACTGTCAAGCTGAATGGAACTCAACCCCAGATCAAAAAGAGCAGCTGATGCCTGCTGATAACCTTTTTTTGCGATCACACTTGGAATTTCAGTGTAACTTGAATTAAAAACCGAGACATTCGTCCCGGTGAATTTCAGTGATAGTTGTTCAGTTGCGGATGGGTCACGCTCAAAAGCCATAATCTGGCTTCCAGGTAACGCTTCAGAGAGCAAACTGGTGTGTCCCCCGCCTCCGGCAGTTCCATCAACCACCAGCTCAGGTGAAGACACGGAAAGATACTCAATGATCTCCTGCGGCATAATCGGCAGATGACCCCGTTCCATCAAAGCTCCTCCTAAAGAGGCAGATCAAGATCCTCGGCGATTTCCTCACATGAAAACTCTGTATCGGCGATGTATGCGCTGTACCGTTCAGGCTGCCAGAGCTCCATAGTATCAAACTTACCAAGAAACATTATCTCACCTGTTATTCCCGCACTTTCCGCAAGGTCCGCGGGAATTGAGATTCTTCCCTGGGAATCAACACTTACTGCTTTCACATTCTCAGCAAAACTTCTAACGAAGAATCGATTCTTTTTGTTACGAGGTAAGGCAAGTAGTTTTTCTTCCAGCTCAAGCCATCTCTGTGACGGATACAACACCAGACAACCCTCCAAACCCACATTCAGGTAAAGATTCTCGGCGGTGAGCTGACGTCTGAACTGAGCGGGAACACTAACTCTTCCCTTGTCGTCCAGCGTGTGTCTGTGTGTACCAATGAATGCTGCCATTTTTCCCCTCCGCAGCTATCATTGTCCCACTTTGTCCCACTGTCAACCCATATTATCCCATTTCATCCCACATGAAACAAAACAGTGCATAGCGAAAGGGGAGCCAAAGCTCCCTATTCAGACCTTATGTATTGTGGTATAGTGAGTTACACTTGTGTGTCTTTGATCACTTGCTGTCAGAGTAGTCGTACTGGTATTTGTAGGTGTAGTACGTGTATGAAGTGTATGTCCTTATTGGATCAAATCCATTGATCACAGCTCCCGATAAATGGCTGCCGGATCTAAGGAGTTTCTGCCATACTCCCTCTACTACCTTTTTCTGAATCTTGCCACTTCTTACAATGAGAATAACAGAATCCACAGCCGGTGCAATTACAAGAGCATCAGTAACAACAGCTGCCGGTGGCGTATCGATGATAAGCAGGTCACACTTTCCTGCAATTCGATCAAATATACCTGCTCTTACCGCAGCTTCTATTATCTCCGCCGGGTTGTGAGGTATGTGACCACTGCAGACCACGGAAAGCCCGTTGACACTTGTTTCTCTGATAACATCAGAAAGTTCGGCTTTACCCACCAGAAGCTCTGAAAAACCAGGTTTTCTCTTAAATCCGAAAGTCTTGTTAACTGTAGGTCTTCTAAGATCACAATCGAGAAGGATAACCTTCTTGCCTGCCTCTGCCTCTGCAACCGCAAGATTTGCGGAAACGCTTGATTTCCCCTCCTGTGGGCCTGAACTTGTCACTAGAAGTGTTTTGATGTTTTCATTTGGCCGGGAGAAAGAGAGGCTTGTTCGAAGGTCACGGATCGCCTCGGAATTGGGGGATTTTGAATTCTCGATCAAGGA
>JAGLDY010000007.1 GCA_023145375.1 Candidatus Sabulitectum sp. | reverse complement strand
TTGCATGTGCATACACGGGGTTCTCAATTACTGCTACAGCATTGAGCACTTTTCCAAGACGAAAATTGCTTCGTGAGAGAATCATCATGCTGGGGATATCAACATTTATCGGTCTGATCGCAGTTGAAATACTGGTTAGAATACTGTCTCCACCATCGGTTTTTTCCACCTCTATACAGTTCATCCCCCACCAGAATTTATCGATCAATGTTGATCTCCCGGGCATGTCACCGCTCATCACGCATACAACAAACAGCATGGGATTCCGGGGAGAAGAACCTCCTGCGGACTGGGACAACTGGTTCACCATCGTCACAATTGGCGGAAGCACGACTCACTGCTATTACATTGATGACCAGAAGACCTGGCCTCACCTGCTTCAGGATGCTCTCCAGAGAGCTCGACCCGATACATGGGTTGGAAATGCGGGTTTCTGCGGACACTCCACCAGGGCTCACATTGTCGTCATGCGGGAGGTAATACCGAAAGTTATACCTGATATGGTTGTTCTACTCATCGGTACAAATGATGTGGTTTACTCCACAAGAATGGATCCGGAGGGTGAAGGAATAGGCACTGAAAAACCAACATTGGGGCACAAAGTAATTTCTTCCAGCAGACTCCTGCAGTTGCTCAACACATGGATAAGGGGCAGCTTTGGAGAAGTGCATTTGCTTACGGAGAATCTACCACCGTACATCCACATACCCATGGATGGTCCCGAGATGGGACTACCTGATGACATAAGAGATCTGTGCACATCTCTGGACGAGTATCACAACAACATAATGGAGATCATAAGGCTGGGAAGGGTTTCCGGTGTCCAACTCCTCTTTATGACCCAGCCATCACTCTGGGAAGATTCGGATTACTGGCGGGGAATACAGGAAAGCTACTACTGGAATGCCTCTGAGAACAACAGACTCTCAGCAGCTACAGTGTGGAGAATGCTCGATACCTTCAACCTGGAGTTGATCGAGATATGCAACAGCGAGGATATACCATGCCTGGATCTGGCATCAATGGTTCCTCACAGTCCAGAGTTTTTTTACGACGGAATGCACCTGAACGAAGCAGGTGCAAGTCTTGTTTCTGATCTACTGAGTGATTTCATTATCGATGAGAATCTTATGGAAGAACAGTAATTCGCTGCAAAGGCAAATCACCACAAACACGAACCTACTCATGTACCAAACAAACAAGTTAATCAAGCAACTTTTTCGTCAAGGATTCCAGGTTATCAACAGTAACATTTTGACTGTACGCATAGGGCACATCAACTGGAGCAACCACAACAGCCATCTCAGGGTCAAGAGATTCTGTCAAGGCCCAGAATCCAGGTTTTAGCTTTGGAGCTGTTGAAGCCTTGAATTCAAATACTCTCTTTTTATTTCCTCTTTCTAAAATAAGATCTATCTCTGCGCCGTTGGATGTTTGTAGAAATGATGGCTTCCAGCGAGGCATCAAAGCGGTAATTTGCTCAATACCCAGACCTTCCCAGGAAAAGCCTCTAACTGGATGGGCCAGTAAATCATCCCAGGTCTCTATATGCAGCAGGCTATGAAGTATTCCGGTGTCTCGTATATATATCTTTGGTGACTTTATCAAACGCTTTTTCAGGTTTGCTTTGTGTGGTTGAAGGACCCTGATCATGAAGGTGCTTTCAAGAATACCAATGTACTTTTTTAGAGAATGAACTGAAATATCGGCAGCATCAGACAATTTGCTGAGATTAAGAACTTGACCATGAATGTGAGCAAGAAGAAGCCAGAGCTTCTCCATTACTTTCATAGGAATAGAGAATCCCAGTTGTGGAATATCTCTTTCCAGAAAGGTTCTGACAAAGTCCATTCTCCAATCAAAACTATCCTCCGGATTGTTTGCAAGCAGACTATCCGGGAAACCTCCCCGCAGCCAGAACTGACTGGTTTGCGTAACACTCTCAATCTCGCTGAACAAAAATGGTGTGAGATCAAGTAAAGCTATTCTTCCTGCTAGAGACTCGCTTGTTTGACGAATCAAGTCGCGAGAAGCTGAACCAAGAATTAAAAATCTGCCTGGTCGTCTGTTTTTATCAACTTCCGACCGCAGAATTGAAAAGAATTCGGGAACCATCTGTATTTCATCAAGACAGATCAGATCATCCTGATGCTCTAGAAAAAGCAGCTCTGGTTCTTCCAGCATCCTTCTGTGTGCTCTGTCCTGCAGATCTAGATAAACAGTTGCTCTCTTGTGTGTTTTAAGGAACTCTTTTGCCAGAGTAGATTTTCCGCACTGTCTTGGTCCTAAAATGACAGTAATCGGTGCTCGGTTTACTGCATCAGCAAGTGCCTTTTCCGCAAATCTGTGAATGTAACCATGCATATTGCTAACACCTCTTTATGATTTACATGGTATTACAAATACATGTCTGCGTCAAGTACAGAGATATCAACGGGTAAATCTCACAGGAACTCACTTAGTGAACCAGACTCTCCAGGTAATCCAGCCAGCTGTCCATGCCCTTTCCTGTCAGAGCGGAAAGCTCAAAGATCCTGCCATGGGGGTGTATTTTGTTCAGTGAATCTCTGTATTTGTCCATGTCGACACTGAGGTGTTCAAGAAGATCGTTTTTGGTGATCACACTGGCAGTAGCATCATGGAAGATCACCGGGTACTTCAAGGGTTTGTCTTCACCCTCCGTAACTGAAAGAAGGGCTATCTTGAAGTTCTCTCCCAGATCGAAAGCCGCAGGACAGACAAGATTGCCAACATTTTCAATGAAAAGAAGTTCTGTACCGTCCTCCAGGACCTGCTCGATGGTCTCACCGACCTGTTCAGCGTTAAGATGGCAGGAGCTTCCTGTTTCTATCTGAACAACCGGCGCTCCCTTGTCCTGCAGCCTTACCGCATCGTTGTCAGTCTGCTGATCACCTGCTATTACAGCGCACTTCACTCTGCCTCTGAGTCCTTCAAGCGTCTTCTCCAGCAGGAAGGTCTTGCCTGAGCCGGGAGATGAGATGAAGTTTATGGCAACACAGTTCTTTTCTCTGAGAAATGTTCTGTTCTTCTCCGCAAACTCATCGTTTCTGGCCAGAACACGGGATTCAAGCACTATCTCGCGACTGGGTTCTTCTGTGTGATGATGGTCATGATCATGATCGTGCGTATGCTCGTCGCTATTGTGATGATGATGGTGAGTCGGTTGTTCTGCATTCAGATGAACATGAATATGAATTCCGTTCTTCTGCCGATCCACGATCTGGTCGGTGTAAACATGGATGTGAATCTCATCATCACCGGTATGATGGCTGTGTTCAAAATAGACCCTCGCGTTACCCTGTTCGCAGCCGCAATCCTCGCACATTACTGAACCTCCATGGACTTTATTAAAAACTCTTTTCCCTGTACTATTTCCACAGAAACTGAATTACACTTGGGGCATACCATGATCAAGTCATCTGTTTCTGTCTCCTGATTACAATCAGAGCACTTCAGTATCAACGGAACTTCTTCAATATTCAAAATAGCACCGGCAACCGGTGTATCCTCTGCGGCAACTGGAAAGGCGAATTCAAATGGAACCCTTTCCACGCCGCTCATTGCACCCATGACCACATTGATCTCTAAGACTTTTGTGGCTTTCTCTCTTTCAAGTACCTCAACAAGCTGCTCCACAAGATCCACTGCCAGGCTGAGCTCGTGCATCAGCATATCCTCGGCAGAAGTTCGCCCTGTGGGATGTCAACCATTCTTCGCCCGCCTATCAGTGTTTCCAGAATGACGCGACCCCTGTCGTCAGTGACTTCTCCTATGATCCCGGCACCTGCGCCCTCCGGCAAGCCCCTCCATGTTTCTATGATACTTCCAGCGATATCCGGAGCACAGATCAAAAGCATCCGTCCTTCGCAGGCAACATGCATAAGGTCAATTCCAAGAACTTCCGCAACTGCCCTGGCATCAGGATTATAGGGTATTGTCTCTTCCTTCAGCACTATCCCGAAAGAGCTGTTCTCCACTATTTCACCAAGAACTGCAGCTATTCCTCCACGGGTGGGGTCTCGCATGAATTTTACCCCGTCCGCCCACCTGGCTGCTGCTGCTACAAGCCTGTGAACTGATCCTGTATCGCTGTGCAGTTCATTGTTAAGCGTGAGGTTTTCACGGGCTGCCATTATAGCCATTCCGTGGTCTCCCAGAGTGCCGCTTGTGATAAGGACATCACCCTGCTTTATCCTGTCCACACCTGTGTTCAGTCCCGGGATCTTCCGTCCAATGCCGGCTGTGTTAATGAACAATCTGTCGCACTGGCCATGGGCAACAACCTTTGTGTCACCTGTTACCACCTGCACTCCTATCTCTTCAGCTGCTTCTTTGATGGAATCCAGAATTCTCTGCAGAACGCTCATTTCCAGTCCCTCTTCTATGATCAGAGCAAGGGACAACCACATGGGAACGGCTCCGGAAACAGAGACATCATTCACAGTTCCGTGAACTGCAAGTTTACCTATATCCCCTCCTGGAAACTCGAGAGGGCTTACAACAAAACTGTCTGTGGAGAAGACCAGCGTTTCCTCACCTATTTGGAGTCTGGCTCCATCAGGCAGACCCACAAGTGGCCCGTCAGTTCCAAAGCGGGTTACTATCTCGCTGTCAATAAGGTCGCGGGACAGTTTACCACCACCTCCATGACCAAGCAGAATTCTTTTGATGTCATTCAATTCAGTTTACCTCGAATACTTGTAATAAGCTGCACAACTGCCTTCAGAACTTACCATACACGGACCCACTGGAAAAAGAGGCGTACACTCTTTGTTAAAAAGGGGACATTCATCAGGAAAGATGATTCCCCTGAGAACATCACCACACCTGCACCTCATGTCCGGCTCTCCACCCTCTGTGCTGATGCTGAATTTCTTTGATGCATCAAAATCGGAGAATTCTTCCCGGAGAGTAAGACCGCTTCGGGGTATTGTTCCTATTCCCCTCCAGGACGCATCCGCAGGCTGGAGAAGCTCGTGGATCAAGTTAAGTGCAATCCGATTGCCCTGCTTCTTTACCACCCTGGCATACTGGTTCACAAGCTCTGCCCTGCTGCCTTCGAGTTGCTCCAGCAATCCCTTTATCCCCAGCAGGATGTCCAGTGGCTCAAAACCGGCGATCACAGATGGAATCCTGTATTTATGAACAAAACCCCGGTAGACATCAACTCCAATAATTGCTGAAACATGGGCAGGGAGAAGAAAGCCGTTCACTGCAACATCCTTGTCTTCAGCAAGAGCCTCCAGTGCCGGAGGAACCAGCTTGAAAGCAGTCAGGATCGAAATGTTCTTGAGACTCTCTGTCATTGCCCTTTTTACGATGGAGATCACCGGAGGCACTGTGGTCTCAAATCCTATGCCCAGGAACACGATCTCTGTTTCAGGGTTTTCCTTCGCCAGCCTCACAGCATCAAGAGGGGAGTAGCACACATGAACCTGCCCACCTGCACCTCGAGCATCCGCCAGGGTTCGGGAGCTGCCTGGTACTTTCAGCATATCACCAAATGTAGCAATATGTATGTCTCTTTCAGTAAGACTGATAGCTGCATCTATGTATGCTGCATCGGTGACACAAACAGGGCATCCGGGGCCGCTGATCAACCGTACATTCTCAGGAAGTATCTGTCTGATACCGTACCGTGCAATTGACATGGTGTGGCTTCCGCAGACTTCCATGATCCTGGCTTCAAGGCTTTTCAAAGACAGTTCAGCAGCAAGTTTGTGTATGTCTTTTGTTATTGATCTGGCAGCAAGATGGTTGCGAAACCCGTCAATATACTTCATCAGCCATTGTCTTCAGCACTGTAGGCTTCTGCCAGATCAATAAATAGCTTTAACCGCTCGTTTGCCTCAGCAACATCAAGTTTCTCAATGGCAAAACCTGCATGTACGATAACAAAATCGTCCAGTTTCGTTGCTTCAATCAGGGAGAGGTCTACGTCGTACCGAATGTTCTCCAACTCACAAACACCAGTTCCGTTTTCCTTCAGTTCTATTACTTTCATTGGTACTGCAAGACACATATTATTCGGCTCCTCTGGTTGCATAAACCTGTCCCAGTGAAATTCCACCATCATTGGGAGGGACAAGGCAGTGCGTATAAACTTCGATCTTTCTCTTTCTCAATTCACTGACAAGACGCGAGACAAAAAATCGGTTCATCATCACACCTCCGGAAAGAACCACGGGTAAACCAGTGGTTTTTGACTCAGCAGCTTCTATCATAGCCAGTGAAGCTTTCACCATTGCATGATGAAACGCTGCAGCCCACTCTGATGCCTCTTCCTTCTCTGGAAATCCTCTATGAAGAGAAAGAAACATCGGTGCCAAATCTACTACAAACAACCCGTTCTCGTCGCGGGTTTCAAAAGCCAGATCCAGAATGTTTGTGGAATCGCACTTGAGTGCCGTGTTTTCAAGCCAGATTGCTGCCTGCCCCTCATAGCTAACTATTTCAGGACTTACTGCGAGACCTGCGGAGAACGCATCAAATACTCTTCCGGCAGCGTGACTGGTGAAGGAATTCAGCTTTCTCTCATACTGGATCTTCCATAGTGCAAGCTCATATTCATCAATTCCAAGCCGGTTGCGCCATCTCTCGTCAATCTCAAGCCCCTGCTGCCAGAAGCGCGCAGCAAGCTGCTTTGCCGGTCTGTGGACAGCAGCATCGCCGCCAAGGAGTTCTGAAGGTGCCAGTGTTCCAAGTCGTATCCAGCCGTTTCTGTGAACATGCAGCATCTCACCGCCCCAGATGGATCCATCGGTTCCCAGACCAGTGCCGTCAAAAACAAGTGCGATGGCTTCCTCAAGATTGTGCTCACACATGACAGACATGGCGTGTGCATAGTGATGCTGTACCTCTACAACAGGTATACCAAGCTTCTGTGCAAGCTTTCTTCCCAACCGGGAAGAGTGCATGTCCGGGTGAGGATCAACAGCAATTACCTCCGGTACCCTGCTGAAATACTTCGGGAACCGGTCAACCACCTGTTCCAGACCGTCAAGAGCTTCCGGTGTTTCAAGGTTGCCAATGTGGGGAGAAAGTACAGCCTCATTATCAAACCCCAGACATATTGTATTCTTAAGCTCAGCCCCCATGGCAAGCACCGTCCGGTTCAACGGATACTGCAGCTTTATGCTTTCCGGAGCATAACCCCTGGCTCTCCTCCACAACTGAACAGCGCCATTGTCAACAACTGCGAGAGAATCATCGTTACGCAGATTGATCCCTCTGTTGTGACAGAGAAAGAAGTCAGCTATGCCTTCCAGACGCTTGAACGCTTCCTGGTTTGTTAGACAGATCGGTTCTCCACTGCGATTGCCGCTGGTCATCAGGAGAAAATCAAAAGGATCGGTTGGGTCTTCTTCAACCTGTTCGGCAAGCAGAGCATGAAGCGGGGTGGTAGGGAGCATTACACCAAGATTGCTTAATCCGGGAGTCAGAATGTCCAATGGCAGATCACAGTCCCCCCGGGTTCGCAATACAACAATGGGAGATTCTGATGAGCAGAGCAGTCTCTCTTCGGCTTCAGATACAAAACAATGCTTTTTTACCAGGTCTAAATTACGGGCCATGACTGCAAATGGTTTAGCAGGCCGATTCTTGATCTCTCTCAGTCTTTCAAGTACATCTTTATCAGATGCATCCGCCGCAAGCAGAAAACCGCCAAGACCTCGAACAGCCACGATCTTCCCCTGGGATAGGGCATGGCGGGCCTCGATCAACGGATCCTCAACTGGAAGAGAATTACCTTTAGAGCCTGCCCATGAAAGTTTAGGCCCGCATTGGGCACATGCAATGCTCTCAGCGTGAAAACGCCTGTCCAGTGGATCTGTATACTCGGAAAGGCAATCCCCGCAGAGAGGGAATTCCTTTAGAGCCGTTCTTTCCCTGTCGTAAGGCATGGATTCAACCACTGTGTAACGCGGTCCGCAGTTAGTACAGGTTGTAAATGGATAGCGGTAATACCTGGACCGGGGATCAAACACCTCTGCTCTGCAATCCTCGCACATTGCAAGATCTGCAGGAATTGAGATCCGCATGGAATCACTTGAGGAACTCTCCAGTATCAAGAAGCTCGAGGAGAGCTGGTGTTTTTGAATACTCTGCCTGTCTACCACAAGAAGTCCCTCAAGGCGAGCCTTTAGAGGGAGTTCGTTAGGCAATAGTGTGATAAAATCATCAACGGCAGCAGCAGGGCCATCTACTACAAGACGAACAGTACCTGACTGGTTTCTAACCCATCCAGTCAGGCCTGCTTCTTTCATTATACGAGCCATTGTCGGCCTGAAGCCGACCCCCTGCAAAATGCCTCTGAGATCAACCTTCAGGCGAATATACGAGTCAGTCAGCTTCCCAGCTCTTTCTTAAGGGTTCTTGCAAGAACATCCGGCTGGATGGGCTTCTGGAAAACTCCTGTAAGAGAAAGATCAGCGTAGTTTGCATTATTCCTGAGGGCATCACCAACTGAACTAAGGAGAAAGATCGGAACTGAACAGCCTGCGAGTTTAAGATCCTTTGCAAGTCCGGTGCCCGAATCAACTTCCTCCATCATCAGGTCAGCCATTACAAGGTCAGGTTTTTCTGATTTGAACATTTTGAGTCCCTCTTCAGCACTGGATGCACTGACAAAACTGTAGCCGAAGCTCTCCACAAGTATCTTCAAGGCATCCAGCATATCGACATCATCATCAACACAGAGAACAACGTGTTTTCCATCTTTCATAACTCATCCCCATTTCGATCTGCACAGTTCCAGCGATGCATTTATCCTTGCCTGTTCACATATTTTGCAAAATCGCAATCCTTAAGAGCCTGTTTCATAAAAACAAGTGCTTCATCAAGATTCCTCCTGGCGTTCTGCGATATACGCTCACCAAACTCATTGAACTCATATCCTCTTATACCGAGCATGTATCCCTCAGCTTTGCTTGAAAGCAGATCCTCCGCCATGGCCATCAGTGCGTCAGCACTGATGCTGTGGGAAGAAAAACTCATGTGGTGCTTTGGAACCACACGACTGAAACGAAACGGCGCAGGACATGAAATATCTGCATCAACAAACACAACATAATCATGTTCTGCTATTGCAGCCGAGTCCTCAACTGCCAGCTGATAGTTGGAGTCAACGGTGACTCCTTCCAGTTCCAGCTTTTCCATTTCCTCAGCAAACACGGGCCCCAGGCCGTCATCAAGACGGCCGGGGTTTCCGTATCCGATTATAAGAACTCTCTTACCGGTTCCAGTCATCAGGTGGATCTCTTGTCCACGATCTGACCGTTATGGTCCACAACGCTTACGGTAAGAGGCATCTTACCAAGAGCATGTGTGGCGCATGAGAGACAGGGGTCATAGGCTCTTATGGCAACTTCCACCCGGTTCAAGAGTCCCTCGGTGATCTCAGTTCCGGAAAGATACTTCTTTGCCACTTTTTCCACAGCAAGGTTCATGGGTACATTGTTGCTTGTGGTGGAGACAATGAGGTTGCACATTGTTACCTGATCATCCTCATTCACTTTGTAGTGATGGAACAGAGTACCGCGAGGTGCTTCAATGAGGCCGACACCTTCGGAGCGACGCTCACCCTTTACCACAAGATCCTCGCCCTGAAGATCATCATCCAGAAGCAGCTCTTTCATCTTTTCAGCAGCATGAAGAACCTCAATCATCCGTGCCCAGTGGTAAGCCATGGTGAGGTTGTTGGGTTTTCCACCTGTGAGAGCTTTGAACTCCTGCCGGGCGATCTCTGCTTCAGGAGTATCAATAAAGTCGGCAGTGTTTACTCTTGACAAAGGTCCCACACGGTACCAGCCATTTTCCGTTCCCATATCCTTGATGAAGGGGAACTTCATGTACGACCAGTCTTTGACTTCTTCGGCAATAATGTCTGAGTAATTCTGGTAATCAAAATGATCAATGATCTTGTTACCTTCGGAATCGATCATCCTTATACCGCCGTCATACAGATCCATGGCTCCATCTTCTCTGATAAGAGAAAGATGGCTGGAGTCGAAGGCACCGAAGTCGCTGAGATCTTCAAGATGCTCAACTGTGTAATCCATAGCAATCTTGAGAGCACCACGGGACCACTCGATCTGTTGATCCATGTCCTTGAGAAGGAAGTCACGCTCTGGAATACTGAGATTCTTGTTGATACCACCGGGGATCGCTCCGGTGCCGTGTATCTTCTTTCCAGCAGTAAGTCTGATGACCTCCTGACCAAACTTCCTCATCATAACTCCCTGAACAGCGAGCTCAGGGTACTTCTTGATAACACCTATGATATTTCTGATCGCCGGATCGGCATCAAAACCAAATAGCAGGTCAGGAGATACCAGGTGAAAGAAGTGCAGCGCGTGTGACTGATACGTCTGACCGTAGTGCATCAGACGACGCATTTTTTCAGCTGTGGGAGTGAGTTTATCCGCGCCGACTATAACATCCATTGCCTTGGCAGCAGCCAGATGATGTGACACAGGGCAGATACCGCAGAGACGCTGCACAGTCACAGGAACTTCCCAGTACGGGCGACCCTGAATAAACCGTTCAAATCCTCGAAACTCCACAATATGCAACCTTGCTCTTGTAACCTGTCCATTTTCATCCAGCAGGATGGAGACTTTTCCGTGTCCCTCCACCCTGGTTACCGGCTCTATAATAATTTTCTTAGTAGCACCCAAGATGATCCTCCTTTATATCAATCATACTTGATGACTTCGTAAGGCAGGTCCATGGGCTTGTTCTCAAGCAATGCGACCAGTGCCTGCCAGATAAGATCCGCTGACGGGGGGCAGCCCGGCAGATGGTAATCCATTTTCACAACTTCGTGACAGGGGTATACCTTATCAAGAATAAGAGGAAGCTCCTTGTCTCCAGGGATCTTTCCAGTTGGATTGTAAACAGTTGGACCGTTAAGGTACGCTTCATCAAGACACTCTTTCAGTGGAATGGTGTTGCGCATAGCGGGAATTCCACCCATTATCGCACACTCTCCCAAAGAAATAAGAATGTCACAGTTCTCGCGAAAATACTGAAGGTTGTGTACATTCTCCTCATTGCAGCATCCGCCTTCAATGAGACCAACAGCGATGCGACCGGTGAACTTCTTGATATCATCAACCGGGGACTTGTCAAAATCCACCAGTTCAACAAGTTTCAGAATACGATCATCAATGTCCAGAAGGGACATATGACAACCGAAGCAACCAGCAAGTGATGCGGTAGCTATTTTTGGTTTTGCCATAATCTATACCCCTTCCTTACTTTACTTCAGCTCTGAGAGCTTCGATGTCAGATCCGATCGGCTGTGAGTCATACTTGCGTTTCCCAATGGGAACAGCGTAAGCAGTGCGCTTTTTGAGAATAGCTCCAACCGGACAATTCTCTATTGCCTTATCTGTGACAGAAACATCCGTGGCAGCAAGGTCCGTATCAGAGTTAAAAGCCACTCTCTTGTGAATGCCGCGACCAACGAACTGGAATACATTCTTGCCGTCCAGTTCTTTGGAAGAACGGATGCACCGGGCACAAAGAATGCATCGGTTGTGATCGATGTAAATATCCGGATGACTGGCATCGATATCATGTTTGTTAAACATGTACGGATATTTGGGAGCAAGCATACCAAGCCTGTAACCAAGAGCCTGAAGCTCGCAGTTGCCGCTCTTCTCGCAGAAAGGACAATAGTGATTGCCCTCAACAAAAAGCATCTCAACCAGGTTTACACGGATCTGGCGAAGCTCTTCGGTTTCGCTTTCAACATTCATACCCGGTGAAACAGGTTGTGTACAGGCTGCCTGAGGTCGATCATTAACCATAACTGTGCACACCCGGCAGCTTCCGAAGGGAAGCAGGTCTTTGTGTGCACAAAGACGCGGAATATAGATCCCGGCTTCATCTGCAGCCTGCATGATAGTCTGACCGGCTGTGGCCTCTATCTCCACTCCATCAATGGTGAACTTTATTTTTTCGCTCATTTAGAACCCTTCCTTACTCAGCGTAAATCACGGACTTGCGTCCCTGAAGATCTTCACCGGTGGCAAGTGCCTTGTGAATGTCAAAGGTACGCTGCATACCATCCTTGTTTTCCTTTACAAGCTTCTCGTAATCACCGCGAAAATTCTTCAATGAAGTAAGAACCGGATTTGCAGAAGTCTGCCCGAGACCGCAACGGCTGGCCACACTAATGGTCTTACCAAGCTGCTCAAGGTAGTCAAGATCGTCAGGCGTACCTTTGCCGTTTATGATCACTTGAAGACGTTCTTTCAGAAGCTCGTTGCCCACACGGCATGGAGTACAGTAGCCACAGCTTTCTTCACAAAAGAATTCCATGAACTCGTGAGCTATTTCCAGTGGATTACGATCGTTGTTAAAGACCATCACAGCACCACCTGTTGCAACATCATCGTAACAGATCTTCCGGTGGAAATCAGCCTCGCCGATAAGCTGGCCGGATGGTCCACCCATCTGAACTGCGTAGGCATCCTCTGCACCGGCCTTAACCAGCATCTCTGCAACTGTAGTACCAAATGGCAGTTCGTAAACGCCAGGTCTTGTGCAGTCGCCTGAAATACTGAGTAGTTTTGTTCCTGTGGATCCGGTAGATCCCATTTCCGCAAACCAGCCGGCACCCTTGTCAAGGATCTGCGCAACACAGCAGAATGTCTCCACATTGTTCACGGAAGTCGGGAGGGTCAGGTACCCCTTCTGCGCAGGAAATGGAGGACGATTCTTCGGATCTCCACGAAGCCCCTCGCATGAGCTGATAAGTGCAGTTTCCTCACCGCATATATAGGCACCGGCCCCCATCTGGATCCTTATATCAAAATCGAAACCTGTTTTCCCGAGAATGCTTATGCCAAGCAGTTTTTTGTTTCTGCGATCTGCAAGGACATTCTCCAGGAACGGTCTGAGATAGGCATATTCTCCTCTAAGGTAAAGAACACCTGTTTTTGCACCAATAGCGTATCCTGCTATAGCCATACCCTCAAACATAAGATCGGGTTTCTCGGTGAGAATGGTACGGTCTTTGAATGTTCCCGGCTCACCCTCGTCTGCATTACAGATAACAACCTTGTTGTCACCTTCTGCACCACGGGTAAATTCCCATTTCATGCCAGTCGGGAATCCGGCTCCGCCACGACCTCGAAGACGGGCAGTCTTAATGTCCCGGATAACCTCCACAGGAGACATGGACAGCGCCTTATGGATAGCTTTCCCCGCCTCGAATTTGGCAAAAATAACTGGGCCTTTTTCCCGTATATTATTGCTTACCATAGAATTAACCAGTGGATTAGCGTTATTGCCGTCACCCAGCATGTGTATCAGACGATACTCATCTTCATTTTCCTTCAGTGACTTAACGATCTCCCTGGCTGAATCGCTGGAAAGTCGAGTCATCATCTTATCGTTCACAAGAGCGGCAGGTGCCTGATCGCACATACCTATACACGGAGTCCATTCCAGAGTGAACTTTCCATCCGGTGTGGATTCTCCAAAATTAATGCCAAGCTCTTCCTGGAATGCCTTAGCAACCTTGCCAACGCCCTGCATCTTGTCTATCACATCGTTGCATAAGCGAATAACAAATTTACCTTTAGGTTTTTCTGACAGGAAGGAATAGAAAGAAACAACGCTTTCAACTTCCACCCTGTGAGAATTTACCGCGTCAGCGATGATATCCATCGCAGAGCCGGAAATCTGACCAAAAAGCTGTTGAACCTCACGGACAATATCTATCATCCGCGTGCGATCATCAGCGTTCCCGCTACAGATCTCCCTGATGGCTTTTTCGAAATTTTCTGTCATTAATTACCTCAGCTCTTTTTCATGAGTGTACAAAACGACAAATTCCGGAAACCTGACATGACCAATATCTTCCTGCATGATAATGATCAGCTTCTCCCGAAATTACTGTTAACTTTTAAGCTGTTCATTCAGTTCGGGATCCTGGCTTGTCCCAGCCCCCATTCCACCAGGAATAGAATTTCAGAGTTCCTGTACTGCTGCTTATCCTTAAAACCTTAGATGAACCCGATCCTGAAGGTTCACCGCTCATAAAAGATCTAATCTAAACCTGTGCATTTGATGCATCTTCAAATCAATTCAAGGTCACTGGAACAACATCAATACGAAAGCATTGGCATTTCCATCTCTAATATCGGATTATGTAGCAAAATATGACATCTGTAAACCCCTGATAAAACACAACCTATATAACTGGCATACAATATATTCCAGCGTTTCATAAAAGTTGCATTGATCTAACATTTTCAGATAAGAAGAACTGGGTTTAAAGAGAGATTCACTGGTTTCTTTAAGAACCATGCATGATGATATCAATTCTGTGGAAAACGGAGCGTATAAGAAAAAGCTGAAACAGCTCAAAACTGCGCTGACATTATGATCCGGTGGTTTTTTTCTGACGATTGTATATCACATTAAGCATATGGTTGACAATCTTGAGTTATGCCGTCATTTTCCCCCTTGTTCTTATTCTCATCCGGAGGTTTGAATGGGGTATTCCGTCGCTGTTGCACAAATTCTGAGGAGTTCCAGTGGTTATGTCTCTGGAGAGGAAATCGCCAAAACACTTGGGGTGACCAGGGCCTCTGTATGGAAATGTGTAAAGAATCTCCGTAATATGGGATTCGATGTTTCCGCCTCCACTAACAAGGGTTACAAGCTGGAGTCTGTACCTGATGTTCCATCCGCTCCAGTGCTTTCATCTCTGCTGAGCACATCGTTAATTGGCAAGACCATCGAGTACCATGAACAAATATCCTCAACCAATGATAGAGCTATGACGCTTGGATTGTCCGGAGCTCCTTCAGGGACAGTGGTAACCGCCAGTATGCAATCTTCCGGTAAGGCTAGAAATGGCGAAACGTGGTCTAGTCCCTCGGGGAAGAATCTATATCTGTCAATTCTGATTCGCCCGGAGGTTTCCCTTGCCCGGGCAAAAGAGATCGCAGATCTTGCTCTTGAATCTCTCTATCTCAGCGTTATTCGTTTCTTTCCGGAATCCGGCTTCCTGTTCAACAGCGACGGTTTGTTCTTCCATGAGAAAAAACTGGGAGGTGTCCTGTGCGATGTACGAGGTGAGATAGATCGCATTCACCATATGGCTGTTGGAATTGGGCTTAATGTATCTCACAGCGAAAACGCCTCCGGTGCAGGGTCACTGTTCTCGCTTACTGGAAAGATGCTCTCCAGGGCTGAGTTCACCGTAGCTTCCCTGGAGGAATTTGAAAAGCTATATCTGACATGGAAAGACAATGAATAGACAGAATGTTCTTGAAATTCTTACCACTACCCCGCTTGATCAGGTAGAGATCATGTGCAACGACCTCCGCTCTGCCCGATTTGGAAACAGGGTTGATCTGTGTGCAATAGTTAATGCGAAAAATGGAGCCTGTTCAGAAGATTGTGCATTCTGTGCCCAGTCAGGTAGTCGTGGTGAGCCCATGATGGAGCTGGATGAGTTGATTAATACACATCATTCAAACTCAGATGCCGGTGTTCACAGATTCTCAATGGTAACAAGCGGAAGAGGCCTTTGGGGAAAAGAGTTTCAGCGAATATGTGACGCAGCTTCAGCAGGAAGTGGCTACTGCCAGTTGTGCGCGTCTCTGGGAATCCTTGGATTCAGGGAATTGAAACTGTTGCACGCTGCAGGGGTATCACGCTACCATCACAATCTGGAGACATCCTCAGCATTCTTTCCCTCTGTATGCACAACACATAACTGGGACGAGAGGGCCATGACTGTAAGAAGAGCAAAACTTGCAGGAATGTCAGTTTGTTCAGGTGGAATCATCGGTATGGGAGAATCAGATGAAGACAGAATTGATCTTGCATTCTCGCTGCTTGAACTGGAGGTCGATTCCATTGCTTTGAATTTTTTCGTTCCTGTTGAAGGCGTATCTGTTGAAGGTGAAAACCTTTCGACCGAAAAACTTTTGCGAATAATCGGAATGTTCCGAATGGTGAATCCTTCAGCAGAACTGAGGATCTGTGCCGGCCGAAACAAACTTGATGAAATGAGTGAAAAGATGTTTTCATTCGGAGTTACCGGAATAATGACAGGGACATTGCTTACAACTGAAGGCAGCCAATTTGAAGACGACCTTGATCTGCTCCGGAGAGCGGGATACAAGACATGAGTTTTGAATCAGCCAGACTTACTGAGCTTAAGAACCAGGGGCTACTGCGGGAGTTGAAACTGCGAAACAGATACCTGCTGAATTTTTCTACAAATGACTACTTGAACCTCTCATCCCACCAGCTTGTGAAAAAAAGAGCGATCGAGGCTGTGAAAAACTGGGGAGCAGGTGCAGGTGGCTCCCGGCTTATGGCAGGAAATCTTTCTCTGCATGAGGAGCTGGAGAGAAAACTTGCAGAGCTTACCGGCATGGGTAGTGCTCTGATATTCGGTAGCGGGTTCCTTACCAATCTGGGCGTGCTCACAGCTCTTGCCGGTGGTGATGATGTGATCTTCTCTGACAGGTTAAACCATGCAAGCCTTGTTGACGGTGCAATAATGTCACGGGCAGAAGTAAGACGATACAGACACTGCGATGTTGAACATCTTGCAGATCTTGTCAGGTCCAGTGGCTCGTCTGGTAAAAAAATAATTGTAACCGATTCTGTGTTCAGTATGGATGGAGACATAGCTCCACTGCTGGATATTTATGAGCTGGCTGTTTCAGAGGGCTGTCTGCTGGTGGTGGATGAAGCTCATGCCGTTGGAGTCTTTGGATCCGGCGGAGGTGTGTGCAGAAGTCTTTCTATCCAACCCGATGTAATCACAGGTACTTTAAGCAAAGCACTTGGCGGTTACGGTGGTTTTGCATCCTGCTCTGCAAGCTTGAGATCTTTCTTTGTGAATCGATCCAGGAGTTTTGTCTACACAACTGGTCTGCCGCCGTCTTCAATTGGCGCAGCACTGGGGGCACTGGAGCTGATTAATTCATCCAGCAATATGGGTGAAACACTTCTAACAAATGCTGCACTTTTCAGAGAACGGTTAAACAAAATGGGCTTTGATACGTGTGGGTCTGCATCTCAGATTATTCCTGTTATTGCCGGAGACAGCTCAAACGCTGTTTCTTTTTCTGAATATCTTGAAGAAGCAGGAATTCTAGCTGTTGCGATCAGACCTCCAACGGTTCCAGAGGGATCTGCACGATTGCGCTTTTCCTTGACGATGAGCCATTCTAACCAGGACACAGATAAGGTGATCTCTGCGATGGAAGAAATAAAATGGAAGTAGTTTTTATCAGTGGCTGGGCAACCACCAGTGCAATATGGAAAAACATTGGAAACACCGGTTTTCCTGTTCATTACCTGGAATGGAATGAAGTTCTTGCCGGTTCTGTGAATATACCCTCCTCTTGTATTGTGGTTGGATGGTCACTGGGAGGGCAACTGGCTCTTGATATGCTGAATCTCCCCGAGGTTAAAGGATTGCTGTTAATTTCCTCAATGAGCTGTATTGCCTCTGCTTCGGGCAGACCTGGCGTTGATCCTTCATCTTTCCGCGAAATATCTTCAATGCTGTCAAGAAGCAGGGCAGGCTATTTGAAATCCTTTTTCCGGGAGTGCGGGGCAGAAAGAGATGAACTGCCCGAATTAATGAAACAGTCCTCTTCGTTTACTGATGAAGAGCTGCTGCTTGGACTGAAAATGATGTTCAAGAAGGTTGTAAAACCAGCCAGATCACTGCCTGTAACTCTTATTCATGGAACCTCCGATGCCATTATTCCATTTGAATGCTCGATGCATATTTTTGAAGAGATGCTTTTCATGTACGCTTCACTTGTTCCTGTACCCGGTGGAAATCACCTGCTGCCGCTCACGCACCCTGAGATCATTGCAGAGGCGGTGAAAGAACTTGCAGAGCGTATTGATCCCTGAAACAGAGATAGTGCTGTCACAATTTTCAGATGCAGCCGGTTCTTATGACACATACGCTGAACACCACAGACTGATTGCATCAAAGCTTCTTGATGTTACAGGCAGGTTAAAACCTGTAAGTCTGCTTGAACTGGGTTGTGGAACAGGCATTCTGTCTGCAGGACTGAATTTGTTGTTCCCGGAAGCACACAAGGAATTTACTGACGGGGCTTCTGAAATGGTAAATTTCTGTAAGAGCAGGATTCCTTCTTCGGAACTTGTGACCCATAGAATGCTTGATTTCGAGAGAATTGAGAGTAATTCCAGATACGATCTTGTTCTTTCCAGCTGTGCATTGCAATGGCTTCGCAATCCTGCTTTATTTATCAGCAGGCTTCCTGCTCTGCTTAATCCCGGAGGATATACTGTTCATGCCATTCCAGTAAAAGGCATGTTTGGCGAGTTGGAGCAAAGCTTTGTTGAAACAGAAGGAACCTGGAATTCCCTAAATTACATATCAGGCGCAGAATGGGATGGCTTGTTTCAGCAGGCGGGATTCAGCATCGAAAACTCATTTCCCCGTGACTTCACGGTGCTCTACCAATCGCCTGTTGAAAGCTTGCGGGCAATCAGAGGTATTGGTGCATCTCTCTCTGGTCATCAGGCTGCATCTGTTGTTTCACCGGGGACTCTTAGAAAAGCCTTAAACTACTACAGCTGCAATTATGGTGATGAGTCGGGGGCAGTTCCGGCAACCTACAAAGTACATTTTGTAGTTGCATCTGGAGGTAACTTGTGAGATCGCTGTTCATCACAGGTACAGATACCGATGTTGGTAAAACAGTTGTAACCGCTGGAATTGTAAGCGGTTTTGTAAATAGCGGAGTTAATGCAACACCTGCAAAGCCCGTTCAGACAGGTTGCGTTAACGGTATTGCCGAAGATCTGGAGTTCTCTCTGAGAACCGCAGGTCTTTCATTCTCTGAACAGGTGTTAAATAAATTATCCCCTCTTCGATTTACTCCTGCCTGCTCTCCCCATCTGGCTGCAGAACTGGCTGATCGTTTGATCTCTCTTTCCGAAATGGTATCCGGTCTGCATGATCTTCAATCTGATTTTGAATGTGTTGTGGCAGAGGGTGCAGGGGGAGTTCTTGTCCCACTGGGCAACGGGAAAACAATGCTTGACCTCATGGTCAAGCTGAACTGGCCTGTTGTTCTTGTTTCTTCCGACAGGCTGGGAACGATAAACCACACACTGCTTTCCATCTCAGTGCTACGCCATGCAGGTCTCTGTGTTGCAGGTGTGGTTATTGATCATGTATTCCCACCGTGGGAGCTGATCAGTGAAAGTAACGCCAGAGCTATCAGGGAGTACGGTAAAGTAAATATTCTGGGAGATATCCCATACTCGCCAGACTCTTTTCCCCATGATCCCTTTGTGGAGATCTGTGGAGAACTGAAAGGAATTCTTTCTGATGAACTACCGGGAGACTGACCTTAAACACCTCTGGCATCCTTACACAAATACCGACAAATTCCAGCGTACAGCCTTTCCAATAATAGCAAGTGCAACAGGAGTCAGACTGAAAGACATCAAAGGCAGGGAGTACCTTGACGGCATCAGTTCATGGTGGTGCGTTAACCTTGGGCACAGCCATCCCCATATTGTAAACTCTGTTGTACAACAGGCAGTTAGATTACAGCACAGCATTACTGGAGGGATGTCCCATACCGGCATAATCAAGCTCTCTGAAATGCTTTCAGAAATTGCTCCTGGGGATCTGAACAGGGTGTACTATGCCTCGGATGGAGCAAGTGCCGTGGAAGCTGCTCTGAGGATCGCAATTCAGTACTGGTGGAACCTGGAGCAACCGAACAGGAAGAACATCATTTCTCTTTCCGGAGCCTACCATGGAGATACCATGGGTACCGTGGGACTTGGCTTTCTGCCACAATTTCATGGATCTGTAGAGCATGTGGTTAATCGATCACTCCAGGCCCCGGCACCTCACTGCTTTCACTGCCCATTCTCAGATGACTGTTCACTTCAGTGCTTCAAGGGCATGGAGGATCTTCTCAGGAAAAATGCCGGAACTACCGCTGCAGTGATCATAGAACCAGTCTGCCAGGGTGCAGCAGGGATAAGAATTTACCCTCCTGCGTATGTGACACGATTAAGGACACTCTGCACTGAACTTGATATACTGCTGATACTTGATGAGATAGCCGTGGGGTTTGGCAGAACAGGTGAAATGTTCGCTGCAGACCTTGCAGGAATACAACCTGACCTGATGGTTGTCGGCAAATCTCTTACAGGAGGTTACCTGCCAATGAGCGCAGTTATCACAACCTCTGAAATATTTGATTCATTCCGACCAGCAAAAAACAGGGACAGAACCTTCTACCACGGACATACGTTCTCCGGCAACCCTCTGGCAGCCGCAGCTGCAACAGCTGCACTTGAGGTATTTGAAAAAGAGGATGTGGTCCGGCAGAGTGCAATGCCCGCCGCTCAACTGGAGACAGCCTTCCGGGAATTCGGGGAGTTACCCGGGGTTCACCGCTCTGCAGCCCTGGGCTGCATGAGCTCCCTTGAGATCACTGAAAAAGCAGGAGGAAGCAGTACAGCTGCTCAAGTGGCAGCGCTGGCTCTTGATATGGGGCTTATTATCAGACCACTGGGACCGGTTGTATACCTCTGGCCTCCACTTACAACAGGGAAATCGGACATGGAGCAGATGCTGACTATATTTGGTGACTGTCTGAAGAGTGTTCTTCAATGAATCAGGAGTATCATGATTAGAGAAAACTACAAGCACAAAATTAATCTAAGATCCCTGAATAAAAAAACTATCAGGAATTTCAGTACTGAAGGCCTTGCCCTGCTGATGCTGGACATGCAGGATTTTTTTCTCTCCCCCGATTCCCATGCCTTTATCCCTTCTGCCCCGGAGCTTGTTCCGGTAATTCTTGAACTTGCAGAAGAATTCGAAATGCATGATCTGCCGGTAGTCTACACCAGACACCTGAATACAAAAGAAGATTCCGGAATGATGGGACGCTGGTGGAAAGACACAATAACCAGAGAGGACCCACTCAGTAAGATCCATGAAGTATTTGATACATCATGGGCAGGTATTGTTGAAAAATCCCAGTACGATGCCTTTTACAACACCGGGCTTGATGAGCTGCTCCACCAGCTGGAAATAACAACCGTGGTGATTACAGGAGTGATGACCGATCTCTGCTGCGAGACTACTGCAAGATCTGCCTTCGTCAGGGGCTACAGGGTTCTCATGCCTGTTGATGGAACTGCAACCATGAACATGGAACTTCACCGGGCAACCACTGCAAACCTTGCCCATGGCTTTGCAGAGCCGGTGAGTGTTTCCTCTATCATCAACGAGATAAGGAAAAAGGATGGCCACTGAGAGAGTTGTCATTGTGGGCGCTGGCCCCGCCGGTCTTGCCGCTGCAAAACAACTGGTGCTGTATGGAATTGATCCGCTGGTCTATGAGTGTGATGAACCGGGAGGATTGCTTCTTAATGCCTGTTCTGTAGTAAATTACCCCGGTGTCTCTGAAGGAATCTCAGGAAGAGAGCTTATCAGTAGATTCCAGCTACCTTCCAGACTTGTATCTGCTGAAGTTACTGAGATCTGCGAAAAAGATCACCATTATGAGGTCTACTCTGAAAATGAATGCATCAGCACTCTATCTGTAATTATTGCCTCAGGAACAGTTCCCGTGAAATTGATGATCCCGGGAATTGCAGAAAACAGGATCCACTACCATGTAAAAAATATAGCCAGCTTCTCAGGCAGAACAGCAGCAGTGATCGGTGGCGGTGACGCTGCCCTGGACTATGCCATGAGCCTCAGCTCGAGATACTCCGTGAATATCTATGCAAGGGGCAACTTTTCAAGAGCTGTTCCGCATCTGCTGGAGAAAGTAAGACAGACTCCCTCTATAACTCTCCTTACTGAAAGCCGGTCAATGAATAGCTATTCAGAAGACAATATCGTTGTGGCTGTGGGAAGAAGACCCAGAGTGGACCTTATTTCGAAGAAACTGTTATCTTCACCGCCTGAGAATGGTTCATTCCACATGTGTGGAGATTGCAAAAACGGGAATTTCCGCCAGACGGCGATTGCTACTGGTAACGGAATTGAGGCAGCCATGAGAACAGCCGGGTACCTGAGAAAAGTGAAGACTGCTGTATGAAGGTTATTGCTTCCAGCGGCAGGGACGATCTTGCCAGGGTATACATAGTTGAATTTGAGAACGGGTTTCAGGTTGAATGTGCGGAATCCGTGCAACCACCGATCCCCCTGGAAGAAAAGTGGGTAATGCTTGTTTCCACTCTGTTCGGCTGTCCGGTGGGGTGCTCAATGTGTGATGCCGGAGCGGAGTACCATGGAAAACTCACAGCTTCGCAGATAACTGACCAGATAGAAATGATGATCCGAAGGCGTTTCCCATCCATGAAAGTCCCATCGAGACAGTTCAAAATCCAATTTGCCAGAATGGGTGAACCTGCTCTCAATCCATCCGTTATCAAAGTGCTCAGAGACCTTCCTGAGTGTATTGATGCCCCGGGGTTCATGCCATCCATCTCCACTGTTGCACCTTCTGGGACTGATAATTTCTTTAAGGATCTGCTGGAAGTAAAAACAGATCTGTACTCCAGAGGTAATTTCCAGCTTCAATTCTCTCTGCACACAACAGATCCGGTTCTACGCAGACAGATAATTCCCGTGAGCAACTGGAGCATGGCTGAAATTGCTGAATACGGAGAAAAATTCTACTCATCAGGAGACCGGAAGATAACCCTTAACTTCGCCCTTGCAAAAGGTTCACCCCTTGATCCAAAAGTTCTTCTTAAGCATTTTGATCCGGATTTCTTCCTTGTTAAGATCACACCTTTGAATCCTACTTACAGAGCCTTGGAAAACAATCTTGCCTCACAGATCGATCCTGCTTCATCCGAAAAACAAAATGATATTGTTGACAGCATCAGGGATGCAGGTTACCAAGTAATACTAAGTATTGGAGAGCAGGAAGAAAACCGCATAGGCAGTAATTGCGGACAGTACCTGAAAGCACATGTTGACTCGGGTAGTGCAATGAAGGACGGCTACACTTACCCCATAGGGGAACATGTGGAATAAAAGGATTATTATCTGTGTATCTTGAACATCGAGGGGAGAAACCATGCTTCTTGTTAGCTTTATAATGATCAGCGGTCTTGTTACGGATGCCCGGAATGAGGTTCACGAATGGGGCGTAGTCGTTTTCGAAGAGAATATGGACCCTGCTATATGTGGAAGCCCCTGGAATGAAGCAGCTATGTCAGGAAATAGCGATGTGCTCGCGGAAGCACCTGTAGTGTGGATTCACGGTGAACCGTTTGAAGGAACATTTACCATTGAGATCGAGAGTGGAGAGACCATAACAATGATATATCCGGAACCGGACTCTCTGGTGGAGAACAGAGCAAGTTGGGAATTGTCAGCATCAACTCTAGTAACCAATAACACAGAAGAGGCTATCCTGTACGAGGGGCCTTTCTGGTGGGCTGCCGACTTCTGGAGAGATGTACCTTCCCTGACTCTACTGCAGAAGAACACCGGGATCACCGAGAACTTCCTCTACTATGAATGTACTGTAAACCCTGCCTTCGCAGAGATATTCTTCCACTGGGATTCGGGTGGAACCCCTGTTTTTACAGGAATACCTGTTGATGATGCTCTGGCTTTCACGCCTTATGGAATCGTTCAGGTAGCTCTTCGGCAGGATAGCTTTGTTCCAAATGACTTTCCCTTTCAAGGAATAACACAGCCCGAACAGGTACTGGACACCTTCCGCCGCTGGGCTGGTTCAAAACTGAAAACTTCGGAGATCACAGCATTATGGGAAACATGGATGCCTGCATTCATAGAAGGAGGTCAATACTGGCTGGTTTTTCCCATACCTGAGGAGTACAACAACTCGATCAGCACAATCCATCTTGAGACCTATGATAACAGGGCAATAGAATACCATAGGTTATTCCTGGGAGCTGTGAGAGTCACTCTGCAATAACCTTTTCAAAGTAGTCCATACACTGCTTGACATATTTTCTTTTCTCTCTGTAAGAGTGAGAAAAAAAACTGCGTTTAAAACCATATGCCACAAGATTCTTAAGCTCGGCTGTAGAGAGACCAAAAACACTTACCGCCTTGTAGATCTCATCTGTAACCGTGGTGTGGGAGACGGTTCTGTTGTCGGTGCAAATTGTGCATGATAATCTGTTTTCCATCATCTTACGGAAGGGATGATCTTCCAGGCGATGGAGTTCCGGAGCGGTCTGCATATTTGAAGTAAGGCAAACCTCTATGGTGACTCTTCTGTCAGCAATGAATCTTACAAGATCATCAATGTATCTCCGTCTGTCTTTAATGGACCGGTCGCTGATAGCCTCTGTGCTGAACAGTGATGTCCCGTGACCAATTCTGTCAGCGCCTAGCTCTGTAATTGCCTGGAAGATGCTTTCCGGTCCGTAAGCTTCCCCTGCATGTACGGTCTTGTTCAGGAAATTCCTCTGGGCAAGCATATAGGCATCCCGGTGATGGATGGGAGGGTATCCTTTCTCCCTTCCGGCTATATCTATTGCCACCACTGGAATTCCTTTGTTCCGTCTGGCTTTAACAATTGATCCTGCCAGCTCATAGGAGGCAAGGCCGAAGACTCTGCTTTTCTGAGAATGAGCATGGGCTGAAAGTATCTCGTTGAAATATCCGGAAGATCCCTTTGTGAAGTAGCGCATTGCACAGACGATAATCCCGTAATCAAAAGGAGGTTCCGCCCCTGAAACTACCGCCTCACGGTTGTTGAACTCCCGCTTAGCTTTCGTAAGCCCGATGTTAACAGCCTCCAGTACCTGGGAAAGATCCATCCTGTCACCTGCGTACCGCTGCGGGGCAAACCTGACCTCGACGTATCTCACACCCTCATTCTGATTATCCACCGCAAGCTCATAAGCTATGCGGGATAGATTCTCTGCTTTCTGCATTACAGCACCGGTGTGAACGAAACACTTCAGATACTCTTCCAGATTTTGATAGGATTCCTTGAATACTGTATCCCGTAAACCCTGAACTGTGTATGAGGGAAGCTGAACATCGTCCTTTTTTGCCAGATCGATCAAAGTCTCCAGACGAATTGATCCCCCAAGATGAACATGAAGATCAGTTTTCGGAAGCTTTGCTATGACCTCCCTTGTTATCCTGATATCGCCTTCCGCTCTCACCTGGTGTTTTTCAGACAGAGGCATCAACTATTTTCTCAAAGTAGTCCATGCACTGCCTTACATAGGCTCTCTTCTCTCTATAGGCATGTGGAAAGAAACTTCGTTTGAAGCCGTAAACCATGAGAGTCTTCACTTCATTCAACGAGAGGTCAAAAGCTTGAACTGCCTTGAACAGCTCATCAGTTACCGTTGTGTGGGACACCGTTCTGTTGTCTGTGCAGATCGAGCATGACAGCTTGTTCTCCAGCATCTTGCGAAGTGGATGGTCTTCCAGCCGGAGCAGTTCAGGGTCAGTCTGCATGTTGGAGGTAAGACAGACCTCAATAGTTATCCGTCTGTTGGCAATGAATTGAACAAGATCATTCACATATCTCTCTCCATCCTGAATGGAAGGGTCAGTGATCTTTTCGGATTTAAAGAGGGATGTTCCATGCCCTATTCGACCGGCCCCCAGTTCAGTTATGGCTTGAAAGATGCTTTCCGGGCCATAAGCCTCCCCTGCGTGCACAGTCTTGTTCAGGAAATTTCTCTGGGCAAGCATGTACGCATCCCTGTGATGGATTGGAGGGTTCCCTTTTTCCGGCCCGGCCAGGTCCACACCCACCACGGGAAGTCCCAGTTCTCTTCGGGCCTGAACGGCAGCTCCTACCATTTCCAACGATGCAAGTCCGAATACCTTATCATCATCCAGATAGGAATGAACGGAGATGATATCACTGAAATAGTCTGAAAAGTGTTTATTGAAGTAGCGCATGGCACAGGTAATGATACCGTATTCGAAGGGGGGTTCTTTACCGGAGACCACTTCTTTACGACTGTTGAACTCTCTTTTCGCACGATCCAGACCATTGTTCACAGCATCTATCGTATCTGAAAGGGTCATTTCCCCACCGGCGTGAAGCTGAGGGGCATACCTTACTTCTATATATCTTACACCCTCATTCTGATTATCAAGGGCAAGTTCGTAAGAAATACGCTGGAGATTCTCCCTGGTTCGCATCACTGCACAAGTATACCCAAACCCTTTAAGATAATCGTCCAGCTCCTTGTAGTTCTCCTTGAATACCGTTTCCTTCAAACCCTCCACTGTATATGAGGGTAACTCCACATCGCTGTCTCTGGCCAGCTCGATCAGAGTTTCGATCCTGACAGACCCGTCCAGGTGCAGATGAAGATCAGTTTTGGGTAGTTTTTCTATCAACTCACGGGTAACATTCATATTCTCTCCCTCTTCTGTATAACGAATGATACAAAACTGACAGGCTGAAACAAAGACAGGGAGAGAGGGATCCGGTGGGACTGAGCCCACCGGAATTCACAGTTTACTCGGGAATGGCATCTGCTTCCACATACTTTGCAAGCAGATCGCCGGAAGGTACCAGGAGGTAGGTATCATCCTCCAGTTTTATCTCGGTACCACTGTATTCTTTATAAATAACCCGGTCACCCAGCGAGATTTCATCAGAAGCATCCGCAGCCTTGGCCACAATGATTCCCTCAGCAGGTTTCTTCTTCGCTGAGTCCGGTATAACAATACCGCCTTTAGTTACTTCCTCAGCTTCAACAGCCTCCAACATGACAAAATCCTGCAGTGGCTGTACTTTAATATCTTCCATGATCTTACTCTCCGTTCCCGGGCTTCAGCCCCAGATAATCATCTATTTTTGTTTTATCAAAGCCCACAATATACCGACCGCCAATACTAAGCTGGGGAACCCCTGTCTGCCCTGTTCTTGCCTGAAGAGCAGAAGCCCCGGAAGGATCGCGGGAAATATTTACTTCCCTGAAAGGAACTCTCTTCTTCCGAAGATAGGTTTTCACTCTAGCGCACCAGACACAGGAATCACCAACCCAGACAGTGACTGCAGGAAAGCCAGGCTTCTTCTCTCCGGAACCACTCAATGCAGTATTGTGGCTTTGAAAAGCATTGGCATAGTATTCAGCATTCTGTTTTCCCACTATCTTCTGGATCACTTTTCCATCTGTGATCGAGATCACAGTCGGAACACTGGACACTCCGTAACGCTTATGGATCCCCTTCACCGTACTGACATCTACGTACAATACTGTCTGCCGGTCATTCTCCCGGGCAAATTCCTTGAAGGCACTCTCTGTTTCACGGGACACAGGAGAGAATCCACCAAAGAAGCCTGCAACTACAGTTTCTTCTTTTTTCTTCTCTTCCAGAATTCTGTCAAATTCAACAGCTTCCTGAATTACAACTACACTCATTTTTCACTCCCCTGCGATGCATCACTCAACGCTGTAAGCACCGCTACCACAGCATCAGGGTTTCGAAGATAGTATCTCCGACAACGCCATTCCGCTTCACATTCAATAATACCTGCCTCACGAAGTACTGCAAGGTGCTTCGATAGAAGCGTAGCCTCCACCGCCAGTCTGTCCATAAGCTCGGAAACGATACAGGAACCCATGGCCAACTCATGCAGTATTTTAATTCTAAGAGTATGACCCATCGCCTTGGCCAGATCTGCCATACATATGCTTAATCTGCTACCACTGATCACTTGACACCTTCTTCAATTGAGTCGCCCGGTAAGATAAGAACTTCTAGAAAATTGTCAATCTTTTAAGAATTATCTGAGCAGTTGTAACAAACTCGATCAACACAACTTCCTGGTCAGCCAATGTCATGATAACAACTGGAGGTGACGATCCTGATTAGTCAGATTTGAACTTGTCATCTCCCATGTGAACTGTACCTGTGCACAACTGTAAGCGGAAGATCAAGTAATAACCAGCTGGTGGCATCGGAAAGAAAAAAGCAGTATCAACCGGTTCTAATTGTAAATAAAGTACCGTAAAGCCAGTTAAAAAGATCCGTAACAATCTGGAATAACAACACAATACAAAATCAATCACCCGATAAACCATACCAGTATAAATAATTGGTGTTAACAGATCAGAGTACGAAAGAATTGAACGGTCAGAGAGTTGTATACAATGCGGATTTGTTGTATTTTCGGGGTATGCGAATGAAGTAGACATTCCAGAAATATCTGCAGCGGGGGTTAACTCTGTATTCTAAACTGGTTTTTACAGTATAGTGTATTAAATAATGTATAATAGTACAATAGCTTTACTATGACAGAAGGGTTCTAATGAAAATACCGAGCCTCAAAATCGGTGATCTTACAATTCGCATTCCAATTATTCAGGGCGGTATGGGTGTTTCCGTGTCAAAAGCATCCCTTGCTTCCGCTGTTTCTCTTGCAGGTGGTCTGGGTGTTATCGCCAGCGTTGGACTGGGCGAAGAAATGGACACATCAATTCCATACTTGCAAAGATCCCGGCAGGCACTGGCATCCGAGATCAGACAAGTAAGACAGCAGGGACTTCCAGTAGGTGTTAATGTTATGGTTGCACTTACCAATTTTGGTGACCTGGTCAAGACCTCTGCTGAAGAAGGTGTGGATGTACTCTTTGCAGGTGCCGGCCTTCCCCTTCGCTTACCTGAATTCGCAGGTGATTCCCCCATGAAACTGGTACCGATAATCTCTTCAGGACGAGCAGCGGATGTTATATGCCGATCCTGGCGGAAAAAGTATTCACGGTTCCCGGATGCCATTGTTGTGGAAGGACCCATGGCAGGCGGTCATCTTGGTTTCAAATTACAGGATCTCCTCGATGGGACAGCCTCAGATCTGGACACACTGGTCCGCGAAACGCTAATTGTTGTGGAACGCTGCCAGCAGGAGGCCGGGAGAAAGATACCGGTAATAGCAGCAGGTGGCGTTTACACTGGAGCTGACCTGGCAAAATTTCTCAATATGGGTGCCAGTGGCGTACAGATGGGCACTCGTTTCGTAGCAACCCACGAGTGCGATGTATCTGATGAATACAAACAGTCTTATGTAGATGCAACAGAGGATGATGTTGCTGTGATTCTTTCCCCTGTGGGGCTTCCCGCGCGGGTGATCAAAAACCCATTCGTAGAAAAATGTCTTGGTGAAAAACAGGAGTTCAAGTGTTTCTACAAGTGTCTTATCACCTGTGGTGCAGACAAAGCCAACTACTGCATTGCTCTTGCATTGCTGGATTCTTCCCGTGGGCATATGGACACTGGATTCCCCATGTGCGGTGAAAATGTACACAGGATCAAAAAAATAGTTTCTGTTCAGGAACTAATTCAGGAGTTGACCACAGAGGCAGAACCTCTATTGTCCTGAAATAGATCAGTAATTCATTCATAGTCATTAGGATGCGATCCTTCATAGAAGCCTTCGTCAATGGCGTCTATCTATTGCAAACCATATTAATGTGTTATCACTTCTCGAAAATGGTGGTGTTCTATTAATAACAAATTCGCTCTGGTTATGCTGGTCATTGCGGTACTTCGCCGGCATCGGTAATAATTGGCCACCGGAAACTCCCTGCGAATATGATGGAACCGGGAACATCAACCTGGAGCTGGGATGGCAGACGAACCCGATCCTGTTTTCTTATAGAGCCATCAGTAACTACTCCGTAGAGGGTTCTATGCTGCTCCTTTTCGCCCTTCGCATATTCATCTGATTACCGGCTGTTGCCGCAGCGATCTGTTCACCCATTCCAAACTTGGCAGGATAGACAATAACCATGGAGCTTTCTTCCTTTGAAATGTCAAGAAGTGCCTGGATCTGTCTAAGTTCCATGGCATTCGGTTGCTCCGCTAGCATTCTGGAAGCTTCAGCAAGAGATTCGGCAACAGTAAGCTCTGCTTTTGCCTGTATGACCTTGGCCTTTGCAGATCTCTCAGCTCTGGCAATAACTGCAAGCTCTTCAACCAGTGATTGCGGAGTGCCCACATCGGTAATGCGTACCGCCCGGACGTTAACACCGTAATCCGAGGCAGCTCTGTCTATAATGGCTTTGAGCTCTTCAGCGATCCTGTCAGTATCACTGAGAAGCGGCCTCAGGTCGTTGGCTCCAATGGTACTTTTCAGGGCTTCCATGGAAACCCACTCGGTTGTTTTCCAGTAATTCTTAACATCGACAACAGCCTTCTCGGGATTCTCCACTTCCAGCTCAACAGCAGCTGTGACATCGATTGGAATGTTATCCTTTGTGAGCGTCTTGGTAGCTTTTACCTCGTAAGTTGTAATTCTGATATCCACGATGCGCGCAACAGAGTAAATGAATGGAGGAATAAGGAAAAACCCCGGTCCGCGAGCTCCAACGGATTTTCCAAGTCGAAGAAGAACCATCCTCTGCCACTGTGGAAGCACGTGAACCATTTTCGCGAAGAGGTTGGCAACCCAGAAGATAGCGATCGTATAAACAACAACCCAGATGACTGACCCATCCAGACCGTGACGAGAGCGATTTAACAGTGGCAGGACGATCATCAGCCACAAAGGCACAAGTATCACCAGACGAATAAGACCCCGCATGAAATTCTGAACCGGATTCCTTTTAACCATTTCAACCCTCCCTATCATTGAGCGTAGCGTTCAAGGACTACCATGGGTATTTATACACCACTGCCCTCAGATGCCACAAGGATGCCTTTTCCGCAGGTACGATCCTGTTATCAAATACCTATGCTTTCTGACCAGGCATCAACACCTGCGGATAACCCTATGAACCGATTCATTTCATTTCCCATGGCTGTCAAGCTTAACATTCAGGGCTTGCAAAGCCCCGGATAATGCCGTATCATGCTCGCTGGCCTCAAGTGTATTAACAAACGGAGGAAGAATGAAAAAGGTTTCTGGAGTTTTTAGTTTACTGGTTATTCTGGTTGTTTCAGGTTCTGCTCTTGCAGGTGATCCGTTCGTTGAGGATACAATGAACAGTTTTGCAAGCCCTGTCTTTATGCTTTTCAGTTTTGCCATAGCAGTATTCCTGATAATGGCTCAGTGGAAAATTTTTACAAAAGCAGGAGAGCCCGGCTGGGCTTCAATTGTCCCCATTTACAATGCGGTTCTTCTTATGAAGATCGCCGGTAAGCCCGGCTGGTGGGTGCTCCTTATGTTTGTGCCCATCGCCAACCTTGTTGTAATGGTATTGATGAATATCGGCCTTGCAAAGAATTTCGGACGAAGCGATGGATTTATAATAGGGCTTATCCTTCTGCCTTACATTTTCCTTGCAATACTGGGATTCGGTGACTCCAGGTATTCACCAGTAGTGTAGATTCTGTAAATATCACCTGATCAGACAGCACCCCTTCTCTGATCTTTCAGAGGAGGGGTCTTCTGTTCACTCAAATCGGATCCGGATCCTTCAGGAGCGAATACCATTCCTGATACGGGTCTTGACTATCATTTCATCCAGTGCCTGCAGGAATCTTGAACGATCCTTTTTGGCAAAAGGTTTGGGACCACTGGTGATCATCCCCTGTTCCCTGAGGTCAGCAAGGAGATTTCTCAGGGATAGAACATCCCCGATGTTATCCTGTGTAAAAGGACGCCCTGTGTTTCCCAGAACCATGGCACCTTTTTTCAGACACCGGGAAGCAAGAGGTATATCACCGGAGATAACGATATCATCAACATCTGCGTGTTCAACGATCCAGTCATCAGCAACATCTGCCCCCTTGTCCACTACTACCAGTTCCAGCCAGCTTGATGCAGGGACACGCATCCATGAATTGGAAACCAGAGTGACATTAAGCCCGTATCGTTTAGCAACCCGGAATACTTCCTGTTTCACAGGGCAGGCGTCGGCATCCACATAAATGTCAAGCATTAGTGGATACCTCCTTCTTGTTCTGCAGGTCACGGTTATCATGTATCCATGTTTTTACCACAATACCCTTCTCTACTGATATGAAAATATCCTCTTCGTGGAGAGGGTGGTGCCCCATTTGGGCATACTGAAGTGTTTTACCTCTGGGCACTTGAAGTTCTCCACTGAACCAGCTGGCAAGAACGGGGTCATTCCCTCTCAGCTTGAACATTCCTTCAATACTGACAAGATAGAACCTGTCATCCTTCACCTCCCAGGTACCCAGATACTTCCTCCAGCAGGCGGATGACCGGGTAACTGAAGAATCAGGAACCTGCCAGTCCCACAATTTCTTAAACCTTTTATGGTGATGGGGCAATGTGGGGCTGGACATCATTGTTGTAATTTCACCATTCAGAATAAGCTTCTCATGAACCTGTGCGGTCATACAGTATTGCCTCCATTGTCCTAAGTTTACCGCAACAAGCCCATGAGTCAATAGCAATCCATAAAAATGAGAATTAGCTATGACTTAGAAGAGACGTACTGCGCTTGCTTTGAAAGAGATATGAATTCTGGAACCTGAACTGATGGAGAGTTCGTCAAGGGCACCGGTGGTGATGGCAACTGTCAGGGACAAGTCGGCAACTGCAACCACAACATCCCAGTTTGTCCCGTGCCTCTCGATCGAGCTCACAGTACCGGTGAATCGGTTCCGCTCACTGGTTACTCTGGTTGAGAGTGAAAGAACAACTGCTTCAGGGGGAATTGCCAGGAAACCATGGCCTGTTTTGTCTCCTTTTCCCGAGTGAGCCACATCAAGCTCCCCCACTCTGGCTTCTGAGCCACTGAACTCTGCAGGAAATATGTTTCGCATACCGGTGAAAGATGCCATGAAGTGATTCTCTGGTTTGAAGAGGATCTCATCCATTGATCCTGTCTGTTCAATGAGGCCACCCCGCATTACAGCACCCCTTGTTCCAACTGCAAGTGCATCAGTAAAGTCATGGGTAGCCATAAGGAAAGTTGTTCCTGTCTCTGCGTGGATCTCCTTTATCCGTGTGAGCAGATCACGTTTGAATGCAGGATCAAGTGATGTGGTAGGCTCATCCAGTATAAGCAGGTCAGGTTCAAGAACAAGTGCTCTGGCAAGAGCGGTTCTGCGCATTTCTCCCCCTGACAGAGTTGAAGCATCTCTCTCTCCGAAACCGGATAACCCTGCAAGTTCCAGTATCTGCTCCACACGATTTACCATTTCAGACTGTGGAATGCGCCGTATTTTCAGTCCCCAGGCTATATTGGAAAAGACTGTGCCTCTGAACATCACCGGACTCTGAAACATGGTTGCTACCCTCCGCCTGGTTTTAAGCAACTCACTTCCTCTGCGGGGAACAACTGATCCGTTGAACAGAATATCACCTGAGTCCGGTCTTTCCAGAAGACCCGCCAGTCGAAGCAGAGTTGTTTTTCCACAACCGGTTGGCCCCATGAGCACAAAGAAACAACCCTCAGCAATGTCCAGTGAAACTCCATTCAGTATCCTGTTCTTTTCCCTGGTCAGCTGGATATCCTTCAGCTGGAGGATCATTTCCGCCCCCTGTATCCATGCTGCATGATATTAACTGCAATACTCACAACCATGGCCAGAGAAAGAAGTATCAATCCAAGTGCAATTGAAAACGCAGTCTCCCCTTTGCCCACGCCAAGGGCTATGGCAGTGGAAAGGGTTCTGGTATAACCGGAGATGTTACCACCAACCATGATGGCCACACCCACTTCAGATACTGCTCTTCCAAATCCCATGAGCACCGACGTGAGCATTGCATATTTAGCCTCTGCCAGCACCTTGAGGATCATGGTTCCACGTCCTGCCCCCAGGGAAGTTGCAGTATCCTCAAGACCTTTCCCGGTGTTCCGGAGGGCGGAGATGGTCAAGCCTGTGATAATTGGAGCTATCAGTACGATCTCACCCAGAATGATCGCCCACGGGCTGAACAAAAGGCCCATCACACCAAAAGGTCCACTCCGGGATACCATAAGAAAAACCAGCATGCCCACAAAAACCGTAGGCACGCTATACATTGTCTGTATGAAACCAACAGCAATTCTTTTACCTTTGAAGTTACTGAAGTGAACCATACATCCCAGCGGCACAAAGAGAAGCGTCGCTGCAATGGTGGATGCTGAAGCGATCAGTAGCGTCCGGAAGGCAATGGAGAACACCACCTGATCACCGGTAACTATCATTCCAAGGGCAATTTTGAACGCTTCAAACAAGTGGATCATAGATACCTCTAGAAATCCTGCCCAGCGCAAGGTGAAAAGAGCTGCATACCGTAAGCGTCAACACCATAGTCACCGATAAGCTGCTGAACTTCAGGGGATACAAGAAAATCTACCAGGGCCAGAGAAAGCTCTGGATCTCTTGAAGTCTGCACCTGAAGAACAGAGTACACGTTAAGAAGCACGTCTCCCTGGTCAATGACAGGAACAAGTTCAAGGTCACCCTGATAAGCCAGGTATGTACCGATGTCCGTGAGAGTGTACCCCTGCATTTCATCCGCCATAACAAGTGTGGGTCCCATTCCGCTGCCACCCTCAACATACCACGGGCCGGCGGTGCGAACATCAGCGTCGTAATCAAAACCTGCGGAAGTCCATATGGATCTTTCCTTGCCATGCGTTCCGGAATCGTCACCCCTGCTCACAAAGATGGCTTCTCCGTCAGCCATGAGGGTCTTAAAAGCTTCCTCAGGGGTCATGCCGGAAATTCCCGCAGGATCGTCTGCAGGTCCGACTATAAGGAAGTAGTTGTATGCGAAAGGCACTCTTTCTACACCATAACCCTCAGTAACAAAGAGTTCTTCTCTGGTTCTTGAGTGAACGGTGATCACATCAACATCACCCCGTCTGCCCCAGTCAATGGCTTTTCCTGTTCCGGCGTAGAGTACATCCAGCTCAACATTGTACTTTTCCTCGAACATGGGTTCAAGGTACCCCCATAGGCCTGTATCGTACAGACTTGTGGTTGTTGCAACCCGGAGGCGCTGAACTCTGGCTATTGGCACAACAGCAGCTGAACCGGTGACTTCTTCTAATGCATCTGAAGCAGTATCAGTCTGAACAGGTAGCGGTTCCTCACTACACCCTGCAAGAATAAAAGCAACAAGAAAAAAGAAAGTAGCGGTTGATCTCTTCATCTGCAATAAACTCCTTGTGATCTGGTAAAATATTTCATACTTCTGGTGCTGGCAGGCAAATATATCCGTTATGCTCGTTGTACACAACCCTATTGCAAGCTTAGTCAGCCGGGAGTACCGTAAGCGTGATGTATGGGTTATTGTTATCCACAGGAGGAAATATGATCTCATTCATCTGTAACAACAAAGAAGTCACTGTCAAATGCCCCGGAGGACTCCCGGTACTTGACTGGATACGAGACCAAACCGACCTCAAAGGCACAAAAGAGGGATGCCGGGAAGGTGACTGCGGTGCCTGTACCGTTGTTGTTGGAAGACCTGGTAAGGCTGGACTGGAATACTCCGCAGTGTGTTCATGCCTGCTACCTGTGGGAGAGATAGCAGGGTGCCATCTGGTGACCATTGAAGGGCTCGCAACAGGTGATTGTGCAGATCTCACTCCTTTTCAGAATGCCTTCTACGATGAAGGAGCCTCCCAGTGCGGCTTCTGCACACCGGGGATGATAATGAGCCTTACAGGCTGCCTTCTTGGAGAAGCAGAGCTTTCTGTTCCAAATGCCATGGAATCCCTGGACGGGAATATCTGCAGATGCACCGGTTACATAGCAGTAAAAAGGGCGGTTGACAGCGTAATCAGCCAACTCCCGGCGAAGTGGGGAAACCGTCTTGAAATGCTCATTGAAGAAAAACATGTGCCAGCCTACTTCAGCTCCATCACTGACAGACTTGAAAAACTGCCAACCTGTGAATACCAGGCAGGCGGAACAGTAGTTGCCGGCGGAACTGATATCTATGTTAACTCAAGCGATAAGCTGTCCACTGAACAACCTGAATTCCTCTCCGATAAAAACGATTTGAATTTCATACGCACAGAAGGTGAACTTGTCAGAATAGGCTCAGCTGTAACCTTTAGTCAATTAAGGAGATCAGAGGTCATTTCCAATCTCTTTCCCGATCTGAGGGACTTCCTTGCCCGAGTTTCATCAACACAGATAAGATCAAGGGCTACCGTTGGGGGAAACATCGTGAATGCTTCACCTATTGCGGACCTTGCAATAGTTTTCCTTGCCTTGAGTGCATCAGTAAATTTTACTGACAGATCTGTACCCCTTGATAAGTTCTACCTTGGATACAAAAAATTGGATATGAAGGCTGATGAGATACTAACAGAATTGTCTTTCCCTCTGCCTGAACCCGGATCTGTTCTCTCTTCTCTCAAGGTATGCAAGCGTGAGTACCTTGATATTGCAAGTGTCAATTCATCAATGCTGTTCAGCGTTAAGGGTAACCTGATCCTCAGTGCAAGAATTTCAGCCGGAGGCGTTGCACCCATCCCTATGGTTCTTTTAAGGGCAGGAGAATATCTGACAGGTAAGACTCTCTCTGAGACGGTTATCAGGGAAGCTTGTGACATTGCTGCCGGGGAGATCTCGCCAATAAGCGATGTGAGAGGCTCAAAGGAGTACAAGAGAGAACTGCTGAAAGCTCAGATCAGAGCTCACCTCATACGGGGGACAGCGCAATGAAACACTTCGATGCCATGCTTCACGTGAAGGGAATATCTATCTTTACCGGAGACATTCCAGAACCTGATGGAACTCTCCATGCTGCGGTTTTCACCTCTCCGTGTGCCCACGGAAAGATACTGTCTCTGAATGCTTCTAATGCGGCAGCAATGGCTGGTGTGGTAAAAGTCATTACTGCAGAAGATATCCCAGGAGAGAATGAGATCGGGAATATCGTCATGGACGAACCGCTACTTGCAGAAAAGACGGTTCATTTCATAGGAGAGCCTGTTGCCATTGTTCTGGCCGAGACCAGACGGCAGGCTTACAAGGCAATGAATGCTCTTTCACTGGAAGTTGAGGAACTCCAGGCTGTGACCGATCCCAGGGAAGCAGCCAGACTGGGAGATCTGATAGTTCCCCCGAGAACTTTCTCATGCGGGAACACGGAAAACGCTCTTGCAGAGTGCACACATGTGATCAGAGGAACCGCGGAAACTGGAGGCCAGGAGCATCTCTACCTGGAGACCCAGAGCACCCTGTGCACCCCCGGTGAAGGTAATGCCCTCCACATAACATCCTCAACACAAAGCCCCACATTCGTGCAGAAGATAACAGCCAGAGTGCTGGGAATCCCCATTCATCTGGTTCAGGTGGACATTCTCAGACTGGGTGGTGCTTTTGGAGGTAAAGAGGATCAGGCAACGCCCTGGGCAGTGATGGCAGCTCTTGGAACACACCTTACAGGAAGACCTGTGAAGCTGATCCTCAAGAGACATGAAGACCTTGTAAATACCGGCAAGAGACATCCCTACTCCTTTGATTTCACCATGGGTCTTGATGGACATGGAAAGATCCTTGCATGGGAAGTTGATTACTATCAGAACAGCGGTGCTGTCTCAGACCTGTCTACGGCAATTCTGGAGAGATCCCTCTTTCACAGTACAGGTAGTTATTTCATTCCCAATGTTGTTGCCACCGGATACTGCTGCCGGACAAATCTGGCTCCCAATACTGCTTTCAGAGGTTTTGGAGCCCCGCAGGCAATGTTTGTGATGGAGGCAGCGATTCACAAAGCTTCTGTTGAAACAGGTATACCCATTGAGAAGATACAGAGAATGAATCTTCTTCAAACGGGAGACCGGTTCCCCTATGGGATGGAATACACCTGCAATGAAGTGAGAGATTCCTGGGATCTTGCTGAGGAGTTTTCTCATGTTTCTTATACCCGGAAGGCAGCTCACAGATTTAACAACGAAAACAGATATCTTAAAAAAGGCATCTCCATGATGCCTGTCCTCTTTGGAATTTCTTTCACTACCACTTTCCTGAACCAGGCTAGTGCTCTTGTGCATGTGTACACCGACGGCAGTGTAGGAATCAGCACAGGGGCTGTTGAAATGGGACAGGGTGTGAACTCAAGGATCAGGCAGGTTGCAGCAGATGTGTTCTCTATACCGGTAGAGCTTACCAGAGTAGAGTCAACAAATACCTCAAGAACCGCAAACACTTCCCCCACCGCCGCCAGCTCTGCTGCTGATATGAATGGCAACGCTGCAGCAATTGCATGCCGAGAGATCAGATCCAGGCTGCTTCAAGTGGCAGCAGTGGAGCTTAACTGTGATGCTTCAAACTTGCAACTGAAGAATTCCCATGTCTGGATCGGGAAAGAACAGACAAGCATTTCCTGGGAGGAGGTGGTGACTACTTCTTACATGAGTAGAACAGACCTGTCCAGCCACGCACACTACGCCACACCTGGGATTCACTTCAACAAGAGTACTGAAAAGGGCAACCCCTTTGCTTACCATGTGGCTGGTACCTCTGTCACAGAGGTAACTGTTGACTGCCTGCTGGGAACTTACAAGGTAGACAGGGTCAGCATTGTTCATAACGGAGGCAACCAGCTGAACCCGCTGCTTGACCGTGGACAGGTGGAAGGTGCCCTGCTACAGGGAATCGGATGGGTAACTATGGAGGAACTCGCCTGGGACGAGCGAACAAAACGACTTCTCGCGGACACCCTGGCAACCTACAAGGTTCCCGACATCCATTCCACTCCTGATGAGGTTAACATTCTTTTTGCCAGGGGGGAAGAACTTGAGGAAGGCGTGGGTCTTAAGGGCTCCAAGGCAATCGGGGAACCACCATTCATGTACGGAATCGGGGCATGGTTCGCTATTCTTGAGGCAATGCAGGCTTTCAATCCGGGATCCTTCCCCGGTTACCAGACTCCCATGACCCCTGAAAGAGTTCTCATGACCCTCACTGCAGGAAACAGAAATTGAGATTGCCGAAATACAAACAGTCTGATGTGATCCGAGGGCTGATCATCTATCCCCTGGGCGATACAATAGCGGCACTGATCCTCCATGAATTCTCCATTTACAGACTGCTGGGAATGATGGTTGTTGGAGGTCTGATATACTCACTGGAGATCCCTGCATGGTTCTCGTACATTAACGAACGATTCACCGGAATCGGGAGAACCCTGATGGCAATGCTCTATTTCAACCCTCTCTGGATCGCCAGGCACCTTGTTTTCATATTTCTTTTCACAGGGCAGGTATCAACGATACACTGGTCCATCCTGATCATAGCCCTGAAATCCTTTGCGGTTAATGTACCGGTGGCCTTCACCGCCAACTATGTGATACAGAACAAACTGCCATTGCGCTGGAGGTTCCTTTCCAGTGCTGTCTTCTCGTCACTTATGGCCATTTACTATGCGCTGAGCAGGGTGATATTCAAATGAAACCACTTGACCTTTTCCTTGACTCCAGAGATAGAAGAGCTGTCCTGTGCATTGTAGCGGAAACAAGGGGAAGCTGCCCTGGAAGAGTGGGGTTCAAAATGCTTGTTCCTCCTGAGGGAGCATGCACAGGCTCGGTTGGCGGCGGCTCTATGGAATTCAGGGTTATCACACTGGCCAGGGAGATGCTGGCTGCAGGTGAAAGGAAGCCACGCCTTGTTCCGTTCGATCACACTGGCAGTGCAGAACCGGAGAACAGATCGGGAATGATATGCTCCGGCAGCCAGAAGATTGTCCTGATCCCTTCACATTCAACCGGACTGAAGCTTGAAGGGAAACAGGGGTTGAGGGTGAACATCACAGGTTTAAGCCTGCTTGATCTGCCACCTGAAGTTCCGGAGATCAGTTACTCAGAGGATTCCTGGGAATACACAGAAGTGATCAAGCCTCCGCTCACTGTCTACATATTCGGTGGTGGACACTGCAGCCTTGCACTTACACCAGTCCTGAATTCACTTGATCTGCGAGTAGTTGTCATTGATGACAGAGAGCATGTCTGGACCATGGCCGAAAACGGATCAGCCTGGAAAAAGATCGTTCACAGTTATGACCTGGTCTCAAAACTTGTTCCTGATGAATCAAATGCCCTTGTGGTAATAATGACTGCTTCTCATACGGGAGACGCAACGGTGCTTAGGCAGATGCTGCCCAAAAACCTGAAATACCTTGGAATGATGGCCAGCAGGGCAACCTCAAAACACATTCTGGGAGAAATGAAGAAACTGGGATTCTCCGAAGAGATCATCGATACCGTACACACTCCGATAGGAATTCCTATCTCCAGTCAGACCCCGGCTGAGATAGCTGTAAGTGTAGCAGCTGAAATTGTTAAGGTTCTGAATAGAAAATGACCGGAGCAGTATTAAGAACCGACGGGATGCTTTCTTCCTAGTTGTAAGTCGGGATTACAAGACCTGCTGAAGACTTTCCAACCCTTACCCTGCCGTTAAACTAAGGAGCAGGTTTGAGCCAAGTCAAGAGCCTTTACTGCGGAAAGAATCTTAATGAAAAAGGAGAGAAGTTGTTCTGAGAATCGGAATGGGTATGAGTAGGTAGAAGAGGATGATTCTTATTGGATCCGTGGTTCCACTCTGAAGATCTTTACGGTGTTTCTGCCGTCATCCCACCGCGGTTCGGAAAGAAGCCTTAGTTCAGAACCCGGAGGCAGGATATCTTCTGAGATGTTGATACTTCCCTCTGAGTCCATGAACGAAGCAATTACGAGGGTATAGTATGTGTTTTCCTCAAGCAGTTGCCCGTCGCTTGAAATATTTCGCACTGGAACGGGAGATTCAACAATGCCGCACTCTGGAAATGAATAGTACCTCCGGTTTATCCCTGATACCAGCATGGTGTCCTCGAGTGAAACTCCGTAGAGAACAGCTTCTTTGTAATCCTGCAGGGGCTGGATGCAAGCGAGTGATGTATCACTCTGATAGTCATAATGCTGTAACCGGTTTGCCACGGCAGTAGATACCACGAAAATTGATCCGATCACAATAGCTGTTTTCCTTGAGTAGTATTTGAACAGCATGACCATTGGACCAAGGATGATTGCCGGATATGCAGGTAGCACATATCTGAACAGATTCATTGTTGAATCAGGTGAGATTAAAACTATAAGAACATGGAACATCACAAATGATACTGGCAGCATTATGAATGCAGTGAACAGTCTTCCAAGAACCAGTCTGTGGCGAATTGTATAAACAGCCAGCAAAGCAGCAACAAAAACAAGGAAGGCAATTCTAGCTGGAGGAAAGAAAAGAGAAGGAAACAACAGGATGAGAATAAAAGGCAATAGTCTTCTGTCAGTGTCCCGCCCGGTTCCTCTGATCATTCCTGCCAAGGCAGCTGTGACTAGAAGCCATCTGAAATCCTCCGATATCAAGTGTATTCCGAACAATCTCAACCTGATCAACAACCAGTTCGGCTCAAGCTGTGAGCCCTCTCCAATGTGAGTTGGGAAAAAGAAATACCCGTTCGCGGCAAGATTGAGCAAACCTGTAACAAAAAACACAAGAATGGGGGAAAGAAGAAGAAGAAGTCGGTGCGGTTTCTTCACGCCGGATTGAATGAATTCTGCAATAAATAGTGATCCTGCAAGAAGAACGGCTTGCTCCTTGAAGGCAATCGCAAGAGCACAGAGGATTGACGCCCGGATGTAGTCCTTCTTTGCAAAGAAGAACAGTGACCAGATAACAGCGGCGACAACAGCGCTTTCCGGCATAGGTCTCATGGACTGGATAATGAACAGCGGGCTGGCAAGAAGAGCGAGTGCAGAAAGCCAGCCTGCCATCTCGCATGAGAGTAGTCTTCCCAGCCTGTACATTCCCCATATGCTCAGAAATGTCGCCACGGCTGGCAGAAGTCTTGCCACCCAGGGAGTATTGCCAAGCAAACCTGAAAGCAGGGCCCAGAGCCAGAAGAACAGAGTTGGGTGCCCCATGGCCTGTTCTCCTCTGCCCTCTCCCGTAGCCAGAGGAGTATATCCATTATCTCTGATCCAGTTTGTAGTCGCGAAACCATACCCGAGAGTATCACCGAAAAGAGGAATCGAAAGAAAAAACACATAGAGGGCAGCTGTCAGAGCAAGGCCGATCACTATAAATTTCTTTTCCGGATTCACTTCATATCCTCTCAGTTCTTTCGTACCCAGGAAGCTGCAAACAGTCCATCCAGCCCTGCATCAGGGGGGAAAATAGAAAGAAACCCTCCACTGGTGATAAGGCTCTCCGGCCCGGGGAAAGGAATTCTTTCAAATATCGTATTTCTCTCTTCAAAATGGCGAACCACCTCAGAGTTCTCAGCTGGTTCTATACTACAGGTAGAATATACCAGAACACCTCCGGGCTTAACTGCCCTGGCTGAATCATGAAGCATCTTTCGCTGAATAAGTATGAGTCCCTGCTCAAGCCTGGGTGTCCAGTTCCACCTTGCATCAAATCGTCGTCTGTAAACCCCTGTGTTTGTACAGGGAGCATCGACGATTACTTTATCGAATTCTTTTCTGAACGGAAGTCTCGCGCAATCCGCTGCCACCGGGAAACAACTATTCCAGTTCATTCTATCTCTGTTTTCCAGCCACCTTCTCATTCTTCTTCTCTTCTTGTCCAGCGAGATTATGAGTCCGGTTCCATTTAAATGGGCTGTTTTGCCTCCAGGAGCAGCTCCTACCTCCAGAACTGTCTCTCCCGGTAGGCTCGCCATACCCTGACCCACCATGGCAGAAGATTCATCCTGTACGTAAAATTCTTCCGGAGGCTGAAAAGCCCCGTGTCTTTCCAGGATTCTGTAACGGTCAAGATAAGCTCCGGGAAGAGAGTCTTCAGGGATCCTGCCGAATGCGTATCCTCCTAGAGGGGGAGGTTGATTATTCCAGATAAGCAGCTTTTCTGTTTCGCTTTCGCCAAAACGACTGATCCATCTGCTGACCAGTGCCTCTGGATGAGAGTATTTAACATGCAGGGGCAAGTCATCTTTTTCGCGGTGCCCGGCGATCTTCCGAAGAACTGCATTCACCAGACCTCTGGTCTTGTGGCGGGAATGTGCCTCAACTGTTGCAGAAACCGCAGCATGCGCAGGAGTGGAAAGAATAAGAAGCTGTACCGCCCCTATTCTAAGGCTGCAGAGAACATCAGCATCAAGAGTTTCCAGTGACTGCCTGACATACCTGCTCAATGCATGATCTATTCTCTTCCGCCAGATAACTGCCTCACGGTACATCCTGGTGGCAAAAGCCATATCCTCTGAAGAAAGGGGGAGCTGCTGCGAGCTCCCCCTTAACAGAAAACATGCCTGGATCCTTGAAGCAGTTCCCTTGTTATTACTGTACGTTCTCAACCCGCTCCATATCAGGGAAATACTTCTTAAGAGATTTTTCAACTCCGAACTGCAGTGTCATAGTTGCAAAAGCACATCCGTTGCAGGAACCCTGAAGGCGAACCTGCACAACCTTATCATCTATTGCCACAAACTCAATATCTCCACCATCAGCTTGAAGCATAGGGCGAACTTCCTCCAGCTTGGCTCTCACATTTTTTTCGTTGAAATCAAGAGTCTCACTCATACTCGTTTCCTTTCCTCAAGCTCAGCCGACCTGAACCTGTGCAAGAACCAGGGCGACAACAGTCATAAGTTTGATGAGAATATTAAGAGATGGTCCACTGGTGTCCTTGAAAGGATCACCAACTGTATCACCCATAACAGCTGCGTCATGACTGGGGGAACCTTTTCCTCCCATGTGTCCGGCTTCAATATACTTTTTAGCGTTATCCCATGCTCCACCGCTGTTAGACATAAAGATAGCAAGCAGAACTCCCGTTACTATTGAACCTGCGAGAAGACCACCAAGGGTTTCAGCTCCACCATCCCCGAATGCGAAATAGACGATCACAGGAACCACAAGGGCCATGATCCCCGGAAGGATCATCTCATGAAGAGCTCCTCTTGTGGCAATATCCACGCATATCTCCGTTTCAGGTTCAGCCGTTCCCTCCATGAGACCCTTGATCTCGCGGAATTGTCTCCGAACCTCTTCAACCATTTTCATGGCTGTCTTTCCCACTGCCCTCAGGGTAATTGATGCAAAAATAAATGGAAGAAGACCTCCGATGAACAACCCGGCCACCACGTTGGGGTTTAGAATATTGATCCCCACCTCAAACAACCCTGATACCTCTGCGTATGCGGAGAAAAGAGCCAGAGAAGTAAGAGCTGCAGAACCAATGGCAAAACCTTTACCCATTGCCGCAGTTGTATTGCCCAGTGCATCGAGTTTGTCAGTTCTTTTACGCACATCCTCGGGGAGGCCGGCCATCTCGGCAATACCACCTGCATTGTCTGCAACGGGACCATAAGCATCCACTGACATGGTCATTCCAACATTCATCAGCATCCCGAGAGCAGCCAGTGCTATTCCGTATAGACCTGCAAAGTGATAACTCACAAGAATGGCTGCTACTATGAACAGTACAGGTCCTGCAGTGGATTCCATACCCACGGCAATTCCCTCAATAATTGTTGTAGCGGGGCCGGTTTTTGTTGCATCTGCGATCTGCTTCACAGGCTTGCTGCTGGTGTAGTACTCTGTGATCAGGCCAATTGCAGTACCAGCTATCACTCCTGAAGTAATAGCCCAGAACACTCCTGTGGAGATACCCAGGAAGTTAACAGCCCAGAAGGCGGAAAGGATTGCAAGAACAGCACTGAGAAAAGTTGCATTACGAAGCACGTCGTGGGGTGAACCCTTACTGAACAGCTTCACGAACAGTGCCCCGGCAAAACTGGCAAGAGTACCAAGTGCCGCAAGAACCAGAGGAAGAGCAATAAGTGATGTCTTCCCAATGTGTGCAATGTCAGCAACAGCACCTGTGAACAACGCCGAGACTCCTGCAGTATCCATACCGAACGCAAGAACGATTGCTGCAATGATACAGCCGACAAAGGATTCAAAGAGGTCGGCTCCCATTCCCGCCACATCACCTACATTGTCTCCAACATTATCTGCTATAACTGCCGGGTTACGAGGGTCATCCTCGGGAATACCCGCCTCGATCTTGCCTACAAGGTCAGCTCCCACATCAGCACTTTTAGTAAAAATGCCCCCACCAACCCTGGCGAAGAGAGCTATGCTGCTGGCTCCCATACCGAATCCGGCAATGCTGTTAAGGTCTATGGATTCCATTCCCAGCAGGTTCTGCAGGAACACCTTTACAACTTCCACTTCATGGAAGAAAAGATAAAATGCCGAGACTCCAAGAAGCCCCAGTCCAGCCACGGCAAACCCCATCACGCTTCCGCTGCCGAAAGCAACTGAAAGCGCGTCGGAAATGTTATTCCTGGCTGCCTGTGTTGTTCTTACATTACCCATTGTAGCTGCTTTCATACCTGCTACTCCGGCTATCATGCTGAAAAGAGCACCGGCGACAAATGCAACAGCCGTTGCTCTGTTAACACCGAAGAACAAAAGGAGAGCAACAACAACTACGAAAATGAAAAGGATCCTGTACTGGGTCTTCAGGTATGTCATGGCACCTGAACGGATCATCAAAGCAAGCTTCTTCATCTTGTCGGTTCCCTGGGATTTCTTACCAACTGTAAGATAGGTAAGCCAGGCGACAACTCCAGCCATAATGGCAACCACAAGGGGAAGATAGTCAAACAGAAATTTAGAATTCAAAACAGCCTCCATAAACAAACTATGTTACTTTAGAGAATTACGGGTTTTATGGCTCAATAGAATTACCGGGTCAACCCCAGGAGTGCTTCCTGAGCGGGGATGTATCCCGGATCCCTATCGATAACCATTTCCCAGTACATTCTCGCCGATTGGATATCACCTCTTCTGACACAGATTATGCCTACGTTGTACAAAGCGTCGACTCCGTTAAGATCTATTCCATCTTCTCTGTTGAAAGCAACCTCAACTGCTTTCAAAAAGAGAGTTTCAGCCTCGGGTTCATGACCCTGCTGAAAGTGAGCAACTCCATCATGGAAAGCCATATTGACCCCGCCGGTTTCAACGGTACCAGCAGTAATCAGTGCCAGACCAATGCCCACGGCCATCCCTGCAGGAGCAAACAGAAGGCTTTTTTTAGCATTCCTCAGAGCCCTAGGCGCCAGTAATATAATCATGAAAGGTACAACAGGTAATCTAAATCTGGCAGTTACAAAGAATGGAAGTATTCCCGCTGCAAGACAAACAACCCACAACAGAGTGTTTTTCTCCCATCCTGTCAGCCTTCCTGCAAGTATTGCCCCTGGTAACATCAACCAGATAAGCAGCCCGGAAACAGGAAAACTAGGCGAACCTGCTAAAATTCTTAACACCGGAGAGTACATACTGTAATAGTAAACATCGTAATTACTAGGTATTGCAACAGGTGAGATCATGTACATCAGTTTCCGAACGGAGAGTAGAACGAAAGCCATTGGGTCATCTGTGATATGGTCAACAGTTCTGTTAAACCACCATGATGAAACCTCGGATGGGGAAACTTTATTTTCAAAAGGGGCATAACTTGCAGCCCACACATTATCCGGATAGGGCAGGGAATCTGTGGGAGCTCCTTGTCCCTGTGAAGCAAATGCGGTGAATCCATCTGCCTCCGGCCCATTTCCAATGTAAAAATTTATACCTCCCTGGCTGGAGATCACTGTTGCACCGTCTCCATGAACCAGGTTTATTGACCAGACAAGAATTACAGGGGTCAACAGCAGCCATGCATTTTTCCATGCCCTGCGATAGAGTATCAGAACCAGTGGAAATAGAATAACTGCCCCTGGGCGGGAAATTGCTGCCAACCCGAGAACAAGCAAGCCCAGAGGGTGCGGTTTCTCCCTGTCAAGCAGAAAAAAGGACAAAAGGAGAAGAAAAGTGTACATCGGCGTAATAAGCAGAGTGGTGCTGTAAAAAAGATTCACTCCGTAAAACATCCATATCGAGGCTGCAACAAGAGATGGTATTCGCCCTGCTCTTTCATAAACGATCCGGTGAACCAGGTGAAGGGACAGAACGCTGAACAACAGACTGAGCAGAACTCCCGAGAGCATTGAACCACCGGTAAAGAAATAAACGAGGCCAAGGGTAATGGGATAGAGAGGCGCCCTGAAATATGGTGAGTAGACAAAGATATCCCCATTTGATATCTCCTTTGCCCAGATGTTGTGCCATGAGGCATCTACAACTGGATAACCACCGAGGGGTGATTGAAGTATGGGGATAGCAGTTACAGACCAGAGAACGAGAAAACATATGAGGACTGCAAAGCTGTCTTTTCCGGGCACTAGTGCAATTCCTTTATAACTGCGGTGGTAGAATACCCCTTCACAAGAGGTATGATCTCCACTCTGCCGCCATTCCCTATCACTGTTTGCGCTCCTATCACCTGCTCTACTGTGTAATCTCCCCCTTTTACCAGAATATCGGGCAGTATTCCATTGATCAATTCCAGAGGTGTATCCTGGGAGAACGGAATAACACAATCCACACATCTGAGACTGGCAAGAACTGCAGCGCGACTGTCCAACCGCTGCACAGGTCGGGAATGTCCCTTCAATCTTTTTACGGAATCATCACTGTTCAGCCCGACGAAGAGAAAGTCACCCAATTTTCTGGCCCTCTCAAGAATTTCCAGGTGACCGGGATGGAGAATATCAAAACATCCGTTGGTAAAAACGATCTGCTTTCCCTCTTCACGGAGCCTGCGCGCAAGGTCTGCAGCTTCATCAGCAGTGAAAACAGGTGCTCTTTCAATGCTTTTACTCAAATTTGCTGGCCTCTCTGATTATATCCGAGGGTTTGACAGGGTAGACACCAGGTTCAGCGCAAACTGCTGCAGCAGCCAGGTTAGCCAGTTTTGCCGCATCAGTCACAGCCACTCCGGAGCCACCTGCAAGACCCATGACTGCTATGACAGAATCCCCTGCACCAGAAACATCAAAAACATGTCTGGCCACTGTGGGAAGATGCTGTGGCTGCTCACCCTGCCCATGCACAAGCACAGATCCGCTGGAACCAAGAGTAATAAGAACAGCTTCAGCAGATAGGCGTTTTCGTAACTCCACAGCAGCACCAATTGCCTTTTCCACACTGTCTATGCTGATACCCAGTGCAATACCCGCTTCATGACGGTTTGGTTTGAACAGGGTACAATGCGCAAACTCCCAGAAATTTCTTATCTTAGGATCAACTGCAATGTGTGTTTTTCTCTCCACAGCTGCGTCTATGATGTGCTTTATCGTGGAGGGAGCAAGAACACCTTTGTCATAATCTTCCAGAATTACAGCACTGACATCATCCATCACAGGATCAATCCTGGATGTAAGGGCTTCTTCGACCTCTCTCGTGAGAAAGAAATCTTTCTCCCTGTCGATCCTCATCAGCTGCTGGCTTTTGCTCATTATCCTTGTTTTTACCGTTGTGGGTCTTCCGCTGTCAATAACCACGGCCTTAACATCCACACCGGCATCTGCAAGCAGCCTAAGGAGAGTGTCTCCATCACTGTCACCACCAACAACACCAGCAAGGACCGGTTTGCCTCCCAGAGACAATACATTCAAAGCAACATTAGCGGCTCCTCCCGGAATCTTTCTCTCGCAACCATCTCCAAGAGCAACTACTGGAACAGGTGCCTCCGGTGATATTCTTGAAACTGTTCCCTGAAGGTAGTGATCCAGCACCAGATCGCCAACCACAAGTATCTTTTTTCCTCTGAACTTGTCCAGAAGACCTTGCACGTCTTTATCGGGTATCAATTCAACCTCCAAACCTTGACCGCCGCCTGGATTCATACAATGCTAGGATAAACATAACCATGGAGATAAAATAATGGTAAAACAAAGACCACGCATCAATGTTAAACCTGAAGACACAGACGGAACCTACAGCAATCTTGTGCTGGTTGCCTTCTCAAGGGCTGAATTCGTACTGGACTTCGCAAGAATAATGCCCGGTGCTTCTGCGGCCAGCTTGAAATCCAGGGTCATTATGTCTCCCCATGCAGCAAAAGCATTTGCGAAACAACTTTCAAAGCAGATAGAAACCTACGAAACAAAGAATGGGGCACTGGCCGATTCCAAAGAGCAGAACTCCATAGGTTTTAACACACCTGGCAATGAAGACCGACCCGGCCAGGATTAAAAAGCTCAGCCGGGCAGCCCTGGCTCTTTTTGTGGGCACTTTGGTCTGGGGTGCTGCAATTGACAGCGAGAGCTTCTCTGTGAAACAGGGTGTCCCTCTGATAATTGAAGTTGCAGAGGGGTACATTGTAATGGGATCCAACTCGGACTCTGCCTTCGTTACACTAACTGGATCCGGCCTTTCTATGCTCACTTCTCAGATCAGTTCACCATTATCTGAGATCGTAAAAAGCGTACAGATACCTGGAGACCAATCTTTCCCTGCCACTGTGTCCGTAGGATTAAGGCAATCAGATGTTGATCCTCAAGGTTCTGTGGTTGTAACCGAGGTAACTCCTTTTCAGGTTTCCCTTACAGTCGATACTCTTGTGAGCCGCAGGCTTCCTGTTGCGTTGATATCCTCTGATGAGATTCCTTCCAGGTTCCGTTTCGTACGAGTGGAACCTGATCATATTACCGTTACAGGCCCATCCTCAGTTGTTCTTCAAATGGACAGTGTGGTAACGGAAGCAGTTAGCATCGGTTCAGGACTTACTTCAGCATCACTTGCTTTCAGTGGTGATATGGTTGCATACTCGGAGGGATTTGTGGAGATCCGAATTTACGAGCCGATTGTACCGGATGGTCGTTTGTAGCGTTAGTTAGTTAGTTGGTGCCTTGTTGACACTGTTGGCGTTTCAGTCGTAAATTAGTGTGACTGTTGTGAGGGCTTGTTGAAACTTGAAACACTAAATTTTACCATTTCCTTCGGAGGGTTCTAAATGGGTTCAAAGGTTCTTGTGAGAGTGCTGATTGTGCTCCTGGCTGTGTTACTTATTTTCAGGATTCACCAGCGGGTTGAAACGTACAGAGTTCCTCGCGAGAACTGCAGGGTTCAGATGTACGACCTCTCGAGCGCAAACATAGATCACATGTACATGAATGACGGCTCTCCTGCTCCCACCCTGGATTCTCTTCTGGTCTACGGTGCATTCTCAGACACCATGGCAGTTTGCCCTTCCCTTCGTGCAGATGGTTTCTCTGACTCAATGTACCACTATGATCCAAAGCTTGCCCTGGGAACTCAGTTCGCAATATCCTGCCCGAACCATGACAGACACGGTGGTATTGTTGGAGGACTTATAGAGCAGGACTTCCCTGACTCACTCTTTATGGAAGCTGACTGGCTGGAAACTTTCTCAAGATTACCATTCCCTCAGTACGCCCAGAGGAAGAGAGTTGAGGTATCAAGATCAGCTCTTATCAGGGTCAGCGAAGAACAGGCATCCTATCTGGCAGGCAGATATCCTGCTATCCTTAAACCTGCTGATGTGGAAAACCTGGAGATCAATGTCTTCGAACTTTCCGACCCTCTTGGTGGAGAATACATTTTTGAGATATTGGAAGACGAAGTGTTAACTTTCTGGGAAAATCCTGATAGAAGAGGTCGCGCCAGGGGTGACTCAATCAATGTGCAAACATGGATATTTGTGGCTTACACCACATCTGACCCGGATACATCAAGAGTTGAAGTCTACTATCAGGAGCCCCTGAGTTTCCCCAGCAGAGCAGATGGCGCAATTGCAGGCGACAATGATAACATTGCTGTTGTGCGACTCTGGGATCGAACAGAACTGGGTTATGTGAAAACAGAGCTCAGAGAAGTGGACCTTGTAAACCCTCCCAGATGGGAAATGCTCATGGAACAACACAGTCTGGACGAAGAGGGAGAGTAGATACAGATATAATTGCCATACCCCGGAAGAGGAACAACTGCCCTCTTCCGGGGTATGTTTTTGTATATTGCTGGTTCATAATCCCTACAATGATGCAACACGAATAAATGGAGGTTAGAAAATGAAATCCTTCGAAGGAGTAGAGGAACTTGCTGCTGCAAGTTCAAATCAGTACAAACTGGCACTAGCCATGTCCAAAAGAGTTCGTGCACTGAGAGATGGTGCTCCCTGCCTTGTACCCGAGATCCAGAACCCCCAGCAGAACTCTGTAAAAGCGGCAATGGCTGAATTCGCCAAGGGACTCATTTCTTACACAACAGCTGAAGATCAGCAAACTGACTAGGAGCAAATAAGCAATGATAAAATCTTTTCTTTTTACAGTACCAGCCCTCTTACTCATAATCTCCGGTTGCGGCTCTGCCCCGCTTGGCGCTGAGGATGTTGCAAGAGTTGGTGATATGACAATAACCATGGAGGATATAGATTCTGAGATACAGCGAATTCCTCCGTACCAGCGTGCCTCTTTTGAAACTCTCCGTGGCAAAAGAACTCTTCTTGATCATGTAATCGAGAGAGAACTGCTTCTCATGGCAGCCAGAAGTGAAGGATTGGATGAGGATTCTACAGTGTTAGCCATGGTTGCAATAGCTGAAGAACAAGTTGAAGAAGTAAGAACCAGAGCAATGGGTCAGATCTTCTACCAGACAATGATCATCGAATCAATAGAAATTCCGGATTCTCTTGTTGTCGACTACTACCAGTCAAATATGGAACAGTACCGGAATGACCCTGTCGCTCTTGTTTCTCACATTCTTGTAAGTAGCGACCAGGCGCTTTCCGAGGCGCAGGCTGAACTTGACTCCGGTGTACCTTTTGATTCAGTTGCCATACATCTCAGTGAGCATTCAGCAACTTCGTCCCAGGGGGGAAGTATAGGATGGACCGGCGAAAGAAGTGATATCCCCTTCATCGGAGAAGATCAAGAGCTTCTTGCCATTCTACTTGATGCTGAGCCAGGCACGGTCCTTCCTCCATATGAGACAAACCTTGGAACACACATTTTTCTCGTAGTTGAGCAGAGGCCGGAATCCTATGAACCCATTGATGCTGTGCGCGGGAACATAGAAGATATGCTGAGACCGGCCCTTGTAAATGATTTCTTCAGAAACACATTCATGCCCGGTCTTTACGATACATACGATGTTACTGTGAATGACTCACCTGTGAATGGTGTTTATGCCGTTATTGACCAGAACCCCATCACGGAAGAAGACATTTTTACTGAGCTTGAGGCCATTCCGCCATATCAGAGAGCCAGCTATGAGACTCCCGAGGGGAAACAGCTCATTCTGGAAAGCATGGTGGAAAGGGAACTGATAAGACTTGCTTCGGTCGAGGCAGGACTGGATCAGGACAGTTCCGTAGTGTTGCAGGTTGCAGAGGCTGAAAAGCAGGTGGAGGAAACAACGAAGGGTGCTCTTATCCAGGAGTACTACCAGCGCTACATCGTGGAAACAGCAGAAGTTTCAGAAGAGGATATAACCGCATATTACGAAGAACACACTGGTGATATTTACCACCAGAATCCACAAATACAGGTATCAGGAATATTCACCGACTCACAGCAGGAAATGGATGAGGCGATTGCTGCAATAGAACAGGGTATGACGTTTGCAGATGCAGCTTCGCAGTTCTCCACCCATTCACCAACAGCTTCCCTGAGTGGTGATCTGGGCTGGCTTCCTCTGAATGCGCCCATTCCCTACATTTCTGTAGAGCTTGAGTTCGCAGAGGACATGTTCCATGCTGAAACAGGTTCTCAGTTTGGCCCGGTGCGTACAGATCTCGGGATAGCTCTGTTCAAGATCACTGACAAGCTGGAAGAAGGTGTAAAGCCCCTGGAGGAAGTACGCGAGTCGATCCAGGCTGCCCTGAGACCAGGCATTGTCAATGAGTATCTTTACAACACTGTGTTCCCACAGCTCCGCGAGACCTATCAGGTGGAGATAAATGAGGATGCCTTCCTGCCATCAGAATCTCTTGGTGCTGACAGCCTCATGACCCTTGCCCAAGAATCAATGAGTATTGACCCTGAAACTGCCATAACGTACTTTAAACTCTTCCTTGATCGACACCCTGAGAATGAACGATGCGATCAGGCGCAGTTCCTTATCGGTTTTACCTTCAGTGAGCAGATGAAGGATTTCGACTCTGCCAGAGAAGCATTTGCAGTTCTTGTCCGTGAATACCCTGAATCCGAACTTGCGGATGATGCTCAGTGGATGATCGATAACATGGAGATACCTATCGAAGAATTCATCCCCATGGATGTACCTGTCGAGGAATCAACAGGAGAGTAAATCAGTTTTTTCTTTAGGGGGTCCCGCTACAACAGTTGGGACCCCTTTCTTATTGCTATTCCACGCCCTTGAAATGATATTCCTGTGTTACGGCACCAGTAAAGATATTTTTGCTAATCTGCAACCACATGACACCAGGGGGTAGTTCATTTGAAACCCGGACATCTTATTGTTGCTATCATGACACTGCTTCTTATTGCAGGTTGCCAGCCGGATACAGGTGAAGATTCAACAGCATCTGAGAAAGCAGCCCTGGCAGACATAAAACTTCAGGAGGGTGACCCTGGAAGGGCTCTATCTCTTTTAAATTCAGCACTGGAAAATGAACCATCCAATCCTGATGTACCTCTGTGGGAAGTGGCAAGAGGGGAAAGTCTTTTTGATCTGGGCAGAAGGGATGAGGCACATGCAGTTGTATCCCGATACACCTCTTCCGGGAACCCTGCGGTAAAGGCAAGGGCACTTCTTCTAAAAGCCAGGATCGACGCTCCATCATCTCCGTCTTCAGCACTGCATGCACTGGCCTCTTTAAACATTGAAGCTCTCGATGCGTACCGGGCAGAGGCTGCCGTTGATCTTTGCAGAGAACAGCTGAATAATGTGAGAACTGAAGTTCTTCCCGGTTACAGAGATCAGGGCTGGCTGGAGCTTTACATTCTTCTTGAACTTGAAGATCGATTTGCCGGCACAGGTGATATTTCAAAAGCAGCCCTTTACGGAGAAGAGATAGACAGGCTTTACCCAGGTGCCCACCAGATATGGGGTCGACCTGATTATGGCCAGTCTGAGACGGGAAGCGATACATGGATCGCAATGCTGATGCCTCTCACAGGTGAGGGTTCGGTATATGCAAAACAGGTTTCACAGGGTGCTCATCTTGCATTTAACCGATTCGCAGAAATGCATTCGGCCGCTCCGGAGCTTGTTGACTTCGACACTGGAGGCAGCCAGTCCCGGCTGATGGAACTCATACTTTCATTAGCAGATAACCCCTCATGCGTAGCTATTCTGGGGCCGCTTACCAGCTCCTCCACGCTTGCCGCAGGATCGGTTGCGAAAAGAGAAGAGATCCCTCTTCTCTCCCCCACTGCAACATCCGGGGATGTCGACAGAATAGGTGATCCCGTATTCAGACTGGTAATAAGTGAAGGTGATCAAGCTGCAGCAGTCGCAGAATATGCGGTAAGAGAGGGCGGCTTCACCCGTTTCGGTATTCTCTTTCCATATACTGCACAGGCTACCGGAGAAGCAGAGCAGTTCCGGTCAGTGGTGGAGAGAATGGGAGGATCAGTGGTCTCTTCACTGGGTTACCAGCCGGGAGATACTGATTTCAGATCACAGATAACCTCACTTAAAGCCAACTCTCCACAAGCAGTCTTTCTTCCTGTATCAGCCTGGGATGCAGTGCAAATTGCACCGCAACTGAGATTCTACCGCCTTGAGGTGCCTCTTTTCGGCACTTCCGGATGGGATGATGATCTACTCCTGAGGCATGGTGGAGAATATGTTGAAGGTGCTATTTTTACGGCTGCATTCGGTCTCAACTCCCTCTACCCGGAAACAGCTCGTTTTGTCTACACATACAACAGAACCTATGGTGAAGAACCCACTGCAATTGCAGCTCAGGGATTTGATGCGGCCGATATCCTGCTGGATGCCTGGTCACAGGCCTCCAACCATACCAGAAGCAGGATCTCCAGAAAGCTCTCTTCCATGGGACCATGGTACGGAGCCTCCGGCAGGTGCATTCTTGGAAGTGACACCGAAAATCGAATCTCATGGCCCATGATGACAGTAATAGACGGGGAGATCCTTGGGATCCAGTAATAGATTTGAGGGAGCTTTCTGGGGTATTGATGTGGGAGGCTCCTACACTAAAATAGGTCTTATTGCGGATGACCGCTTCAGACTGGTTGATACAATACCAACCGGTGAGGACTGCCATCCGGTGGATCTGCTTGAAGAAGTTTCCAGACTTATTCTTGCCAATGATCCAATGCCAGCCGGAGTAGGGCTGGGTACTGCAGGACTCATTGACAGGTCTGCAGGGGGGGTTATTCGATTCAGCCCCAATCTTCCGTTATGGAATGGAGTAAATGCAGGGGCTATCCTCAGAGACCTGCTGAAAGTACCAGTGGTAGTTGATAACGACTGTAATGTTTTTGCCATCGGTGCACTGAACTCCAGGCTTATACCATCCGAGGGACTCTGGCTGTTTGTAACGCTTGGTACGGGCATAGGAGGAACTATAATTAACCAGGGCAGCATTGTTTACGGAACAGGTTATTCAGGTGAATTCGGACACATGACGGTGCAGGAGGGTGGAATACCCTGTCCCTGTGGTTCTGACGGATGCTGGGAAAGATACGCAGGCAAACAATCACTGGAGTGGTATTACAAAAGATTAAACGGTATACAGGCGAGTCCCAGAGAAATCTCCAACCTGGCCTCTCTTGGAAATGTCCAGGCCTGCGAGGCTTTTAGAGAATATGGCAGATGGGTTGGTATCGGACTTGCCAACCTGGCAAACTGTTTTTCACCAATGGGCTTCTTCATGGGCGGGGGGCTTTCAGCTACACTGAACCATTTTGAACCGTCTGCTCAGCAGGAATATAAAAGGCGCTGCAAACATGGATGGAATGTAACACTTCTGGAAAATTCATCGGTTTCCGGAGCATTCGGTGCCGCATCAATGGCCAGCAGACAATGTTAACCGTTTCTCTTCTTTTACTTCTGCTTTCCCAGCCGGATACCACTGAAACTGAGCCGCTGCAGACAATGGCATACGGAGCGGATTCTCTTGTCTTCTCCATAAGCGATGAGGACCTGATACTGGTTGGTAATGCTTCCATTGAACACAAGCAGATGAGCATTGCTGCAGACACCATCAGATACCTGTCAATTGAAGAAACGGTCAGAGCCACAGGTAATGTAGAAATGGCCGAGGGCGGAGATGATGCCACAGGATCGGCTCTTATCTATCACCTTCCTACAGCCACTGCCAGAACATTTTCCACCACCTCCTTTTACGATCGGGCACAATACAACAGTGAAACGGTAACCATGCTCAGCAGAGAGGAATTCAACCTTACGAATGTTGTATTCACATCCTGCGAGAAAGACACTTTTGACTACTACTTCTGGGCTGAAGTAATGAAAGTCTATCCGGACGACAAGGCGGTTGCCAAACCAATCATCCTTTACGTACAGGATACACCTGTTTTCTGGCTCCCGTATGCAGTCTTTCCCATAAGACGAGGTAGATCATCAGGGTTCACCATACCCACTGTAGGATCATCATCCCGTGACGGCAGATACATAAGAAAGGTTGGATACTACTTCGGTTTTTCTGATTACATAGACCTCCTGATCAGTTCAGACCTGATGGAAAAAACAAGATTCCAGCTTACGGCCACAGAAAGACACAACCTTCGATACGTATTGAACGGCAGGAACAGGATCCAGTGGCGTCGTCAATTTGAAAGCAGCAGGGACAGATGGCTTATTGACTCGGAGCATAAACAGGAGCTTCCTGATGGGACCATGCTTCGCCTCACCGGTAATTTCGTTAGTGACCGGTCATACCTTGAGGATACACAGCAGAATCCCCAGGAGAGAATGGAAGGACAGCTGAGATCATGGCTCTCTTTTTCCAGAAATATGGGGAGAGGCAGTGCTCAGGTTAACTTTGAGTACACCGAATATCTGAGCGCTCTACCGGACACGATTGACAATGAGATCCTTTCAGAACTCAGCACCCCTGATATCCGGTACAACCGTCCATCATCACCTCTGTTCAGTCTACCGTCGGATCCGGGAAACCATCGCATATGGCACAGCCTTTACTGGAATTTAAGCTCTCACTACCTCACTGAGCAAACAGAATGGGAGGATTCATCATTCTACAACGCTGGTATAAAGGTATCTTCCAGCCTAAGCGGGTCAAACCGTCTGGGGGGCATACTGGCGGTTTCCCCATGGTTGAATACCACCGGCACAGTTTATCACAGAGATCGCAGTGGAAACAGGCTCCCCGGCTGGCTGCACCCCTCCATCGGTCTTTCCCTTTCAACAGATGTATACGGAATGTTTTCCACGAGCCTGGCAGGATTCTCTATCCTGCGCCATACTATCACCCCTTCCATCTCCACAAGCTGGTCTCCGACCAGGTACATGTCTCTGGATGGAAGCTATCAGGCAACGGAAGAAGCTGAATCTCTGTTTTACCGCTTCAGTGACTTTTCTCTCCCCTCTTCAGGAACGGTTGTAACCTTCTCTCTTCTTAATCTCCTTGAGGGTAAAAGACTCAACAGGGGAGCAATTGAGAAAAAAACTCTGGCTGAATTATCCCTCACATCAAGCTGGAGCCCGGAGCGTGATCAGGAAATATTCTCACCGGTGAGTGCGAGCTTGAACCTGACCCCGACCAAGTGGCTTTCCTCCCGTATCAGCGGTTCATACAACGGATACACAAGGAAAACAGATGGCATTTCTTTCACCACCGGTATTCAACTTTCGGGTAATGATCCGACAATGCAGCCTGATTCGGGTTTTGTACTGACACCGCTTTCCTGGCGGTTAAGCCTTTCACACAGCTTCATACCGGCGCTGTATTCAGCAGATGATGACCTGAATAAACTGAGATTATCCGTGAGCATTGATCTCACAACCCGATGGGCGCTAAATTACAGGGCCTATTATGATGCTACTGGAGATAACTTTATAAGCCAGGATTACTCCATAATGCGCGACCTTGACAGTTGGGAAGCGGTATTCACACGGCACATATCAGATGTTGATACCGGCTTCTATTTCCGCATAAACATAAAGGTATTCCCTGATATCAAGGTTGAACAGCATGCCAGCAGTTTTTAGCTATTTCAAGGGACCACTTGACAAAGAGCTTTCTCTGTTCTAATGTAAATGCATCATAGTGTTTTCAGGGTCGATAAAACAACAGGAAAGGGGTATGGGGTTGAACAAGAAAGAGCTTATTGGATACGTTGCTGAAAAGGCCGATCTTTCCAAGAAAGATGCAGCTGCAGCAATCGATGCCTTTATGGAAGGCGTTGGCAGTGTTATTGAAAAGGGAGGAAAGATTTCCCTTATCGGTTTCGGAACTTTCGGCGTGAAGCAGAGAGCTGCCAGGGATGGAGTCAATCCTGCAACCAAAAAGAAAGTCAGATATGCAGCGAAGAAAGTGCCATTCTTCAGGGCTGGAAAAGCCCTGAAGTCAAAAGCACTCTAATTCGTATTCGACTTATCAGAGGGAGGAGTCGCAAGGCTCTTCCCTCTTTGTAACACTTATGAAGTGGTCAGCGATCATCACCACATACAACAGTGAGAAGGTTATTGGTAGAGCTCTTGAATCTCTGTCTGACCTTCAACGCGGAGAAAAACCCTCAGAGATAGTGATTGTTGATAATGCTTCATCCGATGACACTATTGATATAATTAATTCATATAATCTACAAGTAACAATAATTCTCAACAAAAAGAACCTGGGACTCTCGAAGGCCAATAATCTTGGAGCTGCCAATGCAAAGGGTGACAGTTTGTTTTTTCTGAACCCGGATGTGGAACTCATGCCGGGAGCTGTGACGGCCCTGCATGAATTTCAGGAAGGGAATCCGGAGGCTGCCATAATCGGACCGGCCATGGTGGATTCAAACGGAGTCAGACAATCCACCGCAAGAACATGGCCTACTCCAGCCGTAATTGCAGCTAGAAGAACTCCTCTTGGGACTACAGCGCTTGGTAAAAGGATCATCCATAAGCACATGAGCAGGTTCAACTCCTCCGATACTCCTTTGAAGCCACACTGGCTGGTGGGAGCTGCGATGTGGCTCACACCCGGTGGCAGAAAAAGAGTCGGCCTTATGTCCGAGAGGTACTTTCTCTACTTTGAGGATGTTGAATGGTGCTGGAGAGCATGGCAGAGGGGCATGGAGGTATGGTTTGAACCCCGGGCAGTGATAAGGCATGTTTGCAGCAGAGAAAGTGCTTCAGCAGGTATTACCCTGACCCTTCATCTGAAAAGTATGCTACGCTTCATGGCTGAACATCCCGGTGTTCTTTTAGGCGCAGGACCAGGGAGGAGTCGGTGAAGAAGAGAAATATGCTCTGGATGCTCCCAGTAGCAGACCTGGCTCTTATCACAGCGATTTTCATGGGGGGATTCTGGCTCCGGCATTCACTTCTGGCAGACCTAATGGGATCCGACTTCAGGCTTTCGGTCTATCATTACTTCCTCACAGGCCTGGTGCTTGGCTCGGTACAGATAACTTTCATGGCTGTTTTCGGTGTATACAGGCGTGAATTCGGTCTGGGTATGATAGAAGAGATAGCGGGAATCATCAGAGGGGCTCTAATGGCTGTACTCTTCACCCTTGCAATGACTTTCATAACTAGACAGCTGCTCTTCTCCAGATTTGTTCTTTTCTTCACATTCCCTGCCTCAGCTCTTCTTCTGAGTTTCTGGCATTCACAGTTCAGAAAATTGACCAACAGAACTGGAAAACCCTCAAGAGTGTTGATCCTGGGCACTTCGGATCAAGCCAGACAACTGGGCGGATTCATGGAGAACAGAGCTCAGCTCAGATATATTGTTGTTGACTACATAGATTCGAACACACCTCCTGAAGAAATATCCGAAATACTGAGAGAACAGAATGTTCATGAACTGGTTGTTGCAGACCATTCGATCCCCACAGGTAAACTCTCTTCGGTGATCCTGACTTGTGAAAAACTGGGAATCCATTACAAAATCGCAGCAGACATTTTTGCCATGGTAAGCCTTACTGCAAGGGTCTCTCACATGGGTGGAACAACTCTTATCGAATCTGTACCTGCTCCCCTTTCCGGGGGAGGACTAGTCCTGAAACGCACAATAGACCTTACTCTGGCCTGCACCTTCATTCTCATCCTCTCCCCCGTTTTTCTTCTCACTTCACTGGCTATTGTGCTTGATTCAGGGTTTCCCGTCTTCTTCAGACAGACAAGGCTTGGCAGAGGCAACATCCCATTCAGAATAGTTAAATTCCGATCCATGCGTAGGGGAGCGCACGGTGAAAAAACTGCTATGTCCGATCTTAACGAATCAAAAGGAGCCCTGTTCAAGATAAGAAATGATCCCAGGATAACTCCGGTGGGCAGAATTATCAGAAGATGGTCTATGGATGAGTTACCTCAACTGTTCAATGTACTGTCAGGAGACATGAGCCTTGTAGGCCCCAGGCCACCACTTCCAGAGGAAGTGGAGGAATACAGCAGAAGAGACTTCAAAAGACTTCACACCACACCAGGGGTAACAGGAGTATGGCAGATATCCGGCAGAAGTAATCTTGGTTTTGATGAAATGGTAAAGCTTGATCTATACTATGTGGACAACTGGTCAATCTGGATGGATCTAGCAATTCTGATGCTAACCCCGTCTGTTGTTTTAAGCGGCTCAGGAGCCTACTAAAACAGCTGGACTTTCACCTGGCCATCTCTGTAAATCTTTAACTGATTGGATGGGGAGCCCTGCAGTAAGTTCGTCTTCATACATCCTCCATTTCCCGGAAATCATCAAGTTTTAAGAGTAACACCCGGTAGTGTCCCTACGTTGCATCTTTGCGATGCCGAATCAAGTTACAATATAACAAGTTAGAGTCATTTATGCTTCAGCACGATTTCAGCGTACTTTCTTCATATTCTGAGTTTATCCAGGGATGGAGAATGTATGCATTCTGGTCGATTAGTATTCGCGCAAATAATGGATTTCATTCCCGGATATGCTTTTGATCAATGTGTGTTGAGGTATTCCGGTAATTATAAAGTTCAGCACTTTTCTTGCAGGAACCAATTTATTTGCATGGCCTTTGGTCAGCTCACATACCGGAACGGGCTCAGGGATATCATATTGGCATAAAGGGAAATGTATCTCTTAACAATTTGTCAAATGCTAAAAGGATTCATCAGTGGGAATTTTATCAGATCAGGTAGTTGTGGCAAAATCAGTAACCAGTTTCAATAAGTATCCAGCACCTTTGCGTAGAATAAGATACAGAGACCCTGAAGAAGGAAGAATCATCATATTCCTCACCAACAACTTTGAGCTCTCTGCTCTGAATATTACTCAACTGTATAAAGCTCGCTGGCAGATTGAACTGTTTTTCAAATGGGTCAAGCAACATCTCAGTATCAAGTCGTTTTGGGGATACACTGAGAGTTCAGTGAAGACGCAGATATGGATTGCTGTATCAGTTTATGTTCTTGTTGCCATTATTCGGAAAAGACTTGACCTGGAAGAGTACAGTCTCTACAATATCCTACAGGTTTTGAGTGTGACGCCATTTTGTTATGATGAACTGGCACAACTGTTTAGCAATGCCGGATTACAGTCCGACAACAATAAAAATCCTAACCAGTTGTCACTCTCCGACTTATGATGGGACACCAGTGAGTAACACCACATAACACAACCATTCTCCCATGTAATAAAGGGTGTAACATCGGGTCTTTTGACACGCATACACAGATTGATGTATTTCATCTGCTTGTCTGCCTTGCTTATAGAATAGGCATCCAATATGCTAATGTGTTGGCGTTGGGAAAAATCTACTTACTTGAAAGGAAATTACAATGAGACTGATACCTGGAAACACAATTGCCGACGAAACAAAGGGAACTGACAAGCTTACACTGGTTGACTTCAGTGCGGACTGGTGCGCTCCATGCAAGATACTTCACCCTGTACTTGACAAGCTTACAAACGAGCTCAGCGAAAAGGTTGACTTCCTTACCGTGGATATCGACAGGGATCCAGCGGCAGCCAATCAGTTTGGTATCAGAGGTGTACCCACCATGATAGTGTTCCACGGTGGGAAAGAGATTGACAGAATGGTCGGTTTCAGGGACAAGGCCTCACTGAAAAGAGACCTTGAAGCCCTTGCAGTTGGAACACTGTAACAATGAGCTTCAAGGTTGGAATAGATCCAGGATTGGTAAACAGTGGAACCGGGAAAAGCGACACGAACTCTTATGAGCTCGTTATTGCCGGCGGTGGCCCTGCGGCCCTTTCCGCCGCAATCTACGCCGCCAGATACGGGATCAGGCATGTGGTCATTGAAAGCTGGAAACCTGGAGGACAGGCCGCCCTTACGGCAGAGATAGAGAACTATCCCGGTTTCAGCTCTATCGTGGGATCCGATCTCACCAATGCCATGAAAAAACAGGCTCTGGAAGCGGGAGCTGTTTTCCAGACGGAAACTGTGGAAAATACCACTGAAGAAAATGGAAAAATACTGGTAAGAACAGACTCTGCGAAATACACAACTGATTATCTTATCATCGCAACAGGTGCTGCTCCTGCCACTCTGGGGGTTTCTGGAGAAGAGAAGTACTACGGCCGTGGAGTTAGTTTCTGCGCTACCTGCGACGCCCCTTTCTTCAGGGACAAGAAAGCAATCGTTGTTGGAGGCGGAGACAGCGCCGTAAAAGAGGCCCTTCATCTTACGCATGTGGTTTCAGAGCTGGGTCTTGTTCACCGAAGAGATAAACTTCGCGCTGAGCCGTATCTTGCAAAAAAACTTGTAGAGCATGAGAAGGTGACAACTTACTGGAACTCTCATCTGATAGAGGTCACAGGAGATGATCAGGGAGTTACAGGTGTTATCCTGGACACACCAGACGGTAAAAAGCAGATTGACACTGATGGTGTATTTCTCTATGTGGGTACAATACCTGCCACGGAACCATTTGCCTCGCTGGTAGAGCTGGATAAGAATAAGGCAGTTGTAACAAGTGGCATTGTAGGGACCTCCAATCCCAGAGTATTTGCAGCTGGAGACGTAACAAACAATGGATTCAGGCAGGTTGTTACTGCAGTTTCTGAAGGTGCAAGGGCATCTGCTGCAGTATTTGAACTGCTTGAGAATTAAGCATAGAGAGAGGTAAAAGATGCCATTGCTGTCAGATGAAGACAGAGAAGCGATCAGGGGTCATTTCGACCTTATGACAGAAGATGTCACGGTTACCCTTACTAAAGCTCCTGGTAAATGTGAGACGGAGACAATACTCACAGAGCTAAGCGAGCTTTCGTCAGGGCTTACTGTGAACATAGTAGAGTCAAAGAAAGAAAGCGCAATGCTTCCTTCACTGAGCATAGGGAACACAGGAAGACTGATCTTCAGAGGTATCCCTTCAGGATACGAATTCAGCAGCCTTCTCACCGGGATTATTGACTCAGGAAGAACCGAAAAGACTCTTTCAGATGAAACAATGGCTTTTCTGGATAACCTGGATGGAGAGCTCCATATCAAGGTTTTTGTTACCCCGTCCTGCCCCCATTGTCCTTCCTCAGTAGTTCTAGCCCACCGGCTGGCTGCCTATTCGGACAGAGTGGTTGCGGAAGCCATTGAAGCCAATGAATTTCCTGAACTGTCAATGAAGTATCAGGTACAGGGAGTTCCAAGGACTGTTATAAATGAAACGTATGCAGTGGAAGGCTCACAACCGGAATCCTATCTGATCAATGGGCTGAAGAATCACATGCAGACAGAAACAGAGAAACAGGACTGATGGTTCTGCTTCTGCTGGCTCTTACGTCCGGCTGGAATCTATCTTTTCCTGGAAACAGTAGTGGTTTCCTGGAACCAAGGATGTTCTTTCAGCCGGACGAGGATCAGTTCATTTTTACAGAGATCGAGAATGCAGTTACCCTGATACAGTACGGTCCGGTAACCTTCGGCGTGGGACTCTCTGTAGACACCTACATGGGAACCAGCAGCAAAGAGTCAGACATTGCTTTCAATGTCTACAGCGGGCACTGGAACATACGGGGCTTCTTCGGTGTTGACTACGGAAGCATGCTCTTTTCTCTTTTTACCGATCATGAATGTTTCCACAACATAGATATGGCAGACACCAGCGGACAGTACATGAACAACATGAAACTCGGAGTGGAAAATCATATCAATATACGAATGGAAGACCATGCCGTATTCATGCCTGCAGGTCCCGTTCCTGACTACAAGGTGAGCATCGGATTTTACCGTCCCACAGGCGAGACATTCCAGAAGGGGCACCTCTTTGACTGGTCACTGCACGGAAACGTGGATTACCCTCTTCTATCTGCCAGAGAGATGGTTTACGGAACCATTCTGCACTCGGACATCTACTTCCATCTTGATGGAGGGTCAAGTAGCAGGTATTTCGGAGAAGTCTACGGAAGGCATCACACGGATAAGGGTGACATTGTTATTTTCTTCAGGCACCATCTCCACGACACCCAGCCCATAAGATCTCTGGAAGGTGAAACCTGTTTCGGCATGAGATTCGAGTGGTAGACACCGTTTCCCTGCATTTTCCAGCTATAATTAAAGACACCTCTTGTCTTTCCCAGCCGTTATAATAGGCCTGTAATACAAAATATGATTATTTCCTGGGGGTATAATAATTACGTCATTTCGTCCACCTATTGTAGGTATTATTCTATACCTGGCTCACCAACATGAACAGGTGAGTAATGAGTAAGCCACACCGCTCGCCGGTTGATCTGCTCTTCAGCACCCTGAGACCTCTAGTGGTCTTCACGGTAAAAAAACCTGTGCTGATCATTACAATCGGCATACTGCTTGGTGTACTGGGCTTTTTCAGCAGCATCAAGTTATCCATTGATACTGATATCTCGAACCTGCTTCCTGAACAGAATCCAACTGTTCAGACCATGGAGAAACTCCGCACAACAGTTGGTGGAGAAACCTCTGCAGCTGTTGCTATCACCAGCTTATCCTTTCAGAGCAACAGGAGATTTGCAGAAGACCTTATTCCAATGGTCCTGGATCAGAGACAACCTGATGGAGAGCCCTATTTCACCCGGGTAGACTACCGCAGGGATATTTCATTCCTGAAGAGCAATGCTCTTTACTTTGCTACCGATTCGGAACTTGAAAGCCTCATCGAGTTCCTGGCTGAGATGACCTCCCTTGAGCACCTTATGCAATCGGAAGAAAATGAATCCACATTGAGCATGGGCTCATTCTTCGAGAATGTCGCAACCCGGGAGTATCCGATCTCAGACGACAGCCTGACAATGGTGCTGCGCTTTTATCCGGCAAATGCACAAACAGATATTGGATACATTCAGCGTGCTTTTGCCATGCTGGACTCTCTGTCTTCTGTTCTGGAACCTCAGTCCTATCAACCTGACATGGAGATTGTCATGGGTGGCCGCCTGCAGAGACAGATGGTGGAGGTGAATGCAATAACCGATGAGGTTACCAGCTCTTTCGGATTGGGCGTGGTTGTAATTCTGCTGCTGGTTACCGGATATTTCTTTGTAAAAGCCTACTATGCCAAGGCGAAAAAAAAGAATGATCTGCGGACAATACTCCTTTTGATAACCCGGATCCCTGTAATAGCTGCTTTGATCGGAATTCCACTGATCCTCTCCCTGCTCTGGACCTTCGGCCTTGCTCAGATTGTCTACGGCTCTCTTAACATGATGACTTCCATTCTTGGACTGATCCTCTTCGGGCTCAGTATTGATTACGGTATTCACTTTTATGCCAGGTACTCTGAAGAGCGTGCTGAGGGCAGATCCGTTGAGGAATCTGTTGTTGCTACTTTCCAGAGTTCCGGACAGGCTATAACCATAGCAGGGCTGACCACTGCAATATCTCTCTTTGTTCTCATCTTTGCGGATTTCAAAGGGTTCTCGGAGTTTGGCTTCATTGCGTGCACCGGGATCATCTTCGGACTTATCTCAATGCTTTTCGTACTTTCTGCCCTTCTTGTGGTTTTTGAAAGAACATTTCTTCTTTCGCTGCAACCGGCTTCGCCACACAAAAAGAAGAATGGGGGAAAACCTTTTCCAGCCCCTGTTTCCGTCGTAGTGTTAAGTCTGGTAACAGTTGTCGCTGCAGTTGTCCTTACCCCGAACATTACATTTGAGTATGATTTTGATACCCTTGAGCCTGTTTTTGAAGAATATGAGAACAGGCACCAGGTGATAAGCCGTGTATACCCCACTTCAAACTACAGAAATCCCGCATTCATTCTTATTGAAGACCCTGAAGACGTTGAGCCCCTTCTTGAGCAATTGAGATCAAGAGTAGACAGTGATACCACGATTCTCTCAGTAGAGGCTCTTCAGGAACGATTCCCGACTGATCCCGAAACACAAGCCACCCGACTTGCACGCCTGGCTGAGATCCGCGAACTGCTGGACAGCCCCCTCTTTAAACTCAGCGACAATGAGGACCTGCAAAGGCTGAGAGAGGCTTCGCAGACCACTGAACCAGTTCAACTGTCAGATGTTCCTGATTATCTCACAGACATGTTTACTTCCAGGGACGGGACTCTTGGATCGTTCATAATGATATATCCTGAACAGGGTCTTTCTGATGGGCGCAATTCAATTGCTTTCAGTGAAGCAATCGGGTCCGTTGAACTGGCAGATGGTACAGTTTACCACTCTACTTCAACTTCCCTGGTAGCTGCAGAAATGCTGAGACTGCTTCAACTGGAAAGCCCCTGGATAATATCGGCAACATTTATTCTTGTTCTTCTTCTGATGTATTTGAACTTCAGAGATGTACAACTTACACTTCTTGCGCTTGTTCCGCTGGTCGCCGGCATGTTGTGGACATTCCTGCTCATGGAGATAGCAGGAGTAAAACTGAATTTCTACAACATGATAGTTCTGCCGGTTCTGCTGGGAATCGGTAATGATGCAGGAGTACACATTGTTCACAGGTACATGGAGCTGGGGCGCGGATCGATAAGACAGGTGCTTGGCTCAACTGGAAAACATGTTGCAATGGCCTCTGTAACCACAATGATAGGCTTCTCAGGCTCCCTTTTAAGCTCCCACCCCGGACTCAGGTCAATAGGTCACATTGCTGTGCTGGGAATTGCTTCAACACTGCTCAGCGCCCTGTTGTTCCTGCCGGCTCTTATTCAACTGCTGGAGAATCTCAACAAATGCCCCAGTAAGATCAGACAAAGAGTCAGTTGATCACAGCGAAACTCTCCATATGCATTTCCTAATCAGTAAAGGGATAGTGCTGTTCACTGAAGACAACAGGTGGCACCATTCCAGCTGCTTTTCTCTCAGGGGTACCCACACGAAGCATATTGGAGAACAGCTCAAGTGGACGCCAGTTCCACCTGAAATCCTTCAGCGGTTTTACGATCCTGCCATTCTCTACGAGGAAAACTCCGTCACGGGTCATCCCTGTAAGCTTCAGGGTTTTCTGATCAACGAATCGTATGTACCAGAATCTCCTTATGAGGATTCCTCTGTCAACACCGGCCACCAGGTCTTCAACGGTTCCATGACCACCAGCCATGTCAACAGTATCAGGTACGAAAAATGGAGGTCTATCAGTTTTCTTTGCGGTGAATCTGTCGCATGGAAGGTTCCTGAGAATACCCCTGTCAAACCACACAACGTCTTCAGCAGGCAGTCCCTCTCCATTGAACGGGTTGCCCGGCCGTCCCCCCAGCAGGGATGATGAAAGTGTAAAGTTTTCTCCGGTCAACTTTTTACCTTCCATACCGCTGAAAACAGAAGTTCCTTCATCTGCTGCCCGCGCGCTCATTACCCAGGGCAGGAACATCAGAAGGTTCCAGGTTGCCTGGGGTTCCAGGATGATCTTGTAGTCTCCCGGCTCAAGCTCTTCTGCGCCTTCATCCAGCTTGACCTGCTCAGTAACCGAGGTGATAGCTGAGTTTGTGTTCAATTCACTCCAGGAAGTTCCGTTAAGTGCTATGTAACTGGACGCTAGTCCTTTGTCCATTGTAAAGGAGAGTCCTGAAGAAGTTGACCGGTGGGCAACAAGATTCCCTGTGGAAGTAGCCAGGGCTATTTTCTCGTAACCCATTCTACAGATACCTGCAGCCAGCAGGTCGTTCTCTGCAGCGGTGTCAATTACCAGCCCTACCGCTTCCATTCTCGGTGCCGCGTGGCACTGTGAAGTTGATTCATCCCAGGCATCTTCGATCACCGGATACACCTGCCCCTCGGGTACAGGTGACATATACTCCGGATCAGGGACTGAAGTTGCAAGCAGACCCCTGGCCTCAGATGCTATACCAGGCAGAGCATTTATATCGATCTTCTGGGAATTTACCGTTGCCTGCTTCTCACCGTCACCCACAGTAAGCTGTAGTTCTCTCCTGAAAACGTCCAGATTCTGGGTTATCCGGTTCTGCCCGAATCGCACCGATGCGTTTCTGCTTTCTGTAAGTACAGCAACTGCGTCAAGCGTACCGGCAGCTTTCACCGCAGCCTCTGCAAATTCAAGCATTTCCTGCTTTGTCATTATTTGCCACCTCCAACTTCAATGCCCCGGAATCGGCTGTAGCTTGCTCCGTGGGTCATCCGGGCGGACTGCATTGGTTCACCCTTACCGCAGGTAAGAAGCCCCATTGTACGGAAGTATTTTTTGTCTGCTATCCCGTCAAGTGAGCCCCAGAACTCAGGTGTTCTACTTCTGTAGATAACTTTTTTAAGCGGTCTGACCTTCTTTCCATTCCTGATCTCCCAGAAAAGATCCCCACCGAACTGGAAATTCTCTCTCCTCTGGTCTATGGAGAACGATCCCCTGCCCTCTATCCAGATCCCGTGATCAATATCTGAAGCAAGGTCCTCTGGAGTAACTCCATTCTCAGGAGGTTCCAGATAGAAGTTGGGCTGTCTGTTAATAGGGAAACACTGGGCATTCATGGCCCTGCAGCATCCGGTGCTTGTTTTCTTTCCCATGAGAAGCGCAGTCTCACGAACAGAGCCGAATTCCTGAAAAATGCCGTTCTTGACTGTGTACCATTTTTTTCCGGGCACCATGTCATCGTCCCAGCCCCAGGTAGCTACACCGTAAGGCAGCGTGTTATCTGCTAGAAAATTAACCATATCCGAGCCGTAGCGAAGATTTCCCTGATGGCTGATGTCAAGGAAAGTTCTTCCAGCCATATTCGCTTCCCAACCGAGAGCACGATCGCTTTCTGTGGGATGACCAACTGATTCATGCATTGTCAGACCCAGGTGAAGACCATCAAGAATAAGATCCATTTCTCCTGATGGGCTCTCGTCTGCAAGAACCTTCATAAGAGCTTCTTCTCTGGCTTTCTCGCCCCATGATCCTATTCCTGACTTCTCTATCCATTCCCAGCCGGCAATTCTAGCTCCGTCCTGAAGCGCTCGGCTCTGGGCATCACCACCGGCCACAGCTGTGGCCATGAGGGCAGGCTGGGAAAAGACAAGATCTGTCTCTATAAGGTCTCCACGGGTAGAACCTATTATCCGGTCACGCTTTTCGAACCACAACTGTGCAAAACTGTTTTTGATCCGCGGATCCTTCATCATTTCGTCTGAAGCTTTATGAAGCAGGGCTATCTTATCCTCACGGGATATTTCAAAGGGATCTATCTCACATGGTCCGGAGTACACTCCCTGCTGGATATCCAGAGGGGCAAGCTCGACCTTTCCCCTGCTTCCTGCAGCTCTTGCAATGTCCACGGCTCTTTCCACAGCAGCGTCAACATCGTCTTTGTTCATACCTGTACATGCAGAGAAGCCCCAGCTTCCCCCAACCAGAACCCTGATCCCCACTCCCTCGGTCTCTACTGTTCTGCAATCATCCAGTCTTGCATTTCGGAAGTCTGTATTTTCCGTTCTGATCAATTCCGCCCGGACATCACCATAGTCTACACCGATGTCATTGAGAATTTCAACCGCTCTCTGAACCAGCTGTTTCACTTTTCCACTTCCTCACTGCACCTGGCAATTAGTTTTGTCATTCTCATTCTGTAGTCTGAACGCTTCCCCAGGGTTCTGTTTGCACCCAGAGCTATTCCCATTCCAATAAGGAGCCCGGATATAGCTCCAACTGCCCCCTGGGTAACCCCAGCCGGCATCATTATCCAGTACCCGACGAACAAAAGAGCCACAGGTACCAGAAAAGTCAAAGCAATGATCCGCATGGTTATAGCCACTGGAAGTTCAAGTTCGACCACATCACCAACTGCAACACCAAGCACATTCTCTGTGACTATTATCTTCTCTTCAGGGCTTGTTCCCGTAATAGACACACAGCTTTCCTTTGAGGCACAGCTGCTACAGCCTTCACCTCCTCCAACAACGATCTTCGCGTTCCCGTCATCAAGTTCCAGCACAACCCCTCTGTGGATCATTCTTCACCTCCTGTTCCTCTCAATTTAACAAAAATAGATTCCTTTGTCACATTTCCAAGGAAGAAGAGGACAAGGAAAACATTGTACCAAAACCATTTTCTCAGTAGATGTCCCACAAGCAGTAAGGATTTCTTATCCGGGTACATTGTTTTATCTTAAGATGAAATACTAGACGGGATACTTCACTGGTTTTAGAGTGATAACAGGTTTCCGTGTGTAAAACCACTGTACTTTCTACAAGCCTGATAGCCTGTATTTTCCTTGCAACAGGGTGTTCTGAGGCATCTGGTAGTGCAGAAAGACAGCTTCCATCTGGACGGTTCTCTGACAACACTCTCTGGTTCTGCTCTGCCAGGCAGGGGAATTACAACCCTATTGATTCCAGAATACAGGACAGCAACTAAACGAAGACTATTGTACAGGTAAACTCTATTCAACTTCTGACGGTGATTCTCTCTATTTCGGGAATACAGAAAATGGATTTGGACAGAGCGATCTGTGGCTGACGATAAAGAACGGATCATTGCCGCTTCCCGCAATGCTGGCGTTGCAGCAACCCTGGGTGAGATACTGATGTTCGTAGATGCAGACAGCCTGATCCATCCGGACACATTCAATGGAGTTGAAAATGCGCTTTCAAGCCCCGGATCATAGGCGGAGCTACCGGAATAAGAATGGAAAGGATGTCTCCCGGGATTGCTCTCTCTTACTGGGCTATGGTACCAATGCTGTGGATAACCGGAATTGATACAGACGCGGTATTCTGCAGCAAGAGAGATTTCATTGCCACCGGCGGTTATGATAAGCAGGTGTTGTTCGCGGAGGATGTTCAATTCCCAATGAATCTTAAACAACTTGGACACTCCAGAAAGCAGAAGCTGATAAACTTCACTCTGCAAGGGCAATAACCTCCGCACGGAAATTCGACAAACATGGGGACTGGCACTACTCCCCTATTCTTCTCCGGGGGTTCCTGGGTCTCTTCATCCCGTTTGAGCATTTTAACAGATCCGCAAAGAAATACTGGTACGGGGATCACGGAACAGCCGTTAAGGTAAGGTGATGACAAAGAAGATCAAATAATTTATGATATGTATGGTGTGTTTTATGGACTTGTGTATTGTATTTTTAGAGCGAAGAGGGGTGTTGTGCTTTATTTTTCCTTTGGCTCAAATATGTCAGAGAAACGGTTGCTCCAACGGATCAGGGCTTCAAAGATAGGTGTGGCCATGCTTTCCGATCACAAGCTCTGTTTTCACAAGCTAAGCAAAACCGATGGAAGCGCCAAATGCGACATCAAGGAAACCGGACACCCTGATGACTTTGTTCTAGGTGTACTCTATGATATTACAGAATCACAAAAACCTATTCTCGACATCATCGAGGGTCTTGGTTCAGGTTATGACATCAAGAATGTTTCCGTGAAGATCGATGACAGGTCGTACGAGGCGTTTACTTACTATGCCACCAGTATTGATTCCTCTCTCATGCCATATCACTGGTACAAACAGCATGTTATTGAAGGAGCAATAGAGAACGGAATGCCTGAAGAATACATCGGAAGCATCAAAGCTGTTAAATCCATCACAGACACCGATTCTAAAAGAAGGGATCGGGAGCTCTCAATTTACAGGTAGTCTCAATTCCCAGTTCCCGTAGAGATATGGAAACCCGGGGAGGGATCTGCCTCCCCGGGCATTCAGAACAATTGTTGTTATCTGAGCACCATCACCGAATTGATCTCGGAGAATTCGGTAGTATTGAGTCTCACATGATAAACCCCGGCTGGGACAGTCTTTCCGCTGGAATCAGAGAGATCCCAGAGAACACTGTGCTCACCTGCGGTCATCTGCTCACTAACAAGTGTGGTAACGATGCGTCCACCAAGGTCATAAACCTCAAGTGACACCATGGAAGGTGCTGCAACGCTGAATGAGAGCGAGGTTGTTTCCATAGCGGGGTTGGGGCTCAGGGGACTGAACCTGTTTTCTGTCACAGGCACGGGTGCGGTAGCTTCTCCAGTACCTACACCGGTAACTGTGATGGTTCCCTGATAGGAAATATGGTTTCTTGCCCACACAGTAGCACCCATTGTGCCTGTGGTGGCTGGTGTTGCATAAAGGCTGACCTGACCTGATCCATTAGTATAACCCACAACGTAGGTCTCACCGGTTTTCCAGTCTCCTTTCTGGATACAGACCCTGGCATTCTCAACAGGATTTCCACCTGAAGTGACCGTAAAGTTCACAACAGTGTTACCGCTGATGGATGAAGCATGAGATACTGTAAGATCAGCCGCATCCTCTGTCCACATGGGCAGTTCCGGGTCACCAAAGAGGTTGTACTCTTTCAGACACCAGTCCATGTAGATACTGTCCGGCGGGCTGTAGTAATCCATGCTGGTACCATGGGCAATTCCAAGGGTGTAGATGTCATTCTGCCAGTGGTCCTGGTAAAACCTTATGCAGAGCATCTCGCTGGGCCCGGTACACGGCCCGGCAAAGTTGCCCCAGCCGTAACGGCTGTTGAAGTTTCCAAACCCTCCCCCATCGGGTGAATTAAGCCAGGCATCAGCACAGCATTCAGCTCCGTCCAGGTGGCCGATAAGGCAGGAAATAGACTGCCAGATGGCTGGTAGGTTACCACTGGATATGTTGGTCTGAGCCATGATGTGTGCAGTGGTGTAGTTGCTGCTGGCAGATGTCCACATGGAAGTAATATTCCCGTGGCTTGCATGGAAGACATGATGAGGACCGGCATCTATCATGTTGATGGTGTTCTGATAGTTGTTGGTGCCGGAGGATTCGTAGAGCTTCTCTTCCTCCCATGCTGAAGACGGGATGAAAGTCGAGATAGACTCTGCATCAGCACTGCCGGGAATGTAGGGGGAACTCCAGAGAATTCCAGTTGTGTAACCTATTCTCAGTTCAATGGGAGCAGTTTCAAAGTAATCCACGGACTGGATCCTCTCATAGATGAATACCTTGTCCAGGAAGATGTCCGCCTCGGATACTGAGTTTACGCTGGCCCTTCCAACCCAGAGGTCAGGGTGGTAATCAACCTGGTCATAACTTGCAGGTTGTGGATACTGATATGGATAGGGAACTTCACCCCAGATAGCGTTGCCGTTTGAGTTCCATAGATCGGCACCAGGAGCTGTGTCATTGATATCAACAAAATAGAGATCAGCAGGAGCTATCTCCGTGTAGCTGGCACTTCCAACAAGAAGGGCATCACGGCATCCGACTTTGTCGTCATCACCGAAGATCAGCACATAGTCTGTACCATCATCTCTGCAGTCGGTCAGGAAAGCACGCATTTCCTGCTGAAGATCGGTGAATGAGTAATTGGCCTCAACCCAGGTTGTTGTGTAAACGCTGGCTGGTATGCCCTTTGCTGTTTTCCAGTCGGCAAGCTCCTGAGCCTGAGACTGGTAGTCAGGGTGGGTAATGATCACATACTGACCATAGGTAAGATCTTTGGGAGCAACTATCTGTGCACCGGAGCCGCTTACTCCCTCAGGGTTCAGCACAAGTCTGCTTAATATTTCCATAGACATGTCTTCACTGGCCTGTGTTCTTCTGCTCACAAGTCTTGTGGATTCATCCTCTTCATATTGAACACTCAGAGTAAGACTGTTTAATACCTGAAGATTCCCTGTTGCAGGGTTCCATCTCACAGGGTGAACGCTCAGGTAAGCAACAGGAATTCCCCAGTAGACACTGGAACTTGTAAGTACAGCAGGTAACTCCGGAAAGTATGAATTCCTGGAGTAGATATGTTGATCCGGTTCAGCCTGTACATGATCAATACCAGCAGATATAGGGACACAACCACTGGACGGCTGGATCTCATACCGGCCGGAAAGATTCTCCCAGCTCTCATCAGTAACTTCCACTCCGGTTGCAGAGCATCCGGTGGGGAGAGCTATTCGAACCGGCATGACAGGCAGAGCTGGAGTTCCCGGTGTGAACATGCTGGGCATACCGTGGATGGAAACAGCTGTATATAGACCCTCTCTGGCAATACTCAGCTGAGTCCCGTCAAATGGAACCGATACTGTCAGTTCCCCTGCATTGGCAAGGAATACACAGAATAAAAAGATGGATAAAAGAGTTTTCACGGCTTGTACAACTCCTGTCTTCTGGGGTGTAACTGAATACATGAATCAAAGATAGCCCGTACACGCATATGATGCAAGTGAGCTGAACTACTTAAGTGCTTCTCTCCCGCTGAACTCCCGGTCCAGCCTCATTGCACTGAGAACCATTCTGTCTTCTTCCGTTGACTGACCTGCAACAAGTCTGGCCATAACCTCTCCCACACCAGGGCCCAGCATAAAACCCTGCCCGCACATGCCCACTGCGGCAAAAAAGCCCTCTGGTCCAACCTGACCTATTATGGGAGTTCCGTCGGGGGTCTGAGGATAGCTGCCCCTCCAGGTTCTTCTTACTTTGATGTTGGCAAGTCTGGGGTAGAGGTTCACCATTCTACTGGCAACCTGTGGCAGGAAAGTGGAAGTCTCTTCCGTTCCCTTGCCAGGTATTGGTGGGTCAGGGGTAATACAGAAAACTACCTGACCGGTACTGTACTGATAAAAGTAGTAGTTCGCACTACCTGCTGTCCTGCTGATATCAACAACCATGGGATTGAAAAATCTCTGCACCGGCTCAGTAATTCCAGCTTCGTGCATGTCAGGATACACAGGCAGATCAACCCCCACCATGGCTCCAACCTCTCTACCGAAAGAGCCCGCACAGTTGATCACATTTGCAGCAGTGTACTCAGCTCTGTCAGTTACAACTTTGAAAAAACCGCTCTTTTCTATGGAAGTTACAGTTTCACCAAAGCGGAACTCTGCTCCGCACCTCTCGGCATTCCTCTTAAAAGCGTAACAGCTTTCCATAGGGCTGGCGCTACCATCCTCCGGTGAAAATGTCCCGCCAAAAAGACCTTCAGCTTTGATTCCCGGAACCAATCTCAATATCTCATCAGAATTGCACCATTTGATGTTAAGCCCGGCTTTCTGTTGAGCTGGTATCATGTTCTGAAGGGACTCGGAGATCGCTTCCGTATATGCAATAAAAGTGTATCCCCCCATGTACCAGCCTATATCCTCCCTGTGAATTTCTTCCCATGTGGAAAAGGTTTTTATGGAGTGAAGGCTGAGAGCTACCTTTGCAGGATCACTGTGCGTGGCTCTGATCCCGCCGATGGCACACTTGTTGTTGCCCTGTCCGGCTGATCTGCCGGAATCTATCACGAGAGTGGTGATGCCTCTCTCTGCAAGAGACATTGCAGTAGGTGTTCCCACTGAACCGGCACCGATGATGATAACTTCATGCATTACTTTTCCTCCTTCCCGCAAAAAACTCCCAGTCTGGTCTCAGCGAAAAGAGGTCTCTCTGTAAAATCGGTTATCCTGTCCATTGCAATACCTTCACCCTTTATTATTCCTGGGATGAGGGTTTTACATGTTTTTCCGCCACATGCCCCAAAGCCTGCTCTTGACCTGGTTTTCAATTCGTTCATGTCCCTCACGCCCTCACGAAGAAGCTTCCTGATCTCACCGGCAGTGACTCTTTCGCACCGGCAGACAACAGCACTGTCTGGAATAGGCAGTTCAGGGATCATTTCCTCAGGAGTGGTTGTTTCTGCCTCCTGTATTCTCACGCCAGCCACAATACCGGCAATCTTTTCGGGAACTCTGATGTCCAGGAGCATGGTTGATGGGAAACCAACGGCATTCTTCAGACTGACAACCGTTCCTGTTCCCACGGGTATCCCCTCCCACTGGGTAACTGTAACGGTCTGATCCTTCTGGAGAAGCCAGTCTCCAAGCTCCCATGAGATGGTCACCACAGGAAATTCTCTGTTCTTTCTGTAATCCACCAGAGATATGGCAAGACCGGGGCAGATGGCAACACACTTTTTACACCCGATACAGCCGTCACTGTACTCAGGAAGACCCATTATAGCGTGTCCACTGGTTGTAATAAGATTCTTTGGGCAAACCGTCATACAGGGATTGCACGGGATCTCCTGAAAACAGTGGATCACCGGGAATACACCCTCCTTCAAGGAAGATTCCCTGTATTCTTCTATCCTGCCTCCAGGACTCTTCAACACTTCCGCTTTCTCAAGCCATTCTGCAGGTATATCAGCTGGTTCTCCCTGCAGAGAAAAGGCAATTCTTCTTCCGCAGATCCTTCCGCTGAACATCGCTGCGCTTGCCTCTGCTATCTCTTCAGAGTCTCCGGTTAACATTGACGGAATTCCGAACTCAAGAGCCTTGCTGTGAAATTCGTTAACAGAACTGAGCCCAACAGCCACAAGAAGAGTATCCACCTTGAAGTTGATCTCTGTACCTGGAATCGGAATGAAGCTCTCATCAACAGCGGCAATTGTTACACTTTCCAGTTCTTCCTGCCCGTGGGCAGCCAGAACAGTATGTCTTGTATAGATCGGTACACCCATTCGTGCGATCTTATCAACATGGACCTTGTAACCTCCGCACTTTTCCATAGCCTCCGCTAGACCCACCACTGTCATTCCAGCCTGCAGGGCATGATATGCGCCGATAAGGCCCACATTGCCCCCGCCAAGAATGAACAGTCTTTCAGAGCATCTGATCTGATCTCTGTTGACCAGGGTCTGAAATGCTCCGGCACCGTACACTCCAGGAAGGGTACATCCCGGGAAAGGAAGCGATTTCTCCCTGGCTCCTGCTGCAACGAGAAGCTGTCGGGGTTTCACTATCATGTAACCATCCGGTTTTCGAATACCAACTGTACCGTCGCTGAAGACTGCAAGCACAATTGAATTCATCCAGATATCGATCCCTGATAATTCCTGCAATTCCTCTGCAAGTATTTCCGCGATCCTTGTTCCCCTTACCCCGGCTCTGCAGTCCTCCTCTGAACCAAAGAATTTGTGCGTCTGAAGAACAAGTTTTCCACCCAGTCTGTCCTTGTCATCCGCAATGATCACATTTAGACCGGAAGCTCCCAGCTCTTTTGCCGCAGCCATACCTGAGGGACCTGCTCCAATGATCAAAACATCTGTTTCAACTCTTTCCGGAGGGTTCATCAGCGGTGCATCCAGATCATCAAGAGCCGGAAGACCTTCAACAGATCGTACTGCCATTCCTTCTTCCAGGGGCACAATGCAACTCTTCAAGAGGAGTCCGTTTATGATCAAAGTACACTGGGAACACTGTCCGTTGGCACAGAAGATCCCCTGAGCACCGCCGTCTTTATGATGATGTCCAAAAACATGCTCACCACCGGCGAACACCGCGGAGGATACCATCTCCCCTGCCCTTCCTACCATTTCTCTTCCATTGAAAGTGAACTTCACCCAACTGTCCGGAAGAGGCGACAAAACCGGATGACGGTTTACCCTTGTCTTACTTTCCAATGTTAGTTCTCCTTTTAACGCCCATGCCATTTCCTGGCAAATCCTGCCCCTCCCCTGGTAGCTTTCACAAAACCACGGCACTCAGGAAAGTTGATACACCGCCAGACTCTCAAATGAGGGTATTCGTACCTTTCGGTGTCACCACCGCAGTGGGGGCACCTGGGAGTGTTCGGTCCGGTTATCTTCCTGTCAGCTTTTTTGAACTGCTCATCCAGCTCCTGGTACTGATCCTCCCGGGAAGGTCCGGTAAATTCGCTCAAGACCTTCCTTACAAGGAAAAAGCCCCCTACGAGAGCCCCCACTACAGAAAAATAACCTAAGATCCCCATTTAATTCACCCCACGTATTCACCGGAAAAAGAACTTGTTCAAGCTTGATTTGATAACACAATATACCGGCCTTTGACCAGACCCTGATTAAGCTGTTGACACAAGTACACCTGCAACGGTAATATTCATTCTCCGAAAAGAATAGGTAATCAGCATATTAATTCATAGTACCACAGAATAACATATTGGGGAGAGCCATGAAAAACTATAGTTCTGAAAAACTGAGAACCGTCTCCGTACTGGGTCACGGTTCCGTTGGAAAAACCAGCTTCTGCGATGCCTTGCTTTTTACAGGTGGCGGGTGCGAAAGACTGGGAAATGTGGACGATGGAACAAGCGTCTTTGATTACACCTCCGAAAGCAGGGAGAAGAAACACAGTTTCGGATCATCCCTTGCAACCCTGGACTGGAAAGATTGCAAGATAAATATCCTTGATACTCCGGGACTTGCTGACTTTCATGGAGAGACCATCGGGGCAATATCAGCATCCGACATGGCCATTCTTCTTGTTGACAGCAAGGACGGAGTGGAAGTCGGTAGCTTCAAAACCTGGAGTTTTACAAAAAAAGCAGATATCCCCGTGTTCATCTATGTAAGTCGGGTGGATAGAGAAAATTCCGACTTTGCCAGAGTTCTGGAACAAACCAGAGAAATGTTCAACAAGCATGTTGTTCCTGTGGTTTTCCCTGTGATAAATGGAGAATCTTTTGTGGGTCTGGTGAACGTGATCACCGGTAAGGCAGTGGATGCTGCAGGCAAGGATATCCCTGTTCCGGATAGCGCAAAAGACAGTCTTGAAGACTACAAAATGCAGCTGATCGAAGAAGCAGCTGAGGCAGATGAGGGTCTAATGGAGACCTTCTTCGCCAACGAGACCCTCACCGAAACTGAATTGAAGAAAGGAATAAAACTTGCAGTGAAGAACAGGGGATTATTCCCTCTCTACTGCGGTACTTCAATTCCCCCGGTGGGTCAGAAGTTCGTACTTGACTCAATAGTGGAGTACGCGCCCTCACCTCTTGAGGCTAAACCGGCTGCGGTGATTGATGGTGACCCTGTTTCACCGGATCCCCAGGGTGGATTTGTTGCCAGAGCATTCAGCACAAAGCACGACAAGCATGTTGGTGACATGGTCTATTTGAAGATTCTACGCGGTTCAGTTAATGGATCTCAGGAAGCCATCAACATAGCCCGACACCAGACTGAAAGACTTGGAAACTACTACTACATGAACGGTTCTGCCAGGGAAGATGCTGACAAAATGGTGGTTGGCGATGTAATCGCAGTGGCCAAGCTCAAAGGCACGATCACCAATGATGTACTGTGTGACAAATCAAAACAGGTCAAGCTTGTTCCCATCTCCTTCCCCAATCCGGTTTACAGAGCCGCCATCACTGCAAAGAAACGCGGAGACGAAGACAAGATGGGTGCCGGGCTTCACAAACTTGGTGCCATGGACCCCACCTTCATAACAAGAAACGAAGGAAACATCGGTCAAACCACTGTGAACGGCATGGGTGAACTTCATCTTATGACAATGCTTGCTCGCCTGAAAGAGATGAGTGGTGTTGAAGCGGAGCTTTTCAAACCCAGGATAGCTTACCAGGAAACGATTACAAAAAAAGCCAATGGTGCCTACAAGCACAAGAAGCAGTCAGGTGGAAGAGGTCAGTACGGCCATGTTCTCATGAGGATCGAACCGACGCCCCGAGGAGAAGGTTATGTATTTGCAAGTGAGGTTTCCGGAGGGAATGTTCCAACCAAGTTCATACCTGCTGTGGAAAAGGGAGTTATTGAGGCAATGCACAAAGGACCTCTCTCCGGCAGCGAGGTCATTGATGTAAAAGCTGTGGTTACCGATGGCTCATCACATGCTGTTGATTCTTCTGATATGGCTTTCAAACTGGCGTCAAGCAAGTGTTTCCAGAATCTGATGATGGAAGCCGGTCCCATTCTTCTTGAGCCTATCATGACTATTGAGATTACTGTTCCAGACGATTACATGGGTGATGTAATGGGTGATGTTAACTCCAGACGAGGCAAGATACAAGGTATGGAATCCCAGGGTGGCTTCCAGGTAATAAAAGCCGCCGTTCCCCAGGCAGAGCTTTACCAGTACACCAGCTCACTTCGATCACTTACTCAGGCCCGTGGAAGCTTCACTCAGTCTTTCTCCCATTATGAGGCAACCCCTCGCGAGGTTCAGAAGAAGATCATGGATGACTATCAGAAGGACGAGGATTAACAAAATGAGAAGGATCACAGCACTGTTGCTTCTTCTTGCCTTTACCAATATTGCTGTTGCACATCCATTTGCTTCCGGGGGAGGAGGAACTTCCTCCTCCGAGGAAACCGACCTTACCTGGATCATTCTCGGAGTGGTGGTTGTAGGGGTTGGGGCACTTCTTATTACAGACATACTCACTGACGACTCCCGCGACTCACAGGATGCTCTTACAGGCGAAACTGAAGAGCCTCTCACCGAAGAAACAGGAGTAAACTGGGAACAGCTAAGCGGTAACACAGAGGAAGATATGCTTCCCCTTGTTGCCGTATCCGTCTTCCCGGGAAACAACGGAAGAGATCTTGCTGATTACTTCAGCAACCTCATCGCTCCAGGGAATAACCTCTATTACACTATTTACTCTTCCCCGGTTTCCTTTGGCCAGATGGATCCCGCTGAAGCAGCTTCCACCGGTTTCTCTTTTCTTGATTGTCAGTGGTTCGTGACAAACGATGCATCCGGATTAAAGCTGTACAGCGAGGACGCCACCGATCCTCTGTGGCTTTTCAGCAGTACGGTTTGGGATTCTCTAACGATCAGAGAGGCCTCGTCCAGCTTCCTTGAGTTCTCCATGAATTCCGGCGAGTAAAAAAACAATCTGATACCACAGAACAGCGTGAATATGCCACCTGTTCTCAGATTCTATTTGTTATATATATATGTGTGTGCGCTCTTTTAATCAGCTACTAACAAAGGGGGAGAAATGAGATTTGCTACTGTTCTTGCAGTGATTGCTCTTTCGCTGGCTATGGCGGGGAATTTCACTGTTAACGTTCCATTCTCAGCTACAGATGTTGAGATCAACCAGATGGGCAACTACACGGTTGTAACCTTTCCAGGTACATCTACCATGGGAAATATTGGAGCTCCTGCTCTTCCTGTGATGAACAGCCCCATAGCTCTTCCTGCGGGAATGCAGGCAACGGGAATTGAAGTGATAAACGCTTCTTACGAGCCATTGCTCGGTAACTACACCGTTCTTCCTGCAACAGAACCGGTTCCTCTGAGCCTCATGGGTGAAACTGAAATTCTGCTTCCAGCGCCTGACAGGACCATCTACAATTCATCAGAGAGTTTTCCTTCTGCCGCTGCAAGATTTGAAGAATCTTCCATGCTCATAGGTTTTCCTGTAGCTTATGTAAGCATCTATCCTGTAAGATGGAATCCTGCTTCCGGAACAATTGAGGTTCTCAGAAATCTTGAGATCAGAGTAACAACTGAAGAAGCCACGGACAACTACTCTGTAAGAACAAGATCTGCACAGAGCGAAGCCCGCACAAGAACCATTGTTGAGAATTCAGTTCTCAACCCGGAGATGGTTCAGGCAAGCGGAGCTGCAATAGTTCCCAGTCGCGACCTCATGTACGGTGAGTATGTTGTAATATCAACTACTGCCTATCAGAGTTACGCACAGGCTTTCGCCGACTGGAAGACCCGTAAGGGTGTTCCCACCAGTGTCTACACCACTACATGGATCCAGTCACAGTATTCCTGTGCTGATCTCCAGCAGGAGATTCGCGCTTTCCTTACCGACTGCCGTGATGAAGGTGTTGAATACGTACTCATCTGGGGTGATGACAACATCATCGCAGGCCGTGACTCCAAGATCCATTATTCTTCCTACACAGAATACCCTCCAGTTGACCTCTACTGGTCTGATATCAATGACAGCTCTCCTGGTGCCGACCTCTGGAACTCCAACGGCAATGGCATATGGGGCGAATGGGGAGCCGGTGGAGACAATGTAGATTACCACCCGGACATGTTCACCGGTCGTGCAAGCGTGAACTCAACATCTGAAGCCACTCTCTTCCTCAGCAAAGTTCTTGCTTACGAACAGGTAGGTTCAACCGATTACTTCGAAAGCGCTCCCGTTGAGCTCCGCGTTGGTTATACCACTTCACTGCTCTGGCCTGGATGCTGGGGCTCTGCAGGCGCAGAGATCATAAGCAACGATCTACCTTCCAGCGCATGGGAAGAAGAGAAGTGCTACGAGTCAACAGGGAATAACAGTGTTGCCATTACAACAGGCATGCTCAATGCCGGGCCTGCGAATGTTTACCATTCCAGCCACGGCGGTCCCACCAGTTTCTCCCTGCCGGGAGGTTCCTATGGTGTTTCAAGCTTCATGGCACTCCAGAATATCTCCAACGGCGGTCTTCCTGCCATCTGGCACTCCATCAGCTGCCTGATCGGGCACTTAGACAACTACGAGTGCATGGGTGACGCATGGATCGCCAGCCCTAACGGTGGTGGATTCGGCTGCTTCAACGCCAGATACGGCTGGGGTTCACCTTCAAACCCTGGTGGCGGCGTAAGCGAAGTTCTCACCCAGCGTGTTTACGAGGAAGACTGGGTAGAGGGTCAGATAGCCCTTGGTGCTATCCATTCCATGGGCCGTGATGAGATGAGCCCATACACCCAGGAGATCCATGACTGGGTTGTAAAAGAATACAATCTTTTCGGAGAACCTGAACTTCCAGTCTGGACCGCTGACGCACCAAATATTGCAGCAGCACATCCAGCTTCCATTCCCGGTGCCACAACAGTAACAGTAACTGTTACTTCCGGTGGATCCGCCATTTCAGGCGCTAGAGTCTGCCTCTGGAAGGGTGACGACTGGGCAACAGCAGAGGTCTACGAGGTAGAGAACACCAATGGCTCAGGCGTTGTGAACATCCCTGTGGCCCCCAGCACAACTGGTCAAATGCTTATAACAGTATGGGCACACAACTACATCAGTTACCTTGGCACCATCACTGTTAGCGGAGCAGGTATTGAAGAACAGGGCGAGGGCACGACTTATGTTACTGCCATCAGCACGCCTTACCCGAATCCTGCTGCAAATAATGCTGCTATCCCCTTCTCTCTGGCAAATGCAGGCACAGCTGAAGTTCAGGTCTTTGACCTTACCGGACGCACAGTGGCCACACCTGCCAGCGGAGACTTCGCAGCTGGACAGCACACGATCAACTGGGATCTTACAGGCTCTAACGGAGCTTCCATCCCCAACGGTTTCTACAGCGTTGTTATCACAACAGGTGATACTGTAATGACCGAGAGAATAATGGTTCTCAGATAATCATCTGAACCACTGAAAGAGGGGCACCGCAAGGTGCCCCTCTTCTTTCAACCGATTCTGGAAACCTATCCTGTTACCTGAATAGTTTGAAACCTGTGTACCTGCTTTGCTATCTGATCCCATTTCAAATCAATTTCACTGTCCAGATCAAAGTCTATCTGCAGACCAAGCCAGAAGTCTGGAGAACTGCCGAAAAATATACTCAACCGCAGAGCAGTGTCAGCAGTGATCCGGCGCTTACCATGTACAATCTCATTTATACGTCTTGGAGAAACGCACAGCTCCTTTCCAAGCTTGTTCTGGCTGATTCCCAGTGGGATCATAAATTCTTCAAAGAGTACCTCGCCTGGATGTAATGGGGCTATTTTTTTCATTTCTCGCCTGTTGTGATACTCTGTTTGGGTTCACATTTACACCCAGTAGTCTTTTTCCAGAGCCCGGTACTGTACAGCTTCTGCAATATGGGCGCTTGTAACCTTCTCTGCGGCTTCCAGGTCAGCAATGGTTCTGGCTACACGGAGAGTTCTGTAATAGCCTCTTGCAGAGAGACCGAACCTTGCGGCAGCTGTGTCGAGAAGTTTTCTGCCTGAGGGATCAAGGGCACAGTGAGTTCTTGTAAGTGTACTTGTCATGTGGGCGTTGCAGTGAACTCCCGAGATGGTCTTGAAACGCTCTGTCTGTATTTTCCTTGCCTTTACTACTCTCTCTCTGATCTCTGCGCTGGTCTCCCCTGACGGGTTGATATCTCCCAGTTCATTTCTTGGAACGGGAAGGACCTCAAGATGAATGTCTATCCTGTCCAGCAGGGGGCCGGAGATCTTCCCCAGATAACGCTGAACCTGAGAGGCCGTGCAGTTGCAGGACTTTGCCGGATGGGTAAGATAACCGCAGGGACATGGGTTCATGGCGGCAATAAGCATGAACCGTGCTGGAAGCTCTACGCTTGCCGCTGATCTTGAAATGATCACTTTCCCTGACTCCATTGGCTGACGCATGACCTCAAGAGCTCCCCTTTTGAACTCCGGAAGTTCGTCCAGAAAAAGAACTCCATTGTGGGCAAGGCTCACCTCGCCAGGGCGGGGATTTGAACCGCCACCGGCAAGGCCGGGGGTTGATACCGTGTGATGGGGGGCACGGAAAGGACGATGGGTAACAAGAGCCTGACCCTCTGGAAGAAGCCCTGCTACGCTGTGAACCTTTGTGGTTTCAACAGCTTCTTCCCGGGACATGGGGGGCAGTATTCCGGGAAGGCGAGCTGAGAGCATGGTTTTCCCTGAACCAGGCGGGCCTATCATCAGGACGTTGTGGCCACCTGCTGCGGCAATCTCGAGAGCTCTTTTCGCCTGCTGCTGCCCTCTGACCTCGGAGAAGTCAGCGATAGTAAGCTCAGTCTGATGGAGAATATCTGTTTCAGTTGATTCTTTCAGATTGTTCAGCCCCTGAAGGAAAAGTGAGACCTGTTCCAGATTATCCGCAGGGAACACAGGTACAGGCGAAGCGATAACTGCCTCACCTGCATTTACAGTGGGTACAATAAAGCCATCGATACCCTGCCCGTTCAGCCCTGCAGCCATGGGAAGCACGCCCTTGACTGGCCTCAGGGTACCATCAAGAGCAAGTTCAGCCAGATAGGCATACCTGGCGGCCCTTTCCCTTGGAACAAAGCCTGAGGCGGCCAGAAGACCTACAGCAATGGGAAGGTCAAAGGCAGCTCCCTCTTTTTTTCTCCCTGCAGGAGCGAGATTGATGGTGAGTTTCTTGGACGGCAGTGAAAAACCCGTATTGCCTATTGCGGCCTGAACTCTTTCCCTGGATTCTTTTACTGCATTGTCCGGCAGGCCCACAATGGTAAAGGTCGGGAGACCACGGGTCAGGTCAACCTCTACATCCACCTGAAAAGCATTAATTCCAACAAGACCTACACTGCGGGTAAAAGCAAGCATTGATTTCCTCCTGTAACAGGAGTAACCGCCACTTTCGCCAAAAATACAACAGGGAAGGGTGAACCCCCTCCCTGTTTTCGTATACCCGGAGGTTACTCTTCTACTGTAACCTTAAGCATCACATCACCCTGGGCAATGGTGTCAACAACATCCTGTCCGGAAGTTACTTTACCGAATACGGTGTGTTTTCCATTGAGATGAGGCTGAGGGGCATGTGTAATGAAGAACTGGCTGCCGTTGGTGCCGGGACCGGCATTGGCCATGGACAGGGAGCCGGTCTCATGGGTGAGGGGGTTACCGGAGAACTCGTCCTGGAAGTTGTAACCTGGTCCACCCATTCCTGTGCCGGTGGGGTCACCGCCCTGAACCATGAAGTTGTTGATAACACGGTGAAAGGAAACACCGTCATAGAAACCGTCTTTTGCAAGTGCAACAAAGTTATTCACCGTCACAGGAGCATATTCAGGGAAAAGATCAAGATTGATGGTTCCCTTACCTGTTTCTATCTTAACCTTATAAACTATGTCCGTCTTGATGTTCATTGCCGGTGTTGCGCTGTACTGCTTTGCCATGATTCTCCTTATCCTATGATGTTTACAAGTCTGCCTGGAACAACTATTACTCTTCGGGGAATGGAGCCTTTCAAATACTCCTGTATCTTCTCCCGACTGAGAGCAATCTTCTCTATCTCCTCTTTTGAAGAGTTAACGGGAACAGATATCCTGTCCCTTATCTTTCCCTTTATCTGAACCACTATTTCAACTGTATCTTTTACCAGGTCCTCCTCTACCCATTCAGGCCACTTTTGAGTATGGATGGTCTCATTCTCGCCACCGAAGCCAAGGATATGCCATAGCTCATCGGTGACAAAAGGCGCCGCCGGAGCGAGTACTGTAAGGAAATCCTGCTGAGCTTTTCTCCAGGCGGCAGAGACTGAAGCTGCTTTATCCCTGTTCACAGAGAGGAAATTCAAGAATTCCATCATCGCCGCGACACCTGTGTTGAACTGAAAACCATCAATATCCTCAGTGACCTTCTTTATGGTTCTGGCAAGTTCATATCGGAGTTCCTTCTGGAAAACCTCATCAGTTTCGATCTCCTTGAAATCAGCAGTTTCAAGGAAGAGATTCCAGATGCGCTTCACAAACCGGTAGGTACCTGCAAGCCCCTCTTCGCTCCATTCAATTTCAGCCTCGAACGGCCCCATAAAGATTATGTAGAGCCTCAGAGCATCCGCACCGTACTTCACGATCATTTCGTCCGGTGTGATCACATTACCCTTGCTCTTAGACATCTTCTGATGGTCGTAGCTGATAAGCATCCCCTGATTCTTCAGACAGGTGAAGGGCTCCGTGAAGTTCAGCATGCCTGCGTCGTACATCACCTTAGTCCAGAACCTGGCATAGATAAGGTGCATTACCGCATGCTCTGCGCCACCTACATAAAGGTCAACAGGAAGCCACTTGTTAACTTCTTCAATGTCAAAAGGAGCATCCGTACAGTTTGGGGAAGCAAACCTGAGGAAATACCAGCTTGAGCAGGCAAATCCGGCCATGGTACTGGTTTCACGCTTAGCAGGAGAACCGCACTCAGGGCAGGTTGTGTTCACCCAGTCCTCGCATGCCGCCAGGGGGGATCGTCCAGTATCATCCGGTTCATAACTCTTCACATCAGGGAGTATCACAGGAAGATTTCTCTCTGGAACAGCTCCGCAATTATCGCAGTGGATAATGGGTATGGGAGCCCCCCAGTATCTCTGTCTGCTCACCAGCCAGTCTCTGATCCTGTAACGGGTCTCTGCTTTACCAAAGTTGTTGTTCTCAGCGAATTCGGCCATTGTCTCCCTGGATTCCTCTGAGCTGAGTCCGGAGAACTGTCCACTGTTGATGAGTTGACCATCAGCCACAGTTGCTTCATCTTCAACACCCTGAGGCACTCCGTCTGGAGCAATGACTTCAATGATAGGAAGATCATACTTCCTGGCAAACGCATGATCCCTCTCGTCGTGTGCAGGAACTGCCATTATCGCCGCTGTTCCATATCCTGCCAGTACATAGTCAGCAGTCCACACGGGTATTTCTTTGCCATTAAAGGGGTTTGTTGCATAGGCTCCGGTAAAGATGCCAGTCTTCCCTTTTTCGCTGGCCACAAGACGCTGAAGATCCGTTTTAGTACTGGATGATCTTATATACTCTTGAACATCTTTTCTACACTTCTCTGTGGTTATTTGCAGAAGGTCCGGGTGCTCCGGAGCAAGAACACAGAATGTTGCTCCGAAAATTGTATCTATCCTTGTTGTGTAAACAGGGAGATGGACAAGTTCTTCTTCCGTCTTAACCGTAAAAACAACCTCCGCCCCGTGAGAACGGCCTATCCAGTTCCTCTGCATGGCCTTTATGTTTTCAGGCCAGTCAAGATCATCAAGCTCGTCCAGAAGTCTGTCCGCGTAATCTGTGATCCTGAAATACCACTGCGGAAGCCTCTTTTTTACCACCTCACTACTGCATCTCCAGCATATACCCCCTGCGGACTCCTCGTTTGAAAGAACTATCCTGCACTGCGGACAGTACATCTGGAAATTATCAGATTGATACGCGAGCCCTCTGTCGAAGAGCAGAAGAAAGAAGAACTGAGTCCATTTGTAGTAATCAGGGTGACTTGAATTTATCTCCCTGTCCCAGTCATAACCGGCTTCAAAGAGTTTCATCTGTCTCTTGTAGTTCTCTGTGTTGATCCTGGTGACTTCAGCAGGGTGCATACCTGTTTTAATAGCATACTCTTCTGCAGGCTGACCAAATGCATCCCAACCCATGGGGTGCAGAACATTGTGCCCATCCATTCTCTTTTTACGACAGATAACATCTGTGGGAATGTAGTTTCTGCAATGTCCCACAGACAATCCTGCCCCGGATGGATAGGGAAAATAGTCAAGACAGTAAAAATTCTTATTTCCCTGGTCATCACCTGTCTTGTACAGATCCATATCCTCCCAGATGGGAGACCACTTCTTTTCTAAACCTTTGAAATTGTAAGCACTCACAATCAGGCCTCCTGTGTATTGTAAGCGGGAATATACAAGATGAAAAAAGAATCGAGCGGTTTTCTCAGTATGCCGGGTCCAGCAGGAAAGTCATTTCTCCATTACTCATGGAAAGAAGTTCGCAGCCTGAGCACTTCAACAGCCTGAAAATGATTCCGGCCTCTGTTCCTGTACCAAACACTCCTCTTCCAAGCTGCTGATGGATATCCTCCTGTGAAAGCGTCTGCAATGATTCGTTCAAACCACTGAGAATTATGCGGACACCAGTTACATCTTCATCACTATTATCCGCACTCCGTGCAGTGAACAAAACCACTCCATGCGGTATTGCCAGCTGACATAGTATGGCAAAACAATGAAGAATGACATGGGGAATTATCATAACAAGAGGTAGTTTGTCGCCTAGAGAAAGAGAAGGAGGGCGAAGCCCCTTTTCAGCAAAAACGCTGTGGAGTCTGGTGAGAAATCTGTCAGGATACTCTTCTTTGAAACCACCGGATCTTACAAGAATGGAAAGACTGAGAAGATGGGAGACCCTTGAGGCTGTTTCATGGGAGTAAAGCATTGTTCTTGCAAATCCTGCCAGCGGGTCTGTTCTGTCTACAAGATGCACCATGGCATTACTCTGCTCAATGGAATCTGAAAAGAACTTCTCCAGATAATCGGTGAGTCCCGTGGAGTATTTCTGGATCTCAAGGGTTTCGGGCTCTGAATGGAGGTGCGCTCTCGAATTGCCGGAATCTCTGAAGGAAATGAGATCTATAACAGAATTTACTGTGTCCTGAGTTGGAAAGCCGGAGACCTTTATATCGTACTCAATTCCAAAAATAGACCTGGTTAACTGGAAATCCCAGTCCACATTCTCTTTCCTGTTGTCTGTTTCAGGAAAAACAGCCACAAATTCACCGTTGCTGTGAAATTCTATTGTGCCGATTCCCCCGGTGATAAAGCAGATCCGGGACAGTGTAAGCAGAACATCATCCGGGGATAACGCAGCAAACAACCCGGTTATCTCATTTAGTAACAGCCTTCTGTCCAACAAACTCGATGACAAGACATCGGAACCGGGGGATATGTCTTCTGATGCAATACCTGTAACAAGAAACGCAGGGTCTCCCATGTAACCTACCGAGGGGTCGATAATAGAAACATTCCATCTGTGTAAGGCAGACCTGGTTCCATCCCTTCTTCTAACCGTCCACTCTACTGAAGAATTGTCTTCCTCAAGGTCTGACCCTGACACGTGAGAATCAAGCGTGAATCCGGTTCTGTCAGGATCAATGAGGTTGTCTATATCCTCATTCCCCACTTCACCGGCTTTCACACCGGATACCTGTTCCATTGCCCTGTTCCAGTGGTCCACCCTTCCATCCATCCTGATAATGGCAATGGGAAGGGGAATCCCGTCAAAAAGCGTCTCTGCGAATCCTGCATTCAGCTCCAGATGTTTCTCTGCAACTGATCGGGCTGTTCTTTCATGGACGATCTGGTGGTGGATATCGATCATCGAAGATATGGTATTGAGCAGGGCTGAATCTGAATCTGAATCTGAAAGCAATGAATCTGTGAGCAAAAGAAATCCCCGGTTGTGAACTCCTTTACCTATAGGCAGCACAGCACAGGATTTGAAGTCACCGGAAAGCTTCCCCATTTCCGCTGATGCAATCCTGTACAGTTTGTCTCCCGCCCATACAAAAGCTGGAAAACCGAGCTCACTCAACTCCTTAACAGGATGATCTCTGGGCCAGCTTCCTGCACTACTGGATAGTCTCATCGTTCCATAGGGATCATAGTAAAATTGTGCAACGGCTGTAGATCTGGTAACTCTTAAGAGTTCCTCACAAATGCTGTGATCTTCTCCTGATTCATTTCCCTGGATCCCCTCAGATATTTTTGAAATACTTGTTAAACATTTTTTTAGATGAACGACGCTTTCCCGAAAGATGGTGAGGTCGGTCTCATCCTCAAAAAGACAGACGAAATTCAAGGCCTGGTTCGTTTCATTCCTTACTGCCCTGAGCGTGTGCCGAAGGGTTACCTGTCTGCCGTCCTGATTCACAAATGAGACAACTCCGGATTGTTCTGTTCTCTCATCCGCCGAGAGATGTTCCGAAGCATCGTGAACCCATTTGTACGATTCAGCAGAAAGAATGTCATGCAGCTGTAAACCGATCAGTGACCCTCTGTGGCCGGTTATCCTGGTGAAGCCGGAGTTAGACAGAAGTATGCGCAACCTGCTGTCCAGAAGCAGAAGCCCGGTTCCAGTAGACTGAAGATATGCCTGATTAAGTCTGTTAAGAGCGCGAAGTCGCTTGCTTGTTTTGTAACTCTCCGTTGAGTCACGGAACAATCCAATAACACCGGGGCCGCCTCTACTAAGAACTCCCTCTACTCTTCTTTCTCCTGAAGGCTGGAATTCTATTCTGACCTCGTGCCCAAGATGTGCGGATGAAATAACGCTTCCCCAATCGTACAAGACAGGGGTGGGGAGAATATCTGCAGCGCTCCTCCCGATAACATCTTTCTCGCGGGGACCGAACAGGTAGGTCATTCTTAAATTCCACCGGAGGATAGTACCGTCTGGGGAAAACCCCACAACGCCGCCGGCAATATCAGACACAAGATCGAAATCAGCAATCTGCTCAGCAATGATGGTAACAGAGTTACTATGCCCTGTTTTCCCTGGAATAATTACAAGCGACAGCTCCTCGTCTCTGACTATGTCCTTCCCGTGGATAAGCCCCTGAACCACAGAATCAGGCAACATTCTAAATGGATCTTCTGAATGGATGATCTCATCGGCATTGATACCAAGAACTGCAAACAGATCACCGTCCACCTTCATCTTACCGGAAGATGGTGTATATGCCAGCCTTGTCCACGAATTGGATCCGAAGGGCATATGTTGCCTAGTTTCCTAAAAGATAGGAGAATCCCAGAGTAAGCATAGTTGAAGAGTCATCAACTCTGTCGGATTGTTCATTTGGGAATGCAGTGTTCTTCCGCGCTTTGAATCTGTTCAGTAATCCACAACCCACGGAGAAACGATCAAGTTGAAGATCAAAGCCAAGGCCAAATCCCAGACCTGCTCGATTGGCAACACGATTGTCATCAAAACTAACACTGGTAAGAATGTTCATCTGCTCTGTAAGAGGCATAATCACAAACAGATTACCCAGGAATTGGTTCTTATCCAGAGGTGATGCCACCTCTGCCTCAAATCCAACAGTAGTGTATTTCAGGTGGGGAGCAAGGGCACTTACACCAACTGCAATTACATCATCCATGTAGTCAGTTTTAGACGAATATGAAATGCCCGATTTGAACATATCTCCATCAAGCGCAATACCAGCATGCCATGCAAATTCCTTATCCTCCACATTCCATGTGGCTGATGAATCCGGGATCAGGAACTGGTGACTGTTGAATTCATAGATGTAGTCTGCATTTACCATTCTAACTCCGCCGGAGAACCCTGCAGATAATCGTCCTGTGATCACAGCAGAAACGCCGGCAAGGGTTTCCCATTGCGAACCTTCAGCATAAAGGACGGCAACTCCAAGCTCAGGATCATCAGGATCATCATAGACCGTATGGGAACCTTCATAACCGAACTCACCGATCTTTGCAATTCCTGCGCCGAAAACAAAAGGTCCTGCAGGAAAGATCATAGCGGCAGTGCCGTTGTCATTTGTCATGTAGGTTCTGACGGTTTTCTCGATATCGGTTTGAATAACCCGCTCAGTCCACTGAATGGTAGAACCGGCAAGTTGAATATCTGCAGATAAGAATGCGGTCTGTGCCGGGTTGTAAAAAATGCTTGCAGCTTCAGTTACTCCCAGTGCACGAACCGATCCAAGAGCGGTAGTTGATGGGGTGATACCGGGGACAGGGGTTCCTTTTGTTACTGAATCGTAATACCCGAATCCGAAAGCCTGAGCAATCAGAATGGTGGTTATTGCTGAATAGAGGAAGATGGTCTTCATTCAATTCTCCAAGCTCTGAGTTTAGAGTTCGATTACAGCTCCCACGGTGAAAGCTGTGATAATATCATTTATTGTTTTAGCATCAGGGAAGCCTAGAACATACTCATTCCTTGTTTCATCCCCGTAATTGAAAGCAGCGCTGATATCTGTTCTTCCAAGGTCAACAGTGACACCCATGGAGATGCCAAGAGAGACTTCAGCATCATTCCCTCCGCTGGATGAGAGTGAAGCTCCACCTCTGAAATAAAGGTTGTGATCAGGGTGAATACCACCAAAAGCATTCGCTGACCATGCTTTGCTATCTTCGGTATCGTAGAGCCTGCCTTCAAATCCAAAGCCCGGGGAATACGCGGCTATGTTACCAAAACGAACCCCGGCGGCAATGCTGGAAGGGCAGTTCTCAGTTTCAGACGAGTACACTGCTCCAAGGGCAATATCGTACCTCACTGGAACAGAAGCCCCGGCTCTCCATGAGAATTCTCCCTCTTCCCTGCTCCATTTTACCGTTGAATCGGGAATAGCTTCGTTGAAATGGTGCCAGTAGTAGTCGTAATCAATGTTGCCCATACGGTATCCGGCGGATACCCCAATACTGATATCACCTGGAAGCACAGTGGCAGCACCTGTGGCTGCTTCCCAAACTCCACCGGTGACTGTGAGGTTCTCGAAACCGGCAATAATGGGATCAGGGTTTGTATCGATAAAGAAATACTCACCCTTGTAGGTGTAATCACGGATCTTTGCAATTCCTAAGGCAACACTGGATGAGCCGATGCCAAAGCCAGCCTGAAAACTTGATACTCCCAGGCCTGCATAGGTTAGAGTGTGCTTGCCAAGACCATCGTCCACCGTCTGTTTGAGAATAAGCGGGCCTATTGAAGCAGAAAAAGACGGATTGTAACCAGTGAGCTCGGCTGGATTACCAAACAGGTTCATACCCCCGACATTAACTGATGATACTCCACCAAACCCGTGAGAAACCGCATCTATTCCCGGCATGATGCTACCCAGCCCCATTGCAGCAGGATAACCGTAACCCAGTGCGACCAGAGGCAAGAACAGCATGACTGAAAGAAAGGAAAACACTAGATTCTTCATTTCGCCCTCCAGTAAATTAAAAGGTTTCTACACGCATCAATAATACACAATTTTCCCAATGCTAAAAACCCACTTGCCTGAGGCTATCATTGCAATGGTTGAACACTGCGAATCTCATGCAACGAGTATGTACTTTTTAGTTTCACTGCCTCGGCTGATGTATATTTGGCTGTAGTATGCTGGATCCAACAACAACTCTGCGGAAAGTTTGATTGAATGAATCTTGTAAAAATGGCAGCCAGTTACCTTAACCCTGCACAACCTTCGTTCCTGATCCTGTTTGTAACATCGAGATGTAATGCCAGATGCAGTTTCTGCTTCTATGCTGATGAACTGAACAAAGACAAAGATTCTGTGAGTGAACTCACCACAGATGAGATGGAACGCATATCAAAGAAGTGCGGTAACATCCCCTATCTTCTTCTTTCAGGCGGAGAACCTGTTCTCAGGAATGATCTGGAGGAAGTGGTTGGATTCTTCATAAAGAATGCAAACTCTCAGTTCATTACCATTCCATCAAACGGACTATCACCTGATCGCTCTGAGAAACTATTTGCAAATCTCACGGAAAAATATCCTGGATGCCACTTCAGGGCTGCATTCAGTGTCGATTTCAGTAATAAGAAGCACGATGATATCCGAGGAGTACCTGGATGCCTCGACAGTATCCTTGAGACTACTGAGAGAATAAACACCCTGAAGCAATCCAGAAACAATCTTACCCTGGATATACTCACAGTCTATCTTCAGGAAAACGCTTCGGTTCATTCTGAACTTCGGGAATGGGTTAGAGAAAAGATCAATCCAGACAACCATGAGCTTCACCTGTTAAGACCTGATTGGCCCAATGTAACTGTTGACGGGTTGAACACAGACCAGTTCCTTGAGGAAATAATGGTGTACAGAAAAGCAAGCACCTCAAAGGAAACAAGATTCCTGAGCCCCTTTTTCCGCGGTCTGAATTCGGTGTATATACAAAACCTGCGCAGGATCATGAACGGAGAACACATCTCCAGATGTACTGCGGGCAGAAAGATCACAGTCATTACTGAGACAGGAATAGTGCGGTTGTGCGAAGCGCGAGAGGACATCCTGGGGGATCTGCGCAAAAGTAACTACGATCTCAGGAAAATTCTAAAAGAGTCCAAAGAAATTCTTCACACCATGAACCGGAACAAATGTTCATGCACCTGGGAATGTGCTATTTCTACAAATATTGTTTCCACTCCATCTTTCCTGCCTTCTCTGCTGGGGGCTACAATTTCCCAGTTCTTTTCATCAAGGAAAAATAGATCATGAAAATGGCTTTTTTAAGAACTCCCATCGTGAATTTGAAGAACAGCCCTTTTGGCTCCACGCCTGGGATTCCAGCCAATCTACCCTACCTGGCAAGTGTGCTTTTGAAGGCAGGCCATCAGATAGCCATTGTGGATGCCTATGGACTCGCTCCTCACCGTTTCACTTCATATCTGGATAAATTCGAGGCCCGGGGACTACTTCCTGATGAAATTGTTGCATGCATTCCAGGGGATGTTGATGTGATCGGTGTTTCAGTCCATTGTACACTGGAGCACGGAATGGCAATCCGGATCATAAAGGAATCAAAGCTGAGATTCCCGGATATTCCTCTGGTTGTTGGAGGATACCACACAACTTTCTGTGTTGATCCATTTCTAGAAGCAGGAGCAGACTATCTGCTTCAGGGTGAAGGTGAACATCGTCTGCCAATGCTTCTTCGAATGCTTGAGTCCGGTGAGAACTTTTCTATGAACGGCATATTTGGAAGCGGTTTTAACAAAGCGAGAACACCGGAAGTTTGCCCAATAGAAGACCTCCCTTTTGCATATTTTGATCCTATCCCCCTGGATAACTACTGGAAGTTGCACTACGCTCATGGTCCGGTAAGGGAGGGTAAATACATCACAATGTTTACAAGTAGAGGCTGCCCTTTTGCCTGTGCTTTCTGCCAGACTCCGAAAATGTGGGGAGGTCACTGGATGGCAAAAAGTCCGTCCAGAATTGTTGACGAGATGGACTATTACCATCACCGCTACGGCGTAAGTGATTTCCATATTCAGGATGAGAATTTTTCCCTGTCAAAGGAAAGAACGAGAGAATTCACCAGGGAACTGATTAAGAGGAAAAGAAACTACACATACTGCTTTCCTTCGGGGATAAAGGTGGAAACCGTTGGAGAGGAAGAACTTCAAATGCTCTACGATTCCGGCTGCAAATACTTTGCTCTTTCTCCTGAGTCAGCTTCCAGGAAGGTGCTTAAACTCATGAATAAGCCGGTTGATCTTGACCACGTAAAAAAGGTTGTTCACTGGTGTAACAAGATCGGGATCCGGGTCAACTGCAATTTTGTTCTTGGTTTTCCCGGAGAAGAAAAGGAGGACAGGAAGCTGACATACAAATTCATCAGGGAGCTTATTGTTCTCGGAATGGACGAGATCGTAGCTTTCATGCTGACCCCGCTACCGGAGACAGATGTGGCTGATCTGAAGCCGGATGATATTGAGTTCGAGAACATAAATTTCTCTCCCACATGGAGAGACAATTACAAACTGATCACTTATGCAAGGATCTGGATATACATTCAGTTCGCAGTGATAAAGACGATAACACATCCTGTGAAAGTACTGCGAAGCATTGCAGCTCTTTTCACCCGCAGGTTCTCAATGAAGAGTGATATGACTGTGTATCGTTTCATGGCAGACCTTTGGGACAGACATGTAAGAAAGCAGAGAACAGTAGAGATTCGTGAGGTTTCCTGGTTTTCTGCAGATAAAGAATAACCCGGAGGGACGAATCCCACCGGGTTATCTACTGGTATCAGGCTAGAAATTCTCCTTTACATAGTCATAACCGGCTTTCACTGCTTTTGCATTCAGATCAATAATAGCCTGTTTCTTGCCCTTGAAGAGCTTCGGTAGCAGTTCCACTACATGATCCACATTGAACATGCCTGTGATAGCTGCATAGGCACCGATGTTAACAAGACTCTGAACCCTGGTGTTACCCAGTTCATCCGCTATTCCAGTGATAGGTATGGCAAAAACCTTGATATCATTCCGTACAGGCTTAATGTCTATGAGCGTGCTGTTGTAGATCAGTGTTCCACCCGGCACTATGAACTTCTCGAACTTCTCCAGACTGGGTCGGTTCATTGCTAAAAGCAAACCAGGCTTTACTGCTTCAGCAGCACCGATAGTACCATCCTGTATGTTCACAGAACAGTTTGCCGTTCCGCCTCGCATCTCCGGGCCGTAGCTGGGAAGCCATGAAACATTGTAACCGTATTCAAGAGCTACACTGGCAAGAGCCTGCCCTGTAACCATAATACCCTGACCACCAAAACCGGCCACTCTGATAGACATCTTACGGTACTCATCGGGAACATCACCTCTGGGGAAGTCAACATCTGCCACAGAAGATATCCCAAGTTTCTCCCAAACTATAGCAGGGTCAAAAATCGGCACAGGTCTTTCAACTGCCACCGCTTCGTTACTAACGTCCTTGTAAACCCCAAGAGGGAACTGTGGAAGCATCTTCTCCTTAACCCATTCCATGCTCTTGACCGGGTCAATTTTCCAACCGCTGGGGCAGGTGGAAAGAACTTCCACAAACTGGAAGCCCTTTCTCTCCTTTGCGTTCTGGAGAGCTTTGCGAACAGCAGCACGGGTTCTCCTGATGTGAGGCGCATCGTGAAGTGAAACACGCTCTACATAGGTTGGAGCACTGAGCTGACTTAGCACCTCACACATCTTCATGGGAAAGCCGTCAGTATTGGCATTTCTTCCGTAGGGTGTTGTGGTGGTTATCTGCTCCAGAAGTGTCGTTGGAGCCATCTGCCCACCTGTCATACCGTAGATAGCATTATTCACAAAGAAAACTGCAATGTTTTCTCCCCTGTTTGCAGCCTGGAGAATATTGTTTCCGCCAATAGCTGCAAGATCTCCGTCACCCTGATAACTGATAACTACCTTGTCGGGATTGGCCCTGCTCACCGCTGTTCCAACGGCAGGTGCCCGGCCATGAGCAACCTGGAAGTTACCTGTGTCGAAGTAGTAGTAAGCAAAAACACTGCAGCCCACAGGGCTTATCAGAATTGTATCGTCTATGATATCCAGATCTTCAATTGCTTCTGCTATCAGTTTGTGAAGAATACCGTGGCCACATCCCGGGCAGTAGTGAGTTCTGTCTTTCTCGGCACCAGGCTTGTGCTTGTACACATCGATAAAACCTTTTGGTTTTCTGAGTACTGTCTTTTTCATTACTTTACCTCCCCATAAAGCTCGGAGACTTTCCCGGTAATTTCATCCGCTGACGGGACATTTCCACCAAGACGGAAGTAAAGATCACTCTTAATCACTCCACCCAGAGCAAGATTTACATCATCAACCATCTGACCGGTTGAAAGCTCAACCGTGAGAACATGTTTTACACCGCGACCTGGAAACGCTGCTATTTCATTCACCGGGAAAGGGAACAGCGTAATGGGACGGAAAAGCCCCATTTTAACTCCCTTTGCACGGGCGTCATCAACTGCAGTTCTGAGAACTCTACTCACAGAACCGTAACCGACAACTACAATTTCAGCATCGTCCATCATGTATTCTTCAAAACGAACTTCGTTTTCTTCGATCTGCTGGTACTTCTTGTAAAGAACCATGTTCCATGCTTCAAGATCATCGTGATCTATGTAAATGGAGTTAACGAGGTTCTTGTGAAGGGGATTGCCGAAAACTGCATAGTCGCTCTTATCAGGTAGTTCTTTTACCGGCTCGGGAATCGTTACAGATTCCATCATCTGGCCAATAACACCGTCGGTAAGTACAAAAACAGGCGTTCTGTACTTGTCTGCCAACTCAAAAGCCAGCATGGTGTAGTCACACATTTCCTGACTGCTGTTCGGGGCGAGAACTATGTTCTTGTAGTTTCCGTGCCCGCCACCTTTTACAACCTGGTTGTAGTCACTCTGCTCCGGCCCGATGTTTCCAAGCCCGGGACCGCCACGCATGATATCAACGATCACACAGGGCAGTGCAGCACCTGCACAGTAAGAGATACCTTCAGACTTCAAACTGATTCCAGGACCGGAGCTTCCGGTCATTACCCTCTGGCCGCTACCGGCAGCGCCGTAAACCATATTAATAGCCGCAACTTCACTCTCAGCCTGTAGGAAAATTCTTCCCAGCTTGGGAAAAAGCGCAGCAGCAGATTCTGCAATCTCGCTTGCAGGTGTTATGGGATATCCATAGTATGCAGTGCACCCGGCCATGGCGGCACCGTATACAGCTGCATAGTTACCTTTCATTAGCATTCTGGCCATTTTACACCACCTTTTCCGGGTCGTAGTTTCTTAAATACACGGTAATGGCGTCTGGCTCAGGACAGTTGTAGAAACAATTACCACATCCAACACAACCACTACCAACATACTCTGCGTAGTGATAACCTTTTGAGTTCAGCTTAGGCGAGAATACCAGAACCTTTTTGGGACAGGCTGCGATACACAATCCACAGCCCTTACACTTGTCTGGATCCACCTCTGAACGAGGGTACTTGGCATCGGTCAATTGAGGGACCTCCTTGCTATGTTTATCAGTAATAACAATCTATTAATATGATGTACCTTGTGGCTCCACGGATTTCTACAATGGCATTACACTTTGTGAAAGTCAAGCTCTGATGATGGTGAAACAGACCATGAAACTCCGTAGTCGAATCAGTGTAAATATGGAACTGAATTTAAGAAGGAACATGTCTTCACGGAACGGGTGAAGATTAAAGTCTTTTTCTCCACTTACCATCAAACTTGACGAATCCCTGCATCTCCATCTCGATCTCGTCCAGGCTCCAACCTTCAACAGTCAGATTCCTGGTTCCCCTCCTTTTCAGTGCCGCCTCAAGCTGTTTGAGAAACTTGTGGGGTTCTGTTTCAACAACTGAAATTCCAACAGTGGAGGTAGCGCCGGCCTCTTCAATGATCTGGATCCTCCCGGTAACAAGTCCATCCACCTTAAGGCAGTAAAAACAATCTTTCTCTTCGATAAGAATCGGGAGGCTATCCAGAATAGCACTCTTCATCCCTGCTTTGCTCATTCTCAAAGCCAGCAGATACATAACAGCAAAGAGAATCGAACCAACCCACCAGCTGAAATGTCCAAGAAGAACGAGTATTGTGCACAGCAGTGAATGCAGGAGAAAAACAGATCCAAGTGTCATGGAGAGAACTCTGGACTGCTGCTCTGAAAATAATCCTCTTCCAAACCCTCCAGCCATTCTTGAAATGATATCTTTGCCGGAGATAACAGAAACCAGCAAAATCACTGCGAAAACAAGTTCCATGAGCAGAAGAGTGCCGCCGGGATAATCCACAAATTCGCCCAAAGCAGTAATCCCGCCAAAGGTCAGTCCTTCAACTATCAACCCCGGTTTCTTCTTTTTGAATGCAAGAAGAATGAGAAAAGCAAGAAGGCCTGCTCCTGCGCCGGCTGCAGCTGAAGCAAACCCGTCCCACAGCAGATCCCCCAGAAGAAAGAGAACAAGCACAAGCAGTTCAGGCCAGAGTATTTTCATTGTACACTTACCTTATCCAGGGGGAGTACCAACTACATCATTCTTGAATATATTCCTTGAGCTGTATTGTGTCTTCTTTCAACACTGGTACGGAGGAAAATTGAACCTCACTATTTCCGTTATTATTCCAGCCTGGAATGCCGGCAATACTATCTGCATGTGTCTTGATTCTATCAGTAAGCAATCCATACAGCCCTCAGAGGTCATTCTCGTTGATGACGGATCAAGCGACAACACAGCGACCATAGCAGAAGAGTACGGTGTTACTCTTCTAAGCACCGGGGGAAGAGAGGGCCCGGCAACTGCCAGAAATATGGGGGCCGCTGCCGCTGGAGGTGATGTGATACTGTTTCTGGACTCTGATGTAACTGTTCCTGTTGATCTGATCGAGAAGATCACAGCTCATTTCGATGACAGATCTGTCTGGGCTGTTCAAACCTTGTATACACCTGTATGCCCGACAACAGATTTAGTTTCGCAGTATCAGAATTACTACTACTACTACAGTCTCAACAGAATGCCGGATGGGAGAACTGCTACCTTCGCCACCTGGTGTTCAGCCGTAAGACGAGACCGGTTCCAGGAAATAGGCGGCTTCAATGTAAGAATACCTGAGCCCACCGTTGAGGACGAAGAGCTTGGATACACCATAGTGGAAAGCGGTGGAACAATAATTCTAGACAAGACCGTTCAGGTTACGCACCTGGCTTCATACACGCTGGCTCAGTTCACAAGCAGAAGACTGAGAATGGCAAGAGCTCAGGCAAAAAGCGGATGGAGACAGGTCAAGAAGAGGCTCCTGGCCCGGTACATAAATGTGCATGAGTCAGGAACACACCACAGCAGATGGGTTGTGCTCTCTATACTGCTGGTTCTAATGGCTCAGCTTTGTATTCTCTGGGGTCTCTTGTTTCTTTCTTCAGCTGCTCTTGTCTCTGCAGTTCTTCTTCTTGTTTCAGCGCTGGTATGTCACTACGGTTTCCTCAACAGATGCCGGAAAGATCTTAACAGAAATGTAACTTTGAGCTTTGCCTTTCTCTGCATTTACGACATGGCCGTACTGGGATGGGGAGTAGTACAGGGATCTATCCAGTACATGTTTGGCAAAAAATACTGATCACTCCGTAAGATCAGGTTCCCTGCCTGAAGCCACAGCATCAATGGCTGCTGCAAGAGTTGTCATATCCTCCAAAAGAGGTTCCAGATCTTCCGCCAGCAGATACTTTCCTCCTGCATCCATGATCTCCATGTGCCCCGGGATCAGATGAACTGCAGCATCGCTCCAGTCAATCCTTAATCTTCCCAGCTTCTTCTCCCATCTGTCCAGGAACCAGTAGATCGGAGCAAGTACTACCTTTGCATGATCAACTGATTGCTCAATCTTTTCTGCAAGTTCGGGAGTGGTGTACCTTATGGGAAAAAGGTCGTCAAATCTGCAGTCGCCTGATGTAAATCGTCGGACACCTTCATGGGGGTATCCAGGTGGCTCTGTGTTCAGGTAGAACGGTGAATCATTGATATCAACTTCAATGGCATAGTCATCGCCGGGATCTATTTCAATATCCCTGCCACGATACTTTGCACGAATGTATCCCAGGCTGCTACTGTATTCAGCGCCTTCATGTTTCCAGCCATGCTTCTCTGAAAGGAGAGTCATTGCCTGTTTACAGTTCTTCCCTTTTCCCATCTTCGCGGAAAACAATGTTTGCAAAACGAATCCCACAGGTATGAGAACAGCACCCGCCGTGAGAACAATTGGAAGAAGTGACTCTAGAATTCCCAGAACACGCTTCTGATTGTATCCTGAAAGGACAAGAACAAGACTGACAACAACAGCAAGAGAAAGAATAACTCCAAGGATGATCAGAATTGGTCGGAATTTTCCTGCTGCCTTTTTGGGTGCATTCCTAAGTCGCCAGGTTTTCAGCTCTTTTTCCTCTTCCTTCTGGTCCCTCAAACGTCTGGAAGCCTGAAGCTGATTGTTGTTCTTTCCTTCAAAAGAGACAAACCATTCTTCACTTTTCCTTACCGGGTAAAGTCTCTTCCAGACAGCGTCGGGAACGTAAATCTCCGAATTGCAGTAACTGCAGTTCATTATCCTCTCGCTTCCGGAGGAAACAGAGAGTGCCGCAGCACACTGCGGGCAGGCCATCACCACTGGTTTTTGAGAGTTTTCGTTCACCTTCAAACCGGCAGAGTCATTGTTTTCCGGAGGAGGTTGCTGAGTAAAACAGAGCCTGGCAGACGGTACAAGCTTCCCAAGCCACTCTGGAACAGGAAAGATGTAATACACGGAACCACACTCAGTGCATTTCACAGAGGAACTGCCGGGTTCTTCAGTAAGAGGAAGAACTGCTTTACAAGAAGAGCAGCGAGGTTTCAATCGCCAATAGCTGTACTTAAAAGTACCACTACCGCTCATCAGGGTTCCACCCTGCCCCTGCCTATCTGCAAGACCTTCGTACTCTTCCTCAAAATCATTGAGGAAATCAGCTATTCTCTCAGGAGAAAGCACCATGTCCTCAAAGCAGGCTGTGCATGAGAGTCGTCTGAATGGTCCGTTAATGGGAATGGAATGTCCACAGCTTCTGCAACTGGTTCTTATCTCAAAACAACCGTACCTGGGCATGGCACCCTCCTTTGAACAAGAACACAAAATGATGTCTTACCAGAGGTCAGTATAACTTAAAACATGTCTCAATGGAAGAAGGAATGATCAGATCTTCTTGGTAACGAATCGCCAGAGTGTGTGGAGTACACTAAAACCGTATGGAATAGGTTTCAGGCTTGAATAACCCTCCCCATGTATTGTGGGGATGGGGATCTCCTTCACTACCAGCTTTGCTCTGATAGCTCCCACCAGCATCTCGGAATCGAAATTAAAGGTGCGGGAGTACTTGCGGTACGGTATCCGCTGAAGAGCATTCCTGCCGTAGGCTTTATATCCACTGTGATAGCTGCTCAGATCCGCTCTGAATACGGTGTTCTCAACCCAGTTCAACAGTATTGTTCCCCAGTATCTGATCTGGCTCATTCCCCCATCTCGCATGTCACCATGCAGGGTGCGGCTTCCCCCTACAACGTCAGCACCGGACTCAAGAGGAAGGATCATCTTCAGAAGAAAATCAGGCGGATACTGCCCGTCGGAATGAAGCATGACAACACTGTCCATACCATTTTCCAGTGTCCAGTCAAAGGCAGTTTTCTGTGCTTCACCGTAACCCCTGTTCGACCGGTGATCAACAACAACTATTTTGGGAAATTCAGCAGAAAGGGATCTGCCCAGCCCACCTGTACCATCACTGGAACCGTCATTCACTATAAGAAGCGTGTCCAGCTTGTCCCAGGCTTCCGAAGGGATGCTCCTGATCACATTCTCCATAAGCTTCTCGGCATTGTACGCAGGCATGAAACAGATATGGCGCAAATCATCTCCTGTGAGTATAAAGACTAACGAATTCCTGAAGAAGAAGTGATAATCATTCCATTGATGGAAAACAAGTTTTCCTGAGGGAATTCCTTACGGAATTACAATCATGAGCGTTCAAGTTATCCATGGTGCTGGGGGCCTGCTTCAAGTTGGAGCCAAGTAAAACTAGTTTCCGGCTTCCGGTAGATTCTCCGGGACCCAGTCCGGTCTCAAGTCTCTTTCCGGAGTAAGCCGCCTGGCCAGTTCTTCTGTCCATGGCTCCACGAATCCTGACCTGCCATCCATGTAGAAAAGATATCCGTTCCTGCCACTGAATAATCCTTCAAGATGTTCCCTGTCCTCCGCAGCGGTCTGGTGCGCACAGAATATGATCTCACCTTCCAGGAATGGGTCCGTTGCAAGAAGTCCACTCATGATATTCGGGTAGCCGTGTTCACTGGCCTCCATGAATACAACCGCTGGTGGAACAACCACCCGTCGGGCAAGTTCCACAGGTATCGGGTCAATTGTCTGCCAGGGCCGGCTCCTGAGCATGATGCCATCGGGTATGTAAACCATGAAGGTAGACAGCAGGTAGAATCCTGTAATGGTGAGAGATGCCCGCTTCCCCCACTTTTTCACCATCACTGCAAAGCCTGCTGCGGTAAGAAGGGCAAAGGCTGGTAATGCTGTGTAGTAGTGTCTGGGACCGTAGTCAATGGATGCACTGTAATGAATGAACATGAACGGCACAATCAGGAGAATTCCTGCGAACAGAGGCCATGCCCTCTTTCGCATTTTCCGGTCAAGCATAACAGCACAGGCAGGAAAAAGAGAAAGGAAAGGCCATCCCAATAGGATGGTGCTGCCTGCTCCTGCTTGTTTCAGCAGATTGATGAAACCCCGCAATGGGGTATGGGCATGGTCTCCGTATTCCGGAAACCAGGCCTTGTTCTCTCCGAACCCCATTAACCCGCCCCCTCTTGCAAGGTTGTATGCAGGAGAAAGAGGGTCACCGCTGTAATGGTTGTTGGAAATTAGAAAGAAACCCACCGGGATCAGGGCACCTGCAACAATTTTAAAAAGAACTGGAATGGCTTCTTTCCTGAGCTTAACAAACAGAACAAGGGCAATTGTGATGGACCAGGGCACGATAGGATAGGGTTTTGTATTCAGCGCAAGCCCCAGAAGAAATCCACAGAGAAGCTGGGGGAACAAACTTTTCTCCTGAACTCCTCTCACCAGGAAATACAATGCCCAGGTAACGAAGAGCAGATTGGTGTTATGGGCCATGTGACTTGAGCTCATAAAGAGGAAGTATGGAGACAGGGCCATTACCGCCATGCCCAGCCTGGCTGTTTTCTCCCCTGCAAGCCTCCTCATTAAGAGGAATGCTCCAAACAGAGCAATAACTGATTCCAGAGGTCCCATAAGCCATGATAGATTGATCAGAGTAAAAGGCACCATCAGCAGAGAATGCATGGGTGTATACATAACAAACCACTGCCCTTCTCTGAAGATGAAGTGTCTGAAGGGGAACAGGTCCCTGGGGCTGTCCACTGCTGGAACAGGAGCTGCAGTCTCACCAGAAGCAAATATTCTGCTCTGAAAGAGATAAGCTGCTTCGTCTCCCCCTTTTGGTATCCCATTCAGTGGACCAATGGCCATGAACAGAGTGAATAGAAGAACAAAGAGCAGAACAGATGTCAGAAAAACCCCTGTTGAAACATTTCCACACCGGGACATAACTTTCTGAACTGGATCTGTCTTGAATACCCGGGTTCCCCATAGAGAAAAGACAAGTACAGCAGGCAGAATAAGAAGGAGTTGTACTGCTTTATCCGCCGGTCCCTGAAGTCGCAGGCTGGATGTGGCATAAACCGCAAAACCTGCAAGAAGAATGAAACCGAGAACCGGAAGTGCAAGTTTCCTCATCAGTATCTTCTTCCAGCGAGGTAAGCCATCACAGCTGCTGCTGTTGCAGGTGCTATTAGAAGTAGATCCGGAAGAATGAACAGGCAGGCTCTTACTCCTCTGAAACCGCCATCATGCGCCGCGTGGTACTTAAAAGAAGCCTGGCCTGCACCAGTAACCAGGAGTCCAGCGGCTGCAATGAAGACCCCCTGGGACACACCTGTGGCCCACAGAAGAACACCTATTATGAAAACCCACGAGAACAAAGCTCCTGAAAGTACAGGGATCATTTCTCTGAAACCGGCAACACTGATGGAGGGAGCTCCGCGGGAACCGTCTCTGCGGAGTATGTAAAGAGCCTTTGCCTTCATCATGTTCCACTCATAGCGGAACAGTTCATTCGTGGTGTATTCCCTGAGATGGAAAACCTCTATCTCCGGGGCAATGATTATCCTGCCACCGCTGGCCCATAGTCTCTCGGCAAAGTCAGCGTCTTCGATGGTGGCTCCGGCAATATTCTCATCGAATCCCTTGAGCTTCCCGAAAACATCTGCTTCTACTGCAAAGAAAAAAGTACCGCATCCTTTGATGTAGGGTCCTCGGATCCTTCTGGTGAATGTATGGAAGTAGTAGTAATTCTTGTAGAATGTGGCAGCAGACTTACCCACTGCATTCCTGCTGTAAACAGCCTGAACTGCCTGGACACCTCCGCTTCGTCTGCTGAGATGTTCTCTCCATCCTTCAGGAGCTACAGCATCAGCATCAACAAAAAGTATCCAATCTGTTTTTGCAAGGAACCCGCCGGTGTTTCTTGTTCCAGCAGCACCAGGCTTCCCTGAACTGGCTACTGTTTCTATCTCAAGTTCACTGAGGATGGAGCATGAATTATCCACCGACCGGTCATCAACCGCTAGAATTCTGTCTCCGGGAAGAAGCTCCTTCTTCAAAGGCGCGATGACCCTTTTCAAAGTGCTGGAATTGTTGTGTACCGGAACAACTACAGTAACATTCACAGAGTTCAGCCCTTCGGTTTTACCAGCTTGTCTACCTGCTCACCAACCATTTGAAGAAGACTCCACGCTCCGTGGAACATAGCCCTGAGCTGAAATGGAGACATAAGGTTTTTCAGTCGGTAAACAACAAAAGAAGGACGGAGGAAATACCGGATGTACGCAAGCCTCCTTAACTCCATAATATCGTCGGCTGTCATGCTGAATGGAACAAAGCAGGGCCTGTCGAGAAGCATTCCCTGGTCGTCTAAATTACTGGACATTTCACCGAACTTACCCTGCATAACGCCTTTGTAAAGAGGAGTACCGGGAAATGGTGTTATGGGAAAGAACTCAACAGTAAAACTTCCAAGCTCCTTTGCGAAGTTAATTGTTTGAAGACCTTCCTCATAGGTTTCGCCTGGAATGCCGAAGATATATGTCGTGTGTGATTTTATTCCAACGCTGTGAGCAAGCTTCACGGCAAGTCTGATACGCTCTATGGTTTCAAACTTCAGCAGGGTATCAAGATTCTTCTGGACACCGCTTTCAACTCCAAAATTAATGCACCAGCAACCTGCCGCCTTCATTGCCCGGAGCAACTTCTTGTCCACTGAATCCGCACGGCAGGAAACCCACCACCTTACATTTACATTTCTATCGATCATCTCCTGGCAGAATTTGTAAACATGGTCATGGTCAAAGGTAAAGTGTTCATCCCAGAACTTGATCTCCCTCACACCGTAGTTCTTAACATAGCTTTCTATTTCGTCAACGATCTTAACAGGGTCTCTCAATCGGATGTGCCTGCCGTACATCTTGTAGCAGTATATGCACGAACCATCACAACCTCTGCTTGCCAGCATCTGCATGGCAGGAACGGTAGAAACCTGTTCGAAACTGGGCCAGTAACGCTCGATCTCACATAGTTCCACAGCTGGGAAGGGCAGTACATCAAGATCCTGGATCATTGGCCGTTTGCCTGTTTTTTTTACAGCACCGTTCTCATCACGATAAAGGATCCCGGAAACAACGCTAATGTCTCCACCGTCAGCAACTGCATCGATCAGTTCTCCAGCGGTAATTTCACCCTCTCCGGCAACGATGACATCAAGAGCCTTGCACTCCTCCATCAATCTGTCGGGCATGGCTGTTGCACCATGGCCCCCGACAAAACTGAATATTCCCGGATTGTCGCTCTTCACATCGGTAATAAAGGTTGATGCCTGTTCCCATAGAAGACTGATTACATATACCCCTACAGCCTCGGCTCTGAATTCCTTCACCATCCGGCGCATTGTATCATTTGTGTAAAAGAAACCCTCAAGAAATTTAACCTGATGCCCGCGGTCACGAAGAACCGCAGCGATGTATTGAAGCCCGGGAGTAGGCCAGCATCCGCTGATCCCCCGGGTGTCTTTCGCTCTTATGTCATCCGGTCCCCATGGGGGAACAACAAGTGCGATCCTCAAAAGAAACCCCTTCCAGTGGAAGAGGGAATATGCAGGTTATACCAAGCTGGTTGCAAGTTCAACATACCGTCCGGGGATTTACTCCCCGGACGAACAACCACACTTACTCCGGTACAAAAACCAGAGAATCACCGTCAAGATCAATTCTTATACTGCTACCCTCGGGAATATCCCCTTTGAGAATGGCTTCGGCCAGTCTGTTCTGAATCTCACGCTGAACAACTCTTTTTAGAGGTCTGGCACCGTAAGCAGGGTCATACCCCTGCTCGGCAAGGTGATCAAGTGCCTTTTTAGAAACGGAAAGGGTAAGATCCTGACTGGCAAGAATAGCATTAAGCCTGTTTATCTGGATCGCTGCAATGCCACGGATCTGTTCCCGGCTGAGAGAATCAAAGATGATCACTTCATCGATCCTGTTAAGGAACTCAGGACGGAATCTAGCCTCAAGTTCCGCGGTGGCTCTCTTCTTTCTCTCCTTTGGATCCAGCTCTCTGCCGATGGTTCCTATCCAGTCACTTCCGAGATTTGATGTCATGATAAGAACAGAATTGCGGAAATCCACTGTTCTGCCCTGACCATCAGTCAGTCTTCCCTCATCAAGGATCTGAAGGAAAACATTGAACACTTCAGGGTGAGCTTTTTCTATCTCATCAAAGAGCACAACAGAGTAAGGCTTTCTGCGAATAGCTTCTGTGAGATAACCGCCCTCATCGTAACCAACATAACCCGGGGGAGCTCCAATGAGCCTTGATACTGAGTGCTTCTCCATGAATTCACTCATGTCAACTCTGATCATGGCTTCAGGACTGTCAAAGAGAAACTCTGCAAGACTCTTTGCCAGCTCTGTCTTGCCAACGCCTGTGGGGCCCATGAAGATAAAGCTGCCCAGGGGCTGATTTGGATCCTGAACCCCGGCCCGAGCCCTGCGTATGGCCCTTGATACTGCTCCCACCGCTGCGTCCTGCCCGATAACACTCTCTTTAAGCCCTTCTTCCATTTGAAGAAGTCTTTCCCTCTCACCTTCAAGCATTCTTGACACTGGAATACCGGTCCACCTGGAGACCACAGAGGCTATCTGCTCTGCTGTTATCTCTTCTGTGAGCATTGCTCCGTTCTCCTGGAGAACTGCAAGGGCTTTTCTGGCGTTTTCGAGCTCATCGGTAACCGTCCGAAGGTCTCCGTATCTTATCCGGGCAACCTCGGAAAGGTTACCATCTCTCTCCGCCTTCTTTTCCTGAATTCTAAGGTCATCCAGCTTCCGGGAAAGCTCCCGTGTCCGGTTGATAGCCTCCCTTTCATTTTTCCATTTTGCCTCAAGGGAGGAGTATTCTTCCTTTAGATCTGCAATCTCCTTTTTCACTTCACCCAGTTTAGCCTTTGACGCTTTGTCCCGCTCCCGTTTCAGTCCTTCCCGGGCGATCTCAAGCCTGATGATCTGCCGCTTAAGGGCATCCACCTCTGCAGGCATACTGTCTATCTCGATCCGAAGCCTGCTTGCGGCTTCATCAACAAGGTCTATTGCCTTGTCCGGGAGAAACCTGTCGGATATGTATCTGTCGCTTAAAGTTGCAGCTGCCACCAGAGCCGTGTCCTGAATATAGATCCCATGGTGAACCTCATATTTCTCTCTGAGTCCCCTGAGGATATTGACAGTATCCTCCACTGAAGGGGGTTCAACAAGAACAGGCTGGAACCGTCTCTCCAGGGCAGCGTCCTTTTCTATGTACTTTCTGTACTCATCAAGAGTAGTAGCGCCAATACAGTGCAGATCACCCCTTGCAAGAGCCGGCTTAAGCATATTCGCTGCATCTACAGCACCCTGAGCCGCTCCCGCTCCAACAAGTGTATGCATCTCATCAATGAAAAGGATCACTCTTCCGTCACTTGCAGATATCTCTGCAAGAACTGCTTTCAGCCTCTCTTCAAATTCTCCACGGAACTTCGCTCCGGCAATGAGAGAACCCATATCCAGAGACATGAGACTTTTGTTCTTAAGAGTCTCCGGGACATCACCCTCTGCTATCCTCCCTGCAAGCCCTTCCGCTATGGCGGTTTTTCCCACCCCGGGCTCACCGATGAGAACCGGGTTATTCTTCCTGCGTCTGCAGAGTATCTGCATTGTGCGCATTATCTCATCATCTCTACCTATCACCGGGTCCAGCTTCTGCTGCCTGGCAAGGGCTGTAAGATCCTTTGTATACTTTTTCAGAGCCTCGTAGCTGTCCTCAGCGTTCTCACTTGTTACCCTTGAAGAGCCCCTGATCTCCGACAGGGCTTCAAGGAAGTTCTGCTCAGTAATTCCCATTTCATGAAGGATCTCAGCTGCCTGTCCACTGGTGGATAGAATAGCCATGAAGATGTGCTCACTGGCAACAAAGTCATCTTTCATTCTGCGGGAAACCTTCTCTGAATCCTTAAGGACATTCAGAGATGAACGGGACAAGATCGGTTGCGCTCCTCCGGAAGACCTGGGAAGATTGCCCATGGCTTCAGTAATTCTGTCTGTCAGGTTAGAAAGCTGAACTCCAAGCCGGCTCAGAACTCCGGGGATCGTTCCTGAATCATCATTTACAAGCGCAGAGAGAATGTGCAGGGGAGTAACCTCCGGGTTGCCTGCTGAAGAAGCAGAGTTGACGGCTTCGGTAACCGCCTCTCTGGCCTTTATGGTAAGTTTTTCCATTGTCATGTTTTTCTCCTTTTACCCAGTTTATTAGCAAAACACAGACCAAAAATAAATACATAATATTGATGTGTTATTCTTATATTATTACTTTATGCGTGATATACGCCAGATGATGTGCCATAATGACACAGCAGTCACATGAATAATATTTTAGCGGAAAGAGCAACTGGATAACTCTTCTCTTTACCATTGATTTCTTTTGTTGTAGCTTTCAGCTATGGGTATACTAACTGTACATTCAACCGGAGGTAGTTATGGCCAGCATAGGAGTGATCGGACTGGGCTACTGGGGTCCTAATCTTCTCAGGAACATTGTCGCCAATAGAAGAAGTGGAAAAATAGTTATATGCGACAAGGACCCTGGTCGATTAAGCAAAGTATCCGAAAGATTTCCAGCCTGTGAGACAACACTGGAAGCTGAAGATGTGTTTAAAGATCCAACCATAGATGCAGTGATTATTGCAACCAGCGTTTCAAGCCACTATCCCCTGGCAATGAAAGCTATGCAGGCTGGAAAACATGTCTTTGTGGAAAAACCCTTCGCCGAGGATACAGAGAAGGCTGAAGAAATGGTGAAATACGCGGAGGATAACGGGCTTGTCACCATGGTGGGGCACACATTCCTCTTCTCTCCCCCTGTTCTAAAGATCAAGGAGATCCTTGACAACAAGGAACTGGGAGAAGTCAGATTCATAACCAGTACAAGAGTAAATCTGGGACTACACCAGAAGGATGTATCCGTGATATGGGATCTTGCTCCCCACGACTTTTCCATGCTCTTCTACTGGCTTGATGAGGAACCTGACTTTGTGGAAGCATTCGGGCACGATTATGTCCTGAATGGTATCCCGGATGTTGCATTCATCAATCTGGGATTCCCCAGTGGAGCAACTGCCAATGTCCAGGTAGCCTGGCTGGCACCGTCAAAGTTGCGGAAAACTGTAATAGTGGGAAGCCGGAAGATGCTCATTTATGATGACACTGAACCCTACGAAAAGATAAAGATATTCGATAAGGGTGTAGACATTCTGGAACCCAAAACCTTTGGCGAATATCAGCTTTCATACCGCACAGGTGATATCATCAGTCCGCAGATAGATTCTTTTGAACCACTTCATTCTGAAATGGAGGAATTCCTGCGCTGTGTTGAAACCGGAGCTACTCCTAGAACATCAGGCAGAAGTGGTATGGGTGTGGTCAAAGCACTTGAAACAGCAGACAAGAGCCTTTGTGCCAAATTGGAAAGATAACGAATGAAGCAACCGCCAAAAGTCCTTCTGAAGTACCTGGGTGTTTCGCTGGAAAAAGGTCTGCCTCTTTCCATTGATTTCGCAGTTCTTGCAGGGACAATGGCAGCTTTGCTGGGCGACGAAAACTCTGCCGCAAGGATCCTTGCGGACTATGCCGCAGGGACAGCATCACCTCCTGTTGGTAAAGTGATAGCAGGCAGTGGTATGGAACCAGCCACAACCCGCAGGGGGAGAAGTACTACAGGTTTTATCACCAACAGGGTAACAGCTCCTCCGGGAATGACAGCCAGGGGTTGTATCAACCTGGCTGTAACCGCCTCTGGAAAGAGCAGAGCAGACACAGCCTCTGACACGGCACAACTTCTGAAATGGCTTGATCTGGAGGAGATAAGCAGTATCCCGGTTGAAGACCTTAAACCTCCGGAGCTGGGGCGGACTGCCATGGCAATTGCAATGGCTTTATCACCTGAACTTCTGGTTGTGGACTGCCCGGTACATGATTCTCTCCACTCCAGGCTTAAAAGCTTTTCAGAGGCGGGGAATTCTGTTCTTTTCAGGGCATCATCCCTGGGGCAGATTCCATTCGGTGTAGAGCGCATTGCTCTCTGTGACGAGACCGGAATACGCAGAACCGTGAGACATTCAGAAATTACAGCAATGGCTATGGGAGGTGCGGAGATAAAGGTTTCTTTTTACCCCTCACTGCCGAGAAAGCAGATAGAACAGATCCAGGGAGTGAAGAACCTTGTTCATACAGATGGTGCCTACCAGTTCACCCACTCAGATACCATTTTTGCGATCACACAGTTGATGCATGTATCCAGAGCAAATTCAAGGGTGATAGTTGAACTGCACCTTTTACCTGTTCCCCCGGAAAACCTCCTGAAGATGTTTGATCCACCTGATGAGTCTAATGATAATTCTGATTTGTTTGGTGGGGAGGTAGATTTCTGAACTTGCAGATAGTCACTTTCACCGCTGAAACGATGTTAAACAGAGCAGTGAGGATCAAGAGCAGACTGTGGTTAACCATAGCTATGCTGACTGGTCTGTTTGTGATCACTCCGGGAGAAAAGGCACTGGAACAGCTTGTTTCCTTTCTGGTTTTGTTCCCGGCAGTACTTTTACTTACAAACTGGAACAATTCTCATTCCCGGAATGGTATCCTGGCCCTTACCACCAGAGGTGACGGCAATAAAAAGGTTAGAATTGCCGAGTGGGTCCTTCCGGCACTTGCTGGAATAATAATATCCTCAATTGCTGTTTTCGCCGTGTCGGCTCCTCCACCCTGGCAATTCTGGGTTGTATCACCCTTAACTGCAACTTCATTCTCTCTGGTGTTTCTCATCATTGAACAGCATTTGAAGTATCCCGGCAGAACAATTCTCAGCTTGATGTGGCTTTTTCAGCTCACAGGTAGTGAGCAAACCGGGGGAATAGCAAACCTATTACTGTTCACTGGATATCCTTCAGCAGTTCTTGTGGCTGATCCTGCTTCCGTAGCAATCCATCCAGACAGCTACGTAATGGCATCACTTGTGGTTGTATTTCTTACCACTACCGGTTATGCTTTCCTGCAGAGAAGAAACCCCTGACAACCAATCCCCAAGACTTTTCAAAGCTCTTTCAGCCTGCGCTTCTCTCCTGGCTCTCCGTCCCCCTTTAGGTTTCTTTCTCAGAGGTGGAAAAAGCCCGTAATTGATGTTTGATGGCTGGTAATTGTCTGCCACACTCTCTGTGGGGTATCTTAAAATAGCTCCAAGAGCTGTATCAGCAGGCGGTACAGGATCAATGCCTGCCATGAGCACTCCTGCCAGGTAACCTGATGCTATGGATTCAATGTAACCCTCAACACCTGTGATCTGACCGGCAAACATTATCCTCTTATGGGTTTTCAGACGCAGTTTTTCATCAAGCAGGTCAGGCCCGTTAATGAAAGTATTCCTGTGCATGGAACCAAGACGGACAAACTCGGCATTCTCCAGACCTGGGATCATCCTGAATATTCTATTCTGTTCAGAATAGGTCAGTTTTGTTTGAAAGCCCACAAGGTTCCAGGCAGTACCAGCCTTGTTTTCCATGCGAAGCTGGACCACAGCAAAAGATCGAATACCCGTTCGAGGGTCAACTAATCCCACAGGTTTCATAGGGCCGAAAGCAAGTGACATATCTCCGCTGTCTGCAATTGCTTCCACAGGCATACATCCCTGAAAATGGATCTCTTTCTCAAAGTCACGGGTGGATACCCTCTCACCGTTCTTCAATTCCTGCACAAAGTTGAAATACTCTTCCCGGGAGAATGGACAGTTCAAATAATCCGCAACTGCATCCCCATTGTTATCTGCTTCATACCGGTTCTGAAAGAATGCACGGTCAGTGTTGATAGAGTCAAAATCAACCACTGGAGCAATTGCATCGTAGAAGTAAAGAGATCCGCTTCCAGTGAGCTTGCAAATAGCATCTGTAAGTGAGCTTGAAGCCAGAGGACCGGCTGCAATAATGACCTTACCCTGAGGAATCTCAGTTACCTCTTCTTCCCTGACAGTTATCAGTTTCTGCTCACGAAGCATCTCCTGAACAGCCTGACTGAATTCATCCCTGTCAACGGCGAGAGCCCCGCCTGCAGGTACACGGCAACTGTCTGCTGCCTTCATCAGAAAGGAATTGCATCTTCGAAGTTCTTCTTTAAGAAGCCCTGGAGCATTATGGATAAGATCAGAACGCAGGGAGTTGGAACAGACAAGCTCTGCAGGTAAGCCTGTAGTGTGTGCAGGGGTCATAGTTCCCGGACGCATCTCATACAGATCAACTTCAATGCCTGAACAAGCCAGCTGAAGAGCCGCTTCACTGCCAGCAAGACCTGAGCCAACAACTGTAACTTTCAAAGAAACCTCCGGCAAGGGGCAAAACCACATCCACTCACATTCTGTGGTTGTAAATATAGTACCGAGCCATGAGCAGAAAGCAGTTATCCGGGTTCCGTAATAATTCCCTGCACTGATTATTGGGAATACTTCTTTATTCCGTTATTCTCCAGCATACAGGAGGGATCGGATGTGTGGGTCCAGCGGCACAGAGTCCCTGATGATCTGCTGTTCTTCTCCGGGGGAAGCGGGTATCAGTTTTGAAAGCAAAAGACCACATCTTTCATTTGATGAATTCCTTATTCATTTCACAACGATATTTACCTATGCGAGATTGAATAAAAAGGGAATGACCTTTGAACTCCGCACTCCTGATTCCAGACCTCTTCACACGTTCAGAAATACCTGGATCACTTTCCTGAACATGGTTCAGCAAGTAATGGGTGATAACGCTGATCTCTGATTCGATTATGATTGGCATCATACCAGTCAGGGGAGAATACAATGGAAAAAAGATCAAGAGATTTCATAAGAGAAACAATAGATTCAGACCTTGCGTCCGGTAAACACAGCGAGATAGTCACTAGATTCCCACCTGAGCCCAATGGCTACCTGCACATCGGACATGCAAAGTCTATCTGTACGAATTTTGGTATTGCCAGGGAATTCGGAGGAAAATGTAACCTTCGATTTGACGACACTAACCCTGTTAAGGAAGAAACAGAGTTTGTGGAATCGATCAAGGGTGATGTGGAGTGGCTTGGTTTCAAATGGGATAACCTGTATTTCGCTTCCGATTACTTTGATAGAATGTATCTTCTGGCAGAACAACTGATCGTCATGGATCTGGCATATGTATGTGATCTATCACCTGAGGACACAAAAGTCTACAGAGGTTTTGCTTCAAAACCCGGAAGAAACAGCCCTTTTAGAAATAGATCGATAGAAGAAAACCTGGATCTTTTCCACAGAATGAAAAATGGAGAGTTCCCGGAGGGAAGTCGCACTCTCAGGGCAAAAATAGACATGGCCAGTCCAACAATGTGCTTAAGGGACCCGGCAATGTACCGGATCCTTCACAGGAGTCACCACAGAACAGGTGACAAATGGTGCATCTACCCCATGTACGACTTTGCTCACTGCCTGGAGGATTCCACTGAAGGGATCACCCACAGCCTCTGTACTCTGGAATTTGAATCCAACCGCCCTCTGTACAACTGGTACCTTGAAAAGCTGGATATTTTCCGCTCAAGACAGATCGAATTCGCCAGATTAAATCTTAGCTTCACAGTGTTGAGCAAACGCTTTCTTCGTAAGATGGTAGAAGAAGGTCTTGTCAATGGTTGGGATGACCCGAGAATGCCAACGCTCAGTGGCCTCAGGCGGAGGGGTATTCCCGCTTCATCCATCAGAAATTTCTGTTCGATCATTGGGCTGGCCAAACGTAACAGCACTGTGGACATTGCCCTGTTTGAACACTGCATCAGGGAAGAACTGAATAAGACCGCACCAAGGGTCATGTCTATTCTTAACCCTGTAAAGCTCGTTATAGAGAATTATCCTGAAGACAGAACTGAACACTTTGACTATGTAGTAAATCCTGAAGATGAATCCGCAGGAACCCGCCCCACACCTTTCACCAGAGAGCTTTACATTGAGCGGGATGACTTCATGGAGGATCCACCTAAAAAGTTCTTCAGAATGGGACCGGGCAGAGAAGTAAGACTGCGATATGCATACCTGGTAACCTGCACTGGGATCATCAAAGATGAAGATGGAAACATCACAGAGATCAAGTGTACATATGACCCGGAGACAAAAGGTGGAAATGCTCCTGACGGCAGAAGGGTAAGAGGCACTCTTCACTGGGTATCAGCTGCAAACAGTTTTCCTGTTGAAGTAAGACTGTACGACAGGCTTTTCAACAAAGGGAACCCCTTGGATACTGAAGAAGGAGAGGAATTCACATCTTCGCTGAATCCAGACTCTCTCGCCGTTGTGACTAACTGCATGGTGGAAGATCACATGGGCAAGAACAAACCCGGCTTTGTCTGTCAGTTTGAAAGGAAGGGTTATTTTAGTATAGACCCGGAATCAACCTCTGAGAGAATGATCTTCAACCGCACCATCACCCTGCGGGATTCCTGGAAAAAGTTGAAAGAAAAAAAGAAGTAGTACCTGCCATTCATGTATGAATTACAGGTGCAATAGCGGTTTCTCCGCCTTTATTTAACCCAGGTTTCTGAGCGATTTCTTCCATTGCTCTTAGCGATATACAGGGCAGTATCTGCATGCCTGTACAGCACTTTCTTTGTAATACCTTTTTTGAATTCTGCAATTCCAAGACTTACGGTCTCGGTATTACCAGTTGCAAAAGAATGCTGCTCAATTCTTTTCCGGATCTTTTCCGCAAGCTGGAACGCTCCATCAGCATCAGTTTCAGGACTGATCACTGCGAATTCATCACCGCCAACTCTGAAAACCACATCCGTTACCCGTATAGAATCCTTAACTGCTTCTGCAATATCAGCCAGAACCCTGTCGCCTGCTCCATGACCATTATGGTCATTGATAAGCTTGAATTTGTCCACATCAAACACGATCAGGGACAGCTTTGAGCTGTACCTTGTACATCGGGCGATCTCAGATTGGATCATTTTCTCATAAGACCTTCTGTTGAATAAGCCCGTCAGGGCGTCATGTGATGACTCATACTCCAGTTTCTTCCTGACATACACTATCACATACAGTATTACAAGAATCGCAGTTATGGCATTAATGGCAAGTATTCTGTAAAACACTGTAAAATTCCCGACCTTACCTTCAGTGGTATACTGGGCGGCAAGAACTACTGAGTCCGCTGCCTCCCAGCAATGCTCACTTTCCAGCAAGATCCCGCTTCTGACCTGCTCCGATGGATTCACCCGGTATTCGATCAATAGACCCTCAAGGGAGAACCACTTTTCTCTCAGATCCAGTAAACCCAGGAAAACGGTTTCTTCCACACCGGGATGTCTGCTGCGGTCATTTTCCGCAATGAAGTGATCAAAAAGACTGTTGATCTCCCAAATTGTCTCATTGGATAAGTTCTGGGAATTTGAAAGGACCAGCTTTGTCGCACGCTGAATAGACCCTCTGATAATACCTGTCTCATTTATAATCTTAGCATCAAACTTCAGGTTCTCTACGGTATTGTGTACATAGAAAGCCATAACAAAACCCAGGCCGAGAATGACAAATGACAGAACGATCAAGTATGTGGACGGTCTTTTGTACTGCAGATATTTCAAACAGTGACCCCTGTCATTTGTGCAAAGAGTGTATTCTCATTTTGATATAACAAAGGTAACATACCAGTGTTTACATGGTTCCATGAAGAGGGATCAAGGGGCGGATGGAGCCACCGCCCCCACTTTAGATCACGTTCGGGTCTATCTTACAACAGCAACCTGACGGCTGGATATCTCTCCATTCACAGAAACAACCATTGCATAAACACCATTGGGTAGATCTGAGACTGTATGAACATGATCCGAACCGCCATGGAGTGTTCCCAGGTCCCACTTCTTCACGATCCTTCCATCCATACCCAGCAAGCTAACGGAAACAGGTGCGGGCTGCTCAGTTGCAACAGAATATCTTAAATAACCCTGCACCGGGTTGGAAAACAACGAGACAGAAGTCCCATTGCTGAAAACCTGTGAGCAGAGATCCTCCACTGACACGTTGTTCCCAAGGAACACCCATACATTCTTTACATAGTTGCCCTGAATGATATCAAGAACACCGTCCTCGTTCCAGTCATTAACATAAACTGTGCAATCTGTCTGTCCGGATGGCCAGGCATATGGACTGCCGTTAACGGTAATAGCTGCACTGGTAGTGAATACCGGAGCACCGGTTGAGCCCGAATTCTCAAGATAGTAGGTGTGACCATTGTCCTCGCCTACAAGGAGATCCAGGAGACCATCCCCGTTCATATCTTCCATGTGAGGAATGCTTCTTGGATAAGCAACCGGTGTTGAGCCTTTCATCACTGCAGAGTAGCTTGCAAATGCCGGATTCTCGGCTGTTCCCTGATTCAAATAAAGGCGAAGGCTTCCACCTGGTGTGAATTGCCGCCCAACAATAAGATCCAGAAGACCATCGTTGTTCCAGTCATAAACAAAAGGAGCAGAGTTGCCTCCCACATCAAGGTCAGCGCCACCCGCCTGTATTCTGCCTTCACTGGTGAGGGTTCCATTACCAAGGCGTCTGAAGAAATTGACATATCCGTCGCTTTCTCCGACGATCAGATCTGTAAGTCCATCGTTGTTGAAATCCACAGCCTGTGGATTTGTAGCGCCGGTGCATCAACCGGAAGACAGTGAAATATCACTGCCGTCCGCCTGCATGTAGACAAAATCCCCGAATGCAGGAGAGTCATTGGAATCATCATTCTGGTAGTACCGGAGTTTACCGCCAGTGTACTGGCCGACAATTAGATCCTTCAGGCCATCTCCGTTCCAGTCAGTAACCAGGGGGTTTGCGTGACCAAGACCCAGCTCGATGGGTGCACCATTGGAACTGACCCTGAACGGTGACTGATAATCAGGTGGGTCAGCTAGAACAGATAAACTCAGAATGAATAAAGACCAAAGAAAGCTTTTCATCATTGCATCCTCTCATTTCGTGAAACTTATCCTGCTACGCGCTGTGTGTAGTATAAAGGGGATTTAGGAGAAGCGCAACAGACAATTTTCAATGCTGTTACAACAGGTTTATCAGCATCCTTACCGTGGTATTCACACTCAGCCTGAGCATATGTCAGTCAGACCTGATGGATACAGGTGAATGGCTTGATTTCGCAGGCGAGTAGCTAGAGGCGCATTCCTGATACTGTATATCTACACAGAGTGTTGATGGAATCTTACCGTATTATTGCTGATTAATCATACTATCTTACTGTATTTGATTGGAAAGAAATATGCTACAAATGTTGTATGTAATTATCTCGCACCATAGGAGGTAGGATGACTGTACATTTGTATTGGCGATCAATTTGTCCATGAACACGAAAACGAATGGCTCAGGCATCGATCCACTCACTGGATTGAATGACAGGTCTATACTGCCATACCTCAATGACCGGTTTTCATCAAGAGAGCATCCATGGTCTCTAGTGATGATAGACATAGATCATTTCAAACTTGTCAACGACATTTATGGTCACCTGGCCGGTGATGAAATTCTTGCGCATGTGGGGCAGACTGTTAAGGTAAACCTGAAAAGTGAGGATTACGCTCTGCGGTTTGGCGGAGATGAGTTCATTGTAGTCCTGCCGGATACAAGTGGAGACAATGCTCTGGATCTGGCTCAACGACTTCTCTTCGAGTTCCGGAAGAAAGAGTTTCCTGGGGGAATGAAGGTCAGCGTTTCCATGGGAATAGCACAGAGTAAGTTAGATGATCAGGAAATATCTGATCTGATCTCAATGGCAGATCAGGCTCTCTATCATGCCAAGGATACAGGAAGAGGACGCTTTGTTCTTGCAGAGGAACTCATTAATGTAAAAGATATTGAACCGGAATTCTCCCACATGGTTGGAAGAAGGGATGAACTCCTGCAACTTAGAAAACTGGTGGACAATGCAATTGCCGGTTCTGCGGAATTCTGCATTCTCACTGGATTCCAGGGTACCGGAAAAACGAAGCTTGTTGAGGAACTACTGAACTACTGTCAATTCAAGAACATGCCTGTATTCACAACGAAAGTACATCCGGTCTTTCAGGAGGAAAGCTATCTTGTTATCAGCATAGTGAGAAAAGCTCTGAACGGACTTACAGAGGATCAGATGCTTGATGTAAAAAGTGCAATAGGACCGGTTGAGCAATCAACAAGAAAGCAATTTAGTGAATTTAATCTAATAGAAACTAAAAGTTCTTTTTCTGCAGCTTCTGATGAGAAGAAGGCCAGGAACCGCAATGATCTGGGAACCATTCTCAGGGAGGTTTCCAGAATAACTCCCTTTGTTGTGGTTCTTGATAATCTGCAGTGGGCTTCCCGAAAGTGTATTCAGTTTGTTGCTGAAGCGATATCCTCTGTGCCAAAGGCAAATATTCTCTACATCGGAATGAGTCGGATATCAACCACTTTAAAGCTTCTTGAGCCAATATGGGCCAGTGTTCCGCTGAAGAGTATCCACCTTCAGCCTCTTGAGCCGGCAGATGTCAGAACAATGGTCTTCTTCGCCATAAAAACCCCTGAGATCCCTGATGAAGTACAGGACTACATGATGAGACAGAGTGGTGGTAATGCACTGTTCTTGAGAAAACTGATAAGCTGGTCTCTGGAAATGGGCTATCTCAGTCTGGGCAAAGGTGCCACATGCCTTTGGGAAGAACCTGAAGAGGATAAACTGCCTGATGATATCTGTTCTGTAATTGAAATAATGCTGGGCAAATGCAGTCCTGAAGAGATGAAAGTTCTGAAAAGAGCAGCCCTGGTTGGAAAGTATCTTGATCTACCTCTGTTAAGAGAACTCACATCCATGGATGAATTCGACCTGGCAGAAATCCTGGACCGTTTTGTTGAAATGGGACTCATAAAAGACAATGGAACCTTTTTCACCTTCTCATACGGTGTAATGAGGAGTTTACTGATATCAAAGATATCCCCCTCTTTCCGGATGATACTCCACGAAAAGACAGCGGTGTTCATGGAAAAGAACTGGGAAGTGAACGAACACCTGTTACTGGAAGCTATTGCCTACCACTTCTGTAACAGCAAAAGCAGAATGAAAGCGGTGGAATATTCAAGGAGGGCTGCAAATGAAACCTTCTCTATGGGGTTGCACAGTGAATCCATACACTGGTACCAGGAGTACCTGAGTAAAGTCTCTGATGCCTCAGATCAAGTTGGTTTCCTCCAGGCTCATATCAACTTAGGCGACCTGCTATCCTTGACTGGAAAGACTGAACCTGCAGAGGAGCATTTGAAGACTGCCCTCTCTCTCACAGAAGATCCCGAAGACATGTGTGCCATCTACTACAGTCTAGGCAAAAATTACCAGCGGAGAAGTATGTACCCTGATGCAGCAAAATACTTTATGCTGGCTGTTTCAACAGGCAATTCAGCCGGAGCTCAAACTGGAATTCTTGTAAACAATATGATTGGGGCTCATCTTGAAACATCTTTCATCTACAGACAACAGAGTAAACATAAGAATGCAACGGAGCAGTTGAAGCTGGCAAATAAATTGTTTAATTGCTCTGTTACAGGTATCGATAAAGCTCTTGAGGGTATGTACTTCGCCAGACTTGCTGATCTTGAGAACGAAACAGGCTCTCCTGAAAAGGCTCTTGAGCAATACCAAAAAGGATTGAAGATCTGCGTAAAGGAAAACGACCAGATAGGCGAAGCCCTCATTCTGAATAACATGCACAACCTCTATACATACAGCGGAGATTACAACTCCATGCTTGACTGCCTCAAGCAGGTGATCAAACTGAACAATCGTCTGGGAGATCAACTGGGACTGGCAATCGGCTACTACAATCTTGCAGAGACCTACACGCAGCTGAATATGCTGGATCTGGCAGAGAGATATTTTCAGATGTACATTGAACTGAACAGCAAGATTGATAATCGGATAGGTATGGCTTACGGTCAATTCGGGCTGGGAATGCTGTCCATGGTGACCGGCCGGAACAACCAGGCATGTAGTTTCTTCCTCAATGCTTCTCTGATCTTCGCTGAGATGAACTGCACAGAAATGGAATGTGATTCCGAGCTTAACAGGGTAAAAGCACTTCTTGAATTGAAAGACTATCGAACCTGCAGTGATATTCTCAGCGCCGTTAAAAATAGAGACCTGGGGCCTTTGTTACAGAACTGGCTACTGCATCTCGAGGGAGTACTGCTACACCGCACAGGCAGCAGTCAGGAAGAACTAACAAAGGCAGTCGCTATGATAAAGAGATCTGCTGCCCTGTCAGACAAAGCACCACCTGATGGAATTGTCTACATGTATGGGAATCTGTTGACTGCCCTGGAGCGCGAAGACCGGTCAGAAGAGATAGCTCCTGCATTAAAAAATGCTGTGGATCTACTCGAAGTGAAACTATTGAGCATAAAATCAGAATCGATTCTAAAAAGCATTCTCTCAAGATCGGATATGGAAAAATTCCTTGATCTATGCAGAAAAGAGGAAATTGCTTCTTCCCTGCTAAACAGTTAATTTCTACCATTCAGTAACACACCATACAACACACCACGGGAGATCAGCATGAGCATTGGATTCAGCAGCAAAGACAAATTCAGATATGCATTTGACACCATGATGTCCCGTGGAACAGCAGGTCTCATAATCTGGCTGGGCGTACTGTCTGCAATACTCATATTGCTATTCTCCATCATCATCATGGTCACGGGAACTGCTCCCGAGAATGAAGGATTCCCAAAACTACTCTGGATGAGCCTGATGAGAACAATGGATCCCGGGACCATCGGAGGAGACGCAGGTGGGGCTGGATTCCTGTTCAGCATGCTCATTGTCACCTTCAGCGGGATATTCATCTTCAGCGCTCTCATCGGTATTCTAACCACAGGACTTGATGCCAAACTGGACTCTTTAAGAAAAGGAAGATCAAGAATTGTAGAGACAGGACACACCGTGATTCTGGGTTGGTCAGAACAGGTTTTCACTATTGTTTCCGAGCTGTCCATAGCAAATGAGAACCAGAATAACCCATGTGTCACAGTTATGGCGAACAGAGATAAAGTAGATATGGAAGAAGAGATCAGAGAAAAAGTTCCGAATATGAGAAACACAAGAGTTGTCTGTCGAACAGGAAGACCTGTTGAACCCGGTGATCTTGAGAAAATGAGTCTACACACTTCAAAATCCATAATCATCCTCTCCCCGGACACAGAAAATCCGGACCCGGAAGTGATCAAGATCATGCTGGCCATAAACAGCAGGCCCTCTGAAAGAGAGAATCCAGTCCATATAGTTGCCCTTATCAACAATCCCGATAGCATTCAGGCTGCCAGGATAGTCGGCGGTGATCAAGCAGAAATTATCCTGGCCGGCGATATCATAGCAAGAATGGCAGCACAGACCTGTCTTCAATCAGGCCTCTCTCTGGTATACCAGGAACTTCTTGACTACGATGGAGACGAGATCTACTTCCAGAAGGAGCCCTCACTAACCGGGAAAACATTTGCAGAAGCACTGCTGGCTTACGAAACCAGCAGCGTTATTGGACTGCAGATCAAAGGTAAAAAGGTTGTTTTGAACCCACCTATGAATACTGTAATATCCCAGACAGACTTGATCATTGCAGTATCCGAGGATGACGACACTGTTGTTGCTTCAGAGAGCGGTCCTCCGGATATCAGGGGTGAAGCCATCTCTCATAATGTAAACGAACAGAGTTTCCCCAGAAAGATCATCATAATGGGCTGGAACTGGAGGGCTCCCATAGTTATCAGGGAACTGTCAAACTACCTGAGTTCCGGCTCGACCCTGACGCTGGTTGCGGACAACACTCTTTGCCGTCCAGAGCTGCCGGAAAAGATCGAAGATCTTGATGTTCAATTCACTCCGGGAAATACCACAGACCGAAGCATGCTGGAAAGCCTCTCCCTTGAGCAGTACGACCACATTATACTTCTAAGCTATTCTGATGATCTGGATGTACAGTCTGCTGATTCTTCCACCCTTATGACCCTTCTGCACATAAGAGACATCGCAGACAAACTCGGCAGACATTTTTCTCTGGTAAGTGAGATGAGAGATGTGAGAAACAGGAATCTTGCGGAGATCACAGGTGCTGACGACTATATTGTAAGCGACCAGCTCTTAAGTCTGCTGCTCACACAAATATCAGAAAACAAAGACCTCAGTGCAATATTCAAGGATCTTTTCGACCCGGAGGGTTCCGAGATCTACCTGAAGCCTGTAGAGCGATACATCACCACTGCAGAACCGGTTAATTTTTATACAGTGGTGAAGAGCGCAGCTGACCTTAACGAAGTTGCCATCGGATACAGGATCAACTCTCTGCGAAGCAACCCCGGGTATCAATACGGCATAGTTGTGAACCCTGGAAAAAGTGATCTCATTCAATTCTGCAGCAAAGATTACATCATAGTTCTTGCAGAAGATTAAGGAGTAACAGCAATGTGGCTTGCAATACTGATACTTACAGCAGGAGTACCCCATGCAGTGTCTGATGCATCTGCCACATTCAACCAGGGATATCTGTTTTTTCGGGAGATCGGTATGGAATCCGAAGAACCTGACGCCCCCAGGGATCGTACCACTGGAATCGAGATCTTTACAGATGGATGCGAGCCCATGGGAACAGATATGGATATAGTTATCTGGAACTTCACTATGCAGAAGCTGTGGGAAAGAGTGAACAGAGCAGAAACCAGTTTTACCGTTACTGCCGGTGATGAATATCTCTACTATGAAAACTTCCTTCTATTCTTTGCTGATCAGGACGAGAGAAGAAATATTGTCGTTCACCCGGAAGAACTATGGTCCATACTGCATCATGCAGAAACCTGCTCGCTTCCCGCTCTGGGGCAGATAGTGGTGGAAGCGTTTTATCCCGGAATTGCTGCTCCTGCTACAGCGTTCATAACTGCAGGCGATCCAGCCATGCGCACTGTTCAAACACTGCTGAGAAGAGGAAGAGATTCAACTACCTCCTCTGCGAATTAGATATTTAGCCAGACCTCGACCCACAGCAGACGCTAAATCACAATGTATTTAAAAGAGACTACTCTTGATCCCCGCCCAGGTATTCACTTCCATGCTCATTGAAGAACCGTATGCTGTCACCTCCATATGATAGAGCTCCCAATCGATCTTGCCGGATCCAGTACTGGGGTCAGCCGCAGCTTCCGCGTGGAAATGGAATCCCAGATAAGTCCCATTCGGTGGATCAATTATTGTATAAACAATAGCATCATCATCCGAAAAACTATCATACCAGTAAGCTACTTGTTCGTAGATCAGGGTTGAACCTGCAGAGGGGGTTTCAACGTAAAACCTCGCATAAGCATACCCTTCTCCGGCAGATCCGTGAACACTGTGATCCACCTCAATGCTAACCGAGTCTGCTCCGTCAGGTACAAAATAGCGGACCGGTGCAGGGGGCGCGAAAGAAATCATATCGAATTCCATCCACTCTCCCGGGTTTGCATCAAAATATGCTTTCGCGCCAGCGTCGCTGAAAGTCCAGAGGTCATTATACCAGCCCTCAGGCTTTTCAGTAAAATCAGTGCTGTATACGGTGCAGTCAGCAAAAGACATAGCGACTGTGAGCATTAAGACAAACAAGACCACATACCTCATAATATCGCCCTCGTATCTATGATATTAGTTGAAACCCACCTGCAAAGATCAAATCCTGAGGTCTAGGAACGGCAGCTATGAAAGAAGAGCTCTCTCTTTCAACTCATGCTCGAACCGTTTCCCGGATCTCTCTTCAAAATGGAGCTTAACCGGTTTCTTCATGCCTTCAACCAGTAGAAGAAAGCTGACTGAAGAATTCCCTTCACTCTCCTGCCTTCTACCTGTAACAGAAGCTTGTGTAACTGTACTCCATGAAATTGTCTTTCTTCTGAAAATGGCCCATGAAAAACTGTCACCGTCAGAGGTTGCACGAAAACCGTTGTTTTTGTGGCAGAGAATAAGAGGTATATAGAAAGGAAGCCCGGCGAGCTGCATACCTATAAATATTCCAAGCCCCAACCCCAAAGGCAGATCCATTGACAAAAGTATCCACAGTGGTATGCCCAGCAGCATTACTGACGCAAGCCACAACACTGCAAGAACAACATTTCTGTCAATCATTGAATTTCCACGGCTTACCAATACCGGTAACAGCAATCTGTACTCCTGGGCTGTATCTGCCATCTTGCTCCATTTCGTATGAGTAATACTGACCTCTCAGGTACAGACAATAATGATTTCCATAGTCAAGTGTTATCAGGGTAGAATTCGTCTTGCAGAATAGTATCTTCTTGCATAGTTGGACTGGGTTATTTCCGTTATAACCACACCTCTGTCCTGCCAGGAAGAGCAATGAATAAATTCACCATCGCCGATGTAGATCCCTGTGTGTGTGGGATTGTGAAAGATCAGCAGATCACCAGGCAGAAGGCTGTCACGACTGACAAAAACACCAAGCTCGCCCGCTGCAGTAACCGTTCGCGGCAGGCTTATGCCATTGTCATTAAAAACCCTGTATGCAAGTCCACTGCAGTCAAAACCATTCTCATCAATTCCACCGTATACATAGGGGACCCCAAGATATGAAATTGCCTGGGCTATGATAGCATCTGCAAGAGTCAGGGAATCTGAACCAGCCGCTTGAATTGAATCCTCAGCGTAAGCAAAAGAAAAAGAAATAATTAATAGAAAAATCATTAATTTCATATTCGCCTTTCTGTAAATTGTTCTTTCCATATACCCTGAAGCAGTGGATTTGTTCGTTCTGACAAATTCTGATACGGACATCGAATGAACTTTGCTTTCAACTGATATCTGCAGCAGAGATGTAAACCAATCCCGTCAGTCATGGTCCAGCACCAGAAGCACTTCCATGGCTTTTGCCATATCATCCTGACTGACCATAAGCTTCACCCCAACTTTTCGCAGAGAGGTTAGACCCATGAGCTGACCTCCGCAGTCATCTGCTGAGATCATTGATTCTATTCCCTGCTCCCGAAGAAGCTCACCCGCCATCTCAGCCTCATATCTCTTTTCAAATATTCTCACTGTTTTCAGTTCAGACATGGGACCCTTTCTATAAATACTCAACGAATCAGTGATCGATACCGCCCAGAATTACCTTAACAGCTCCAAATGTGCTTTGATCAAGGGCTTCCATGCCCTCAAGTACCATGTATGGAACCCATTCGAAAAAGTATCCCGTTGAACTCCCACTTCCACCTGGGGTAAACAGGTATCTCAGACACCTGGCAGTGTTGAACTGCTCCTCAACAATCGAATGGAGAATTCTGCCCCTGGCTCATTGTGCCAATCTCTACCGTTGACGCAAATGCCGTGCTGAACACCACTCCAATCAAGATAAAATTCATTAGCATTTCCTGCTTCTCCTTAGTATTTGTTAAACTTATTTCAATCTAACTCATTTTCAGGATGGAGACAATTCCTTTAGATCAGTTGCATTTACCACTCCCTGATGTGGCCCAATGGCCTCAAGTTGTTTTTCAACGCAAAAAAGCCCCTGGTG
>JAGLDY010000069.1 GCA_023145375.1 Candidatus Sabulitectum sp. | reverse complement strand
CATTCCTGAGTTATGTGAATGTGAATGACTATCCCGGTACGGACTACTACAGTACCACAGAGTACAACACTATTGTTGGTTCAGATACTGTCTGGGTGGAGATACCAAAGGACATCTACTATCACTATGTGGTGATGCCTAAGGTTTCCGACGAGAAACCCCAGAACGATTCCACCGTTTACGATGAATTCTGGCGACAGTACCTCTGGGACATGGATGATACAGGTTACCCGATCCTGAACGATGTACTTAACGAGAATGTAATGGTATTCTGGGACGAGCAGACAAGGAGCTGGGGATGGTCAACCACCCCGGCGTTTTACGATACTCTGCAGGCTGTTGAGATACTCAGTAAATGGACACGTGCCACTCTGGCGGACGGAGCCAGCGGAAACAGACCTATTCAGCCCAATATCATTGCCCATGAACACAACGGGAACTGCGGAGAGACGCAGGATCTTCTATGCGCAGCAGCCAGAACCGCATTGATTCCCACAGTCTGCGCCATGGACATCAACGAGGATCATGTGTGGTGCGAGATCTGGTGGGATGGCACCTGGGGTGGATGGTATGTTGATACTGTCAACAATCCGAACTGCGCTTATGATGCAGATTACGGCGGTTCCAAGGAATGCAGCTGCATCTGGAGCTGGCGTAATGACGGATTTACCTGGGACGCCATTGCATTCTACTCCCAGACATGTACCTTCACAGTTACCGTTACAGATTCAGCCGGTGTACCTGTTGACAATGCCAGTGTTCAAATAGCCAGTGAAGGGTGGCAGACAAGTACCATATACAGGGGAACCTGGGGGCAGACTGACCGCAATGGGCAGATCACATTCACCCTTGGCAACAATCAGAATTTCTACCTGAACATTTCATCTTCTCTGGGCAGTTTCGGGGGAGGGGGATTCGAAGAGGTCATCGTTAACAGCGTAGCTGACCAGGATTACTTCTTTGACTGGAGCCCTTCCGGTCTGATGCCGGAGCTGGAGATGAATGAGCTCAGTGAGGGATCCTGGACGAAGTATCTCATCCAGGTGGATTACGAGCTTCCAGCTGACATAATGAATGGAAGAGACTACTACGCAAATCCCAGAAGTGAATATGCTGAACTCCTTGAAGATGGTACAGCGGACTTCTTTATTGTTGATTCAGCCAACTGGGACCTCTACCAGGCTGGCGGGGAATTTGATTGTTATGAGGTTGTCCAGGGGCAGAGTGCAGGCGAGATATGGTTCTATGCACCTCATACAGACGACTGGTACATTGTATTCAGCGGTGATAGACATCAGGGCCTGCAGACTTTTGCTGATGCCACAGTTACCCTATGGGAGCATGATGGCACAGGTATGAGCGGTGGTGCCGTTCCGTCACAGGAGGCAACTGTTTTCCCTAACCCGTGTGTGGATCAGGCTTCTCTCAGCTTTACCACTACCGCACCTGGAATTACGGAAGTTGTTGTTTACGATATTCATGGAAGAGTAGTTGAAACACTGTGTGATGAACTGCTGGAGGCGGGCAGTCATGATCTCACATTGGAAACTTCTACTTTTTCCAGTGGTCTTTACTTCCTGAAGTTCCAGGGTGAGGGTCTGAATTCCATGAGAAGCCTGACGGTGCTTAGATAGTTCCTGAAATGTAGTAGTAGTGGGGAGCTTAGGTTTTCCCACTGCTTCTTCTTGCAAAAATGGCGAGAGTTAATTATCTAAGGAACAATATTTGTGAGTTCTTCTTTGTAGTACCGTTTCTAAAAGGAATTTCTATTCATGAATGAACACAGAGTTGTTGTTACAGGTCTTGGTGCAGTTACGCCCATTGGAACAGGCATAGAGGATTTCTTTGCTGGGTTGCTTCAGGGTAAGAATGGCATTGCAAGAGTAACACATTTTGATGTAACAGACTACCGGTCCAAGCTGGCTGCAGAGGTTAAGGATTTCCAGGCTGAGAACTGGATCGACAGCAAATCTGCCAGGCGTATGGACAGGTTCACGCAGTTCAGCATGGCGGCATCAGCCATGGCAATGGAAGATTCAGGATTGAGCTCTTTTGACGGAAATAGAGCTGGAGTTGTTATAGGCTCCGGGATAGGCGGTGCTCAAGCTCTGGATGAAGGATTCTCACAGCTTTCCGAGAAGGGCCCTCGCAGTTTAAGCCCGTTCCTTGTGTCAAGAATGCTTGTTAACATGTCTGCTGCCCTGGTCTCCATAAAGTACGGCTTTAAAGGTCCTCTTTCTGCTCCATCGGTAGCTTGTTCTACAGGGTCAAATGCAATTGGTGACGCCTTCAGGATAATTCAGAGAGGTGATGCTGATCTTATACTTGCAGGCAGTTCGGAAGCCTGTATCTCTCCACTTCCATACGGAGCTTTCTGTTCCACCAGGTCGATGACTCCCAGTGAGTCTGCTGAAAATGCATCCAGGCCGTTTGACAGGGACCGGGATGGGTTTATCATGGGCGAGGGAGCCGGTATCGTTGTTCTTGAGAATCTGGAGCATGCTGTTCAGCGGGGAGCCAGGATATACGCTGAGCTTGCTGGCTATGGCAATACTGCTGATGCTTACCACCTTACTGCCCCTGATCCGGAGAGCAGTGGTATGATCAGGGTTATGCTTGTGGCTCTTGAAGATGCCGGTTTGAATCCGGAAGAGATCGGTTACATAAATGCTCATGGCACATCTACAGTGCTGAATGATAAATGTGAGAGCGCAGCGGTGTTGAAGGTATTCGGTGAGCATGCTTCTGTACTCAAGATAAGCTCGAATAAATCAATGATCGGCCATCTTATGGCAGCTGCCGGAGCGGTTGAGTTCGCAGCGATGGTTAAGAGTATATCAACAGGCAGGATCCCGCCAACGATCAACTACCGGGAACCTGACCCTGACTGCCCCCTCGACTATGTAACTGATGGTGCTGAATCTATGGAGCTGAATGCCGCCATGAGTAATTCATTCGGTTTCGGTGGAGGCAACTCCTGTCTTATTGTAAAGAAATATCCGGCTAGTCAGTAATTCCTGCGGATCACCATTTTCTCAAGTATATCCTGACGTTGTCCACCATGTGAGGAACTGACGGTGAACTGCCGTTGATGAAGAATTTTAGAGAGTCAGGATTGTTTTCAGACGGTAGAGCCCACAGCAGACTATCATTGATCAGGAAGAGAACGGAATCAGAGCAGTTCTCTATTGAGAACAGTTGCGGTTCCGATCTGGTGATAATTTGGGATTCCTGAACAGTCAGGAGGGAACATGAGGCTGATCTTCCAAAAGTGGCTGAGAATTCCTGTTCTGGTGAGTAGTTCCATCGTAGCTCACAGTCTGATGACCCCTGAGGCGCTGTTGAAAGACCGTGTTCGGCAGTACCGATAGATATCCAGTTGCTTTCTGTTGCCCCTGTTTCAGACGGCACTGATATTTCAGCGGAAAAGCACAGGCCGGGAACCAGTGGTACAGGTTCATTCAGAACAACGGGAGCATTACAGTTCACCAGAGCAAAGTTGCCTGTAGAGTCGTCCTCTATTAAGACCTGAGGGCTTTCTTCATTCAACACCACACTCCACAAAGAGTGTTCTATGAAACCAGCTTCCCAGCCTTCAGTCAGCAACTCTATCCCCAGGGCGCAAGTGCTGCTGTATTGCCCATCCCGGGTCATCTCCATGAACCAGGCATCTCTGTCACCGAAAGCTGTTGTTGTGCCCGCTAGAAGGATAGTTCTATCTTCCCGGGTTGCAACTGATAGAATGTGATTGTCTCCTTCTTCATCAATTACTGTCTTCCAAAGGAGTTTGCCTTCTTTATCAAGGCGGAGAACTACTCCGTCAGATTCACCTGTTTGTGAGGAGTCGATCGAGCCAGCCAGAAGAATGGAGCCATCAGGTAGAATGGTCATATCTGCCAGCTCGCTGAGGATTATCTCATTGAATGCTATTTCCCATATCATTTCCATATCTTCAGAGAAGCAGGCTGTCCACACCGTTCCAGAGCCGTTAACGGGTAAGCCGGAGAGGATCAAAGTGTTATCTCTCCTGTATTCAGCGCAACTTACTACCACCCCCGGATCAAGTTGGATCAAGTCGTTCTGCCGTCCTTCCCAGTCCAGTACCCTGATAACATCTCCGCCATTGCCTTCACCTTCGCTCACATGAAGGATCCGTTCATAAACAGCCGATACTGCCGTACAACCAGTTCTTATGTTGCCGGGTATTGTGAACACTTCCATTGAGCCGTTTGTCGCATCAATTTTTGCCAGATGAGCTGAGTACAAGTTATCCGATGATGATCTCAGACTGAATGAAGCTACAGCCCTTCCCCCGGGAAGCCAGTGGAGGGAAGCTACTGAAGGCTGGTCTCCTCCAGGGTGGTCTATTCTCTGCTCAGTTTCCCAGAGAATGCTGCCCTGGTCTGTCAGATTAACAGCTCTGAACGTAAAGCCTCTTTCATCAGCTTCAGAGAAGCTGGCGTAGACAGTTATACTGCCACCCTGATATGTCGGTATTGAAACCGGCTTACAATCGCCTGAAATGGAATCGGACCAGCTGAAGATCAGTCTGCCGGTGTTGTCAAATTGAGTCACCCATATCTCACTCCAGTAACCCCAGTCCCATGCTCCTGTTACAATCATACCTCCGTTCGTTCCTGGATTGATACTGGAGGCATAGTCCCATGAATCTCTGCCTCCCACCGCAACATTGATCAGGTCTGCGGGGTCAGTATTAACCGTTTTCAGTGCCAACAGCAGAGAGGTTATCACTGTGACAAAGAGAAGGACTGAAGCAAGGATCCACTTCCGCTTTTTCCCCCTGGAGGAGACGGGCTGTTCTCTGGGTGGCGGTTCTTTCGCCAGAGCAAAAAGGGTTTTCATTATCTCCCTGGTATTTGCCTGATGAACTGTGCAGTCTATCCATTTCCGGGAGTGTGTGTAGTAACTGATACTCTTCGAGATCGGTGCTTCACGGAACTTCAGTGGAATAATGGGAATCCTCTGATTAGCTGAAATGTCGAGTTCACTTCTGATGCGGCTGGAATCCGCTGTATTTTCCGTGAACACCAGTAGAACCGCTGCAGATTCAAGGATGACTGAGTTTACAGGCTTCTTTGAGTCAGGTCCTTCAGAAGCATCTCTGGAGGCTATCCAGCATTTATATCCACTGGACTCCAGCTCTTCCACCAGGGCTTCCGCCAGGCGGGCGTCCACGCTTGAATGAGAGATAAAGAACTGTCTATCCATGGGGACCCTCTTTCTTCAGAATGGAAGAAAACTCAGAGAGTAACTCTTTTGTGCTGTTTCTGTAGATACGGAACCGGAGACCTCCCAGGTGTTTGCCTCCGTACCATCTAGCCACAAGGATCAGACAGTTTTCAGCACTCAAATTTCTCATTACTTCAAGAATGCAGTTGCCGGAGCCGGATTCTCCACCGTCACTCTTGAGCTCAGTGCCGTCAGAGAGACGGATCGCCCAGCTCAAATGGCTTGCTTTTTTCATCTTGAACTGCCTGATGAGTGATCTCAGTATGGTGGGTTGGTCGCTGTCTGATGAAAAGGGGGTGCCACAGGCCAGAAACCGGCTTTGCTTCTCCAGAACAGGTGTTCCGGAAACGGTTTCCTTCAGGGTTCGTGCAGTTCCTATCAGAAACCTCCGGCTTGAGACCTGTAGCACCCTTGTCCGAAGACCGATGGAATATACCAGCCAGAGAAGTCAAAACAAGGTATTTTCAACAACTTGTAATGCTTTCTGTAAGTAGGTTCATGCCATCAAGTTCCTTTTGGGAATACATGAACCTCAACAGAGAAGCTTTCAGTTTGCCGGTTCCATGCTCGGCGCTGACAGTTCCTCCCAGTTTAACAGCTTCTTCAGCGATTCGTTCCACGGCAAATTCTGCCTTTTCCATTTGATCATTATCACTGGGGATGAGGTTTGCATGAAGATGCCCCTGGCCTGAGTGTCCGAAAACAACATGCTCCACCCCTGAGCTGCGCAGGATATTTTTCATAGTTCTGTAGTATTCTTCAAGTTGTTCAGGTGGCACAGCTGTATCGGTACTTACCTTGTGAATCCTGCGGTTTCTGGAAGAGAGACCGGAGATGATCCTGTTAACTGTTTCAGGAAGAAGGTGTCTCAGTTCCTTCAGCCGTTTTATCGATGCTTCATCAAATCCACCCCAGGTGTTGTCAATTGAGATACCTTTTTCCTCAAGGATCATTTCGAGGGTTTCCAGAACAATGTCAATATCCTCCTCAGATGCAACATCAATAGATGTGAATAGAACCCAGTCCTCATATTCCGGGAACGGTCTTCCGGTGTTTTCTGAGAGAAAGGAAAGAGAGGGCGGAATCATTGCTTCCAGTTCTCTCAGGGGCAGGTTTGCGTTCATCAGATCACTGCGAAGTTCCCAGAACTGTTTCTCATTACAGAACACTGCAAAGCATGCTACAGTGTGGGGTTTCCTGCTCAGTATCAGGTCAGCTTCAACTATCAGCCCCAGTTTACCCTCACTGCCAATGAATAGGTCAATGAGGTCCATTTCCGGGGAGATATGCAACCCTGCAGCGTTCTTAACAGGCTGTGGTGTTTTCAGTTCAGGCAGTGTGATCAACCCCAGCAGAGGGTGTCTGAATTTTCCTCTGTGGAAATTGAAATCACCCCGCTTTACGGTTAGCAAGGTTCCGGAAGGAAGAATGATCTGTAATCTGTTTATCCATTTTCTTGTTGAGCCGTATCTGTAACTTCCGGCACCTGAAGCGTCAGTGGCAACTGTGCCTCCAACAGATGCTGTGGTCTCAGTTGAGTCTGGAGGATAGAACATTCCCGATTTCTCTCTGGTACAGTAATCGTAAACAGAGTCAAGAGTTTCTCCTGCGCCAACTCTGATAGTATGGATGTCAGAAGTAGGTTGAATACCTTTGAGAAGATCTGTAGACAGCACCGCACCACCCATGGGAACCGCGCCTCCGGCTATTCCCGTTCTTGCTCCCGAAATTGTCACCGGAACGCCATTGGCAAAACACTCTTTCAGGTACTCTGCCGCTTCCATTGCATTTTCAGGCCAGGCAGCCGTCTGGCAGTTTCCCCCGGAAAGAGAGGACTCGTCCTTCAGCAGCCCGGGGTATTCCTCCTGTATGAAATGAGTTCCTCTGACAGATCTCACATGTTCTCCTCTCGCTTTTGATAAGTATACATTACCCCCTCATGCGTCTGTGTGCAATACTGTTATTTTACACACTTGAAGGAACCTTCTTCATTGTTCATAGTACAACCATTGTGAAAGCGCTGGTTTTACTCTCAGAAAGGAAATCAATGGGACTGACTTTTGCCCAGAAATTACTTGGACGCGCAGCTGGTAAAGTTGTGGAACCTGGTGAGATCGTATTTGTTGAGCCGGACCTGGTACTGACCCATGACAACAGCTCAGCCATTATCGGAAAATTTGAGAGCACTCTTCCTGAGGGGAAGGTTAAACACCCTGACAGGATCGCAATAGTTCTTGATCATGTGACGCCGGCTGCAACAAGCAAGAATGCAGCAGGACATGCCAGGGTGAGGAAGTTCGTGGCTGAACAGGGGATAGAGAAATTTTTTGACGTTGGCAGCGGGATATGTCATCAGGTTCTTCCGGAGCAGCATCTTACTCTTCCCGGAGGCATTGTTGTGGGCAGTGACAGCCATACCTGCACCTACGGTGCTTTTAATACCTTTGCTACCGGTATTGACAGGACGGAAGCAGCCGGTCTATGGATAACAGGCAGAACCTGGTTTAAGGTTCCGGAGACCATCGAGATCAATCTTGAAGGATTTCTTCAAAGTGGTGTTTCCGCAAAGGACCTCATAATGACGATAATTGGGAAACTGGGATCTGACGGGGCCAACTACAAGGCGGTTGAGTTCCACGGGAGTGCAGTTTCCGGGCTTCTCATCCATGAGAGAATGACCATTGCAAACATGGGTATTGAGATGGGGGCCAAGATCGCCGTGTTTCCCGCGGACAGGATCACCAGCGATTTTTTATTCTCTGATGCACTGTGCAAGGCTGCTTTATGGAGTGACATAGACGCTGAATTCTGTGAAGTATACAATTTCGACCTTGGCGAGATAGTACCTGTTGTAGCTCGTCCGCATACCGTTGATAATGTATGCCCTGTATCAGATCTCCCAGAAACGAAAGTTGATCAGGTCTTCCTGGGAACATGCACCAACGGCAGGGTAGAAGACCTTAAATCTGCCCTGGAGGTGATGAAGGGAAGGAAAGTTGTGCCGTCAGTTCGTATGCTTGTGGGGGCAGCCAGCCGTGACGAATATGTTAAGGCTCTCCAGCAGGGGATAATTGAGGAATTTGTAAAAGCCGGTGCAGTTATTCTTCCTCCTGGTTGCGGTCCCTGTCTGGGGGCTCACCAGGGTGTGCTGGCACCGGGAGAAGTATGCCTGTCCACGGCAAACAGAAACTTCAAGGGTCGAATGGGAGAGAAGGATGCATTCATCTACCTTGGCAGTCCGGAAACAGCTGCCGCTACGGCAATCACTGGTGTGATAACTGACCCAAGGGAGGTTTAGCATGGCCGTTCATTACTACAGTCAGAATGACATCAACACAGATCTGCTGTTCCCGGGGAAGTATACCTATACCTGTGGAACCGGTCCCGAGATAGTTGAGCATCTTCTGGAAGACCTTGACCCCGGATTCAGAGAAAAGGTCAAGGCTGGTGACATCATAATGGCAGGTTCAAATTTTGGCTGCGGCTCCAGTCGTGAGCAGCCCACTCTTGGACTGAAGTACCTTGGTGTGCAGGCTATCATAGCCAGATCTTTCGCAAGGATATTTTACAGGAGCTCTATCAATCAGGGTCTTCTTCTTGTGCAGAGTCCTGATGCGGTAGACTTCTACACTCCTGGTGATGAGGTCACCGTTGACCCCTCAGCTGGAATTCTAAGAGTGGGTGAAAGGGAATTTCCATTCCCTGCTCTTCCTGTTGAAATGCTTGCTATCCTTGAGGCAGGCGGATTGTTGAACTGGATAAAAGAGAATAATGTTTAATCTTTTCCTGATACTTTCTGTGGTATCCAGTCTTCCCGGCGGGCTTGGTGTAAGCGTTGGTACATCTGTGTCAAGTTTTTCCCCTGTTGAGGAAAGCTATGACCAGAGGTTTCGGACTCCCGGTGTTTCATACGGAATAGTTGCTTCTCTGGACGCTCCCGGGCCAATGGTGTTTCACCTTGGCGGAGAGTATTTCACCAAGGAGGCATCCTCCGGCTGGGATGGTAAGATATCTTCCATGCTTTTCTGGGCTTTCCCCTGTGCTCAACTGGGGGTCATGGACGGATTCAGCGTATTTGGAGGACCGGGGATCGTTGGTGTAAACGGAGACTATTCAGGAACTGATGATTTCGGGAGCTTTGTTGAAGCAGAGGGGTCCAGCGTTGGTTTCGGGGCATCAGTTGGAACCGATCTTATCCTGTGGGGTCCCCTTTCTGCAAGGCTGGAATACAGACACAGCTGGATGGATATGAAGAGTGACCGTGTCAGGAAGGACGGGGTCGAAACCGTGGTATATCCTGCCGTTGCAACGGATCTTGGTTACTCCCAGTATATTTTCTCTCTAAATGTACAGCTTTTTGCTGTTGACGATGAGGAAATGTAATATAGAATTGTGAACTTCTCGGAGCCGACGTGGCTCAGTTGGTAGAGCAGCGCACTCGTAATGCGCAGGTCATCGGTTCGACTCCGATCGTCGGCTCCAGCGACTCCGGTCCCGAAAGGGGAAATTTCAATGAAAAAGCCCATAATCAGCGGCTCTGGTATCAGGGGCATATTTGGTGAGAGCTTCACTGTTCAGGACGCATGCAGCTTTGCTGCAGCGTTCGGTGAGCTGGTCGGGCCCGGTAGAGTGGTTGTGGGCAGAGACACCAGGAAGAGCGGCCCTGCTGTGGAGGCTGCAGTGTGTGCCGGATTAATGGGTGTGGGATGTACCCCGGTTCTTCTTGGAATTGTTACCACGCCAACAGTTCAGCTTGAGGCAATGAATAACGTGATCTGTGGCGGTATCGCTGTGACAAGCAGTCATAATCCAGGCGAATGGAATGCCTTGAAGCTTATCGGTTCAGATGGCGTTTTTCTAAGAGCAGCAGCAAGAGCAAAGCTTACAGAGCTATTGACTTCTGAAAGAAAATGGGTTGGCTACCGCGAATGTACTGAGATAGAAGAATTGACCGGCAGCACAGCCCGCCATGTGGAGCTTGTTGCAGGATTACCCCTTGTGCATGGAACAGGAAAGAAACTGAAAGTGATCCTTGATGTTACAGGTGCAACTGCAGCCCAGCTGGCTCCTGCCATGATGGATGCACTGAATGTTGAATGGGAAATGATCTTCCCGGACATGACCCCTGAAGGAGACTTTCCCAGGGTTGCGGAACCGAACACGGAGAGTTTGTCCGTACTGGCAGAAGAAGTAGTTAAACGGGGTGCTGATGCAGGTTTTGGTTTCGATCCTGACGGAGACAGGCTGGCTCTCGTTGATAACAGGGGAAGACTTATTGGAGAGGAATACACTGTAGCGCTTGCTCTGGATCATGTTCTTGCTCACACACCGGGACCTGCTGTTGTAAATCTCTCAACTTCCAGACTGTCAGAGGATGCAGCAAAGAAACACGGGTGTTCTGTTTACAGAAGTCCAGTAGGTGAAGTAAATGTTATCGAGGAGATGGAAATACGGGGAGCAGATATCGGAGGAGAGGGTAACGGAGGAGTTATTCACAGGGATTGTCACCTGGGGCGGGACAGTGCTGTTGGAATGGCTTACACCATTTCTTATCTTCGGGAGCATCCGGAATTGTCTCTGTCAGACTGGGCGGACAGTTTTCCCGCGTACATAAATATGAAGAAGAAAGTGGAGTTTACCGGCGATTTTAAAGAGATCGCCATTTTTCTGAGAGACAGTATGGGTGAGCCTGACGACACCAGTGACGGTCTCTGGTGGAACCGGGGAGAAGGATGGGTACACATAAGGCCATCCGGGACAGAACCGGTGGTAAGGTTCATTGCAGAGAACAGAGGCGAGAACAGGGATATCCTCGAAAGCGACTATGCCCTGTTCAGAAAGGCACTGGCATGTGTGGAATAGTTGGATACGTTGGAAACGGCAAGGCTCTGGAAGTTCTTCTTGAAGGACTTAAGAGACTTGAATACAGGGGGTATGACTCTGCAGGGTATTCACTGCAGCTTGATGATGCTCTGGTTGTCAGGAAGTGTATAGGAAGGGTTGCAGATCTTGAAAAGCTGGATGCCGGCAGAGCTGCTGATTCAACTACTGGAATCGCTCACACCCGATGGGCAACCCATGGTGAGCCCACTCAGATCAATGCCCATCCGCATACGGATTCTTCCGGAAGGATCTCTCTGGTTCACAACGGTATTATTGAGAACTATGTAGTTCTCAGAAAAAAGCTTATCTCTCAGGGTATTACATTTGAGTCTGAAACTGATACGGAAGTCCTGGCAAAACTTGTGGGCTTTGAGGTGAGTAAGGGCAAGGAGTTATGCACTGCAGTTAAAGATGCTCTTGTTCAAGTGAGAGGAGCTTACGGGATAGCGGTGCTCAGCGCGGATCAACCCTCCACCCTTGTTGCTGCCAGATACGGCAGTCCGCTGGTTGTTGGCATTGGGGACGGAGAGAACATAGTTGCAAGTGATGTTGCTGCAATTGTTGCTCACACAAGGAATGTGATCTACCTTGAAGAGGGTGAGATAGTTGAGATCACAAGCAGCGGAATTTCCTCCAACTCATCAGATCCCAGAATGACCAGACACAGGATACAGCATGTGGACTGGGATCTCGCAGAGATAGAGAAGGACGGATTTCCCCATTACATGCTCAAGGAGATAAACTCACAGCCGGAATCCCTGCGAAATGCATTCAGAGGAAGAATCGATCTGGTGAATGGAACTGCCCACCTGGGTGGCCTGAATATGACAGATAAGGATATGCAGGGTGTTAAGAGAATTGTCATTACAGCCTGCGGAACTTCCTGGCACTCGGGATTGATCGGTAAATACATCATTGAGAAACTTGCCAGGATACCTGTGGATGTTGAATACGCAAGTGAGTTCAGGTACAGGGACCCCGTCCTGGAGGATGGGACAGTGATGTTTGTTATCAGTCAGAGCGGTGAGACCGCTGATACCCTGGCTGCTCTTCGACTGGCAAAGAAGCGCGGAATAAGAACACTCGGTATCGTTAATGTGGTTGGCTCAACAATTGCCCGGGAAACTGACAGTGGAGTTTATATCCATGCAGGCCCGGAGATAGGTGTTGCATCAACAAAGGCTTTTACAGGTCAGACCATGATCCTTTCTTTGATAGCCCTGGCTTTTGGTCGCGCAAAGGGAAACCTCTCCCGCGAGGATGGTATAGAGCTTTGCCGTGGTATCATGGAGATCCCGGAGAAGGTGGAAACTATTCTTCAGGGATGTGATCCCATCATTAAGATCGCAAGACAGTTCACCTACGCAAGTAATTTCCTTTACCTTGGTCGTGGTGTTAACTATCCAGTTGCTCTTGAGGGGGCTCTGAAACTGAAGGAGATCAGTTACATACATGCTGAAGGATATCCTGCTGCTGAAATGAAGCATGGCCCTATTGCACTGATAGATGACATGATGCCTGTGGCAGTGATAGCAGTGAAGGATGCCGCCTACGAAAAAGTAGTATCCAATATCCATGAAGTAAAAGCCCGAAAGGGGAGAGTTCTTGCCATTGCCACAGAGGGTGACAGTGGGATAAGAACAGTAGCTGACTGGGTTCTCGAAATACCGCCGGTAGCAGACATACTGGTACCTCTTCTCTCAGTGATCCCGCTCCAGCTCCTGTCATACTATGTGGCTGTGTCAAGGGGATGTGATGTTGATAAGCCCAGGAACCTTGCTAAGAGCGTTACCGTGGAATAAGATTCTTTCTGTGTTCAGGAACGCTCTAAGAAATGCAGGCAGATTTTTCCACAGATTCTATGTCGATTGGAGCAGGGACAATGTTTATTTCGGGGCTGCTGCAATAGCATTCAATGTGCTTGTAACACTGATCCCGCTGACAGTTCTGATCTTTCAGTTCAGTGCTCTGGCGGTGATGGGAGATCTTTCCTTCAGGGAAGAATTCATGAACTGGCTCACCGGTTTGAATCCATTTGTACCTGAGGCGATCGTAGCCGATCTTGAAAAGGCGGTTCTTGGCGGTGGACCCACCATCAGTATCATTGGATTCGTTACACTTCTCTGGATGGTCAGCAGATTGTTTGGAACAATACGAACTGCACTGGATAAGGTATTTGAAGCACCTGGAAGACATATAGTATGGGGTAAGCTGTACGATTTTCTTCTTGCAATACTGGTAGCGCTCTGTTTCATATTTGCAGCGGTGTTCACCATAGCCGCGAAGTTTGCTGCAGGGTCACAGATCGGCAGTTACTTGACATCAATGGCTGTGGTTGGTCCAGCTTTAAGTGGTTTTCTGGCACGGATACTTAGTCTTACATTCACCTTCCTTGTTTTCTTTCTTCTTTACTGGGCTGCGCCTAACAAGGCTATGCCAAAGAGAATGTCCGCTCTCATGGCTCTGCTTGCCATGATCATGACCTCTCTGGGAACAAGTCTCTACATGTGGGCTGTAAGTGCCCCTGACTGGGGAATCGTATACGGATCGTTCATTAGTATTATGGCTACACTGATCTGGCTTTACTGGCTCTGCGTGATCTTCATCGGTTCAGCAGAGGTTGGTTCGGTGATCCACCGGATGAGAGAAGCGGCTAAACGGAGAATTTGATCTCCAGAATATCTCCGTCAAGAACTGTGTATTCTTTACCCTGCAGACCTATGGAACCTGTTTTTCTTAACTCCACTTCGTTCGGGATTTCCCTGAAAAGATCACAGGGTATCACCTGTGCACGGATGAATCCTCTTGCCAGGTCAGAGTGTATTATTCCTGCAGCTTCAAGGGCGGAGCTGCCTCTTCTGATCGGCCATGCTCTTACCTCATCCTTGCCCATTGTGATGAAACTGACCAGATCAAGAAGTGAGTATGCTTCAGAAAGAACTCTTGTTTTCCCGGATGCTGAGAACCCCATGGATTCCAGAAATTCGCCACGGTCCTCTTCAGGCAGGTCACACAGCTCCAGTTCAAATCCGCTGTCGATCCCCAGAAATGCACCGCCATGCTTCCTGACAAGTTTCGCGATCTGTTCTTCACTGCTTACCCCGTTCCCGGACCTGTTGGATATCACCAGAAGGGGCTTAAGTGATGCCAGGGAGAAGGGAGAAAGAATTTCAAGTTCCTGCTCTGTAAGCTCGATCAACCGGAGTGGGATCTCCCTCTCTATTGATTCCATGCATCTTAGAAGAAGCTGTGCTTCCGCCTGCTTTGCCTTGCTTTCTTTAGTAAGGCGTGCCACCCGTTTTTCCATGATACCCAGATCTGAGATCATCAGTTCAGACTCACTCTGGAGAAAGGCTTCCTCAAGGTTTCCCAGTGCATAGTTATCCAGAACTAAAGCAACTGCATTTGATTCCTTTATCCTGCCCATATTCCTGGGATTGAAAGCCGGGGACTGTACATCAAAGAAAGTGACAGTAGCGTACACAGTGCTTTTAGGGTTCCAGTGCTCAACCAGGAAGTCAATGCGTTCATCAGGAACACACACTGTAAGTGGCTTGGCAGTATCCGCACTGGAAGAACCTGCCAGTGCTTTGTACAAAGTGGATCTTCCGCAACCAGATTGACCCGCCAGCGCAATTTTCATCTTTCAACCCCCTGAGTTCAAGTTTTCTTCAGTCCAGAGGGCTAATCTACAAAACTTGGTTGTTCAATCCTACTCGGTGAATACTCTTACAGTGTCTCCATCAGCACTGTCCACATTTACTTCGAGTTCTCGGAGTGCATCAATGAGTTCATCTGTGGGCAGATCTCTGAGCATAGAAAGATCTATCCCCTGATCCATAACCGCCTCTGCAGCATCCTTTGGCATGAGAGCAGAAAGCTTGATGCCGGTTTTTAGCAGGCTCATTGGAACCTTAACATTTACTTTATCACCATTTGCACTGTCCACAACAACACGCAGGTATCTGGGAGCACTGCTACCTGCGGGCATCTCGTCCGGCTGGGATGGGGTAACATTTTCCGCAGCTGAAACCTTTTCCAGAAGAGACGAAGCCTCATCAGCTGTGATCTTACCCTCGGAAAGCATTTCCAGTATTTTCATCCTTGAATCACTCATTTCATCTTCCTTTCAATCTCTATACGAATGACAGATAAACTCTGTCACCGCTCCTGCTCTTTACATCGACCTTCAAACCGTGGAGTGCTGCTATCATCCACCAGGCAAGATGAGCGCTCTGAAGAATGTTTCCATATTCTTTATTTCTGAAGAACGGGCTTACGATCATTGCCACTGGAACAAATGGCAGAAGGCCCAGCCAGAGCATGAACCATGGTAGTGGAATGATAACCCTCTGTATCTTGAGAAGAAGAAAGAATGCAGGCATATCAGAGTACTTCCAGTGCTTCGGAAACGGTTATTTCACCATTCTCCAGTCTTTTGATGGTACTGTCCATGGGAGGGTTCATATTCATCCCCCTGTTCAGTTTTGATACAAGGTTTTCCAGTCGGGCTCTTGCTGTGGGATAGCTGACCCCTAAAACCTCCTGAAGCTTTTTGATGGAGCCGAAGTTCCTGATGAATGCAATTGCCAGAGCCTGGTCCTCGCTGGAGAGTCCCGCAAGGGCATCCATGTCAAAACTGCCCTCCACTGAAAGATCACACACCGGGCAGTGAAGCTTCACCGGAACCATGGGCCTCCTGCATGATGGGCATCTAATATCACCAATATTCATAACAAACCTCCATTTTTCTAAAGCAAATATACATAGAAATAAGAAATGTCAAGGTTTGATGTTGTAAATATTTATATTGTTCTTGTGAAGTTGTTTTTTTCAGGTCATTGACCCGGGGCGGAAAATGTTGCTAATTACGGTAATGGTTTTTTTCGTTAACAATAAGCAGGAGGGGTATTATGGCAATAGTTTCCGTGATCCTCGGAGGTGGCAGAGGAACAAGGCTCTATCCACTGACTCTTCACAGAAGCAAACCTGCTGTACCAATTGGCGGGAAGTACAGACTTATTGATATTCCTGTATCAAACTGTGTTAACAACGGTATCAAAAAGATCCTGGTTCTTACCCAGTACAACAGCGAGAGTCTAAACAGGCATGTGGGGCAGACCTACAGGTTCGACAGGTTTTCTGACGGATTTGTTTCCATTCTAGCTGCTGAGCAGACACCTGAAAGCGCAGACTGGTTTCAGGGAACCGCAGATGCTGTGAGGCAGGGACTGGTTCATATCCTCTCTCAGCATCCTGACATGGTTCTCATATTGTCCGGAGATCAGCTCTACAGAATGGATTTCTCAAAATTCGTAGAAGAGTTTCAGTCATCCAACGCTGATATCAGCATAGCAACTAAGCCGGTAACCATGGAGGAAGCTCCCGGCCTTGGTATAATGCAGGTAAACACTGACGGAGTTATCAAGGGATTTGTGGAAAAGCCCTCCCTGAAAGAGCTATCAGCTCTTGCCAGTGATCAAAAGGGAGTAACTGACTCCAGACCATACCTTGGGAGTATGGGTATTTACCTGTTCAAACCTGAGGTTCTGCGCAGAATACTCATGGATGAGGACCGGGATAAGACTGACTTCGGGAAAGAGATCATTCCCGATGCAATAGAACGATACAAAGTTGCATCTTACCTTTTTAACGGGTACTGGTCCGATATTGGTACTATCAGCAGTTTCTTCAAAGCGAACATAGATATGGCCATGCCTGAACCGGATTTTGATATGTACTCCAACTTCACTCCTCTTTATACAAGGGCGCGAGCTCTCCCCGGGGCAAGAATAAGAAATTGCACTCTGAACAACACAGTAGTGTGCGGAGCCTCTGATATCATCGGGGCACAGATAGAGAATTCTATTGTCGGCATCAGAAGCTACATTGGTTCAGAAACATCAATTACGAACAGTGTTATCATGGGAACAGATTTCTGGAGGGGACATATAAAGGATTCAGGTGCAGTCGACGGCAGCTACCCCGCTCTTGGTATTGGCAGAAACTGTGTTATCAGGAACACAATACTTGATAAAAACGTGAGACTGGGGAATGAAGTTAAGCTTGTTAACGAAAAAGGGCTGGAGTCATTTGATGGAGATGGAATCTACATAAGAGATGGAATTATTGTGGTTCCCAAGGGTGTAATGGTTCCCGATGGTACGGTTCTCTAACGGTTGCCTGAGAGAACTTCGATGAGTCTTCTGGCCAATTCCTTTTCATCAGGTATCTCATCATAGTTCAGAGATACAGAAGCCATTGCATCGATGTAAGCTCTTATTATCGAAGCTTTTGTAATCCTCTGTTGCTTGTTGGTCTTAGATCGGCTGGTCGAAATTGTTCTCACTATGCGAGTTAGTATCTCTTCCTGATCAGGTCTTACTGGAACGGTGAGCCTTACCGATGGAACTGATTGTTCCTCTATGTCTGTTATACTGCTGACCAGACCGCTGACTCTCTGATTCTTAACCATTCCCTGCACCTCCTCTGAACCGAAGATACACTTTTCACAAGTTGTGTCAAGAGATATATGAAATTCATTAGTTATGAAATTGGGGTATTGACGACGGACTTGTATGTTGCTAGTGTAATCGCACAGTAGAAGAACGGGGTTCTGATTTTAGTTGGAACTAGCGGATTCCGGAGGTGGTTTGATGGTATTTCGGAGTCGATTGCAGGGAGGGGAGACATGCTGATCTTTGGTGGGTCAGGAAAGTCATCTGTCGGTCTGGACATTGGTAGTCATTCGGTAAAAGTGGTTGAGCTTGTTCGTTCCGGAAAGGGAATCAAGCTTAACAAGTACGCTATTGTCGAACTACCTCATGATACAGTTGTCGACGGAGAGGTGGTCAATAGAGATCACCTGGTGGAGTCTATCAAGGATGCCTTGACCAAGTCAGGCATCAAAACAAAAACGGTTAACTCGGCGGTATCGGGAAGAAGCGTTATCGTCCGAAGAATTCCCATGGAAAAAATGACTGAGGCTCAGGCCAGACAGGCAATCCATTGGGAAGCCGAGCAGCACATTCCATTCCGTGTTGACGAGGTCAGTATCGACTTCAAGATACTGAACGAAGAGTCAGCTCCCGGTCAGATGGAAGTTCTGCTGGTTGCTGCGAAGAAGGAGATAATCCATCTTCACAGAAGCCTGGTTCAAGGAGCAGGTATCAAATCGGCATCTGTTGATCTTGAACAATTTGCTCTACTGAGAGCCTATGAGAACTCTTACCACCCATCAGATGATGAGTGTGTAACCATTCTCAACGTTGGAGCGGACAACACTAACCTTGTTATTACAAAGGGTGGTGTTCCCAGTTTCAACAGAGATATCGCCATGGGAGGCGGCAGGTTCGTGGAAGCTATTCAACGTTCCCTTGTTGGAGTTGATTTAGCTACTGCTGAAGGAATCCTCAGGGGTGAGCTTCCAGAAGGTGTGTCTGAAGCCGAAGTGAAGAACGCTGTCAGCAGTGTGATGGAAGAGCTGTCAACCAGTGTACGAAGAAGCTTCATAAGTTTCCAGGCGTCCGGTGAAAGCAGCCGCATTGATAAGATGCTTATCAGTGGTGGATGTTCACTGATGGCTGGTCTGGCAGAGACCCTGAGTGAACAGCATGGTCTGCCGGTGGAGCCTTTCAACGTATTCGGTGATATTCAGCTGGAAGGAGAACTCCTCTCAGATGAATCCACAAGACACTCCACAGAAGCAGTTATTGCTGTGGCTGTTGGTCTTGCTCTTAAATCTCTCGAACCGGGCAGCTTGAACATCGATATACTGCCGGTGGAGGAGAAGGCAAAGAAAACCAGGAAATCCAGCTCTGATGGATCTCCTATTCTCACCGTTCTCAGCTGGGCACCTCTTGGGCTTATTGTAGTTGGAGTTGTTGTCCTTTTCGTTCATTACAGTGGTCTCACCAACTTGAGAGATGAACTTGACAGCGAGATAGCCCAGAAGGATACAGAGATCGCAAGCATGCAGGAACAGCTTTCAAGACAACAGGAGCTTGATGTTCTTGAGGCTCAGCTTAACAGTAAGCGATACGCGATCGACCAGCTCTCTCTTCAGCAGAAGAGCACGGTATATGTACTTGAATACCTTGTACGGGCTCTCTATCCTCAGCAGGTTGAATTTGCGGAGGAAGCCGGTAAGAGTATCTACTTAACTGAACTATCTCTTGGCGAAGGCATCCTTCATGTATCAGGGATTGCCAGAACATGGGGAGATATCGTAGCCTTCCAGACCAGAATTGAGGAGACCAGACCTGACGGTGAGAATCTTCTGTTCACTATAGAAGATTACGGACAGAACTACAATGTGGCACCAATTTATGATGCTGGTGGAGGAGAAACCAGATATCAATTCAGTACTGAAATAGGCGTAAACCAGAGTTCGCTCGAACCGCTGGTTAGCGATTACGCCGGAATCTGATGGGGGGTATCATGAAAAAGACGATCCTGGCACTGGTTGTAATTAGTGCCCTTGTGGCTCTTGTGGGTTGTGACCCGTTCGGGTCCTCACAAACCATGAGTTACTTAACGGGCACAATTTATACCGATGCTGCCATGACCATTCCCGCAGAGGGAATAGCAGTGGAGCTTGTTGCGAGCCCTGACAGTGCAACTGTCAAATCGCAGATAGTTTACACAAATTCATCGGGAGTATTCTTTTTGAATATTCAATTCTATCCAACAGTACCCGGCGAGGAATCAGGGGCGGGATACTCCATGCCCAGCACTGCTACTGTAGGTCTGACTGCATATAACGGTGCAGCTACCTACGTGTATAAAACTGTTGACGATGGATTTATCCTGTCTCCAGGAGACACCCTTGCAGTATGGCCTATAGACCTGTCCGCTTTCGGCGGGGGGGAGTAAACCGATGATAACTGTTGAATTCATAGAGCAGGAATCTGGAAGGGAGGCTGACATTGGCTTTTGATATCCGAGATCCTCGCATTCTCAGGCTCATCATCGGGATCATCCTTCTTGGAGCACTTATTTTCAGTTACTTCAACTTCTTTGCTTCACCGGTTAATCTGGAGATCGCAGAGAGGGAACAGACACTGGAAACAAAGGAACTGGAGTTAAGAGGACTTCAGTCACGGACTTCAGATGATCTGGCCATGATGGGGCAGAGGATTGAGATGTACACCCAGGAGCTAGAGGAACTGGACAGGTTCCTTCCAAGGCAGTACAGCCAGGAAGATGTTTTACAGATGCTCACCGACTATGCCGGTGCCAGTGGTCTGCAGATCGTCTCTCTTGTTCCCATGGAGCCAAGAACAGAAGTCAATATCAATGTATATGACTGGCAACTTACAATGACCGGAAGGTTTCACAGGCTTGGTGTTTTCTTTGATCAGTTGACACAGCAGCCTATGATGAGTTCCATCACCAATCTGCAGGTCCACCAGCTGAAAGCTGCAGAAGGTAAATTTGACAATATAGAAACCACATTCACTTTCTCGGCCTACATACAGCCGTAACCTGGAAGGGAGGAACAAAAAGATGTACAGAAAAAGAAATTCAAGGAATTTCAAATTGGTTGCACTGACTGTTTCCCTCTTCCTGCTGCTGGCAGCAGGGTGCGGTGAGGAACAGGCAGAGCAGAGTACAGGTTCTGGAACGGTTAGCGTGGAAATTGCAGAACAGCCTCCTGTGATGGGATGGCTTGATGTGGTTCTGCCTTCAGAACCAGTAGCTATGGATGGCTATGGCTCGGATCTGTGGATTCTTTCTGCAGAGGGTTATGTAATGAAGTGGGACGGAACCACCGGGGAGTGGGCAGCAGTTGAAACTGACATTCCTGTTAATTCTGATCCTGCATTTGCTGTCTCCGCCACCGGGGATGGGGCTGCTCTTCTTACTTCAGTATCTCTGATCGTTTTCAGAGGTGACCAGGTAGTAGAGGTCAGCTTGCCCCAGGGAAAAGAGCCCCTTGGTATTTCCCATCTCGGTCAAGAGATAGCAGTTCTTTTCAGTGATGGTTCTGTCAGCACATCAGGTGAGGAAGGAAACGACCTGATACAGATCGTTGAATCCGCAGGAAGAACTGTCAGTGGCAATGGAAGTTTCTGCAACGGTGAGAACACTCTCGCCTGGATGAATGAGGACGGAATATTAAGCAGATTTGATGTGACAGAGAGTCTGCTTACAGAGACATCTCTTCCGGAGAATGCCGGCTCCATCTGCATGTCGGATGGTGATATTTACGCCGATGACGGATCATCGGTTTACATGCTGAGCAGCACTGACGGCTGGTTGGAGTGTAATCTGGGACTGATAACCGGTGAAGGTCTTCTTTATACGGAGAGGGGTATAACAACCCTTCACGGGCAGGAGCCTATCACAGCAGGTCTTGCAGGGATACCTGAGAAGATCTGCCAGCTGGATAACGGTACTTTCTGGTCTCTCTCCAACGGCGGAATGGTCGTATGGGCAGAGATGGGATCAGTTGAAACAAGGCTTCCATCCGCAGATGTTCAGATGCTGAGATTCCGGATGGCCGGACAGACCGGTGGAGGATCTTCAAACGGTTCTGGAATTGGTACTTCCGACGCCTCTTTTGGCGGCGTTTTCAGAATCTATGAATCAGTTTCAAGCAGACCTGATCCGTTCAGCGAGTTCCCTCTTGCCAGCAGAGATCTCAGGCGTGCGATCGAGGATCTTACAATAGAGGAACTTCACCTTGTGGGAATTACTCTTGATCCTCTGGGTGGAGATCAGGCAATGGTTGAGGATGCGAATGGGGTTGCTTACGTTCTTAAAGAGGGAACGCTGCTCCTTAACAACACTCATATAGCAGAGATAACAGGTAATGAAGTAATAATTGTACAGGAAGTTACTGTGGGTCAGGAGAATAGCCCCGGAGGTACCACTATGATACCAACGATATTCTCCATGCGACTCCATGAAGAAGGTGGTCTGTAATGCGTATGATCGCTTTGGTACTACTGGTACTGGCTGTGCCGGTTATGGCTTACCGGGTAACGGATATCTCGGTCGAGTCTAGCGGCGACCGTACCCAGGTGACCATTGTTGCCGATGGTCCCATCAGCTACGAAAAGTTTTTACTTACTGACCCGATGCGGGTGGTCATTGATATGGGAGATGCGCTTCACGCTCTCCCGGCAACTGACTTTGCAGTAAGCAGAGGAGGAGTCAACGCTGTGCGAACAAGCCAGTACAAGGCTCCACCTGATGGAATTGTAAGAGTAATTGTTGATGTTAACGGTGAATTGATGAACTACACTACAACTCTCCAGGACACCAACAAACTCGTGCTTACACTAAGTACAGACCCGTCAGGAACTCCGTTCACGTCGTGGTCTTCATCTTCCCAGGAAGTTCAGCAGGTTGCCGGTGGAAGTGTTCCACCATTGTCAAACCCCGTTGGCTACAGCGTTGGTACTACATCCTCGGGTGCTACTATTACCCAGGGGATTCAGGTTTCAGAGCCAAACAGGTTTGTGGATGATGGATTTCCGGTTGAATGGGCCGGGTCCGGTGGAAGAAGGATAACCATTGATGTAGTGGATGCTGAGATCAGGACTGTTATGCGTTCCATAGCTGATGTAAGTGGAATGAACATTATGATTCCTGATAATTTTAACGGAACAGTTACTGCAAGGCTTCGGAACCTTGGATGGCGTGACGCCCTTCAGGCAATCCTGGATTCACAGGATCTCATGGCTACCATGTCAGGAAACAACACTATTCGCATAATGAGGCGTGAAGCTTTCTACAGCGAGATCAACCAGATGGCGGTCAGTGATTCAGAGCGTGAGAACCTTCAGGATCTTCTTACAGAAGTCTTTGTTATAAGGTACGCTCAGGCTGCGGATGTTCAGAGAGCAGCTGAATCGGTGCTTTCAGAGCGGGGTCAGATATCTATTGATTCAAGGACGAATTCACTGATAGTTTCTGACATTCCAAGGAAGCTCAACGAGATAGGCAGACTCCTGCCGATTCTTGACAGTCCAACAGCGCAGGTGATGATCGAGGCCAAACTGGTTGAGATCGATGCCAGCGCGTCAAGAGAGTTCGGTATTGACTGGAGTGTGGGTAATCTCGGCAGAAGTGACATTATCACACACGCTGGTATAGAGACGAACCTTGGTGTTGGTTCCCCAACCGGTTCAGTGCAGTTCGGTCACATCACTGATCTGCTGGATATCAATGCAACCATCAGCTACCTGGAGCAGGAGAACAGGGCTCACATCCTCTCTGAACCGAGGATAGCCATCTGCGATAACATGACCGGTATGGTCATGAGTGGAAAGCAGATCCCTCTTACTCTACAGGATGCTGAAGGCAACACATACGTTCAGCTCTATGATGTGGGAATCAGTCTCACTGTTACCCCTCACATCAATGCGGATAACAATGTGACTCTGGAATTGAACCCTGTGGTAAGCGATCTCTCAGGAGAAGCCACAGTTTCAGAGCAGCCTATTTTCCTTACTCAGGAGGCTCTTACCACTCTGATGATCGACGACGGTGCAACTGCGGTCATTGGTGGTATCATGAGAACAAAAACAACAGAGCTGGAAAAGAAGGTTCCCCTGCTGGGGCATATTCCGATCCTTGGTGACTGGCTGTTCACTTACACTGCCATTAACGAAGAAACAAGCGAACTTGTTATCTTTGTGACACCACACATTATCCGACCATACTAAGGGCGGATATTGCTTAGAATAGGGCGGGGGATCTGGCGAGGCCAGATCCTCCGCCCTGATTTAAAGGGAGTAAGACCCACATCGTCAAAGGTCAGAGAAGCTCTGATGAATGTTCTAGCGTCCCGGTTGCCGGGGGCGGTTGTTTGGGATCTGTTTTGCGGGAGCGGTGCTTTCGGGATCGAGTGCGTAAGTTGCGGAGCGGAAAAAGCAGTGTTTCTTGACCAGTCTCAATCTAATCTCAGCCGGATAAACAGTTTCTTTGAAGAGAAGAACTCTGGGTATCAATGCACAACAATTAAAGGAAAGCTTCCTGGAGCACTGACCAGATTGCTGCCTCATGTGGATATAGTGTTTATGGACCCCCCTTACAGTGATACTGATATATATTCATGGATACAGAGATACCCATGGAACGAGCTGGTCAGGGATGGTGGTGTTGTTATTGCCGAGTCAGGGCCTGGAGTTACCTTCGATACGGGCTGGCAGCAGAGGAAGTATGGAGACACCCTCATACACATATTGGAAGTAAAAAAGTGAAAGTTATTTATCCTGGAACATTTGATCCTGTCACAGAAGGTCACCTTGATATCATCAGACGAGCTGCTGGGATATTTGAAGAGCTTGAGGTTGCTGTGGTGGACAGGAGTTCAAAATCCATGGTCTTTGATACAGAAACTCGTGTGAACCTTGTTGGAAGTGCTGTGAAGGAGAAGGGTATTGCCGGAGCCATAACCGTGTGTTCTTTCGATGGGCTGTTGATAGACTACATGCACAAACAGGGTTTTTTACTGTTCATCAGAGGTCTGAGAGCAAATTCTGATTTCGAGTATGAATTTCAGATGCAGCTTATGAACAGGCGACTTGCACCTGAAATTACCGGTATCTACATGATGCCGTCGGAGCACAATATGTACCTCTCCTCAACAGTTGTTAAAGAAGTGGCAAAATTCGGAGGAAGCCTCGACACTCTTGTCACCGCTTCTGTTAAAAAAGCTCTTAAAGATCACTACCGGAGGAACTGATGCACTACGCTATGAATGCCTCGTCTCTTGAAGGATCAGCTACCCTGATCTATACTGCCAGAGCTGCAGCTATGAAAGCTGCCGGTAAAGATGTGATCTCTCTTACCGCTGGACAGCCTGATTTCCCTACGCCGGACGTTGCAATTGAAGCTGCCACAAGAGCTATGGCAGAGGGGAAAACCCTTTATACACCCAGCATGGGCATCAGTGAGCTTAGAGAAGCTGTTGCGGATCGATGGAGTGAGGTGCACGGCCAGAACTACAAAGTTGATAATGCCATGGTCTCATGTGGTGCCAAGCACAGCATAGCAAATTTGCTGGAGGCTGTAGTTTCACCAGGCGACAGAGTGCTTCTGCCCAAGCCTTACTGGGTAAGTTATCCTCAGATGATCCGTCGTCTTGGCGGTATCTCCGTTTACCCTGTCGGTGACGGTATGCTGATAACCGGTGACGATGTGAGAAGGGCGGCGGAAGAGGGGGCGAAGGGGATGATATTCAACTCCCCATGCAATCCTTCCGGTCTTGTGAACACTGCAGATATGATGAAAGATATCGCCCTGGCAATTCGGGAAACAGGCATATGGGTTATTTCGGACGACATATATGAGGACCTTTACTACGGCACCGGCCAGGTTCCTCACATTCTTACAGCAGACCCTGATCTTAAGGACCAGGTGGCACTTATTACAGGGGTATCAAAGAGTTATGCAATGACAGGCTGGCGCATAGGATTTGCCATTGCCAACCCGGACTGGATACGAATTGCAGGAAGGATCCAGGCACACACCACTTCCAATCCCTGTTCTATATCACAGTATGCAGCCCTGGTGGTTGTAAGGCGGGAAGCTGAAGAGGAGAGGATAGATATGTACAACGCCTTCCGTAGAAGGCGTGACATGGTCTGTGATCTACTGGGGAATGTACAGGGTCTTGCATTCGATAAACCTGAGGGAGCCTTCTATGTTTTTCCAAAAGTACTATCGGATAAGGAAATAAACACAGAGAAGTTCTGTATATCACTTCTGGAGAATGGAGGACTGGGAACAATCCCTGGAAGTGCATTCGGTAATGAAGGCTACATAAGACTTTCTTTTGCTGTCTCGGATGATGATATTGCTGAAGCGGTGATAAGATTGAACGCCTTTTTAGAACGGGGAGATTTCAAATGATAGTAACCTGTCCAAATTGTGCTAAGAAATACCAGATAGCAGAGGAAAAACTTGCAGGTAAATCCAGAAGATTACGGTGTAAGAACTGCCGTGAGGTGTTCATTATTCACCCACCGAAAGATGAAGCTTCTTCTCCCTCTGCTGCCATAGATGAAAGGGCCGCCAGATTTGCAAGGGTCCTGGCGTCTGATATGCTTATCTACAACCAGAGTACTGTTGAACAGGCCCGTGACGCAGGAAACCTGTCAGAGACCATGTCCGGTGAGATTCAGCGTTCCTGGCAACTCTGGAAGAGCAGATTTCCTGAAGCAGCAGGGAACGAAGATGGTGTAAGCATTTTCCGGGGATCGCTTAAAGATATCCTTGCCGGAGGAGATGACCAGTTCGATAACTGGGAACCGGAGTGATCAGCTTTCCTCTATTGCCCTTTTCAGGCATCTGAAAATAATATGTGTCAGTATCATATGAACGTCTTCTATCTGTTGCATATCAGATGAGGGAACCACAATTGAATCACCGGCAACTCTAACTGCAGTACCGCCGTCAAATCCCGACAGGAGTATGGATTCAGCACCGGCATCGTTCGCCACATAAAATGCATTGATCACATTCGGACTCATGCCGCTTCCAGACAGTCCTATAACAACATCACCATGCTCAACCAGGTTCTTGAGCTGCTCTCCGAAAGTATTGGTGTAATCAGTATCGTTGGCCCAGGCGGTGAGAAGAGGAATGTTTTCCGCCAGAGAGATTGCTTTCAACCTTGGTTTGCCTTCGGTTATTGTTCCCTTTGAAAGATCACACACAAAGTGTGCGCTGGTTGAACTTCCACCGCCGTTCCCGAATACGAAAATTCTGTTGCCATTCTTATATGCGTTAAAGATAACAGAAGCAATTCGTTCAACTGCAGAAGAGGGTATCTTTAAAACAAGCTTGCTTACTTCATCAAGGTATTTCTCAATTTTTGCCAGCATTTTCATCTCCAAGAAGGCTAAGGTGTTTATCATACTGTATGGTATTTTCTGGAATCCTTGTTCCAGCCATAACAAGACAGTTTCTGAGATTAGAATTTTTTCCAACTGAAGAACCATCTAAAAGAACGCAGTTCTCCAGAGTACATCCACTTCCGATCAAGCAGTTACTGCCCACCCAGAGAGTTCCTTTTATCTCCATGTCCCCTGGTATCAGGCTATGTGAGATTATACCATTATTCGGGATGCTCAGGTGTGGCCATGGATATGCTTCTCGTTGCAGGATCTGATGAACTGTTAGAAGAAAACTATCTCTGTCGTCAGGACACATCCAGAAGCCTGGAAGAAGGAATGCTGCTGTACCTGTTTTAAGCAGAGCCGATCTGGAAGGATCCCCGGGATCAAAACTCCCACTATTGACCCAGATCATCCCGGAGAAACAGAGGTTTGTTTCCGAGCATTCCGGAGAAGGATTGCTTTCTACCCTTTCCATAAAACCGTTGCCATCTGTTAGAACAGTGGTGTGTTTCCACGGTTTTGCCGAACAGGCAAGGGAAGCGCCCATATCAGCTCCGAGGGAAAGGGTTCTGTTCCGTAGTTCAGCAGGAGACTGTCTTGTAATGCAACCGCTGAACGCTGCAAGCCATCCGGAACGAAGCTGCTTTTCCGCTGAAGGGAAATCGCAGCGGATAACCCCTTCATGATTTTCTTCGCAGTCGCTGTAAATTTCAGTAACACCTGAATTCTGCAGGTGAATGACTAGATCCTTCAGGGGGGTGGTACCACAGATGTCATTAACTTTCTCAACTGGTTCCTTATGGAAGACAAAGGCTCTCATTCATTAAACCTTGCGTATCTGATGAGACCGTTACCTTTCCCGATCATTCTTGCAGATCGGTAGAGGATACGCTGCAGACCCATTCTGAAATAGATGAACCTTGCTGCTTTTTCATGCAGGTGCCCTGCATTTACAGGGACAGGTTTGATCCGGCGCCTTATGGCTCCGTAGTTACCGCTCTGTCTTTGAAATGTGTTGAACCCACCTTTTTTCATGAACGCTTCAAGGGTTGCAGGGTCAAAGAAGTAGAGATGTGCAGGAACTGCATCCGGGGTAATTGTGCAGGGCTTCATCCCTTTCAGGAAGGCTTCTGCTCTTTCTTCCCAGTGTGTCAGTTCCCACGGACACTGGACTACCAGAACTCCATCCGGAGAAAGTATCCTTCCAATTTCCTGAAGGGTTTCGAAAGGCCTGTGCAGATGCTCAAGCACATCCAGAAGAAGAACGACATCGAATGAGTTATCGCTGTACCCTGCGTCTTCCAGTTTGCCGCAGAATACATCCAGGCCCAGCTGGTTCCTGGCGTATCCGGCGGCCAGGGGGCTCACCTCCACACCTTTGACTTTCCATTGGTGTTTATGCCCTGCAAGGTGATCCAGAAGGAACCCATGGGCACAGCCAACCTCCAGAAGCCTTCCCCCGGCGCGGAAAGGTTCAATGTCCCTTGCTCTTTTTTCAAATAATCCAAGGAATATCTTGTTGAATTTATGGAAATTATCTACGTAGCCACCATATCCCACATCAGCATTATCGTAGTATTCACTACTGTACAATGTCTCAAGGGCCGATTCCTCAGGGCGACTTGACAGGTAGATGAACCCGCAGTGCCCGCACCTGACCACCGGCCAGCTTCTCTGAACACTTAAAGACTCAGGCTGATTCCGCCCGCACAGTTTGCAATTCACTTTTTCCCGGGGAAAATCTTCCCAATCCATAAATCTCCCTGTCAACCCTTGACGATTTGTCAAGTCTTGACAAATCACTTATCTTCGCGGGAACCATTGCAGACCCTGGCAATATATAGAGCGAAAGCATTTGGAAAAACATGCGCATGGTGAAAGGCGGAAGAAATTTGGCCACCAGAAGAACAGAAGGACGCTCACTGGAACTCTACCTCCGAGAAATAGGAACACGGGACACCCTCACTTCCGAAGAGGAAGCGAGTCTGGCCCTGCGGATAAGAGAAGGTGATCAGGAGGCTTTGAACGAGCTGACAGAAGCAAATCTCAGGTTCGTGGTTTCAATTGCAAAGCAGTATGCAAATCAGGGTGTAGCCCTTGAAGATCTGATCAATGAAGGCAATGTTGGTCTCATAAGAGCAGCTAAGGGGTTTGATGAGACAAAGGGATGCAGATTCATTACTTATGCCGTCTGGTGGATAAGGCAGGCTATACTGCAGGCCCTGGCTGAGCAGTCCAGGATCGTTCGTCTTCCTTTGAACCGAGTGGGTGAACTCTACAAGATGGGCAGGGCGACGAGAGAGCTAGGACACTCTCTGGGCAGAGATCCTTCCACGGTTGAGATCGCCGGTGAACTGGACGTCTCCCGTGGAGAAGTTGAGGGGATGATGGCCATCCACAGTACACATCTGTCACTTGACAGTCCGGTTTACGAAGGAAGCGACAAAACATTCCAGGAAATGATAGCCGCCGAGGGTGGAGTTACTCCAAATGAGGCAGTTCTTGTGGATGCTCTTAAAACAAGCGTTGATGATATGCTTGGTATACTGGACCACAGAGAGAGAACCATCATACAGCTTTTCTTCGGTATTCAGACTGACAGGCGTCATACGCTTGCTGAAATTGGTAGAACCATGGGAATTAGTCGTGAAAGAGTCAGACAGTTGAAGAACAGAGCTATAGCCAAACTGCATGAGAGCAGTGACAGCGTTACTCTGCTTCATTTTCTAAAGTAGAGAAGATCCTCAATGCTGAAGGGTTCTTTGAACTGGGTTCCAGACAATCCGTCAAGCAGAAGAAGACATATTGTCATGTCCTCTGCAAAGGCAGGCTGGTATATCCTGGCTGCTGTGGGGATCGTCTGTTTCTTTATGGCTCTCGGATTCAATCTTGGTAAGGGTATTTCCCGGAGCACCAGTCTCAGCACAGATCAGGAATACCTTACTCTTCAAGGTGAGCTCATTCAGTTGAACACAAGAGTGGGAAATCTTCAGAACAGCCTTGAACAGGTTGTACAGCGTGAGGAGCTGGCATTCATGGCTGCTGCAGACATGAACATAGATTTCACAAGGATGACTGACAGGTTTGCTCTGGATAACAGAGGAACCGACATGTTCAGATACATAGATGATATTGAACTCAGGATCCTGCTGTGCGAACGCCTTGCTCATGCTGAACAGATCGCCTACGACTCTCTTGCGGTACTTCTTGTGGAAAAAGCGGAACAGCTTAGGCACACCCCTTCGATCTGGCCTGTGAATGGCATATTTGTCAGCGATTTCGGCGCCAGGGTTGACCCTTTCACCGGGGCCGTGAGGTACCACAAAGGTATTGACATATCCGCAAACACAGGAACATCAATTTATGCCCCTGCAGACGGAACAGTAACTTTCTGCGGGTGGAGTGGCGGCTGGGGGTTGAACATGGTGGTCAAACATTCCAGCACCATCTCCACCCGTTACGCTCATTGTTCGGCAATTGATGTTGCGGTTGGTCAGTCTGTACAGAGGGGAGATCTTATTGCCAGAGTTGGTTCCACCGGAAGATCAGTTGGCCCCCATGTACATTACGAGGTTCTCAGAAATGGTGTTCAGATAGACCCTGAAGACTTTATCATCAGAGCAGGGCCTGCAGAAGCAGCATTCTGACACTCACAGTACTCCTTTTTTTCGGAGGCAGTCTGTTATGAGCATCAGCACCAGATATCTCTGGAACAGATACGCAAGGTACTTTAATGCGGAAGAGGGGACTATCTTCCCTGATGACCTGCCAGAGCTCAGTTTTTACAGAAGGATCAGGAAAGAACATACAGGTTCCTGTCTCGAGATCGGAGCAGGCTCCGGCAGGCTTGCAGACCCTTTTCACATGAACTCCGTCACCGTAGCACTGGAACCCAGTGATTCCATGTTGGATGCCTGGTCTGCAGGGGATAGCAAACTTGCGGTAAGAGTACAGGGTTTCGGTGAAAAAATGCCCTTCGCTACTGGTTCATTTCCACTTGTCTGTTTTCCCTACAACGGGCTTCAGTGTGTTCCTGAGAAAAAGAACAGGAATGAGATACTGAAAGAAGCATTCCGTGTAACCTCACCAGGCGGAGTGTTTCTCATTGAAGTAAGTCCTATCTTTGCACGAAGAGACTCAGAGGCTCTCACTGAGCGCTACAGTGCAGAACTGCCGGACGGGACTCGTCTTGTACTCCGGGAGAAGGTGGAACGCAAGCGGAATCCTGATTCAATAAAGTACCACATGTTCTATACAACCGTTGGCGAAGATGGAGAAGTTACCGAGAAGATCACTCTTGATATGGCTGTAACTTATCATGATGAAATAATCTCCCTTTTGAAAGATTCAGGCTTCCGTGATATAATTGAGTGGGGCAATTATGACCGAAGCCCCTATGATGATGAATTATCGCCCAGGCTTCTTGTCCTTGCTTATAAAGGAGTATGAAATGTTCTTTCTGATCAGTCTTCTTTTCGTAACGCTTACTGCTCCGGAAGAGATCTCGGATCCCAGATTTCCCTCTCTGTCTCCCCATGGGACTGAGATGGTGTTCTGCTGGAGGGGAAAGCTGTGGGAAGCTCCTGTCTCGGGAGGCTCTCCCAGGTGCCTTACCCCGGGAGAAGGAGAGATCAGTCATCCGTCATACAGCGATAACGGAGAGTGGATCGCATTTACCAGTGATGCAACTGGAAGCGGTGATGTTTATGTGATGCCATCTGATGGCGGTGTCTCCACAAGGCTTACATACCATGGTGGCCAGGACAGAGTTCTTGGCTGGCAGGGGGAAAGTGTTCTTTTCAGTTCTTCCAGGGAAGGTGGCAATAACTGGGTATGGATGGTGTCCACAGACGGGGGAACCCCGACTCTTGAACTGGCTGCTTCTGTGAAGAATCTCACCGTAGTGCCAGGGGGATATGTGATCGAAAGGGGAATAACTCCCTGGTGGAGGAGACACTACATAGGTAGTGCTTCAAGCTCGCTGTGGAAAGTTGAAGCTGGTGAATACACTCCCCTTACAGTTCTCAGTTCAGACCAGAGATGGCCTCTTACGGATTCCAGGGGCAGTGTTTTCTTTGTTATGGAGGATGAGACCGGCCAGGACCGGTTCTACGATACCCTGTGTAATCCAGTTGCGCCTGCTGTTCCCGGGGGAATAACCTTTCCCTCAATAAGCTCAGATGGTTCCGTTGTTGTTTTTGAATCTGCGGGAAGGCTGGTTCGAGCTTCCCTTCCAGATATGATAATGGAGGACATTTATCTCCCTGCCAATGTGGATCTCCCTTTCCCAATGGAGGAGCTTTCTTTCGCAGGTGTTTACACCGCTGATTTCTCCGTGGCCAATGATGGTTCATTTATGGTAATGGAAGCGGAGGGTGAGATATACGCTGTATCCATAACTGATGGTGAACTTGATGATGCTGTAAGGATCACTTCTACTTCAGCGCTGGAGAGTCGACCCAGGATCAGCTCTGATGGATCAATGATCCTTTTTCAGAGAGAATCCGGTGGAGAGGTGAAGATCGTTCTAGGAACCGTAGAGATAATTGAGGGAGACCCCATTCGCATTGATCTGGATGAACAGAACACCGGTCTTGCAGTATCCCGGGACGCAGAGTGGGCACCTTCAGGGGATTTCTCCTTCCTGGACAGCGAGGGGCATCTGTATCTCATGGATGTTCTTG
>JAGLDY010000068.1 GCA_023145375.1 Candidatus Sabulitectum sp. | reverse complement strand
CAGCTTACTTCATACTTCCAGGATGCAATAGGCATGGGAAAAACCCACTACTTCATCAGGTTTGTTCTCTCTGCAGGACCATTTGTTGAATATGGCGGCTGGAACATAGACAATGTCGGCTTCTACGGCCGCTTTGCAATTTAGGAGGGTGATAATGAGAACAGATAACAGAAGAGGCTCGGCATTGATCCTGGTCCTTATTGCAGCGGTGTTCCTTATTATCCTTACTGCAGGTGCGTACCGGTACTTCCAGACAAGTGTCGATTCGCAGATATGGACCAGAGACAGGATACAGGCAAAGCTCTCAGCGGAAGCAGGTGTGAATCTGGCAACACACTACCTCATGGGGGGAGCATCTCTCCCCACAGACTCTACACCTGCTCCCATTCTTGGAACGGAGATGACTCCATTCGTACTTCCGGGAGATATCGGGTCTGTCTATGCCACTGTGGATCCCAGCAACGAGAACGACCAGGTAACCACAGCCAACGCATACATGATAAGATGTGTTGCGTACGATGCAGGCGAGGAGGAATTCGGCATCGAGGCCATTGTTATGCCGGAAAACCTTGCAAGATTCTCTGTCTTCATGGACGAACCCAGTCTGGATGGATACTATGGGGATGGTTACCGTTTTGACGGTCCCTTCTATGCAAATGGGCCCATAGCAGTATTCAGCTATTCTGCAACCCACGAGAACGATGTATTCTTTTACAGCCTCAGTCTCACATCTGACCACTATGCTTACAGCACATTTGGTCCGGGAGTATCTGCCTATGCCCCAGCCATTGGTAACCTCGAGATGAGACCTTACGAAAGGCTCTGTCTGGGCGCTCCGTATTTTGAAATGAGCGTGGACACTATTCCATTCGGATCAGATGAACTTGACTGGCAGGCGGTTCGAAGTGCAGCACAGGCTGGTGGACTCTACCTGAATAGTACTGATGTGCCTAACGGGTCGCGTCTGGCACTGAAGAATGATACCCTTTTTGTGAGACCGACCGCTGCATCAACAGCAACTGCTTATGATCTGGCGTCTCTGGTAAATTCTGTTGTATGGATAGAGAACTCTGTAACAGATAGATTTTATCTTCGAAGTAATCAGCTTCCTGTGTTTGGTCTGAACATGGGGCTGACAATAGCAACTATCGGGAACATATACATGTCCGGACCTCTGTACTATGAGAACATGGACCCTGAGGACCCGCACAACACTGACATGCTGGGTCTCATGACCGTTAACGGTAATTTGATTATTGCTGATGATCCCGGACCGGAACCTGCCTGGGGAAGTGAAAGTTTCCAGATAACCACAGACGACAGTCTGACTTACTGTGGTGTACTTGTCTCTCTTGACGGGGTTCTTAGAGCGGAGGATCACTGGGCACCCACTCCAACTGCTGAATTCCGGATCATGGGCGGGTATATGATAAAGGAAGAAGGCTACACCGGCTCAAGCTCAACTGGATTCAACATGGGAGTTCACTTTGACCCCAGGTTGCTGTACATGCATCCCCCATTCTTCCCCACAACTGGCAACTGGCAAACAACAATGTGGGGGGAAAGACCTAATATGACCGCCATCGATGTGACCCATGGAATTCCGGAGTACTAGAGGGTAAATGCAGGAACAGGGGTGAGGAAGCAACAGCGGGGAAGTGCGCTGGCAATGGTTGTGGGGGTGGCAGCAGTGCTGTTCGCTCTTACGGGAGTTGTTTATACCTACTTCCAGATGAATGCCAGGGCGACCCTCTTCGAGATGAACAGGATCAGAGCCGCTGAAGCCGCTGAGGCCGGAGTGGCTCTGGCTCTGCATCATCTTTCTTCAATGGAGTCGCTTCCGGAAGATGGAAAGCCATTCCTTCTGCAGCTTGAAGGGGACAGTTCCGGTTGGACAGGGCTTTCGGATCACACCAGATTTTATGTTGTTATCGACCCTTTAAGTGCAATGAGCGGCTCCGGCAGTAACGGTGCTGTGGAGATCCGGTCAAGAGGTCTTACCGGAGATGTTACCAGGGATATCAAGTTAAGAGCCGCACCTGCTTATCCTTCCAGCTATGCACTGCTTACGGACAATGGTATCAGCGACGGCTATTTCATCGATGGAAGGGTGGTAAACGGACCTGTCCACTCCAATGGAGTTATCCATTTCAGCAGTTACTCGCCTGACTCCACAGACGATCCCTATGCACTCATGATCTCAACAACAGCAGGTGGTGGTTTCAGCTTCGCCGGAGGCGGGTACTGTGACGAACCTCATCCCATTGGAAGCAGTGTATGGGTACAGCCCTATGCCATGCACAGGCAGGGAAGTCCATACTGGCAGGTTTCTGCACCTGAAATTGATTTTGTCAGGATGACTGAGCACTTCAGAGGGATCGTTTCAGGCTCTCTTCCGAGTGATGCTGTTCATATCACCGCAGAGAGGATACTGATCAACGGAGAGAGACTCCTCTACAAGGAGGATGAGAATGCTTCAGAGAGCACTATGAGCCTGGCGGGAGTTAATCTTATAGTGGTGCAGAATGGCTTTTCCCCTGCGATGGTGAAAAGTATCAGAAGGCCGAATCACCCTCTGACAATTATTGCCAGGTATGACCTGGCCATTGGAGGCCAGATCGATGGTGGTGTGGTTGGCTCAGGTGGCCCGCTTGGTCTTGTGGCTCTGGGAGATATAGTAATTCCTGTGGATCCTGATGAAAGTGGCGGTGAAGACTGGTCCGGGCTGTGGAAGATAGAGACAGACAGGGGTTTCCTCGTTAGGGCCTGCCTGGTAGCACCTTCCGGCTCGCTGAGGGCTCAAACTCCATTTCTGCCGGATCAACAGAGCAGACTTGCGGTGACAGGCAGTCTTGTGGAGCGTTCCATGGGCCGATTATCCTCGGGAAGCGGTGGTTATGAACTCGGTAACACCTGGGACCAGGGGTTAGGTAGTGTTCACCCTCCTTATTTTCCAATGCTGGGCAGATGGAATGTGTACAGCTGGATGATGGACCCTCCTGAACGGGAGGGCTTTGAAATAGATGATGATGTTTATTGATGCCGAGGATATGCCGTGTTCAGCCCTCCAGCGCCTGCTGTGTCTGTAGCGATGGCACTCTAACAGTATCATGCTCTGAATAACCTGCACAAGTATTAATAAAGCCTGTCCCCAAGCGTTTGTGACAGGTTCATTCAGTTATTCAGTTATTCAGTTATTCAGTTATTTAGTTGTTTAGTTGCACGATCAGTTCAGCGAGGCGGGGATCGTAAATGGTTCCCGTTCTCATGTTCATCTCTCTCACAGCCATTGTTATCCCGGAGTTCATGGCTCTTTCCCATGCAATGCTTACTGCAAGTATCCTTGCTGGAAGGGGTATCTCATCCTGTGATATTCCCCGGGGTCCTGTGCCGCTCCAGTGTTCTGTCATGTCCTGCAGGGCAAGCCTGGTTATTTCAGGGAGAGAGTGAGGGTTCTCCTGAGTATTCTCTTCACTCTGCTTCTGCAGGGATATCATGTGAAGTAATCCTGCAAGGCGCATGCAGTCCTCGAACCAGTTATCCATATCAAGTGCACTGCAGAGAGCAACAGCAGTTGAGGCAACCCGTCTGCTGAATCCTGCGAATTCACTGTTGTTCTGCTCTACGAAAGATATCATGGTTTCCATGGATTCCCAGGATGTTTTCCTCATTCTCTTTTCTGCTTCCAGACTGGTGAGAACGGGAACAGCTCTGTTCAGGAATGATTCTATGTAAAGAGGTATCGTTGAGCTGAAGGAATCAATCCAGATCCTGAGACCGGCGGGGTGTTCAATGTTAACAGCACCGGCTGTATCCCATTTCTCTTCGCCGAAAAGGGTAAGAGTTTTCCACTGAACTGCAGTATTGCAGTCCCAGGCGCTGGAAACAGCTTTGTTGAGTGTTCTTAGAGCGTCCATCTCAGAAGTGGCAGAGAAGAGATCGCCGGAAAGCTCATTAAGTTTCAGGACAGTTTCCAGCTCATCTGTTTTTTCGTGTTTGGATCTGTTCTGCCTGAGATTGATGCCGTGAACAACCAGCATTGAGAACAGCCCCAGTGCACAGGTTATCAGTACCTCCGGAGTGTCTTCTCCTCTTAGAACCACAAGAGCACCTGGTACAGCAAGCAGGAGAATGAAAGTGTTCAACAGAATGTTCTTTTTAAGGATCTCCCTGAAGTTGCCTTTTCGTCCGCTGAAGAAACACACGGATAAACATCTCAGTACTGTAACAGGAATGACAACAGCAGCCAGAGCGAGATATATCTGAATTGCCCCGTGAGTACCGGGGTGTATCTGGAAGCTCCAGTAGAAGAAAAAACTCAGCTTCAGTAGAAAGGCAAAGGATACTCCCTGAAAGATGGCCTCCGGTATCTCTTTTGAGAGGTCTTTTTCCACGCGGATCGAGTTGAGAACACTGCCACTGAATGCCAGTAGAGCGGTAACAGGGTAGATCAGAGAAGAGCTGTTCCAGGCAGCAAGGCAGACTATTACCGCCGGTTCAATTCCTGTTTTATCACTGCCCTCAGATGAGAGAACAAATATTCGTGACAGCAGTATACCAACTGAGGCAAGAAGGAGGAGAACAAGAGATTCCGTTGAGTCAGCAGTTCTGTGTTCCAGAGACGGGAATACAAAGAAAAGTGAAGAAAGAGCAATGGCCGCTATCAGGAATTTTGAGTCAGATCTCACGGTAGTAGTTCCTCCAGTGCATCAACAACGGTTGAGTCGAAGTATATCCCCCGGTATTTCATGATCTCCTTCAGTGCAAATTGATCCGGTTTACCCAGATGATAGGCCCTGGGAGAGGTAATTGCATCAAAGACATCCGCCACAGCAACAATCCTTGCAAAAAGTGATATGGAAGAGCCATTCAGGCCTTCCGGGTAGCCGCTGCCGTCTATGTGCTCGTGGTGCTGCAGTATTATATCGAATGCTTTGCTGTATCTCTGAAGGGGGCCAAGAAGTTTTGTTCCTGCTCTGGGGTGGGATTCTATTACATTTCTTTCTGATGCGGTAAGAAGTCCCTTTTTCATGATAAGATCTCCCGGGACCGCCAGCTTACCTATATCATGAAGCAGTGCGCCCACCCTTAGTTGAAGGATGTCACTGTCCGGAATGCCCAGTATCTCTGCAAGTTTTACCGCGGTCTTTGAGACTCTCACAGAGTGAAGGTGCGTATCAGAGTCTTTTCTGTCCGCCAGTTGCACGAACATCATTGCTGCGCCGAGAAACGCGTTCTCAAGCCTTCTCTTACTGAATGAGGCTTTCCATACAGTTTCCAGTAATTCCAGTGTTTCCTTCAGATCCGGAGTGCTCAGGGATTTCAGTTCCGCAGCGGCGTTCCCGCCTGCAATAAATACCGAGTGTTCTGTTGAAACCACCTGCCATTGTCCATGTTTTTCTATTACATAAGGATTCCATGGAGTGTCAGGAACCTTAATTGCGACAGGTTTTCCCTGCATTGTCCAGATGTGGTCACCAAGTATGAAGTACAGTTCAAAAGTGTCATTGTCACTGTAAAGAGAGCTTACCAGTCTGTTCTGCAGAGAGAGGGTTCTTATCCTGTCAGTGGACATGTCAAGCCGTTTTCTGGAATGAAAATCATAAACAAGGGAGATCAGCATGACAACGAGAACAACAAACCCTCCAGTAAAGCCGTTTTCGGAAATAAAGAAATAAATGATGTAGGCGAATATTCCATTGATGAGCCAGGCTGTTGAGATCATTACCGTGGATTGCAGCGTGACTGTGCGAATAACAGCAAAGAACATTATCTGCAGCAGAATACCCGCTGGTATCAGGAGCAGGCTCGACAGATCTGTCCGGGGTCCTGCATGGATAGTAAGGGAGAAAAGGACAGCCACGGGAATGTAACTGAGAAAATGGAATCTTGTCTGCCTTGATGTCCAGTGGAAGCCCAGTCCCAGAAAGATGGAAGCCAGTGTGGTTATGATACCGGGAACTGTGCCGCCGAATATAAATGCAAGCCAGGAGAGCACAGGAAAGAGAGTTAAGGGACCACTTTTCATTTCGAGAACCAGAAAGGAAGAAGCTATACCCACTGTGCATATCAGAGCTGAAATGGCTTTGTTCTGTGACAGGACAGCAGTTCCTGCAACAAACAACAGTCCGGTTATCAGGAAGAAAACCAGTTGCTCTCTTCTTTTTCTGTCTATGGGGTCCTCCTCTTAATGTGCAATATGTGCAGGAATAGTTTTTTCATTATAGTAAATGAAGTTGCAGAGGCAAAGGTCAAATGAATGGAGTTTGTTTGCGAGTCCTTCTTGTTCAGTCTCCGGTTGGTAGAAGAGAGGCACCTATCTATCCCATAGGGCTTGCCTGTCTGGCAGGAGCACTTGATTCTCATGAATGTTCTGGTATAGATCTGAGTCTGGAGGAGTTCCCCGAAGAGGCTTTGAAGACCAGGCTGGACACCATCAGACCCGATCTTGTGGCTGTCTCCGTAAGGAATATTGATGACAGTTCATATCCCGTTACGCACTGGTATCTTGATTCTTTCGGAGTGGTGATGGATGTGCTTGGTAAATGGGAAGGCACTGTTGTTGTGGGAGGTGCCGGCTTCTCCATATACCCGGAAAGAATACTGAAACTCTGGCCTAGAATTGACTATGCAATGGTTGGCGAGGGAGATATTGCTCTCCCGCAGTTGCTGGAGCATTTGAGGGGGGCCCCTGAGCCGCCCTGGTTAAATGATCGTATAGCAACACCCCCCAGACCATCTCTTGAGGACATGTCCCTTCCGGATTACTCGGTCTTTCCCGCCTCTGACTATCCTGGAAAGGGTTCGGTTGGTGTTCAGACAAGAAGAGGATGCGTTTTTAACTGTGCTTACTGCACCTATAAATCATTGAGTGGCAATGGCTTCCGTATTAGGCCCATTGATCGTGTTCTTATGGATATCAGGGAGATCATTAAGCAGGGTTTTGACAGTTTCATGTTCGTTGACTCAGTTTTTGATCATCCTGTGGATTACTACAGGCAGCTGATCGATGCTATGTCAAAGATCGGGAATGTACCTCCGTGGGGAGCATGGCTGTCGGAAGCAGTACCTCTGGAAAGTCTGGGAGACCTTTACAGTGCCGGATGCAGATGGATTGACTTCTCCCCGGATGTAATTACCAGAAAGGGCTGGAAGCTCATGGGTAAAGGGGGTTCTCTCAAACAATTGTGGCCTGTTGTGAAAAAAGCCAGAGAGACAGGGTTCACCGTAGGCATCAACTTTTTCAGCGCATCTCCAGGAGAGAATTTCTTTGCCCTGCTACAAAAATTCTTGTTCATGGCGCGGGCCAGAATAACACTGGGATGGGGAAGTACATTCATAAATATTGGAACTATAAGGCTCTATAAAGGGGCTCCTCTTTCAGAGAAACTGTATCCAGGAGAGGAACTTTTCCAGCCTGTCTTTTACAGACCCCGGGGACTGGCTGACGTTATGATCAGGTTTTTTCAGGCTGTCCGCAGAGTGCGTAGATGAACCTCGAATTCAGAGCAGGGCTTCTGGGCTGGCCTCTGGTCCATTCCCTTTCACCTGTGATACACGATATTTTTATGCAGCATTACCGAATGGATGGCAGTTACAGGCTTTTTCCTGTGGAATCGGCAAACCTCCTGACCATGGTAGCCGACCTTAAAGGAAAAGGGTTCACAGGTTTGAATGTCACCGTTCCTCACAAGATCGCAGTTGGGAAACTGTGCGCCACTCTTTCTCCGGAAGCTGAAGCTGCAGGAGCGGTGAATACTATGGTTTTCAAGGATGGAATAGTGAGAGGCTACAACACTGACGTAGCGGGATTCAGAGTGATGGCTGCAACTTTACCTTCTCCATTATTCGTAGTTGGCAAAGGAGGGGTTGCCGGGGCAGTTCGAGTTGCATTGAAGAGTTCAGAGGTGACTTTTCTTGGCAGGGGAGAGATCATCCCGGAGACGGATCGGCCTGCCAGGGCTACTGTGGTTAATGCCACAAGGATAGGATGGAATGATACTGATATATTTCCATTGGACATCCCATCTGGCTGGAGTTTTGCAGATCTGAACTACAATCCCCGCTGGCTCTGGCGGAACAGTCTTTCTTCTCCGGTTGTAACCGGTGAAAGAATGCTTGTTGAACAGGCTGCTGAGTCATTTCGTCTGTGGACTGGTCATACTCCAGACGAGGAATTGAAAACAATGGTACTGGAAAGGATAAGGGAAACACTTCATGAAAAATAGAACAATGATAACCGGTGAGTGGATAGAACAGAAACTGAAAAGCGGTTTCAACAGGGATGATCTCAGGCTGATGTTAACAAGCACTGATCACGAAGCAGATCTTCTTTACCGGGCAGCCAGGAAGGTAAGAGACGAGGTTTTCGGAAGAAAAGCCTTCATAAGGGCAGTTGTGGAATTCGCAAATTCCTGCAGGTGCAGTTGCCTGTACTGCGGTATGCGATTGAACAACCCTGATGGTATAAGATTCTCTCTTGATCACCAGGAGTTGCTTGCTATTGCTCAGCAGGCATACGATAACGGGATCAGAACATTCTTTCTTCAGGCAGCTGAAAGCGAATCCTACGGTGCCATCTGGCTGAGAGATGTGATTGCCGATATCAAGGCTCTGGGAATGGGTGTTCTTCTATGTGTAGGCGTTCATCAGGAGGATGACCTTGAACTCTGGCGGAAGGCCGGGGCGTACAAATTCATTCTGAAACACGAGACCTCGGACAGGGAGCTTTTTGAGAAGATGAAGCCCGGGTTTACCCTTGATGGCAGAATAGAGTGGCTAAAAACACTTCGCAGGTACGACTATCACATAGGTTCCGGTCCTTTGCTGGGGCTTCCAGGTCAGACAATTGACTCTCTGGTGGAAGATCTTTTCCTTCTCCGTGACCTGCAGGTTGAGATGTCAAGTGTATCCGTCTTCCTGCCTGCAGCCGGTACTCCCCTTGAGAATGAACCCACAGGGGACCCTGAACTTGGACTGAGGTTCATTGCGGCAATGAGACTGTTCTTGAAGACTACTCTTATCCCGGCTACAAGCACATTTGAAAGATTGCTGGAGAATGGTCAATATCGTTGCTTTGAGGCCGGGGCAAATGTTATTACAGTGAACATGACCCCTCAGAAGCTCAGAGATGAATACACGATCTATTCAGACAGATTCTATGTTGGGCTGGAACACGCGAGGAATACCATCAGGAAAGCCGGTCTTCAGGAGACAACAGAGGGAGAACTTTTATCCTGATAGTTTCAGCCACATCTTCGGCTGTATCCTTCTCCGTATTTACGGTATTACCCAGAGATGAGTAGTGTTTCTCCCGCAGTCTGATGAGGTTCATCAGCATTTCAGGATCTCCTGCAAGAGGTCTTCCGGTGTGCCTGCTGTTTCTCCCGGAAAGAGTTTCAGGTGATGCATAGAGGGTAATAAGAACCGTCTTCTCTTCTATCAGTTTCCTGCTCTCCAGGTCAAGAAGTGCACCGCCACCCAGAGCTACCACAGTTCTTTTCACGGCTCCAGCCAGAACTTCCTCCAGAATTCTTTTCTCCATGGCTCTGAATGTTCCCTCTCCGTCATGGGAGAATATCCACTCAATTGTGTGTCCGCTTTCACATTGAACAAGATCATCGAGATCAATGAGATCAGCTTGAAGAGAAACGGCCAGGATCTTTCCAACTGTGGATTTCCCGGAGCATGGAGGACCTGCAAGTGCAATTATGTTCTTTCTCATGGGTGAATTATACTATCACTGTCTTGACGAAGGGGATACTGTCTGCTATTCAACGGTACATAAGATGGTAAGATAAGAGACATTGGAGGGTGTGATGACCAGGGAGGAACTGGCCCGGGAGACTGCCAGGAGAACCGGCTTGACCATGAAAGAGGTTCAGATAGTTCTTGTGACCTTTCTTGATGTGATAAGTGAGACACTTTGCATGGGGAATTCGATCTTCCTTCGAGGATTCGGTTGTTTCAGCACAAGAATGGGCAGGGAGAGAAGGGTAAGAGATCCCCGGGATAACGGGGTTATGGTTATACCTGCAAGGCACCGTCCTGTATTTCGGCCATACCCGGCCCTAAGAGACTCTGTCCAGAACAGTCTTGCTCCCAGAGTCAGGGTTGCTTTCTTTTGTATAGGCTACTCTCAAGCGCAGTCAGTTTCAGTTGTTGGAGATTTTAACAACTGGGATCAGGCTGATTCGCCAATGCAGAAGCTTCCTGACGGCAGCTGGTTTACAGAGTTATTGATGTCCTCCGGACAGACCATTCACTATTCTTTTTCTGTGGACGGTCAGCGGAAGCCCGACCCCGGATACAGATCTGATTCATCTGGTCATTCTTTAAGGCAGGTGTAGATTGGCCTCAAAAAGATCGAGAAAAAAGCAGCCTCCTGCAAAATGGCGCACAGTTCTTTTCTTTTTCTTTCTCACCGCTGCTCTTGCAGTAGTAGTCTCTCTTGTGGCTCCGCCGGGGGAATTCATGGAGAGTTTACGTGACTTTTTAAGCTCTTCCCTGGGATTACTGGTTGTATTCCTGCCCGTATCTCTTTTTCTCATGGGTTCTCTGATCCTGCGACTGGATTTTGCTGATAAATGGTTGCGCCGCATCGGTGCTGTATTTGTCTGCACTTTCTTCTTCGCCGCCATGATCTCTCTCGTTCTCTGCAGGATAAAACCGGAGTTACTTTACTTTGCAGGCGGTGAACTTACAGGGAGGGTTGTGCTGGCAGTTCAGGGTTTTGCAGGAGGAGTAATAAGCTGGGTGGGACTGTTCTCGCTTTTCATGATATCCCTGGTTGTTTTTACAGGCTGGGATGTTTCCGGAGATATTAACTCTATTCTGGGCAGAAGAAGGAGCAGAAAAAGAGCCTCCGGTCCGAAGAAAACAGTTCCAGCCGGGGAACCCGACAATACATCGTCTTTCAGTGAGGTTGATCCACCGGAGGAAGAAATGTCAGGTAATCCATGGGTACAGAAGACCTCAGTGGATGAACCGGGAAAGAATGAGCCTTCTATGAATGGTAACAGGAGAACAAAACTACCTGTTGACTTGAACTCAGGGTCTTCCACCGGGAAAAAGAAAGCCGGGAAGAAAAAAATAAAAAAGGCTGAACCAAGCAGCGATCTTGAAACAGGAGACCAGTATGAGCTTCCAGGGCCGGACTTCTTATCTCTCCCTGCAGACGGGGAAAGGCGGGGCCAGACCCCGAAGGAGATACACGACAGGGAAAAGCTTCTTGTGAAGACGCTGTCGGATTTCGGAGTTGAGTGCACCATAGCAGACTCCCGGCCAGGCCCGGTGTTAACAAGATATGAGCTTACTCCTGGAGTCGGGGTCAAGGTCAACCGGATCTTGAATCTCTCTGATGATCTTGCCCTTGCCCTTGCAGCAAAAAGGATCAGGATACTTGCCCCCATTCCCGGTAGGGGTGCTGTGGGTATTGAGGTCCCCAACAGAATACCTGAAACAGTTTATCTCCGAGAGATCATTTCGAAGTTCAGTAATGAAAAGATCCCGGTTGCGCTTGGAAAGAAATTAGAGGGGGAACCTTACATAGTGGATCTTACAGACATGCCTCATCTTCTTATTGCAGGAGCCACAGGTAGTGGAAAAAGTGTTTGTGTTCATGCTATTATCTCTACCATCCTTCTCACAAGAAGCCCGTACCAGGTCAAACTGGCACTGGTTGACCCGAAGATGCTGGAGCTTTCCGCATACAAGGGGATACCCCACCTGTGGGCACCTGTTGTTATTGAGACCTCAAAAGCAAGATACCTTCTTGAGGCGCTTGTGAAGGAAATGGAGGACAGATACTCTCTTCTTGTGAGAGCCGGTGTCAGATCCATTGGTGATTACAACAAGAGGATCGGCCCGGATCAAACAGAAGAGAACCTTCCATACATTGTTGTTGTTATTGACGAGCTTGCGGATCTGATGATGGCTTCAGGCAGGGATGTTGAACAGCCTATAGCCAGGCTTGCCGGGAAAGCTCGAGCTGCTGGTATTCATCTTGTGGTGGCAACCCAGCGCCCGTCAGTTGATGTGATAACCGGCGTGATAAAGGCCAACTTCCCCTCCAGGATCGCTTTCAATGTGGGATCAAAAGTTGACAGCAGAACGATCATAGATTTCAACGGTGCCGAAAAGCTCCTTGGCAAGGGTGATATGCTCTTTGTTCCTGCGGCATCACCGGAACCTGTTAGAGTTCACGGTTCGTTCATCTCCACAACTGAAACCAGAGAACTTGTGGACTTCTGGCGTGAACAACCTGAACTCCCCTTCGAGTATGAACCCCCTGATGACGAGCACGGGAACTTATATGACCCCGGAGTATTAGACCTTGATGACCCGCTGCTTGAAGAGGTAAAAAGAGTGGTAATAGCTCAGCAGGTAGCATCCATTTCCATGGTTCAGAGAAAATTCAGAGTGGGGCATTCAAGAGCCGGAAAGCTGATAGACATGCTGGAACAGCTGGGTGTAGTGGGACCGTATATAGGCAGCAAACCCAGAGATGTTCTGGTTAAACCAGTGCAGGAGGAAGCAACTGATGAATCTGAGAACTGATATTATTCTTTTTCTTGCTGCGTCTCTTTTTCTTCTGTTTTCGGCCTGTGGTAGTGGTGAAGCACTTGATTCAGAAGGGTTGGCGTTCACCGGAAGTGCTTCTGAGCAGTTTACACGGGCAAGCCAGCTTTACTACAGAGGCAGGCTTACCGCTGCTATGGAAGAATTCAATGGAGTTATCTACAGATATCCTGACTCTCCCTTCGCATCTGATGCCAGACTGGCGTTACGGCGGGTGGAAAGTGATCTCAACGGACAGGAACTCCAGGGTAATACCACAAGTGATCCGGTGGTAAATGCATCCATTGCGGTGGTTGGAAAGCCCGGAGTGAACACCAGCATACTTTCTGTTGGTTCAGCTCTTAGAAACCTTGGTGCAGGAGTCACGGAAATAACAGATGATCAGGCTCCGGAATTTACCGTTGTCTTTTACAGTGAGGGTTATGGAGACGCTGCCTCCATAGTCGCCGACTCTCTTGACAGATGGCTTTCCCATCCGGAAGGAATAACCCCCAGAGCCGGGGATGAGCTGATCGGCTCAGTTGCCAGTGGGTATGATGTTCTGGTGATAGTGGGCAGTGATGCAGTCTTCACATCATCCTTCTGAGAGAGAATGAAAGGAAAAATTGAATGACCCCTTTGCTGGTCTGTCTTCTTGCAGGTTCACCCTTGCTTCAGCCGCTCTCTCAGCGATTGGAAGGTACTGTTTACCTCTATGGCTCATTTGTGCAGACAGATTACTGGGCGCTTACTCTGGATTCTGAAACTTCTTCAGGAACTATGCATCTTGCACATCCTAACCTGTTTCTGCTTGATTACGATGATTCAGAAGGCGGAGCCATGGGTTGCACAGGTACCCAGGTCTTTACTGTTGATCCTGTCTTTACGGAGATCCTTGTCTATTCCGGCTCTCCTTCCGGTTTCCTTCACATTCTTTCCTCTGTTTCGGAGAATGAGTGCGCCGCTGTCTCCAGTCTCACTGGAGACAGTATTACTGTAACCGCCTCAGGCCAGTTCGAAGGAGGGATCATTGAGATCACAGCTGGATATACCATTTCTGATTCATTGCCCTTCTTCTTTTCAACCACTGATGCCAACGGAAATTCAACCAGCTGGAGTATTGCAGATATTCACACCGGCGATACAGCCCCGGATATTTTTTTGATACCTGACCTTGCAGGTTACACTGTTATTGACGCAGGAACTCTTTAGGAGCCTTAATTGAAATATCATGTGATATCACTGGGCTGCCCGAAGAACAAGGTTGACTCCGAGCGATTCGCCTGGGTGATGAACAGTGCAGGGTGGACACACTGTGATGAACCTGATCCATCTGACTTGATAATTCTTAATACATGCGCATTCATCGCGCCTGCAACGGAAGAATCCCTTGAATATCTCTCAGACATCATGAACTGGAAGAGTGAGAGACCGGGAAGGAAAATAGTTCTTGCAGGCTGTCTGCCTGGAAGGTACAGTGACGACGGTAGCGGAGGTCTTGAAGACATCGATCTGGTCATTGGTCCTGGAGACTGGAGAAAGCTTTCCTCATGGCTGGGTGTTGTTCCCCAGGGGCATGCACTTGTCTCAGGCAGTGGAAGCTACAGGTATCTGAAGATTGCCAACGGCTGCAGTAACGGCTGTGCTTTCTGCACAATCCCTTCAATACGAGGGGGTTTTGTACCCAGACAACTCGATTCAATACTCAGAGAGTCTGACCTGCTGGTGGAGCAGGGTGCAAAAGAGATCGGCCTTGTAGCCCAGGACAGTGGAAACTGGCGTCAGGATGATTCAGACCTTGCAGCTCTGGCAGAAACCCTTGCCGTTAGACACCCTTCCATCTGGTGGCGACTGTACTACCTGCACCCTCTTCACTTTCCAGGCAGGTTGCCGGAGATATTTTGTAAACACAGTAATATACTTCCGTATGTGGATATGCCGGTTCAGCATGCTTCCGATCATATACTTGCCCGAATGGGAAGAAAACATGATGTGAGAACCATAGAAAAGATAATGGAGACTCTTGATGACTTACCAGTAGAGGTTGCTGTAAGGTACACAGTAATAACAGGATACCCCGGTGAGACTGAAGCAGACTTTTTATCTCTTATGGACTTTCTGGGAAGGTATCGATCAGGAAGGCACATCGCCGCATTTGGTTGGTACCCGGAAGAGGGAACACTTGAGTATTCAAGAGCTATAGACAGGGGAGACTCTGTGGATGATTCCACAGCCTCCAGGAGACTGGCGACGATCTCATCAGTGGGAGATTCACTTTATGCTGACTGGGACGAAAGGCTTGGTGGAAGAGAACTTGATGTTTTAGCGGATGATCCGCTTACAGGGCACACAAAGTGGGATGCTCCAGAGGTTGATGCTGTTGTATCATTTACAGAGCCTGTAGTTGCCGGAACCATTGTAAGAGCAAAGATAGTGGAGTCCTCAGGGGCTGTTCTTGTGGCAGAACCTGTTAAGTAGTGATATAATTCGGGTCGAAATAGTTGATTGAACACTTGAAAAGAATAGGAATTGAAATGATGACTGTTTTCCTGCTGGGGCTTGCACTTACTGGATCTGTGACCAACCTGGATATGCTCGAAACAGCTGTTTTGAATGCAATGGAACCTGTTGCAGAGCAGATCTCAGCCCAGGGGCTTGAATCTGTTGTTCTCAGTATTCAGGGAGAGCATGAAGGAGGCTGGCTTCTGGAGCAGATAGCTACTTCCACTTTAAGTGATGCCGGAGTCACTGTATTTGCATCCAGAGATGAAGATTGCTGGACCCTCAATCTCAGACCGATGGAACTGGGCGTAACCTATGCTCAGACCAGAAGAAGCTGGTTGCTGGGTGGGAAGCAGGTTCCCAGGCTGGCCAGTTGTGAGATCGCAGCCACGCTGGTTGACCCCCGGGGTAATGTTGTTCTTACCGCAAGAGAAGGGTCTGTAATTGAGAGTGTTGTTTCCCCATCAGACATCATCATACTTGAAAGCTCAACAGAGAGATGGGTCAATGGTGAGTTGTCTGAGGAGGAGAGTGGTAACATACTGGAGCCTCTCGTAGTTACCGGTGTTGTCACAGCACTGGTCTATCTTTTCTACTCAAGCAGAAACTGACAAGTGCGCTGTTTCCTGTTTTTACTGTTTATCCTGCCCGTTATTTTTGTTGCAGGTTGCGGGTCTGATCCCATAGGAGAAGAAACCCGCGAACAGGCTGATGTTCTTTTTGACTCAGGTCGGTATGCCCAGGCACTTTCATTCTACGAAGAGCTTGCAAGCCGTTTTGAAGAGGGAGAATATGACTGGGAACTGCAGTACAGACTTGCGGAAACAGCTGTTTTAGCCAGCCAGGCCCAGCGGAATCGCAACCACAGACAGAGGGCGAAGACCGCTCTGGAATTTCTTTCTCAGAACCCGGGAGATTGTGAACTGCTGGCGATCGGTCACCTGTGGAGAAGACTGGGATGGGAAATGGTTCGAGACAACGATTCCCTTCAGGCTTATGAGGTATTCGGGAGGGCCATTGAGATAGCACCGGATCTTAATCAGGTTTTTGAGGAGGAATGGCTGTTAAGGGGAAAATTTGCTTCGGCCCACCTGTCATCGGTAGCAGGTGTCACCGATTCCGTAGTCGGTTCTCTGCAAGAGGACAGCCTTCTTCAGTACGCAGCTGAGGTGCATATTGTGGAACTTGACAGAATACCGCTGGTAAGAACTGATCTTAGAGGAGAGATGCTTTTCGCAAGAGCAGGTCTACTTAGATACACATCAGACCGTGAAGAGGATGAACTTTCTGTTCTTACGGAACTGGACAGGATGGGACTTCTTGACTCATCCACCCGGCAGAGACGGATGGAGATACTTCTACTACTTGCGGAAAAGGATATCTTTCAGAATGATATCACCATGGCTCGAGAAAGACTGATGGAGGTATGGAGCTCGAACTTCACCGGTGTTCGGGTCGAAGCGGCACTTCAACTGGGGATAATGGCAGAGAGAGCCGGAAATGCTGTTGATGCTCTGATGTGGTACAACCGGGCATGTCAGGCGGCACCTGGGCTCAGCTCAGCAGCATCAATGGATGCTGCAGCACGAAGAGATTCACTAAGATACCTTGTAACACCATAAATTCAAGAGGATTCTGATGATCAAATATGGAATAATGACAGCGCTTCTTACGCTTCTTCTGGGACTTGGGTGTGGCTCTTTCCCTTCCACAACAGGAATGGAAAGAGAACAGATCATTCAGCTTGCTGACCGATACTATCAGGATGGTAAATGGACTGATGCATCGTTCCTCTACACGGAGCTTATGTTCCGTTATCCCGGGGATATGGAAACAGATTTCTTCCTCTACCGCAGTGGCATGGTGGACAGAGAGCAGAAATTCTGGGCTGACGCTGAATTCTATCTGTACAGGGTGGTCAACGAGTTTCCCAGAGGAGCCTGGGCAGATGATGCTCAGTTTGCTCTCGCGGAAACCATGTGGATGCAGAAAAGGGATTACAGAAGGGATCAGACTCAGGTCATTAGAGCACGCCAGGAAATTGAGAGGTTCATTGAGACCTTTCCTGCGTCACCGCTCATGGAGTCAGCTGAAGAGATATCAATCCAGATCAATGATCACCTTGCACTCAGAGCACTCTTTATCGGTAAATTCTATATTCACAGAAAAAACACAGATGCTGCTCTTCTCTACCTGAGAGATGCAATGGACAACTACGGAGAGACATCATGCCGCGGTGCGGTACTTATTGCAATGGGTGATCTCTACAAATCCATGGACAATAACTACTCTGCAAGAACCTACTACAACCGGGCAATAGAAACCTGTGATCTTTCTCCTGACGAGGAGGAGGAGGCCTTGCGCAGGCTTCAGGAGGTGCAGTGAAAGAAGGCTTTCTGGGAGGAACATTTGACCCGCCCCACCTGGGACACTTGATACTTGCTCAAGAAGCACTTGAGCAGTTCTCCCTTGAGAAAGTCTATTTTGTCCCATCCAGAAATCCCCCCCACAAGGAGAGATTTACAGTAACAGATCTAAATCACCGCCTTCGGATGCTTGAACTTGCCATAGAGGGGAACAGCTCTTTCCAGCTGGCTGATCTGGAACCACCAGGAAGTCTTTCATACACGGTAGATCTTCTTGAGCGGATATCATCAGGTAATACAAAGCCCTGTTTTATCATGGGGATGGACAGTCTCCGGGAAATGCACAGCTGGAAGGAACCCTCAAGAATTCTTGAACTTGCGGATGTTGTGGCAGGCACACGCCTGGATGCTGTATCTTCCTCCATGGGTATAGACCCGGAGTTATTGGATAAGGTAACCCTTTTTGACTTTCCAGGTGTCTGGATATCATCGTCCGACATAAGGAGGCGTGTTCAGGAAGGCAGAAGCATAAGGTACCTTGTACCTGATGCAGTGGTGTCGTATATACTAAGCGGAGGGCTCTATGGGGCAGAAAAAAGCCATTGACACAATTCTTGATGCTCTTGTTGATGAGCAGGTAAGTGATGTTCACTTCAAAGTGGGCTCACCGCCCATAATAAGACGATCAGGTTCCATAATTCATTCTGAAGATTTTCCCAAATTCACAAATGATCATATGGTTCAGATAACCAATGAGGTAATGAACGAAGCTCAGAAGAAGCTTCTCAGTTCAGGCATCGAGGTCGACCTTGCCTACAGCCTTGCGGGAAAAGCCAGATTCAGGGTTAACATCTACAATCAGCGCGGAACCCCTGCCATGGTCATGCGAAAAATACCTTTTGAGATTCCCAAACTTGATGAACTTGGATTGCCGAAGATAGTCAAGCAGATATGCTCGGAGCAGAGGGGGCTGATCCTTGTCACTGGAGCTACCGGAAGCGGAAAATCCACCACACTGGCAGCCATGATAGATCAGATCAACCAGATCAGGCGTGCTCATATTGTGACCATCGAGGACCCCATCGAATTTCTCCATACAGACAAGAAATGTTCCATCTGCCAGAGGGAGGTGGGGATAGATACTTCCTCATGGCCCATTGCTCTTCGTGCAGTGTTCAGGCAGGATCCCGATGTTATCCTCATAGGTGAGATGCGTGATGCTGAAACTGCCACGGTGGCTCTCAGCGGGGCTGAAACCGGCCACCTTGTCATGAGCACTCTTCACACAACGGATGCTCCTGAAACAATAAACAGAATAATCGACATGTTCCCGGCGCACCAGCAGAAGCAGATCCGGATCCAGCTGGGCGGTCTGCTAAAGGCAGTCATTTCCCAGAGGCTTCTTCCTTCTCCTGAGGGTGACGAAAGAGTACTTGCAACAGAGGTGCTGGTTCATACGGCCACAGTGGGTAATTGTATTACCGACCCCAATAAATCTCATCTGATCCACGAAACAATGGAACAGGGGGGGCATCAGTATGGAATGCAGACATTTGACATGTGTCTGTTTAATCTGCTTAAGAATGACCAGATAGATGAGGAAACAGCACTTGCAGCCGCTACAAATCCAAACTCCCTTATTTTGAAGATCAAGGGTGTGGAATCGGCGGACGATTGGAGGGTAGAGTAATATGCCTGGTATTGGAGCAACCGCATTTTGGGCTGGAGGAATTACCGTTCTGCTCATTGCGATCTTCCTGATCTGGCTGGGGCTCAAGGCCCAGAAACGCCCTAATCAGACCGGTGAGGTGACCATGGTGGGGGAAAGCGGGATAGTCAGAAAGACCTCAGGGTTCAGAAACCGACTGGTAGTTGAGGTGCGCGGAGAGCAGTGGTGGAGTAAAATGAAGGCTCCGGGAGGGATTTCCGTGGGCTCGGAGATAAAGGTTACAGGTGTTGATCCTGATGATCTGATCCTTGTAATCGAACCGCTTGAAAGGGGTTAAAGTGGAAGCAATATGCATACCTGCAGCGATAATAGGTTTACTGATACTCAGTTCCCTGAGGATACTGAAGGAGTATCAGAGAGGTGTTGTATTTCGTCTTGGTAAGGTTATCGGGATCAAGGGGCCCGGTCTAATTCTCGTTTTTCCGATAATTGATTCCCTTAAGAAAGTGGATCTTCGAGTTATCACAATGGACATTCCTCCACAGGATGTTATCACAAGAGACAATGTCAGTGTGAAGGTTAATGCCGTGACATACTACCGTGTTGTGGATCCCAAGAAGGCTATCCTGGAAGTCACCAACTACATGTATGCCACCAACCAGCTTGCCCAGACCACCCTCAGAAGCGTTCTCGGCGAGGCAACCCTTGATGAACTCCTGGCAAACAGAGACGAGATCAACGGTAAACTACAGGATATTCTTGACAGAATGACCGACCCATGGGGTATCAAGGTGTCAACTGTTGAGGTCAAGCATGTGGACCTTCCAGAGGACATGCAGAGAATGATGGCCAAAGAGGCTGAAGCGGAGAGAGACCGCAGGGCTAAGATCATCCGGGCAGATGCTGAACTTCAGGCGTCCGTTAAGCTTTCTCAAGCAGCACAAATACTTGATGAGCATCCTTCAGCCCTTCAGCTCAGGTATCTTCAGACCCTCACTGATATTGCGGTGGAGAACAACTCCACAATCGCATTCCCTATTCCCATGGATCTGCTCACACCCTTTCTCAAGAAAGGGAAGGAGTAACAGATGATTCTGAAGGGTACAGTAACTGCCCTGGTTACACCCTTCAAGGACGGACTTGTTGACCACGGATCTCTGAGGAAACTGGTGGAGTTCCAGATATCCTCAGGGGTTCAGGGCCTCCTGGCCTGCGGGTGTACCGGGGAACCGGCAACCCTCTCGCATGACGAGAAGCTTACTGTCATTCAAACCGTCCTTGATTCATCAGCCGGCAGGGTTCCAGTGATCGCAGGGACCGGCACCAATGCAACAGCTTCCACAGTAAGCTTTACGGAAACAGTGTGCGGTACCGGTGTGGATGCTGTGCTTATCATCACCCCTTACTACAACAAACCTACAGCACAGGGGCAGCTGGCCCATTACACTGCAGTGGCTGACAACAGCAGAAAACCTGTGATCATTTACAATGTTCCAGGTCGAACAGGTACGAACATGTCCGTTGAGACCATTGCCCGTCTGGGAGAACACCCCAACATAATCGGTGTCAAAGATGCAGCAGGCAGCATTGAGCGAGTTACACAGTTAAGATCCATTTCGGCAATGGCTTACATGAGTGGAGACGATCATCTCTGCCTGCCCCAGGTACTCATGGGAGGGTCAGGGGTGGTATCTGTTACATCCAATGTAGCTCCATCTCTGGTAAGCAGGATGATCCAGTCCGGTTTGAACGGTGAGGTTGTACAGGCCAGGGAGCTTCACGAAATTCTCTTTCCTCTTTTTAAAGCTCTCTTTATAGAAACAAACCCGTCACCGGCAAAGAAGGCTCTTCAACTCATGGGGGTTATTTCATCTGACATGCCCAGAGAACCGCTGGTTCCTCTCATGGAAGAGAACGTACATATCCTCAGGAAAGTTCTCGAACAGATGGAGCTTGTATGACCGGAGCTGCTATCTTCGGAGCACAGGGCAGAATGGGGAAACTCATTTATGAAGAGATCAAGGACAGATTTGATCTGATCCAGACCTTCGACACGGGAGATACTCTCAAATTGGACCCATCTGTCCAGGTGGTTTTTGATTTTTCTCTTCCTTCAGCCTGGAACGATCTGGACAGGTTGATAGCAGGAACAGATGTTGCACTGGTCTCAGGAACTACAGGTCTTGGTGAAGCAGAAACTCGATTGCGCACCAGGTGGGCTGCCAACCATCCGGTTTTCTACTCGTCAAACATGAGTGTGGGAATTTATGTCCTTGGAAAGCTCATGGATACGGCTTCTCAAATGCTGGGTGACTCTTTCGACAGGGAACTTATTGAGTTTCACCACAGAAGTAAGAAAGACAACCCAAGTGGTACGGCTCTCTCCCTGTTGAATAACTGGGATGGAGATAGGGTGTTCGGGCGGCAAAAGAACACCGGAGAGAGAGCGCCGGGGACCGTTGGGGTCCATTCCGTGAGAGGCGGGGACATTGCAGGTGAGCACCATCTTTACTTTCTCGGTGAGGGTGAGAGATTGACCATAAGCCATCTGGCAACAGAGAGAAGGGTTTTTGCCCTGGGCGCTGTGAGAGCGGCAGAGTTCATCATGGGAAAGCCTGCGGGTATGTACAGCATGGAGGACATGCTTGGCTAGTATGGATACACTGATACCCGTGTTTGCAGGGTCTTTTTACCCTGCGGATCCCGTGGAACTTGAGAGCATGGTTCTACAGTTGCTTGACAACGGATGTGAACCTCTTGAAGATGCTGTGGGAATGGTTGTTCCCCATGCAGGATATGTCTACTCGGGAAAGACCGCCGGTCATGGTTTCGCAAGTGCGCCTGACCTTGTTACCACCGTTGTTGTCATTGCTCCCAGTCACCGATTTCCTCTCACAGGTGAAACAGTCTTTGATATCGATGGTGTTGAGACACCACTCGGGTCCTGTCCGGTGAACAGAAAAGTGACCGGAGAACTGGCCCGCAGCATTGGCTCCACTGTTTTCAGTGAGCACAGTCTGGAAGTTATGATCCCGTTCATTCAGGTAAGATGGCCGGATGCGGAAATTGTACCTGTTATCCTGGGCATGAGACCGGATTGCCGCAGAACTGCAGAGCTCATACAGAAACATGCTCCTGATGCTTTCATTGTTGCGTCCAGCGATCTTTCTCATTTCCATCCCCTGGCAGCCGCAGAGAAGCTGGACAGGCAGGTGATGGACGCTTTCCTTTCCCTTTATCCAGCGGAGATCACAGACGATCTTGAAGCATGCGGGAGGGCAGCCATCCGAACACTCCTGTATATTGCAGAACTCAGGAATGCAAGGAAAGCGGTTGAACTTCATTACTCAACATCAGCCGACGGAGGAGCAGGTACTGATGAGGTTGTGGGTTACTTTTCAGGGATGGTGATGAAATGACAGAAATTGATAAAACAGTATTGCTTGATATTGCGAGAAGATCCGTGAAGGCTGCCTCAGAAGGCAAAGCCCTCCCTGAACTGCCTGATGAAGATATCTGCCACAGGCAGGGTGGAGCCTTCGTAACGCTGAAGACCCGGGGGAGACTTAGAGGTTGTATAGGGAATTTTGCAGGTACAGGTTCCCTGGGCGCCACCGTAAGAGCAATGGCAAGGGAGGCTGCGGTGTCTGACCCCAGATTTCCTCCTGTTACTGCTGGGGAGGTACAGGATCTGACCATAGAGATATCTGTTCTCTCACCCATGGAAAGAATCAATGCTCATGATGTTCTTCCTGGAACACACGGGCTATACATAAGAAGAGGTCCCAGGGCGGGCACCCTTCTGCCTCAGGTTGCTGTAGAGGAAGGATGGGACAGAGATACATTTCTATCCCATACCTGCATCAAGGCAGGGCTTCATCCTGAAGCTTACCTGGACAAAGAAACTGAAATACTTGCCTATACTGCTGAAGTATTTGGTGAGGAGCACATTCCAACTGGAAATGAGGATTTCTGATGAAAAGAACTATTCTGCTGGGTATTGGATTTGTACTGATGTTCGGCGCCTGCGAGATGCCCGGTGCAGGTGAAGTAGCTGCGGAAGTGCAGGGGCAGGTGGATGATATTGCCGGTGAGATACAGGATGTCATGGACGACAACGAACAGCTCAGCGAGAGACTTGATGCTATTCAGGAGCAGATAGCTTCAGGAACCATTGAACTGCCTGATATGCCTGAATTTGATATTGACGGGTTGATGGATACATTTGATGAGGAACTGCTGAGCGTTTCAACCAGAACTGATTCCATCATAAACGAGCTTACAGTACTCAACGATTCTTTGATGGTGGAGATCTCTGACCTTGTAGAGACTCAGGGTCTTTCAATTGACAGTCTGAAAAGCGAGATCAACGACCTGGAAGGCGAGATCGCATCTTTGAGAAGCACTGTGAACAATCTTGGATCCAACAGTGGTGATTCCGGCAGATCCGGTTCCTCCTCGGGTGGTACCGGACGAACAGGAACAACCGGTGGAGAAACCGGAGGATCAACTGGTGGTTCAACAGGCGGTTCAACTGGTGGTTCAACCGGAAGAAGATAATGACTCTCTTTTTCTTCAACCATGAAATAGAGAATCCGGTACTGCAGGCTATAGTCGCTATTGGAGCAGTTGTCTTCGCTGTTGCAGTGGTAGCTCTGGCCATGGCGATCATACTTCCTGTTGTGGGGGTGGCCCTTACCGGTGCTTTGCTTATCACAGGTATTGTACTGGTAATTCTGCTGATCACCGTCCCGTTCATCTCTTTCTTCGGCATTCTCTTCAGTAACAGAAAAAAAGGAAGTGGAGTGCAGGAGAGCAGAACAGTGGATGTGGACACTTTTCATGCAGTTAAAGTATCCGGGGCTGTCAAGATAGACATTGTATGCGGAGAACCTCAATCACTCACAGTTACAACCGATGATAATCTTCTTGATTCTGTTCAGACCACCGTTAAAGATGGAGAGCTTTCCATCTCTTTTGCCCGTTCCATATCATCTACCCTTGGGATAGGAATACAGATAGCAATGGCTGATCTGAAAAAGATCAGGATGTACGGTGCCACCAGGGCAACCATCACCGGGGTTGATTCTGATGAGTTGTTGATCAGAGGAAGTGGTGCCAGCAAGGTTACCGCCAGGGGAAATTGCAGAAGAGCAGAGGTCAGATTCTCCGGTGCTGGGAATATCGAAGCTAAAGACCTTATCTCTGAAAAGGTAAAGGTGAAGCTTGCAGGCTCAGCCCGTGCGGTCCTGCATGCTACAGAAGAGGTAACAGTAAGAATATCCGGAGCAGGCAGGGTTGTTTGTCACGGTAATCCGCCTGAAGTACGCAAGCACATATCCGGCTCCGGTAAGGTTGAGATAGTTGAATGACTCTACTCGTGGCGCACTTTGGTCTGCTCTGGTCTTTCCAGGATCAGGGCAGATCGTTTTGAATCACAGGAAACGCGGGGTCTTCTTTGCTCTGCTCACCACCACAGGGATAGTAATTGCAATGTTCACCGTTGTCCGGGGAACCTGGACAGGCCTGGAACAGCAGGCCCTTCAAGGGAGTGAAATGTCACTATCCCTCATGGGTACTGTTGTCATTGCATCTCTTGCCACAGCAAAAAAATACATTCTTCTGCCAATGATCCTCTGCTGGGCACTCAGTATTATCGATGCCTGGCGTCTTGGCAGTTCCCGGTGATAATGTAAAAGGGAGTTTCAGTACCCGGTTGCTTTTACTGTTCTATTCTGTCAATGAACAGCCAATTTCTTGCATCATCAATATCAAGGAACAATTTTACAATATTGCCACTGTTGAGGAAAACAGTTTCAAGGAAGAGGAATTCCTGCGAGATATCACTTACAACAAGAGCTCTTTTTATTCTGCGATGAATACCTGATCGGAGTGCCATTCCCGGCATGAACCAGGTGTTGGTAATTGTATCAATCAGGCTTGCGTTACGCATATCGTTAAGGATACAGTTACACTGGTTCTCTTCAAGATGTGTTCCAACCTCTGTGGAAAGACTCCTCATAGCAACAAGGTTGAAAGCTCCCTTAACGGAAACACAAACACAATCTCTCTCTTCGTCATATTTCACGGTGAAGGCCATGATCTGACTCCTGTCTGTACTCCAATATGCTAAACAAAACCTCTCTGCTCTGTCAATAGCTATTCAGCAGGGTAAATTGAGAATGATAACCGGAAAACCTCTGAGTTCAGGTATCATTGCCTGTAAACAGATGTCTTATCCCTTTTTTATCTCTTTGTACTGTCTTGTAAGAAGGATCAAAGACCAGATCAGGGAAAGAACTATCAAGCACTTTCCAGTACCCCCGGCTATGTCTGCGATCAGGTGGTCATGCCTCAGCAGACCCAGTTCTGTTAGTATGAAGTTCCAGTCGTGAAACCCGTAAGGAGCGGTGGCTCCAGTGTTTCCTCCAAGGAGCTGCAGGGAAAGAGACCTTGCATCATTTATGTAAGGAGCTATGTCCAGAATGCTTTCACCGGTCCACCAGAGGGCTACTGACGCACCAAAGGTGTCACGGCTCTTTATCAGGAAAACCAGAAGACAGACAAGTGGCATTATTATCTGTCCAAGTGTTCCGCCCAGTGAGTGCATTACACTGCCTGCCCACAGGAACACCACATGTCCCGCTTCATGGAAGGGCAGGTTCACAAGATGCATAAATGATCTTCCAACATAGTTGCTCTCAATGGAGTAGTGCAGGAACTTCATGGACCAGATCAGGAGAAAGACAAAAAGTATCGCTCTCCCACCAAAATAGACAGTGGATACTTCATCCTTTGTGAACAACAGATAATCAACCACTCTGCTTGCCAGTGATCTCTTTTCAGCCTCTGGAGCCTTGCGGTGCTCTCTGGGGATGTACTTGCTGAAGATCAGTCCGCACCGGGCGCACTCAAGGTTCCTGTCACTCTGTTCAAGGTTACACTTGGGGCAGTTCATGTATCGGCTCCTTCATGAAAATGACCTTTGCAAATATGGCAAATTCACAGGGTTTGGCAAGACTCCCGGAGCCGGAAGAGGAGACAGCCGGCAGCGGGGTTCTGCCGGCTGTCCTGCGGGAGGGGGAAGACGAATCTTAATTGAGGAATCGAATACCCCAGGCTCCGGAGTCGTAGTTTTCTTCGATCTGATCAGCAAATGTATCACCGTCAATGACATCCACGGCTATTCTCTGCCATCTTCCTGTGTACTCCACGTACCATTCGTAAGTGAAAATGCCGTCATCAGCGGTTTTGTCACCGTAAAGGCCATTGTCATACATGAGATGCCTGCTGTGGTCTGAAAGAGGGCCATGAGCGATCACAAAAAACGGTGGATCGTACATGGGGTTCAAATGATCAATTGTTGCTTCCATTCTTACGAGATCACCTTCAAACAGCCTGGGTAGCTGGGAATCTACCCTGTAGAATTCACCGGGGTCGGTGCATGCCCAGATCAGTTGATCCTCCTTGTATATCGTCATTGAGGATATGAATACCTCCTGTTCTCCGTATGTGAGCATGTGCTCTGCAGGAGTTACGGATACTATATGCCAGCCACCGTGGGACATCTCATTCTCATCTCTTTCCACTATAAGTCGCACATATCTGGTGTCGTTAATCACCTTTGAACCAGGGTCAAATACACCATCCCAGACGGTATCAATGATCAGCTCAGCCTCGAGCTGGTTGATAACCGTAACGGTACAGACTCCAGCGACAGGGTCATTCTCCAGAATTAATTCCGGGGAGGATTCTGTGGTAAGCTGGCGAAACCAGTGTTCTGGAAGGGGAATATCTTCTCCGCTTTTACAGCCGCTGGCAGGGTTACCTGTACCATCTAGATCGGATGCCCTGCAGTGATCAGAATTTGCCACAAGTTCATTGATCCACTCCGCATCTGTCATTTCAGGTGATTCCACACAGCCAGCCACAAGAGCCAGTGCTGCCACAGCCATGATAACTTTTCTCATTTCAGCCTCCTTGGTTAACCGGCCCATTCCGGCAGTCACACAATGCATAGCCGGGAAGGAGGGAGTATTATCCCGGGGTAACAGATTGTAACAGATTGGTTGGCATCTTTCTTACACAGTATACTATTCCATAACAATGGAGGTCTTATGGCCGTTCAACTGGATTGTCCGTCGTGCGGTGCTTCAGTTAAAGTCCGTAGAGGCGTCGTCTCAGTGGAATGCAAATACTGCGGCAGTTTTGTAATGGTCCCTGCTTATCTTGCAGGCTCTCCTGAAGTATCAAAGCCTTCTTCCGTTCAGGGAAGGTCCTTTGGCAGGGTAGTATTGACCCTTATTGTCGTCTCTGTTCTTCTGGCAGGTGGAATAGGTGTGTTTGTCTACATGATGGTGGGTAAGACCGCCCCTGCAGTTGTAGAGATTGCTTCAAATCTCTCTCTTCCCGATAAGCTGGCATTGGAAGAAACTATTGTCATGGAGTTTGGAGCAACTGGAACAGGTTCTGGTTACTTTCAGGACCCTGAGTGCATTGCCATTGACAGTGACGGTTATCTGCTTGTGGGAGACCGGGAAACCGGTCGGATCCAGCTCTTTGATAATCGGGGGAATTATTCCCGCCAGTGGTTCATCTCAGAGGGTGAGGATGTTCATCTTCGTGCTATGTCATGCTCTGGGAGCGATACCCTGTATATGGTTTACAACGGCATGCTGTACGCTCATGATGCATTTTCCGGTGAGTTGCCTGATTCTCTTCAGCACCCCGACGGATGGGGTTTCAGTGCTGTTGATGTGGCCTTTGATGGCACCGTTCTTGCATCCTGGTACTGCAACAGAGATGACATCATTCGCTTTGACAGTCAGGGCAATATGGACCTGCTCCTGGAAGAAGCCATCAGCGGACAGACAGGGGATCCTGAACTGAATACACTGGTTGCTGCAGGAAATCTCGGTGAGTTCTATGTCTTTGGCAGTTTTAACGACGCTGTTCTCATCTACAGTTCAGAAGGGCGATTTCTGGACAGATTCGGTAATAATGATATGTTAACAATGCCTTCGGGAATGGCAGTTGATCCCATGGGCAGGCTCTGGGTAAGCGATTTTGGCGACCTGCTTCTTTTTGATCCCAGTGGTGAACTGCTTGAAAGGATCACCCTGAACAGATCCATACACGATTTTGTGATCAGTGACGATATGCAACTTTTTGGGATAACTGTTGATGACACTGTGGTTTAACTTGATATCTCAATTTACTGAGAGGAAAAGACATGGCCGTAATAACGCTCCAGGGAGATCAGATAGAAACAGTGGGAGCCCTTCCTGAAGAGGGGATGAAGGCCCCAGCTTTCAATCTCACAGCTTCTGATCTGTCAATGAAGGAATTAAGTGATTATCCCCCAAAACACAAGGTACTCAACATATTCCCCAGTCTTGATACAGGTGTTTGTGCCGCATCGGTTCGAAGGTTCAATCAGGATGCAGGCAGGTTGGAGAACACGGTTGTGCTGTGCATATCCGCAGACCTTCCATTCGCGCACTCCAGGTTCTGTGAGAATGAAGGCCTTAAGGATGTTGTATCTCTCTCTGTCTTCCGTTCCCCTGAGTTCGGCAGTGACTACGGGGTAACCATCACCACAGGGCCCCTTGCAGGCCTCCTTTCCAGGGCAGTTGTCATTCTGGACAGTTCCAACCTTGTTGTTTACACCGAACAAGTACCGGAGATAACCCAGGAGCCTGACTATGAGGCTGCACTGGAAGTTCTTAAAGAGCTTGGCTGATGGCTGGTACAAAGCGATCAGAGCTCAAGACAGGAATGACTGTGCAAGTGGTACAGAAGCGCCATCAGAGAACGGGAGAGCTTACAGAGGGTGTGATCGCAAAGGTCCTTACTAAATCATCTACCCATCCCCACGGGATCAAGGTGATACTTGAATCAGGTGTCGTGGGGAGGGTGAAGGAAATATTACCCGGGTAGCTTTTTGCATTCAGCCGGAATCCAGTCACTGGCAGGTAGAGAGAGGAAGACCACATGCTGAATATTGCTTTGTTCGGAGCTCCAGGTGCCGGTAAGGGTACCCAGTCCGCACTGTTGATGAAGAAACACAACCTTGTTTACATTTCAACAGGCGATATTCTCCGGGAGGAGATAAGAAGCGGTACAGCGCTGGGTCTTGCAGCAAGATCCATTATTGAAGCTGGAGGACTGGTCTCCGATGAAATAGTCGTTCAGATAATTGAGAAGAAGATCGTCTCCAATCCAGATGCATCAGGTTTTCTCTTCGACGGTTTTCCCAGAACCTTCGTGCAGGCTTACATTCTTGAGGGATTGCTCTTGAAAATGCATACATCTCTTACCTGTCTGCTTTTCCTGGATGTTTCTCCTGAAGAGTCTCTCAAGCGCCTTCTTAACCGTGCAAAGACCTCCGGTCGCAGTGATGATACTGAAGCAGTCATAAAGAACAGGCTCAAGGAGTACCGGGAGAAGACTGCTCCTGTGGCTCAGTTCTACAAGGACCAGGGGCTTTTCTTTCCTGTGGACGGTGCCGGTCCGGTGGAGGAGATCAACAGAAAACTTGAAGAAATAATAGACAAGGAACTTCGCAAAGTTCTCTTCAATGTAGTGCTTCTTGGCTACCCTGGTGCCGGAAGAGGTACTCAGGCCAGGAAACTGGCAGAGAAGTACAACCTGGTCTACCTGTCCACAGGGGAGATGCTAAAGGAGGAGATCGGTAAGAATTCCAGCGTGGGGCAGGTGGTACAAACCCTGTGTGACAAGGGGGATCTTGTGCCTGATGAGATAGTTATTAAGCTCATTGAAAAGCATATTCAAAGGAACCCCGAGGCAAACGGTTTCATCTTCAAGGGGTTCCCGAGAACTCTGGTGCAGGCCTACATCCTTGACGGGCTTCTCCGTAAGATCAATACCTCTGTCTCTTTCACAATTGATATCCAGTGTCCTACACTTGAGCTTATAAAGAGGCTGGATGTCCGGGGGAAGACTGAAAAGCGAATGAATTACGACATGGAAACCTCCACCATTGTGCACAGGCTGGAACAGCATGAAAAGATATGCCTGCCGGTGGTAGATTACTACAGGAAACAGGGGAAAATGACTGTGATCGACGGAGACGGTTTACCTGAAGAGGTCTGGAGCAGAATTGAAGAGCCCGCGGAGAATGCCTGGCGAAGAGCCAGATAAAGATCCAGATCAGAAAGTTTTGTGAAGAAGTCGAGTTTTATCTGAAATGGAAATTGTGACAGTCAGGATCCCGCTACACGAAGTTGATCCTGTGGTATCGCTTCTTGCCCGCTCTCAGAAGAAGTGAATTGTCTTTCAGCAGTTCCTCTGTGATCTTTTCTTCCGGGGCATTAACCCTTTCACCCTGAATGTAAAGACCGCCCTGTTTGCCCAGCCTTCTTACTTCACCCCGACTTGAACAGAGACCTGTTTCCGTGAACAGATCAACAGCTGATATCCCATCTGTTATCCGGGATAGATGAAGATCTGTGGCTGGAACATTCTGCTGATCGCCTTTTCCTGCAAAAAGAGCCTTTGCTGCGTTCTGTGCCTTTTCTGCCTGATCTTTCCCATGGGCTATGGCGGTTGCTTCAAAAGCCAGCTTTTCCTTTGTTCTTCTTGTGTCTGCGCCAGTGAGCTTTTCGTATTCAGCTATCTCGTTCATTGGAAGATAGGTGTAGAGTTTCATGAAGTAAGCTGCGTCCCTGTCATCCACATTGATCCAGAACTGGTAGTACTGGTAGGGTGATGTAAGATTCGGATCAAGCCAGATGGCGCCTCCCGGTTGAGACTTGCTCATCTTTTCACCGGTTGAAGTGGTAACAAGAGGACAGGTGAAGCCGTAGGCCTCTGCTGATTCCTTTCTTCGAATAAGGTCGATCCCTGCCACTATGTTGCCCCACTGATCTGCGCCACCCACTTGTAGAATGCAGTTCTCTTCTCTGAAAAGGTGCAGAAAATCGTAGGATTGAAGCAGTGTGTAGTTGAACTCCAGGAAGGAGAAACCTGTTTCAAGCCTCTGCTTCACACTCTCGGCAGTAAGCATTCTGTTCACACTGAAATGCTTTCCTATATCTCGAAGGAAATTGATGTAGTTCAGCTTGTTCAGCCAATCAGCATTGTTCAGAAGAACGGCGCCAGTGGCACTGCCGTTATCAAAGTCCAGGAATCTTGTCATTTGTATCTTCAGTGAATCAGCCCAGTCATTGACAGTTTCACGGGTCTCCATGGTTCTTTCAGTGGATCGTCCAGAGGGATCACCCACCAGGGCAGTAGCCCCTCCGATCAGGATACGAGGCTTGTGACCGGCTTTTTGAAGATGGCTGGCTACCATCAGCGGGACAAGGTGTCCAAGGTGAAGACTGCTTGCTGTTGCGTCAAAACCTATATAGAAAGAGAGAGAACCGGTACGAAGGAGATCGTTCAATCTCTCCCCATTGGTCATCTGGTAAACAAGACTTCTATCTATCAGATCCTGAAGCACGTTCATTGGCAGTCCCTCCTGTGATTTAGTGTACCCATCTGGCGAGTGTACCAACTTTTCAGTATTTTGTCAACGAACAAATGAAAGGGAAATAACTTCATGGAAATGATAGAATTTGAGCATCCTGTTGCCAGAGACTTTGTTACAAGGCTCAGAAGAGCAGATCTGCCTCCGGTTCAATTCAGAGCTTATGCCAATCGACTGGCCTATCTGCTGGCTGTTGAGGCAACCCGTGATCTTCATACAGTACCAGCAGAGGTGCAGACTCCACTGGAGAACACACTTGGCGAGGTGCTTGTTAACTCTCCGGTGATAGTACCTATCTTAAGGGCCGGCCTTGGAATACTGGAAGCATTTCAGGACCTGCTGCCGGATTCTCAGGTTGCATTTATAGGCATAAGCAGGGATGAGGCCACTGCCAAACCGGTATGGCACTACTCCTCCATTCCCGATGTGTCAGGCAGGAAAGTCATTGTTCTGGACCCAATGCTGGCCACAGGTGGAACTGCAACTACGGTGCTGAAGCATCTTTTCAAGATGAAAGCTTCAGATATAATTCTTGTCTCTGTTGTGGCAGCTCCAGAGGGAATTGCAAAACTCGAGGTATTTGACAATCTGAGAGTTATCACCGTTTGTGTTGACAGAGAGCTTGATTCAAAATGGTTTATAAGACCGGGGCTTGGGGATTTCGGTGACAGACTCTATTCAGACGGTATCTGACCGGTCAACGGAGGAAAATTGCTTCGAAACAGAAGAAACTGGGGCGCAGTTGCGCTGATCCTGACTGCCACAGCGGTCACACTGTTGTTTACAAGATCAGATGAGGACAGCGTGGGTGTTCCATGGGAATTTCACAGGAATTCCCAGATGATGGAGGTTTGCCGCACGGGAATTCTCACTGTGATGGCCGATACTATCGATACTTTTACGTCCACAATAGGTGAGGGTTTCCTCGGAGGTGCTGTCCGGGATCTTGGTATTTCCGGCGGTCAGTATCTGGCAACCTGTGAAATACTTATGGACAGTCTAGGGTGGACCGTCCAGAGATCAGGTGATACCCTTGCCGCCATATACTGCAGGGGAGAACTCTCGGAGCTTCGTGCGTACCCGGGAAACAGAAGAGGTTTCTACAGAATAGCCTATAACGCTGGAGACCCATCAATGTGGGAGTATGTGCCACAGGAGAGATGGATTCGCCAGAGGGCTGTTTCCTGCGAGATCTCAACTACTGTCTGGGATGCGCTGTGGGACACTGCACTGCCCGGAGACCTTTCAGGATCCGGCCTTCTTATCAGCAGCAGAGATTCATCACGGGCTGTTGGTTATGTATCAGAACTGCAACATGCGCTTACCGACAGGCTTTTCGTTTATGACATTGATTTTTACTACGATGTGAAGGTGGGAGACAAACTGTGGATCCTCATTGAGGAGAACCGCTACCCCTTGGACGGTGAGACCGGATTTCGAAGAATTCTTGCTGCAAAGTATCAGTTTGTTCATGGAGGGATGGCCGAGGCTTTCCCTTTCTTTCACCGCCCCGATGAAGCGGAATCAGCGGAGATCATCCTGGATCATTACCACCGGGACGGTGCTTCACTGAGAACCATGTTCCTTAAAATGCCTGTTCCGTTCGGCAGAATAAGCTCCGGTTACTCCAATGCCAGGATGCACCCGGTTCTGGGGTATACACGGGCGCACAGAGGGATAGACTATGCATCTCCGCTTGGTACGGAGATATACGCTGTTGGAGATGGAACCATAACAGTCCGAAGTTGGACTGGCGGTTACGGGAACATGGTGCGGATCAGACATGCCAACGGCTACGAGACTGGATACGGACACATGAACGGTTACGCTTCAGGGCAGAGTGTGGGGAGTTATGTGAGGCAGGGAGAGATCATCGGGTATGTGGGCTCCACCGGTCTTTCCACTGGACCACATGTACACTTCGAGATGAAAAGGAACGGTTCCTATGTGAACCCTGCCACAGAGATAATGCCTCCTGCTGATCCGCTTGAGGGAGAAGAGCTGGACAGGTTCCTTGCCGAGATGCTGGTGATCGAAGCCCAGTGGTCCATGCTTGTTGGAATTGACCTGCCGGTCCCGGAGGTTGAGATCGAGCCGGAAGTGGTGGCAGAGGAGCCTGTGGAGTGACCTCAACCATCACAGATGAGTTTTACTGGGATTCCATCTTTTCCGGTATGCTTGACAGCCTGTCTGAGAAACCGAGAACAACCATGGGTGGGCTTGGAGGTGCATCTCTGTCCATGGCTGTGGTCTCTGCTCACAGGCTTGCAGGTCCCACCATTGTTGTGGCACCTACAGTAACAACTGCTGAATCTATTCGGGATGACATTCAATCCTTCACAGGTAGAGGCGTTCTTTACTTTCCTGCCTACGAAACCCTTCCATTCCAGAAAGAACCGGCACATCAGAGCGTTGTGGCTGACAGGATCGAGTGTCTTGCAGGCCTTCATTCAGCACGACCTGGTACATTGGTGGTTGTTCCTGCGCGTTCTCTTGTAAAAAGGCTGCCACCGTCTGATTCTTTTAAGATCCTGGCCCTTTACAAAGGAATGCACCTGGATCCTGATAAGCTTGAAAGCTGGCTCCTCTCTGCTGGATACATCAAGGAGACTTCTGTCTATGAGCAGGGCAGGTGGTCCAGAAGGGGCGGTATCATAGATATTGGAACCTATGGTACAGAAAATCCATTCAGAATAGAGTTCTTCGGTGATGAGGTTGAATCGGTTCGGATATTCGATCAGCATTCCCAGCGAACCATCAACCGGGTGGGTTCGGCGAGGATACTTCCTGCAAGAGAGATAGTTCTTTCTCCTGACCAGTGGAACGCCGCTGCTGATCGTGTGCCTGAAGGACATCCACTTGAAGAGTATATGTACGGAGCAAGTGATTTCCCTGGAATAGAACACCATCTTCCCCTTTTCTTTGACGGATCCGCCATGCTCTTTGATTACTTGGCGGAGATAGGGACACTGATCCTTGTGGAGCCTCTCAGGCTTAATTCTGTTATAGAAGAGACCATTGATGCCAGAAGGTCTGCTTTTCCCGGGAATCTTCCGTTCTTTTTTCAGGATGCCTTTGCTTCCTGGGAAGAGATAGAAAAGAGCATGAATGGTTGCAGACGGATCCTTGAGCACACTCTGGTACCATCAGGAAGTGTGGATATATATCTGCCCACGGAACCCCAGACAGGATTCATGGATCACCACGGAGAGATGTTCAGGCAGATCAGACAGTGGCGGGACAGCGATCTAAGGGTAGTGATAGCCTGCGATACCAATGCGGAGATGAGCTCTTTCAGAGATCTTCTTCCTGAAGACCTGCTGGAGCCAGTGGAGATGCTGGTACTTTCTATTTCTGATGGCTTTGTTCTGCCCCGGGAAAATGGAGGAGGAGTTGCATTCCTCTGTGAGAGAAGGCTGCTGAGTACCAGAAGACGCCCGGAGAGGGTAAGGAAGTTTAGAGGCGGTGAAACACTGGCATCCTGGGAGGAACTTCAACCGGGAAACTACATTGTTCACGAGTCTTACGGAATAGGTCAATTCATCGGGCTTAAACGACTGTCTGTTGCAGACGGTGATGTTGACTGCCTCGAAGTTAGCTATCGGGATGGTGACAAGCTCATGGTGCCACTTGAGCAGATAGGCCAGATACAAAAGTATCTGACCCCGGGGGGAGGTAACCCCCAACTGGACAAAATTGGTGGTTCTTCGTGGGGTAAACGACTTTCAAGGGTAAAGAAGAGAGCACAGGAGATCGCCGGAAGACTAGCTATTCTCTATGCCGAGCGAACTGTTAGAAAAAGAGAGCCATTTCCCCCTCCTGGAAGGTTTACCAAGGCAATGGAGGAGAGTTTTCCCTATGAGGAGACCCCGGATCAGGCGTCAGCTATCAAGGCTGTTATGGCGGACTTCAGTAAAGACACCCCAATGGAAAGACTTATCTGCGGAGACGTTGGTTACGGAAAGACTGAGGTTGCTCTTCGTGCGGCATTCAGAGCTGCGGAGGCAGGCGTTCAAGTTGCTGTCCTTGCTCCTACTACAGTTCTTGCAGAACAGCACTACAACACATTCAGAGACAGACTTGCGGAGTTTCCCATGCAGGTTGAGGTGCTCAGCAGATTTCAGAGCAGAGGAGAACAGAAGAAAACGCTTGAAGGTCTTGCTCAGGGGGACGTATCCATTGTTGTGGGTACACACCGTCTTCTTCAGAAGGATGTCAGATTCAATAACATAGGTCTTCTGGTGGTTGATGAGGAACAGAGATTTGGTGTAAAACAAAAGGAATACCTCCGGGAGATGAAAACAACCGTTGATACCCTGACCATGACTGCTACTCCCATTCCCAGAACTCTGCACATGGCTCTCTCAGGTTTCCGTGAGATATCAATAATTGCCACGCCGCCACGGGACAGGTACCCAATTCAAACGGAGATAACAACCTTCAATCAGGAGATTATTGCCCGGGCTGTGGCCAGGGAGCTTGAGCGGGATGGTCAGATATTCTTTGTACACAACCGTATCAGCACCATAGAAAAGATAAAAACCAGACTTGAAAGCTTTTTAGACATTGACATCGTTGTGGGTCACGGCCAGATGAATCCAAGACAGCTTGAGGATGTGATGCACTCCTTTATGGGTGGTAAGTACCAGATGCTTCTCTCCACAAGTATCATTGAATCCGGTATAGACTTGCCCAGAGTGAATACCATGTTCATAGACAATGCTCAGAATTTCGGACTTGCTGAACTCTACCAGCTTCGGGGACGGGTGGGAAGAAGTCATCACAGAGCATACTGCTACATGATCACTCCCGGGGGGCTTGGTAAGCTTAAACCTGAGGGCAGGAACAGGCTGGAGGCAATACAACGGTACACAAGACTTGGCAGCGGCTGGCATATTGCCATGCGCGATCTTGAGCTCCGGGGGGCAGGAGAATTTCTTGGAGCCGGTCAGAGTGGTCAGGTGGAATCGGTTGGATACTCAATGTTCGAGGAGCTTCTCTCCAGAGAAGTCAGCATGCTCAAGGGTGAAAAGGGTGGCTTGAACAGACCACAGGCTCGGATAGAACTTCCGGGAATGGCCTTTATTCCCGAGGAATACATGCCGGATACAGCGGAGAGGGTTCATCTGTACAGAGGGGTCTGGCGTTCCAGGTCCGAGGGCGATGTTGAGCGGTGGCTTGACTATGTGAAGGACAGATTCGGAACAATCCCCCAGCCGGTGAGAGGAGTTGCTCACAGGGCCCGGGTAAATTTTCTTGCCATGAAGGCAAATATAGAAGATGTTCTAGTTACCTCCTCAATGGCAAGACTGGTCTTTCTTCCAGATGCGGCACCCCGCCTGCAGAAGGTCAGGACCCTTGCAGGAGAAAAATGGAGTGTTCTGGAGGAAAAAACTGGAAGGGTGCTACTTTCACGAAAATTCCAGGAAGCCCTGCCGGAAGAAAGAATGTCCGCGTTGCTGGCGGTTTTGCGTATATTCGCACAATACTTTGAAGATCGTTAATTACAATAATATCCAGTAGAGGTGAAACCAATGCGTGCGCTTATTTATACCGTTCTTATGATCACAGTCCTTGTTATCCTGACTTCCTCCTGTGGAAGATCAGGTGAGCTTGGTTCTGTGGATGGAGTTCCTGTTACCACCGGGGAATATCTTTCAGTTTTCAACAATCTTCCAGCAGATCTGCAGGTGGGAGTTCTGGAGCCGGGGGGAAGACTTGCCCTTATGGAACAGATAATGATGAAGAGACTTCTTCTCGTTGCCTGGGAAGAAGATACAACTGTATCGGACGGCTGGGAGGATCTTTACAGAGTATCGATGCTCTCCGACTCTATGTTCAATCGTCTTGGTCACGAATTCGATCAGGCCGGTTATGTGGACTCTCTCACCGTATGTGGGTTTTCCGGTTTTACTCTCAGGGTTGTTCTTCTTGATGATTCGGCCTCTGCAACGGTAATGGCTGAAGAGTGGAACTCCGGTAACTTTGATTCATCAGAACCTTCCCTGGGGGCTCCATGGAGCCTTGCGGACGGGTCCAGTTACAGAAGTTTCAGCGGGCCTGTTCACAGAATAACAACGGCGTTCATTCCTCTGCTTTCTCTGGAAACAGGCACAGCCCATGTTCTGCCCATGTACGGCGAGTGGTGTGTCTGTCTTATCAATCTTTCAGAAGGTGAATGGATTCCGGAGGATGGTGTCGCAAGCCTTGGATTCATTAATTCCGTAACATCATTATCGTCTCATGTAATTATGTCAAAAGGAATATCCACTCTTGCAGGCAGATGCACTATTAGTGGAACCAGGCTTGTACCCGCCGGAGGCGGGGAAGGAAATCCTGAACCGGTGGTTCTTCTAGGCGAAGATACTCTTACAGTCGAGGATATTCTATACGTAATGACAAAGGCGGATCCAGTGAACTTTCCCGGGCAGGTACCTGCAGAGATTGCAGTTTTCTCATCTCCGGAGCTGTTCATGACCCCTGAAGCCACTATGTGGCTCTATGTAAGATCAATTGCACAGAGATACGGACTTGCTGAACTTGCGCTTGAAAACGATATCGTACTGCCTGAGAACGCATTTGATTATGTGAGAGCGGAAAGTGTCATGAGAAGAAGGGTGCTTGAGGCCAGTACTCCTGACAGTGCCGGTGTTGCTCTGTGGTTCGGGGAGAATGAGGAGATGTTCCTTCTTCCGGAAAGACGCTCTGTTCTTCTTGGTTATACGGACACCTCTTCAGTTGCAGACTCTCTTTCTATCTCATCTTTCGATGACCTGAGCGCCTGTCAAACTCTCCTGGACTCCAGTGGAGCTATGGTTCCCACTCCTCCTCAGGTTGAGCAGGCATTCGGACAGGAACTGGGAGCAGATATCTTTGCGACTGATCCGGGAGTTTTTTCCGGACCTGTGTTAATAGACGGGGAACTTGTTGCATGGTTTAAGGTAGTTGAGATAGTTCCTCCGGAGATTGCTTTGCTGGAAGACATTTATCCCCAGGTGGAGATGATGGCTTCCTCCAGTTTGTTCTCCTCTGCATTTGACAGTTTGATGGATGACCTGAACACTAGATATTCCGCAACAATAGACACCGCTGCTGTGGTTGAGATAGATCTCTGGGGTGGAACACAGTAAATGGAAGGAAAACTGATATGAAGAAACTTGCTTACCTTATTATCCCTGTGGCATTTCTCTCTGGTTCTGCCGCTGGTGATGTACTGGCTTCAGTAAATTCTACCGAACTCACCTGGGACGACCTGCTTGGCATGGTTGGTGGTCCCGGGGAAATTTCCAACTATGGTATAACCACTGAGGCTGCAGCTGCTGAGATACTTGAATCATGGATCAGAGAACAGCTTATTCTCACAGCCGCTGAGGATAGCGGTATTGCTACAAGACCCGATGTGGCTGCTGTGATAGAGCAGACTGTAAATCAGATAGTTCTTGAAGCCTACATCACAGACATTCTGGATGATGTGGAGGTGTCCCTGCTGGAAGTGGAGAACTACGTGGACGTATGGGGAGAGACATACACTCTTCAGTACAATGTAAGGCACATACTGTTGCCTGATCACATTCTTGCGTCTTCAGTTCTTGCCAGGCTGAACTCCGGTGAGGATTTTGCAACGCTTGCCGGTCAGTTTTCCGTTGGTCCCAGTGCCTCGTCAGGTGGAGCCCTTGGCTGGATGACCAGAGGTATGGCGTCTCCTGATTTCATGGAAGCTGTCTGTCAGCTTTCCACAGGAGAGATATCCGGGATAGTTGAAACCCCCATGGGGTTCCACGTTATCCAGCTTATGGAGAAAGCACCCATGGCTACTCCGCTTTCTCCAGATGAGGCCGAGGAACTTGCATCAATGGAGCTTGTGTCTGCCAGGCAGGAAGTACTTCTGGTGGAGATGCTTGATGGTCTGCGGGAAGAGCATGTTGTAAACATGTGGCCTGAACGACTGCTGAATCACATATAAACGAACGGGGATGTATATGATAAGATCAATGCCTCTGATGCTCTGGATAATTACAGGTATTGTTGTTGCAGTTACCCTGTTCATTCTTGTTCCCCATTCAGGGACAGCAACGGCTCAGAACGATTCAACTGCCATTACCCAGCCGGGAGATCCTGGAAGAGAGATAGCGGCCACTGTGGGTCCACATGTTCTCTATTCCTCTGATCTTGCTGTTATCAGAGCTGGGGAGGGGGCGGTAGATGCCTGGACCCGGGATCAACTCCTTGCCTGTGCCGCAGAGGAGGCTGGGCTGGAGAATCCAGCGGTGAGCAGATTTGTTCAGGAACGGGCAAAGCAGCTCTATCTCAGGGACCTTATGGTTGATCATGTCATTGGATCGGTAGCTTCACCTTCAGATGCTGAAGTTCAAGCCTGCATGCAGGCAAACCCTGAGCTCTATCTTGTAGAAAGACACTATTATCAGATCATTGCAGCAGACAGTGTCATTGCGGACTCTCTGCATGTCCGTCTGGGATGGGGTCAGAATTTTCAGGTGACAGCACAGAATTCCTCCCTTGGGCAGAAAGCAGCAATTGGTGGAGATCTTGGATTTATCACCGGTGGTGAAATACTTGCACAGGGGCTTCCAACGAACATTGCTCTTCTTGACGGACTCAGCGAGGTTGTGCCTTCCAGCATAGGATGGCACATCTTCAAGGTTTCAGAGACCCGCGCGATCACAGATTCTCTCCGGGTGATGAGAAGTGTTGCGGAGGAACTTTACAACGCCGAAATTAATACTTTAATTGACAGTGTACTTCTATCAACAGAAAACAGATTATCTGCGGAGGTAGTCCATTGATGAACATAGTACTGTGTGTTACCGTTCTTCTCTCGGTTCCCATGACCCTGGAAAGAGTTGTGGCAGTTGTGGGTTCAGAGCCTGTGCTGCATTCCGATGTGGTTTCTCTCCTGATAGAATCAGGAATAGACCAGGACTCTGCTTTTCAGTACGATCAGCACAACCCGTCCTATCAGCTTGCTTTAGAACAGCTCATTGAAGACAAACTTCTTGTGGAGGGGGCAAGACGGGAAGACCTTTATCCCGGTCGCGAGGAAATTGAAGATGCTGTTGATAACGCCCTTGAAGAGTTGAAAAGCAGTTTTTATTCCCAGCAGGAATTCACCGACTATCTTGCTTCTGTGGGAATGACCGAAGCTACCCTGAGAGACAGCTACACCTCTCAGATGGGAGACAGGATAGCCAGCGAGAACTATGTCCGGGTGAAAGCCGGCAGTGCAATGAATACCATGCCTTCCGATGCAAGGGCATTCTTTACCCAGCATCCTGAAACAGTTGAGGAGGTTCTTGCACCCACAAATCTCAGCTGGATATACCTTCCTGTCCTGCCGGGAGACACAGGGGAAGCAGAAACTTTACTTGCAGATGTGAGACTTGCCATAGAGTCCGGCGAAACAACTTTCTCAGCAGCAGCAACAGCGTATTCGCAGGATGGCTCCGCCTCTTCTGGAGGAGATCTGGACTGGTTCGGCAGAGGTGACATGACAGCCACTTTTGAAGGTGTGGCCTACTCCCTGGAACCCGGCGAGATCGCCGGTCCTTTCTTGACCCCTTTCGGTGTTCATCTGATAAAACTTACCGATAGGGATGACCAGAGGGTAAGAGCCAGTCATATTATTATTATCGCCCAGCTCACTTCTTCCGATCTGGATAAAACCATACTTCTTGCAGAAGATCTGGTGGCAGAGTTTGAAGCTGGAAGATCCTTTTCAGAGGCTGTTGTGGAATACAGTAGAGACCCGGATCCTGCTCATGCCGGCGGCAGTCTTGGAACGGTGAACATCGGAGCCTGGGAGGGTGAGATGAGGCACGCAGTGATCGATCTGGAGCCAGGAGAGATATCTGTACCTGTAGCGGTGGAACAGGATATGGCTGTTGCCATATTCAGAGCAAGCGAGGAACAGAGTATCGACTGGGAAGACTTTTCCGATGAGGAACTCACTTCCATGCTTCAATCTGTTTACTGGCAGAATTACTACTCGGGGATGGTGGAATCACTTAAGGCTGATATCCCAGTGGTGATGAATCTTTCAGATGAGAATTGATCTTTTTCTCAAGGTGACCGGTCTGCTGAAGACAAGGTCTATTGCAGCTAAGGCGATCTCTTCAGGGGCCGTTGATCTGAACGGCTCTCCGGTAAAAGCGTCAGCTGCTGTGGAGACCGGTTCAGTTATTGCCCTTACAAAGCCTGACGGGGAAAGAATAACTATAAAAGTTCTTGTTGTTCCCGCCACAAAGAATGTGTCCAGAAAGGACAGAACTGCACTTTACGATGTTGTTCACAGAGAGGAGCAGGATTGCTTGTAACCATGAGCGGTGTTCGAATGAGTTACGGCAGATGGCCTGCTCTGGACAAGGTAGATATGGAGATCAAACAGGGAGAGTTCCTTGTTATCTCAGGCCCAAGCGGTGCGGGGAAGACTACCCTTTTGAGACTGATCTGGATGGGCGACAAACCGGATTTCGGTATCGTGGAGGTCAGCGGATTTAGATCTGACAGAATAAGGAAAAGAGAGCTCCCGAGACTTAGAAGGAAGATAGGCATAGTGTTTCAGGACTTTAGACTTCTTCACAGCAGAACCATTTTCGAGAATGTAGCTTTACCCCTGCAGGTAACAGGTGCAGGAAGTAGAGTGGTTCAGAAAAGGGTTATTTCTCTGCTTGCAAGAATGGGACTAAGCCACAGAAGGAATTCTTTTCCCCACGAACTCAGTGGTGGTGAACAGCAGAGAGTGGCTATTGCGAGGGCAATGGTCGGGCATCCGGTGATACTCCTTGCAGATGAGCCCACCGGCAATCTTGACCCTGAAGTCTCCCGGGAAGTTGTTGATCTTCTTCTGGAGATAAACAGAGGCGGGACCACTGTTGTCATGGCTACCCATGATCCAAGGCAGGTTCCTGCGGGCAAAGGCCGTTTCCTCTTCCTTGACAAAGGCGTTCTCCGCGGGGCAGACCAGTGGATCGAGCTGGAGCAGAAATCATGAGTATCATCCGATCCGCATTGCGCGAGATAGCTATCAACCTTCATTCAAAACCGGGAGCCCGTCTGATCACATTGCTCATGGTTGCCATGGCTTTCATAGTGTTTAACACTTTTCTTATCATCTCGTGGAATCTGCAGAATATTATGGACAGAGAAGAGAGCCTTGCTGGAATGGAAGTATTTCTGGAAAGAGATATTACCCAGGTAGAGGGCAGAGTTATCGGTGATCTTGTAAGCAGCCTGCAGGGCGTTAAATCAGTTTACTACGTCTCTCCACAGGAAGCCGATGCTCTCTTTCGGGCTGAACTTCCTGGAAGAATAGACCTTCTTGATGTGATGGGTTCTGAATTCAGACTGCCTGCATCTCTTCAGGTTGCTTTTGACGGTGAAGCAATGAGCCAGGGAAGAATAGAAGATCTGTCAAGATCAATAAGAGCCATGGAAGGGGTTGATGACGCAGTATACGGAGAGAGCTATCTTCCAGGTCTGATGAAGACTGTAACCACTATCAGACGACTGGTAATTCTGCTGGGCATAGTCCTTGTATCAAGTATTTCCCTTGTTGTTTTTTATACGGTAAGACTTTCGGTTGTTCGAAGATCGCTGACAGTTGACATCATGAGAACTGTTGGTGCTCCATGGTGGTTTATCAGGGTTCCCTTTGTTATTGAGGGGATATTCATGGGAATTGCAGGATCTGCAGGCGGGCTGGCCCTGGCAGCGGTACTGTCGGAGGTACTTTCAAGTGCAGTAACTCACAGGTTTATGCCCCTCTCCTGGATTGTTCTTGTTATCTTACTCGGTGCGGTCACCGGAACTGTCGGTGCCCTTGCCGGCTCATACGAAAAAGAAAGGTAAAAATGAAAATCAGCAGTATAATCACAGCCCCGGTCGTTCTTGCAGCAATAGCCATAGCCCAGGATGCACCTGGGGGTACTGAGGAAACTACTTCCCCGGCCGGTTGCATGGGTTCAGGCGGGATCATGGGTATTCTGCCTATAGTTGCAATGGTGGGTATCTTTTACTTCCTGATCATCAGACCTCAGCAGAAGCAGTCCAAGAAGATGAAGGAAATGCGTGAATCCATGCAGAAGGGTAACAATGTGGTCACCGGTGGCGGTATCCACGGTGTGATAACTAACCTCAAGGGTGATGTTGTTACAGTAAGAATTGCTGACTCTGTAAAGATCGATGTTGACCGCAGTGCTCTGACCATTCTTAGTGAAGAAGTTCCTGCCACATGAAAAACCTGCTGAACGCAGTAAGGATAATTGGTGATCCGGTTCTAAGGCAGAAGGCCAGACCAGTGGTATTTCCCGATGATGTACCGGAGATAACCGGACTGGTCAGATTTATGGAAAAGGTTTTGGAATCCCATGATGGTCTGGGTCTGGCAGCTCCACAGGTTGGTAGATCTGTGAGATTGTTCATCGCAACTCCGGATCGCCTCGAGGAGCTGAACGGACATGTGGTTTTCATCAACCCGGAAATAGAGCCATACGGTGAAATGGAGAAGCGAGAAGAGGGATGTCTCAGTATCCCGGGGATCTACGAGACTCTCTCCCGTCCATCAATGGTAAAGATAAAGGCACTGGATCTTAGAGGGAATACTTTTTTTCTGGATGTCGGTGATCTGGGGGCAAGGCTTATTCAGCACGAGAACGATCACCTTGACGGTATTCTTTACGTGGACAGACTGAGCCCTATTAAAAGGAAACTTCTCAAAGGAAAGCTGAAGAAACTGCGAGGGGGCGAGTCACTGGATTGAAACTGATCTTTCTCGGGACTTCTGCGTTTGCGCTTCCAGCCCTTAAAGCTTTGCACAACACTGAGGATATTCAGGTTTCTCTGGTTATCTCCCGTCCGGACAGAAGATCAGGGCGGGGAAGAAAGATCACAAGACCTCCCGTGGCGATCCTGGCGGATGAACTCGGGATCAGACTTCTTCAGCCGGAGAAGCTTACGGAGATCAGGGACATGATCAAAGAAATGTTGCCTGATGTTATGGTCAGCGCATCATACGGGGGCTGGCTCCCTGACTGGTTCCTGGGAATTGCCCCACTGGGGGTTGTGAATATTCATCCTTCGCTTCTTCCATGGCACCGGGGTGCTGCTCCTATTATCAGAACCATTCTGGACGGCGACAAGATCACAGCTGTCTCTTTTATGATAACTGACAATGGCTGGGACACCGGTGACATCCTTTACACGATAAACCACGAACTGACTGGATATGAAACAGCAGGTGAACTGGAGGATTCGCTGGCGGAGTCAGCAGCCTCATCCTTGTCGGAAGTTCTTACTGATTATGCGAATGGAACATTGAAAGCTGTGCCTCAGGCGGGTGCAGAAAGCTACGCAGAGAAGGTTACTTCTGAGGAAGCAATGATCTCCTGGAAGAGCTCAGCTGATGAGATACGAAGAATGGTGCTGGCGTTCAATCCTGTTCCCGGAGCAAGAACAGTGAACCGGACCGGTCTTCTGAAGATATACTCAGCTGAAACTTCAACCCTGCAGGGCAGGCCGGGAGAGGTGCTTGAAGAAGTTCCACTTGTTGTTGGATGTGGCAGCGACTCTTTGAGACTTCTGGAAGTTCAGCCCCAGGGAAAGCGCAGAATGACGTCTGCGGAGTATGTGAGGGGCTACAGGATCCGGAAGGGGGTTCTTCTTAGTGAAGAATAGAAGTCAGTTTCACTATCACCTGGGATTAACGATTTTTTCTCTTTTCCCCGGGGTTATTGTTCTTCTTCTTACCCGCCAGTGGTACGGGCTTGTTGCTACAGTAGTTCTGGTTAACACCTTCGGTCTGTTCAGAACGAATCTTTTTCTCTCACTCTCTTTTCATGTGCTGAAACCGCTTGCTGGATTGTTTGGCGGGGAGGGTTTTGCCCCTGAGGAAATGGTTATTACTCTTGGATCAGAGAAAACCCTGCTGAAGTTCGGGGGAAAAGTTCCTGCAGGCAGGATCCTTCTTCTTCTTCCACACTGCCTTCAAAGGCATGAATGCCAGCGCAGGATAACTTTTGATCCGTACAACTGTGTCAGATGCGGTCAATGCCCTGTGGGAGCGCTTCTTGACCTGGCTGATCGCACAGGGGTCAAGATAGCAATTGCAACCGGGGGTACCCTGGCAAGACGTCATATAATAGAGTTGAAACCTCTTGCAGTGGTTGCTGTTGCCTGTCCCCGGGATCTGGGACAGGGGATGCTGGATGCCCATCCTGTACCGGTGGCAGGCGTTGAGAATCAGCGGCCGGCGGGGGACTGTCTTGATACCACGGTGGACATTATTACAGTGGAGAAGACCATTGGCCGTCTTACCGGTCAGGTGGATTTGGCTACCTAATTAGCATTGTTAAAGGTTGTTTCTTCCGGAAGATGGTAATTCTTTTCCATGAACAGTCTCATGCAGGCCTCTACTACCTGTCTGTCGAATATCACTCCTGAACCTGCGGTGATGTTCTGAAGGGCTTCATGAAGACCCAGGCTTGCTCTGTAGGGTCTCATCGTGGCCATGGCTTCTACAACATCAGCCACGGCAAGTATTTTGGCTTCAAGCCGGATTTCCTGTCCTTTTATACCCAGGGGGTAACCGCTGCCGTCAATTCTTTCATGGTGTTGAAGTACGATGTCGGCCACAGGCCACGGGAAGTCAATTGATTTAAGAATGTCATACCCGTCTTCTGCGTGTTCACGGAGAAGCAGCATCTCGCTTCTTGTTATTGGACCCGGTTTGGTGAGAATCTCAGTGGGTACCGCCATCTTGCCGATGTCATGGAGAATCCCTGCAATTTTAAGTCCATCTACCAGATGTCTTTTCATCCCCAGTTCCGAACCAATGGCACAGGCAAGATCAGCTACCCTTTTCTGGTGACCGGAGGTATAGGGATCTTTCATATCCACAAGCCTGCTCATGGCAAGAACAACCCCGTCAATGGTTTTCTGCAACTGCTGAAACGCATTCATTCTTCCTGTTATATCTGTAATAACTCCCTCGGCTATAGTAACCGAGGCTTCTGTAAGTGTACTCATTGTGAACGAAGCCCAGAATCTGGAGCCGTCAGCTTTTTTCAGGATGATCTCACGATCATCGATTCTTTCCTGTTGCCGCAGGATGGTGAAGATCTTGTTTTCTTCCGCAGGATCCGCCAGCAGATCCAGAATTCTTACATTTTTTGCGTTATCCTCGGGGAATCCGAACATTCTTCTGAAGGCGGGGTTCATGGAAAGGATCAGACCGTTCTCTCTGATCTCGCTTCTGAATACGCCAACAGGAATGGTCTCTGACAGCTTCTTGTAGTTCTTTTGAGTGGTTTTCAGCGCTTTCCTGCCATACACCTGATCGGAGATGTCAACGGTAAGTACAACGACCCTCTGAACAGAACTGTCTGGATTCAATATCGCATAAAAGTGCTGGGATACCCAGACGTCCAGACCATCCCTTTTCTTGTGTGTTTTTGCTTCAGGAACAAAGAACTCACCACCGGCTGTGTATACTTGAAGAAGTTTGTCATGGAAGCTGGAGAGATAAGAATCGGTGAGATCCAGCTTCAGCTCAGTCCGCTTGCGATCAATGTCGGCTTGTATCTCTTTGTCTGTACTGTCCCATATCTTCTGCCAGGCCCTGTTGTAGGAGAGAAGATTGCCCAGAGAGTCCCGGACGGAAATACCAACAGGGGCATTCTTTATTATGGCAGAACTCACTGCCTCCCGGCTGCGGTACTCTTCCATCTGGTCTTCCTCGTCGGAAATATCTCTCATGATACAGAACACACCAATCGGCGAATCAAACTCAAGGAGAGGTACTTTCAGGCAACTGAAAACACGGTTTTTCCCATCAGCCTCTTTGAAAGCAAGAACCGATCTGAGAGAGAAACTGCCGTCCATTGCCTGCTTGTCAGTCCTAGTATCTTCCTCTGCTGTAAGGTGAGGCATGATATCAGCAGGGCAGAGGCCTTCTGCTTTTTCAGGGCTGTCCATTCCGAAAAAGTCTGCAAAAGCCCAGTTGCAGGTAAGGTATTGCAGTTGACTGTCCTTGATGTAAACAAGCTCTTTTGCCTGATTAAAAGCAAGTTCAAGGTATCTGCTCAGTTCGCCGTCTTTACTTCTCAAGCAGTAGCTCCAGATCTGTTACAAGATAACTGAGTCTTTGCATTGCTTCTTCCACAGGAATAGGGGTTTCGAGGTCTACACCAGTCTCTTTAAGGAGTTCAAGAGGGGGGCGGGCTCCACCTGATGAGAGGAAGTTGAGGTATCCCTGTACAACCCCTGCCTCATTATTCAGAATTCTGCTTGAGATAGAAGCAGCCGATGCAAGGCCTGTGGCGTACTTGTACACGTAGAAGTTGTAGTAGAAATGGGGTATCCTTGCCCATTCTGTTTCTATCAGGGAATCATCCTCATCATATTCGAAGGCGTCTCCGTGATAGAGTTTTACAAGGTTCAGATAGGAAGTGTTCAGCCACTTGGTGGAAAGGGAACCTCCCTGCTCGATCCGTCTGTGGATAAGAAGTTCAAACTCGGCGAACATGGTCTGCCTGAACAGAGTGGTTCTGAAATCATTGATCTGGTTGTCTATGAGGTAGGCGCTGACATTGCTATCCTCTGTATTGTTTCTGAGGTAGTTTGCCAGAAGCATCTCATTGGTGATGCTGGCCACCTCGGCCACAAGTATTCTGTAGCTGGATGTGTGGTAGGGCTGATTCTTTCTGGAGAACCAGCTGTGCATGGAATGTCCTGCCTCATGTGCAAGAGTGAATACAGAGTCCAGAGTGCCGGAGAAGTTAAGAAGCATGTACGGAGGACTGTCAAAACATCCACCTGAGTATGCACCACTGCGCTTTCCAATGTTTTCGTATCTGTCAGTCCAACGGTTTTTGAACCCCCTGCGAAGAGTGTCGGTATAATTATTTCCCAGCAGGCTGACAGCCTTAAGTGTCATTTCCTCACCTTGACTGACGGTGTATTTCACATCAACATCGCGTACAATAGGTGTGTATACATCGTAAAGGTGCAACTTTTCAAGGCCCATTACCCTTTTCTTCATCCTGTAGTATCTGTGCATTACAGGCAGACTCTCATGAACTGAACTGATAAGCGCTTCGTACACATTGGTATTTACTCTGTCCTTGAAGAGAGATGCTTCAAGAGCCGAGGGGTAATTCCGGGCCTTTGCCCTGAATATGTTTGTTCTCACCTGACCATCAAGCAGAGAAGCAAGGGTCTCTGAATTCCCCTTGATCTCTCTGTAGTAACCGGTGAATGCGTTTTTTCTAACGGTGTCATCAGCTCCTTGAAGAAGAGGAACAATATTCCCGTTGGAAAGCTTTACCTTTCTCCCGGTTTCATCTGATATCTCAGGTAGTCTAGCTGGGATCTCAACATTGTTAAGCTTGCCGAAAGTCCCGCTGAAAACTCTGGTCGCATCAGAAGCAAGGATAATTATCCTTTCTTCAGCATCTGAAAGAATGTAGGGTCTGTTGCGGAGGATCTCCTCCAGCCACACCCTGTACCGGGAAAGAGGGGTATCTTTGATCCATCCCGCCATGGTTTTTTCCGGCACTGCAAGCAGCTGAGGGTTGAACCAGCTTAAAGAAGTGGACAGAGCAGTGGAAAGATCAAGGGCTTTCTGGTTCATTTCACTGCTGGCAGGGTCGGAAAGATCCTGATCCTGAACCATGCTGGCGTAGGTAAACAGCTTTTCCACCTTGCGTTTCGCATGAAGAACAGCGTCTATCACTTCAAAGAGTTTCTCGGGGGATTCAGTGGCAGTGTCCCTGTAAGCAGCAAGTTTTTTCGGAAGCAGCGACGCTTCCTCCAGTGCCTTGTTCCAGTCTTCAGGAGTCTTGTACATAATGGTCAGGTCCCAGGTGTCATTCCTGGATACATCGATTCTCTTTACAGGTTCTTTCATTTATTCAATCCATTCACAGGAAGATGCTTCCAGAGGAAGAAAGTTGCCATAAAAAACTATCCTAGTATATGCGGATATTCAATTTTCCGCCATGTTTTGTCATTCAGTGCAAACTGTGATTATCTTCCTTGACCGAGGAGGAAAAGTTCAATGAAGCTACCGCTTGTCAAACTGCTGATTATTGTTCTTCTGCTGGGAGCCAGCAGTACCATATTTATGAGTGTGATGCCTGATTACCTTAGCAATCAACTGGGCATTGACGGCGAGGAACGGGGTATGCTTGAAATCCCCAGAGAACTCCCCGGTTTCCTTCTTGTGTTTATCGCGGGATTCCTGGTGAGGATTCAGCGGAGGAAAGCTATTTCCATGGTCTTTGTGGTGGGAGTAGTGGCATTCATGGGGTTTGCATTCCTGACTGATTCTCTTATGAGGTTTATCCTCTTCATGATGATCTGGTCTTCCGCCATGCATGCTTTCATACCTTTAAGAGATACAACCGCAATCGAGCTTGCAGGTACTGGAAGAAGAGGTTGGGTGCTGGGACGGGTAGGTGCTTACAGATCCCTGGGTCTGATCCTGGGAACAGGGGTTGTATGGCTCCTTATGAGTCGCCTGCACACTGATTTTCAGGTTACCTGGGTGGTGGGAGCCGTAATACTAGTTCCCGGGATACTGATTTCCCTGAGTCTTCCATCTTCCATCGGTGAAAAGGAAAGAACAGGCGCAAAGAGATTTGTTTTCAGAAAAAAATACAGGCTGTTCTATGCATTATGCATGCTCTTCGGGGCAAGGAAGCAGATATTCCTCACATTCGCCCCCTGGCTTCTCGTATCAGTGTATGGCCAGAAGGCTCCTCAGCTGGCCCTTGCGATGGGAGCGAGTGCTCTTCTCGGGATATTCCTTAAGCCGTTCTTCGGAAGGCTTATTGACAAACTTGGGGAGAGAACCATTCTCATGGCTGACGCAGCTCTGATAGTAATGCTCAGTACAGCTTATGCTGTTGTCCCGAACATTGCGGGTCCTGCCACTGCTCTTGCTCTGCTTTACTGTTTCTTCGTCATGGACGAGCTTCTGTTCAGCCTTTCAATGGCTAGAACTACATACCTTTCAAGTATTATTGAGAAAGAGTCTGAGATGGTGCCCACCATCGGCCTGGGGGGGACAATTGATCACATAGTATCAATGACTGTTCCTGTTCTCGGGGGAATACTCTGGATGAAAGTGGGACCCTGGGCTGTGTTTGCCATGGCAGGCGTGGTTGCAGTTATTACCTTCTTCACAGTGTCCAGGATCAGATCTGTTTCATGAATGTTAAAAGCGGTAGGTAAGTCTGCCGATACAGCTTTCCAGCACGCTTGCTATCATTTCCAGTCGGTGTCTCTGTTTTGTTCCCAGGGTTCCCTGTCCAGCAAAGAGCAGTACATCGGTATTCCCATCAGGTGAAACAACAGGAACAATGGCCACGCCGTCGGGAAACACATACTCGGAAGAGAATGGAAGGTTATTGGACGGCAGATAGAGGGGAGAGCTGAAGCCATGGGAATCACCGGAGATCGTCTGGGGAACTCCCTTTCCATGGAAGAGAATGAACTTGCCGTCTGCTCTTGTATAAATACCGCATACCGATGCCGAGGTCAGGCTGTTGATAGCTGTAATTATATCCGGTGCTGCATCCTTCAAGGTTGCCCACTGGTTCAGCTTTGCGGCAAAATCTCTTCTGAGGGCTTTGTCCCTGTCAATATCGGGAACTGTGTGGATAATTGCCAGCACAAGCTCTTCATGAGCACTGTTGTGTGAGATAGTCTCGATCATCTTGGAAGAGTTCTCAATACCGTCCACCACAACAACCTGATCTATTCCAGTCTCAATTGACTTCCTTACAGGGCAATTATCAAAACACTCCAGTGGTCCTGAGAATAGGTCAGTGCATTTCTTGCCTGTCATGTATTCTGTACTGCGACCGAAGAACAATTCCGCAGCTGGATTTGCCCAGATAACTCTGATGTCTCTGTCGTATATAAGTGCAGGCTCAGAAATAGAGCAAAGAATTGCTTCTGTGAACGAACCGGGAATGTTTTTGAACATTGTAAGCCTTTCCAGACCCCTCTGAAACACTATATCCTAATATTACCAGAAAACCCGCCCCTGGCAATAGCTCTAGCTTCTTACAGCCCAGCGGAGTTTCGCGCTGGATGAACGGGGATTGTCGTACTGCTCCTGAAATGAAGGACGAACCGGACGGCGCACACATTCAGAGTAGATCCCCAGCTCTGTAAGTCCTTTGAAGCTTTTCTTCACACGGCGATCCTCTCCGGAATGAAATGAGAGAATTGCCACCCTTCCACCACTCTTTAAACAATCCGGTATTGAATGGAGCAGTTCATCAAGTGCTTCAAACTCATTGTTAACCTCTATGCGAAGAGCCTGGAATACCCTCTGGATCGAAGGCTTGCATTCATTCGAAGGAAGCCCCTCTCCCTGTAAAACCTCAGTGATCACTGATGCAAGTCCAACGGTTGTTTGACATTCCATTCTTCGTGAAAGGATAGCTTTACCTAGAACTTCAGCGTAGGGCTCATCTGCATTTTCCACTAACAGAGCTACAAGAGATTCCTCTGAAATACGAAGCAGTAACGCAGCAGCGGTTTCACCGGAGGAGTTGTCCAGTCGCAGGTCCAGTGGGGCCGAGTTCTTGAAAGAGAATCCTCGTCCGGGTGTATCCAGCTGCATTGAAGAGACCCCAAGGTCAGCCAGAATGAAATCAACCCCTCCGGGAAAGATATCCAGACAGCTCTGAATTTCTGAGAAGTTCATGCACCTGGTCACAAAAACAGATTCATCATATCCCAGTTTACGAATTCGTATCTCTGTTTTTTCAAGTTCTCCAGGGTCAACATCAATCCCAGCCAGCAAACCGTCAGGTGTGATGCGCCGGAGTATTTCTACTGCATGTCCACCGTATCCCAGAGTGCAGTCTATTCCGTGCATTCCAGCTCTTAATCCAAGAGCTGATAATATTTCACTCACACAGACAGGCAGATGCATCCCCGCTGGGGTCTGTCCCCGCAGCTTCACTCTTTCCACATCATCGGGATACTTTTCAGGATCAAGCTCTTTGTACTTCTCTCTGAACTTTCTGGGATGTGTTCCGGAATACCGAACCCGGCGCTTGTGCTTCACCGGCTTCTCTGTCATGTCATCTTTAACCATAGATCATATCTCTTCCTTAAACTGTCAGGCTTCATGTCTGAAAGCGACAATACCCCAGTGGGTTGCTCCGGTCAATAATGGGGGGCCGATTGTTCCTCAGTCGAAGAAAGGGCTTTGAGTAAGAGATGTTGGATGACCGGCATCCCTCCACTATAATCATATTCCGGATTTTAAGAACATACTGTAATCCGTTCATTTCATTGATTGAATCACGGATTGCAGTTAAGCACCAAGAGGAGGAAAAAATTGAGAAAAGTACATAGTAGCCGTTTCATACTCGCTGTTGTCAGCACAGCAGTCTTTGCTGGATGTTTCATGGCATGTGGACCACAGGAGGAAGTACCTGAAGTTCAGCATACAACAGCAGTAGGAGAGGAGGCTTCACACCAACCTATTACTCTTCAGTTGATTGCACTGATAGACAGCAACCCGGAAATTGGAGAGATGCTGGAAGCTTCCATAGTACAAGCCAAAGAGGCCAATCCGAACCCTGTTACAAATCCTGTTCAGGATCTTGAAGGTTATTATGCATTTATAGACAGGGCATCCAGGAGTTTGCCTCAGAACATGCTCGACTGTTCCACGGAACTTTCTATGCGTGAACAGATGCTTCAGGGCATTTGTTATCACTATTTCCTGGTAAGTCAAACTTTGGTCGAACTGGAGGATATGGGGCTCTTCTCAAACTCTCTGCAGTACTACGAACCATTTGCTTCCTGGATGCGTGATTTTGCTGTAGTGCAGGGTCAATACATGGACACAGAAGATTCCTGGAATCAGGAAATCTATGAGGAGATATTTGCAGATGAAGATTTTGGGTTGCAGGAAGGCTGGTACGAGGACTCATCCAACTGGAATACTTTCAACCGATTCTTTTCCAGATATCTGGCTTCTGCTGATGTGAGACCAATCTTCTCTCCCGACGATGGGGCAGTAGTAGTATCTCCAGCTGACTGCGTACCGCAGGGAGTATGGCCCATAAGTGGTGATTCCGAGATAGAAGTTGAAGGTGGTCTTACGGTCAAATTCCTGACTTACTACACCATCCATGATCTGCTTAAATCAGACAGCGAATATAGAGACACCTTTGCCAATGGTGTACTCACTCATGCTTTCCTGAACGTTAACGATTATCATCGGTACCACTTCGCTGTTGGTGGAGAGATTGTTGAGAAAGAAATTCTTACCAGGGATGTTGCTCTGGAGGTTTCATGGGATGAAGAACAGGGCATATACATCCCATTGGATTCTACAGGATGGCAGTTCTCTCAGACCCTGGGCTATGTAATAGTAGATACAGGCGAATACGGACTGGTGGCGCTCATCCCAATGGGCATGGCTATGGTATCATCAGTGAACTTCGAAGATGCTGTTGCTGTGGGTAATACACTTGAAAAGGGAGATATGCTCGGTAATTTCCTGTTTGGCGGATCCGACTTCATAATGCTCTTTCAAGAGGAAGCAAATTTCCAGATCACTGCACCAATGGAGAACGACTCTTTATATAACCACTTACTTATGGGCCAAGAGTTTGGCGGCCTGAGGGTAGAGGAGTGAACCGCTTTTCTTCATAAGGCCGGAATAGAATATCTGATATGAAAAGGCCTTCAGCATCCATCGATGCTGAGGGCCTGAGTGCTCTTATGGACTGTAATCACAATGGGGAGGGCTACGGAATAACTAAACAAGCTAAATGAAAAGCCCCATGAGCTAGTCATAGGGCTTTGGCGCCTCAACCGTGTCTCCCAACGCACTATTTTCTGGTTCAATGCAACCATCGGTAACAAACCCATACCCAAATCAAAGAAGACCTTCAGGAACCCCATCGTACAGGCAAAAGAGATGAAACTTGAGATGGAACTGAACGATCTTTCCAAAGCTCAGCTGGCAAGAAAACTCGGTATTTCCAGAGCAAGGGTTACTCAGATGTTGAATCTTCTAAAACTTCCAGAGGAATTGATCGAGGAGGTTGAGAGGATGGGGGATTACTGGGGAAGAAGAGTCGTAACGGAAAGAATGTTACGTAAGAATGTTCATGGCAGAAAGAAACCTTGACGAAAGTATATGATAGTAATATACATAGAATATGGTAAAACCAAGAAATATGCTCAGGGATTGTATTGGATTCGAATGGGATGAGGGCAATGCAGTAAAGAACTGGAAAAAGCATTGTGTTACCCAATCTGAATGTGAGCAGATCTTCTTTAACCACCCGTTTGTTCTACAAAGGGATAGCTCGCATTCTGAACATGAACCACGATTCTATGTGCTGGGGCAGACCGATATGTACAGGTTGCTTTTTGTTGTCTTCGTTATCAGAAGCCAGTTGATCAGAATCATATCGGCAAGGGACATGACACAAACAGAAGAACGAAGGTTTCAAAAATGAAAAAAGAAATACCCAGCTTTAAAACAGAAGAAGAGGAACGGCAGTTCTGGCAGACTCATGATTCAGCAGACTATCTGGACTGGAAGAGTGCAGAACGAGTAATCCTGTCTAAACTCAAGCCTTCAACAAAAACAATTTCTCTCAGACTTCCAGAGTCCATGATAGAAGAGCTGAAGCTCCTGGCTAACAAGAAGGATATTCCGTATCAATCATTACTGAAGGTTTACCTTGCTGAAAGGTTGGATTCTGAACTTGGAGCTATCAATGCCACTTGATAGAGACGGTAAGATTGAAATACTCTTTGGAACCAGTGATGGTTACCTCCTGTCATTGTTTCTAATAATGACTTAACCAAGTGTCCACTCTACCGTGGCAGGATCACCCGCAGTACATGGCACATCTTCT
>JAGLDY010000067.1 GCA_023145375.1 Candidatus Sabulitectum sp. | reverse complement strand
ATGCTCTATGCCGCAGGTGGACTGGAACTGGACATGGTCAGCGTAGAAATTCTGGGTATTGAGGATTCCGACAGTGAATTCGGCGGATACATCGGTGCCGGTCTCATTACTCCTCTGCCAAACATTGCTGATGTGGATGTAAGTGCGAGACTTCACTTCATCGATTTTGACGACATGTGGATCGGGCTCTGCGTTGGGATGAATTTCTAGCAGAACCGTTTTTTCCAATTAAGAGGTGGCCTTTCGGTCACCTCTTTTTCATGAGGTTGCTTGACAATTACTATTTACAGCTTGAAAGGAAATAATGAAAGCACTTATCATCATGATCGTTCTTGCAACGGTTGCACTTGCTGGTATTGTTGAATACGGCCCCCAGGTGGGCTACTGGGCACCAACCGGTGATGCAGGAGACGCATACTCCGGAAATCTGTATTTTGGCGGCCAGGTACTCTTCCACCTTCCCATGCTGGCAGTGGAAGGCTCTGTGGGTTATCTCTCTCTGAAGCCTGATGTTGAGATTGCCGGTTACTCGGGATACATTATTCCAGTTACAGCAGGTCTCAGAAGCTACATGGGTCCGTTGTATGCTGCAGGAGGGCTTGAGCTTGATATGCAGACCGTGGACCTTGGCGACGGCGATGATGTCACCGAAAACGACTTCAGCGGATACCTGGGCGTGGGCGTAGTGCCAGCCATCCCCTTTGTGGCAGATATCGATGCAAGCGCAAGACTGCACTTCGTTGATTTCAGCGACATGTGGGTGGGGATCACTGTTGGTCTGAATTTCTAATTCGTTTTGAATCGTTCAAAGGGGTGGCTTGCAGGCTGCCCCTTTTTTAGCAGATCAAACCTTTTTGCATCTTTTCCTGTAGTGGAGCAGGAAGAGTATACTGGCTGCGGTAAAGAAAAAGAATGAAAGCAGGAAATTCGCTGTGAACCCGAAGTACTCCATAACAGCACTTCCCAGAACCGGTGCAAAAAAGCCTCTTATTGCGGTAGCGGTTACATGCAGGCCCTGATAAGTGGCTGTTCTCCCCTCAGGGGCAAAGAACATACTGGACATGTTCCAGGATAGAACAACACCGGCGATACCTATTGCAAATGCTACCCAGGCTGCATAAAAAAGTGGTACCCCAAGTGAGGGGATCAGACTGCTGGCCACAAGAAGAAGAGGGAATCCAGCGAGGATAAGACAAACCACACCGGTAAATTTGAACGGGTGCAGCTTATCCATTTTTGCCCCCAGGAACGGAGCAAGAAGTAACAGTCCCAGCTGCCCTATCACACCTTTTGCAAGAGCATACTGCTCGTAAGATAAGCCGAGGATCTCCTGGGAGTAAAAAGGTATTGCAGGCTGGATCGTCATGAAGCCAAAACCGTAGATCATGAAGAATGCCTCGAATTTTACAAATTCTTTATCACCCTTAAGAAGTTGCCCGATACTCTTGAAAAAATCCGAGAGGTTTGATTTTGCAACTGTAACCGGATCTTTCATTCCCCTGGCCATTATGCCCATCACGGAAGCCTGGGCACATCCCATGACCCCCTCAATAACAAAGAGCCACCGGTAGTATGAAAAATCTGCGTCAAGAAGCGCTCCAACCACCATGGCTGCAGGGAGAGCAAAAAGATTCAGAGCACTCATTGTCCAGCCGAATAGAAGACCCCTGTGCCCTTTCCTGTATCGGCTGCGCATCACAGCATTCTGACCGGGAATTACAAGACTGTTACTGCCGAAGTAAAGAAACAGCAGAAGAAGCATGAAATTCACATTGCTGGAGAAGAACATCAGCACAATAGGTAATCGGAGGGCTGCCCCTGCGAATATTGCTGATGAATACCTGTTGGTGCTGTCAACAAAGTGACTTACAAGAACACTGAACAGATTGCTAACTGGCCATATCATAGTAAGCAGTGTGATCTGTACTACACTGGCACCCAGACCATTAGTGGCAATGTAGTCGTGGTTCATCATCACGCCAACAGCCACAGCACCAAGAACCTGACTGATCAGGTGCAGTTTGAATGCACTCTTTTCGTCGCTGGCAAGCGTAATTCCGAAAAGTGAGGGGCCCGCCAGATCAGGAGGAACCGCTCGTCTGTTAAAAAACAATCCTTACTCCCCTGGGATTATGCCCATCTGCTCAAGTTTTTTAATTACCTGAGCTGCTGATTCCTCTGGAGTCTGCTTATCGGTATGAAGATGAACCTCAGGGTTTTCAGGAGCTTCGTAAGGAGCACTGATACCTGTGAATGAAGGTATGATCCCGGCTCTTGCTTTCTTGTACAAACCTTTAGGGTCTCTTTCCTCTGCTACTGCCAGGGGCACATCAACAAAGACCTCTACGAAATCTCCGTCGCCCTGTATTGCTCTGGCCTTGTCCCTGCCTGCGGAATAGGGACTGATGAAAGCAAGAAGATTCACTATTCCAAAACTGGTGAAGAGCTTTGCAACTTCACCAATCCTGCGGATATTCTCTGTTCTGTCCTCAGGAGAGAAGCCCAGATCACTGTTCAGACCCTGCCTTACATTGTCCCCGTCAAGAATGGCAGTGCGTACACCTCGTGCATGAAGCATTCTGGATACATAGTCTGCAACTGTGGACTTACCGCATCCACTGAGACCTGTGAACCAGACAGTAGCCCCCCGGTGATCATTCAGTTCTTCAAGGTCTTTTCTTCCTGTTGCATGGTCATGCCAGGTAAGATTCCTATCTTCTGATTTGGTCACGATTTCTCCTTATTGGATTTGCTTTGAACCGGCAATATACAGAAGTGGTCAATCCGGATGCTAATTCTGTATTTTACAGACACAAAAACACAAAAACCTTTTTCAGGAGAAAGAAATGAAGAACAAAGAAGCTGTGATCAGAGAAAATCTCAACAACTGTCTGACGGAAACCGCAGAGCTGGGAATCGGGAAGTGCAAGCGGGGTAAAGTTAGGGATATTTACGACCTGGGCGACAAGCTTCTGCTGGTTACAACTGACAGACAGAGTGCTTTTGATCGAGTTTTAGCTTCTGTACCCTTCAAAGGCCAGGTCCTTAACCGAGTAAGTGCCTGGTGGTTCAAGCAGACCGAACACATCGTCCCGAACCATGTTATCAGTGTTCCACACCCCAATGCCACTCTTGGAAAGAAAATGGAAGTCTTCCCCATCGAATTCGTTATGAGAGGTTATCTCACCGGCAGTAGCGGAACAAGTGCCTGGACCCTTTACAACAGAGGTGACAGGAATATCTGCGGTAACGTTCTTCCAGACGGCATGGTGAAGCATGAGAAATTCCCGGTTGCTTTGATTACTCCCACAACCAAGAGCGAAGAACATGATGAATCTATTACCCCTGAGGAAATTGTATCTGATGGGTTCATGACACAGAAAGACTGGGATAATGCATCACGAATAGCAAAGGAGCTTTTTGCTTTCGGAGTGAAAGCAGCAGCAGAGCGTGGTCTCATTCTGGTTGATACAAAGTATGAGATGGGAAAAGACGAGAATGGCAACATCGTTCTTATCGATGAGATCCACACACCGGACAGTTCCCGTTACTGGCTTGCTGAAAGCTACCAGGAGCGACTTGATGCAGGGCTGAACCCGAAGAACATCGACAAGGAATTCCTCCGTCTCTGGTTCAAGGATAACTGTAACCCATACGAGGATGAGGTGCTCCCTGAAGCTCCTGCAGACCTTGTTGCAGAACTCTCTTCAAGGTACATAACCCTCTTCGAGATGATAACAGGTGAGGAATTTGAACCAGTTGAGGGTGATCCTGCACAGAACCTGGTTAATGCAGTAAAAGACCTTTAAGCATATTGAGAAGATTCAATTGACCGGTAAGTTTGAATTCAAGCCTTTTCAAGAGGATAGAGACCTTGAGCTTGTGCTGAAATGGCTGATTGAAACAAAAGCACTGGTGTCTGATGCTGAAGTGGATATTCCCCGGGAAAGGAAACACTACTTTGAAGCGGTAAGGCAAATACAATCAAGAGAGAAAGAGTTCTCGTCTGTTCTATACCTGAACAATGAACCAGTTGGCTATTTGTGCACTTTCCCTATGCAGAAACATCCCGAGAATGCCTGGCTTGATTTTTGTTATCTGACCCCTGAGATCCGGGGAAGTGAAGCCTCAGATCTTATTGCAGAAAGAACAACTCACATTGCATCTCAGCGGGGCTGTAAAGCGATCTTCCTGAATGTTCACCAGCAGAGCCACAGAGCGATAGCCTTCTACTTGAAGAACGGCTGGAAACTCCGGGAGAAAAAGGATGACGGCCTGCAGAGAATGAAGAAAACACTTATCGCAGAATAAGTATTACCAGTCGTGATATTCCAGAGTGCCTGTGTGTTCATTATCCGGTATCAGCTGCTCACCTGTTCCCCCGCTCTCAGGGATCAGAATAAGAGGGTGGTCCGCACCGATAAGTTCACCGGACTGATTAAAAATGAAATCCATTCTGAGAAAGAGAATACTGCTTCCATCATCTTCGAATACAGGAAGGGCAGCGACATACGGCACATCTGTAAGCTGTTCAGAGTTTCCCAGCAGATCAACAGAAAAAATATTCCACGGAATCAGTTCATCCCAGCTGTCTGCAAAAATATCAGGATCTGAGATATCGAACCACTGCCGTGAACCGTTATAATGGCTGTAGGTGATAGTTTTACTGTCAGGGCTCCAGCTTGGGTCATGATCAGATTGCCAGCCGAAAGTGGTTGTCAGTCGTGTCTGATTGAAGCCATCAGCATCCATAACAAAGATCTCTTCTCGGGCAGCGATCTGAGTTATTCTGTTTGATTTGAATGCAATGTATGCTCCATCAGGAGACCACTCTGCGTCGTTATCCTCCCAGGGAGAATCCGTGAGCCTGGTTACCTGTGAGCCATCTGTACGCATGGTAAATATGTCCGCAGCACCAGTAGGAACACCTGTAGAATCGTGCCATGAGCTGAAGACAAGCAAGCTGTCTCCCGGGCCCCAGTCAGGATGAGCTTCAATGAAACTGTTGTTTGTCAATCTGGTCTCATTTCCGCTTCCGATGTCCAGCAGGTAGATCTCCCATGTACTCATATCGTATTGATCCCCGGCTTGAAAAGCGATACGAGTTCCGTCACTGGAGATAGCCGGATTATTCTCATGGCGACTGTTGAAGGTGAGCCTGGTTATCTCCCCTGATTTGTCAAGCAGATAGAGTTCACCCTCCGGTGAATGTGCTTTTGAAAGAAAAACAATAGACTCATTCTGCTGTTCATACCAGAGATCATAGGGATCAGAAGGCCCTGATGTATCTTCCGCACATCCCGATAGAAGGAAGAGACATACAAACACTAAACTAGCTTTACTAATCATATTGGTTAGACCTTTCTCTCGGTGACAAGCCGGGCAGAATGTTCAAATGATCTGTCCCAGGATCTCTCTGCGTCATCCGGAAAACAACAGAGCCAGTTGCCGAGTGCGTCCCAAACGTTAGTATGGAAAGCAGCAGGCTGGCAGTTCACCAGATTACGATCCTTCTTGCATTCCATGCAGAACATCTCTCGCTGGGCAGATTAAAAGAGCCACTTTCTTCAAACAGAGAATACGAGTGTTTGCAGAGCCATGTCAACGGATCATTGACAGAACAGAGCAAATCTAGATATTGTCAGCTCAGGGAAAAATCAACCATTTGTGAAAAGAGTATTTTTATGAGATCAATTCTTGCAGTCGCAGCTATTTCTGTTTTTCCAGTAGTTGCTTTTTCCCAGACCGTAGTCAGCGGGGATCAATCCGGCGTATGGGCAATGGCAGGATCTCCCTACCAGGTAGTTGGCGAGATCGTTATTCCAGCTGGGCTGACACTCGCAATAGAGCCCGGAGTTGAAGTGAACTTCCAGGGTCACTACAAGTTTACAGTAAACGGTAGCCTCCAGGCAATTGGATCGGAAGCGGACAGCATCTTTTTCACAACTGACGATATCACAACAGGCTGGGGTGGTATAAGGGTCGATTCTGATGATGTATGCACTCTTTCCTTCTGCCGGATAGAGTACGGAAAGACCTCAGGCGATTATCCTGATATTCACGGAGGGGGTCTGGCCTTACTTAGCTCGGATGCTGCAATTTCCAATTGTGTCTTCGCTGACAATGACGCCACAGGAAACGACAACGGCATGGGTGGTGCTGTCTATGCCTACTCCACTGAAGAAACCACTTTTACCGATTGTATCTTCACTGAAAATCATGCTTACGGAGAGGGTGGGGCTATCAAGTTTACCGGAGATCTTAATACTGAGATCACAGGATGCGAATTCCTGGAGAATGACTGCCTCTACGGTGGAGGCGCTATCTCCGGTTACATGATCTACGGGACAACGATCACATCATCTCTGTTTGCCGAGAACTACACGATGTATTCAAATGGTGGAGCCATTAACACACTTGGCGCAGGGAATACCCTCTACCTGATCAACTGCACCATATCAGGGAATTCCGCAGTAACCGGTGATGGGGGTGGAATTGATCTTGCGTATGCGATCGGCTACTTTGTAAACACCATTGTCTTCGACAATCCCGGGATGTACAGCAATGATCTCTACCTTGATTACGGCGGATCGGCAGAAGCTTACTACTGCGATCTGGACATGTCCTGCGGAGCCACAGGCACCAACAACTTTTACGAAGATCCACAATTTATCGATCCCGATAACTTCAATTTCAACCTTCTTGCAACATCTGCTTGTATCGATACGGGAATTGCTTTCTTTGTGCTGAATGGGGATACACTGGTTGATCTGAGTCCCGAACAGTACTACGGCTCGGCACCGGATGTGGGTGCTTTTGAATTCACCGGGGGCAGTGGTGTTGGAGACAGTGATCTATTCTCTCACAACGGACTCATGCTGCACCAGAACTCACCTAACCCATTTTACTCATCCACCACTATCAGCTATGAATTGAATCAGAGCAGTTTTGTATCTCTGCGTGTGTATGACCTGTCAGGCCGTGAGGTTAGAACTCTCGTTGACGGTGAAGAAGCCTCTGGTTTGAGATCTGTTGTCTGGAGCGGCAGCAGTACCTCCGGTAAGCCTGTTCCAGCGGGAACCTACATCATCAGACTATCCACGGATCGTTGCTGCGAAAGCATCAAAGCCATTCTTGTAAACTAATTCACATCACCAAGGTAGATGTTGTGTTCTTCCGGGATGCCTGCTGAGAGGGCTTCTTTAAGCCCGGATGGGTAGAGATCGAATTCAGACAGTGTTTTCAGAGGCAGCCACTGGACACCTGTCTGCCACTGGTCGGAATTACTTCCTGTTTCCGGTTTCTTGTCTCCTGATATGGAGCATTTGAACATGAACTCAACCTGATGGGCATCGTTATCTGTATCGGCAAATTCATGATTCCTTGAGATGTAGTCCCTTATGAAAATGATATCTCCGACTTCTATCTCAATGGAAGCCTCTTCAAGACATTCTCTTCTCAGAGCATTGACCAGAGTTTCACCATGTTCCTGTCCGCCGCCGGGAAGCAGATACCAGTCATGCCCGTCTGTTGTGTTCCTGATGACAAGAAGACTGTTGTCTCTGATGATGATGGCCTTGGCAGAGTTTCTTACGGTTTTCACTCAGTTGTCCTCGAAGAGGTCAGGGGTTCCACTCTCGAATTTCTTCAGGATGCTGCTCATTCTTTCCTTCAGAACATCTGCCTCAGCGTCAATTTCCTCAAGAGTTCTTTTCGGCTCCGAAGGCAGTTCAGGGATCTCTTCTTCCGGTGGATCCTCATCCGGCTCCACCGGGTTTTCAGGCTCATGATCTATCTCTACAGCCTTTAGTGTTGAAATGATCTTTTTACCACAGAGCAGAATACCACGGGCTTTTACTCCCTTTGTCATTATGTCTGTAATGAGAGTTTCACCCTTCCGGGTCTTCATGTTCTTCCGTCGCTCAAACCAGTAATCCAGAAGTACATTCTCCTGATCCAGAAATACCATTATCTCGCTTTGCTCCGGAACAAATGAATATTCCCTGTCCAGGATGTAGCCGCCGATGGCGAATCTCTTTACATAGGCGATCTTACTCTTCCTGTCTCTGTAAACACAGGAAAAAACCTTTTCCTTGTCGCTGGGACCGCACCAGAGGACTCTGCCTGTCATCATCAGTTTCTCCTGGACAGGAACCACCTTGTAGGTACCGTCAGCAAGAAAGTAGAGTATCCTGTCCAGTTCAGATACACTCCAGCTCTTTTCGCCCTTTACTGAGGTACCAATGAACCCGGTTTCAGGGTCGTAGCCCAGCTTCAGGTTTGCAATGGCAACCTCTCTCTTGTCTATACCGGTGAATGTTTCAATGGCGGTTCTTCTGGGAAACAGCTTACCGTATTTGTTCAGCAATCCCTGAAGAATATCAATCGCATATTCTGTTAGATTCTTCAGCTTTTTCCTGGCTATCCTCATCTTAGTTTTGATGTCACCGATCTCTTTCCGGTGAGCATCAATGTCAAATCGGCTGATCCTTCGTATTTTAAGAGCAAGAAGACGATCAACATCCTCAACGGTAACTTCCCTCTTGTAGTCCACCAGAAATGGTACCAGACTGGTGGAAACAGTCGTTCTAACCTCCTCAAGGGTGGGACATTCTTCAATAGCTTTGTAAAGCCTGTTCTCAATGAATATCTGCTCAAGGGTCATCCAGTGCATTCGGTCCTGCAAACCTGCTATTTCAAGTTCAAGCTCCCGCTTGAGTAGTTTTTTCAGTCTGTCGGCGGAATATTCAACAAGACCTGAGACAGTTGTCTCAACTGGTCTTTCATTCATTATCACAATCATATTTGCAGAATGGGATACTTCGCAGTCTGTACTGGTAAAAAGCCTCTGAATGGTCTCATCTGCTGAAACTCCACGGGCCACAGTGATCTCTATCTCAGCTTTATCTGTGGAGTAGTCATCGATGCTGGATATCTTCAATCGGCCTTTGCGGGCCGCTCCTTCGATGGATGCCATGATAGATTCAGTGGTAGTTCCGAAAGGGATTTGAGTTATCGCAACTTTCTTGTTACCTCGCCTCTCGATACGGGCCCTGCACTTTACTTTCCCGCAACCGTCTTCGTAGCTGGACACATCAGCGGCTCCACCCTGGACAAAATCCGGGAAAAGTTGAAATTCTTTCCCCTGCAGACAGGATATCTGGGCTTTAAGAACCTCATTGAAATTATGGGGAAGTATTTTAGTGGACATTCCCACTGCAATTCCCTCTGCTCCCAGGAGGAGAACCACAGGTACTTTTGCAGGAAGAAGCTCAGGCTCTCTGTTTCTGCCGTCATAACTCACACCGAAATCTGTAGTATCATTGTTAAAAAGAATATCTCTGGCTATCTGAGTGAGACGACACTCGATATATCGAGGAGCTGATGCATCATCCCCGGTGAGGATATTACCAAAATTTCCCTGCCTGTCAATAAAGAAATTCCTGTTGGCAAGAGAAACAAGCGCAGCGCCTATTGACTGGTCTCCGTGGGGATGGTAACGCATGGTATGACCTATAACATTTGCAACTTTGTTGAATCTGCCGTCATCCATCTCAGACATGGACCAGAGGATTCTTCTCTGAACCGGTTTAAGCCCGTCAGTTGCATCAGGGATCGCTCTTTCTTTGATAACGTAAGAAGCAAAATCAAGAAAGTTGTTCTCGTAGAGTTTTCTCAGCCCTGTCATCGGAGATTCTCCATTATGTACTGCCTCCGGTTAGGGGTATTCTTACCCATGTAGAAGCCGAGCATGTCAGATATATCTCCTATCCGGTCAATGCCAACCTTTTTGAGTCTAATATCAGGTCCAATGAACTGTCCGAATTCTTTTGGACTAATCTCTCCCAGACCTTTGAATCTTGTAACCTCATATTTCCCGCTAAGCTCTTTCTCGGCCCTGATCTTCTCCTTTTCGCTGTAGCAGTAGATCGTCTGCTTCTTGTTCCTAACCCTGAAAAGAGGGGTTTCCAGAATGAACAGATGACCGTCCAGAACAAGATCCTCAAAAAAGTGGAGAAAAAGGGTCATGAGCAGATTCCGTATGTGCAATCCGTCAACATCGGCATCGGTGGCAAGAATGACCCGGTTGTACCTGAGCCCCTCAACTCCTCCTTCTATATTCAGAGCACGCATGATGTTGTAGATCTCTTCATTCTTATAGACGGTATCACGACGATGAGAATAGACGTTCAGAGGTTTCCCTTTAAGGGCATAAACCGCCTGGGTGAATACATCTCTTGAAGCCACCAGACTTCCTGCGGCACTCATGCCCTCGGTGAGAAAGATGGAACTCTCTTCCTCCCTGTCATCACCGCTTCCAAGATGGATCTTGCAGTCCTTGAGTTTGGGAATACGAATGGCGGTCTGCTTTGCCCTTGCTCTGGCCTTTTTCTTAACGGAAAGAAGCTCAGTGCGAAGCTTCTGGTTGGCCTTCACCTTGTTGATAAGCTGATCTGCCAGCACAGTATTACGGTGAAGCATCTGCTCTATCTCACTTTGAACACGGGTAACAATGTCCCGTCGAATATCACTGTTACCCAACTTGTTCTTTGTCTGGCTCTCGAACACCGGGTCTTTCAACTTAATTGAGATCGCAGCAATAATGCCGTCCCTGACATCATCTCCGGTGAATTTTTCCGAACTGTAAGCATTTACGCCCTTGAGAAGCCCTTCCTTGAAGGCTGAAAGATGAGAACCGCCGGCACTTGTGTACTGGCCGTTAGCGAATGAAAGGTATCTTTCTCCGTAAGCACTGGTATGGGTAAAGGCAAATTCAAGGATCTTTTCTCTGAAGTAGAATACAGGATATACAGCTTCCTCTCCCGCTTCATGCTCCAGGAGATCCTGAAGACCATTTTCAGACTGATAGCTGTTCTCGTTGAGCTGTATCTTCAGCCCGGAATTAAGGAAGGCATAATGGCGAACCCTCTTCTCCAGAAAAACATCATGAAAAGCATACTTCCCGAAGATTTCCTCGTCTGGAGTGAATTCCACATAAGTTCCGTTACGCTCTTTGGTCTCTTCCGTGGTGTCCTGTACAACCTCACCTCTCACAAAGACTATTCTTCTGCATTCACCATCTCTGTATGAGCAAACCATGAAGTGTTCCGAAAGAGCATTAACAGCCTTTGTTCCAACACCATTGAGACCCACGCTGAACATAAAGACCTCGGTGTTGTACTTGGCTCCTGTGTTGATCTGAGATACACACTCAAAGAGTTTCCCAAGGGGAATCCCCCTGCCATAATCACGCACGGAACAGGTACGCCCACTCTGCTTTATTCTTATGCGCTTTCCATGACCCATTATGAATTCATCAACAGAATTGTCTATAACTTCTTTCAGAAGAACATAAATACCGTCATCAACATTGGAACCGTCACCAAGCCGACCAATGTACATTCCAGTTCTCAGGCGGATATGCTCTATGGATGAAAGGGTTCTGATCTTACTTTCGTCATACTTCACTGCGGTATTCCCGCTCATTATACCACCATATCTTGATTGCTGTGCAACTGACATAACTACATAAAGTATGCCGGTACAATTCAGAATGGATAATAGAATATGTAGTGGCACACCAGAATCAAGTATACAACATTTTGATGATAACTGGAAGTGGAAAGCTACCGGACCTAGTCTCCCTGACCTTTGAAACCTCTGATAACGCGACCTGCTTTACCTAGAGCTTTTCCAGGCTCGGAGAGAAGCTCCCCGGCCCAACGGCGGATCTTGCCGTAACTCGTTACTTTTCTCCAACTGCGATATCTCTCTATCCGGTGTTTCCACGAGACCACATCTTGAACAGACATGTTAGGAAGACGCATATTCATAACCTCGTGAGCCCTGTTCCTGGCGGGGTCAAGAAGTTCCGGATTCGTATCACTGGCCAGATAGCCGTTCTCAACTGCCCAGTCGTGTATGTATCTACCTGGTATGGCAGTGGAGAAGTAAACAATAATATCATCAGGCTTAAGCTTCTTCAATAATTCATAAGTTGCTCGCAGATCATCTTCTGTTTCCATTGGAAACCCTATCATCAGGTTTGCGGTGGCCTCAACCTTGAACTCATGGCACCAGTTGAAAGCCTCTATAGCCTGCTCTGGTGTAGTTTCTTTCTTGTAGAAATCAAGTATCCTCTGACTTCCACTCTCAACTCCAAAGGATATCACACGGCATCCGCTCTCCTTCATGATCCTGATCTTGTCTTGACTTACAGTATCAACTCTACTGTTACAGTGCCACTCAAGATCAATACCAGCATCTTTAAGCTCATCTCTGAGTGTTTCAAACCAGCTCTCAGGATGCATTGTGATAGTATCGTCCTTGAAAAAGATCTTGATACTAGAGGTTTTTCTAAGCTCGGCAAGCTCTTTGATCTCTGCAACAACATTCTCTGCAGCTCTGTATCTTATTCCTCCGCCGTAGATCAGGTCAGTACTGGGTTTGCAGTAGATGCACTTAAAGGGACAACCTCTCGTAGTCACCATGCCGAACTCGGACATTCCGGTTGCAAGGTATGAATCGTAATCCACAACATCCCTGGCTGGAAAGGAAATCTTATTAAGATCATCTGGAACGGGTCTTCGGGGGTTCTCAATTACTGAACCGTCTTCAAGCACGTAGGCAAGATTCCTCATATCCTTATGATCTTCACCATTTTGTACCATGTCGGCAAGTTCAACGATAGCTTCCTCAGCTTCTCCCAGTATGGCTACATCCGCACCTGTTCCCTCAATAGATTTACCTGCAAAAATACTGGGATATGCTCCACCAACGACAAAAAGAGCATCTGGAAGCAGGGTCTTCAAATGAGCGGTGACAAAAGAGGCTCTTTCAAGCTTCGCTGCAGCGGATATGGCAACTGCAACAATACCTGCTCCCTCTGCAAGGTGATCCAGCTCTGTTATCTCCGAGCAGAATGAATAGTCCAGATAAACAGGTTCATGACCTGCCTCACGAAGTGCGCTGACAAGATGCAGAACACCCAGGGGCT
>JAGLDY010000066.1 GCA_023145375.1 Candidatus Sabulitectum sp. | reverse complement strand
GAAGCTCTCGGCTGATGTGTTATAGGTCTTAATGGTTCTTCTCATGGCAATGATCTCATCGTTCTGAGTTATCTTCCTGTTCTCACTGTCAGCCTCTTCGATAAGCAGATCACGGTCGGGAACAAGGAGCACGCAGATCTCCTCCCCTTTTGTCTCAGAAACTCTGCCGAACACCATGCACTCTTTAACGTGGCTGAATCGGTTCAGTTCAGTTTCTATTCCCTCAGGATATACATTCTTTCCGTTCTTGGCGATGATGACATTCTTCTTCCGTCCGGTTATGAAAAGAAAACCATCACCATCAAAGTAACCAAAATCTCCTGTACGGAACCATCCGTCTTTTGAGAGTACCTCAGCGGTAGCCTCCGGGTTTCCGTAATACCCCAGCATGATATTGGGTCCCTTCACAACGATCTCGCCAACACCGAACTCATCCGGTTCGTCTATTCTTCCTTCAACTTCGGGCAGCAGAAGCCCCACGCTTCCGTACTTGTTAGCTCCGATCCTGTTGGCCGATACAAGAGGAGCGGTTTCTGTAAGCCCGTAACCTTCTATCATCTTAAATCCCAGTTTTTCCAGTCCTTCAAGGGCATGGGGATCAATTCCGGCGCCGCCTGAAATAAGAAGACGCAGTTTACCTCCAAATTTTTCGTGAACCGGATCAAAGACCTTTCTTCTGAATCCCCTGATTCCCAGCTTCTCCGTGACAGATGAGAGGGCCAGACCAATACCCAGTTTGGCTCTCCCGGCAAAAGAAGACCTGATGTTTGCCTGAATTCTTCTGTACAGGGTTTCCCAAAGAAGAGGAACTGCGAGAAGAATAGTAGCATGGGTCGCGACAAGGTCTGCTGCAACATACCTGAGACCGTGTGCAATTGCGATCTCCGCCCCTACTGCAAGCGGTAGAAGAAAACCTATTGTTCCCTCGAACAGATGGTGGACCGGGAGCACGCTTAGAAAAGTGTCGCTGTTATTCACATCAATAAACTGAAGACCCTGTCTTACGTCTGCAAGGATAGTGTTCTGGGAATGCACAACCCCCTTGGCCAGTCCAGTGGTTCCTGATGTGTAGCTGATGATGGCAGGTTTATCTGCATCGTACCCGGAGGGAAGATCGATCTTGCTTGTTCTACCATTTCTAAGAATGGTGCTGAACCGCAGTGGCGCATCTTCGAAGCCTGCATTCATAACAACTGGAACAGTATCCTTACATCCATCAAACCAGTCACCGAAATCGGCGTCATGAAAGATCATGTTTGCCCCGGAGTAGTGAAGGATGTTGTGTATATCAGATTGAGGAAGACCGGGGTCAACTGGAACCACAATTCCACCTGCGCGGTGTGTGGCAAGATACGCTGTGTACCAGGAAATACTGTTTTTCCCTATCACTGCCACCACAGGCTGCTTTACAGTCTCAAGTATTCCCTTTGCAACCCAGTCAATGTTGCCGGCAAACTGCCTGTAGTTTATAGATTTGAATTTTCCAAGCTCCGCAGGTTCCCGAACAGCGATCCTGTCAGGAAACCTTCTGGCTGAGTTGTTAACAAGATCCGGTATACTGGGCATTTCCTTTACCTTGCAAAGAGGACCTCCAGGTATTACTCTATCCATTATCAGTCTCCTGTCTCTGAAGTTCGTGAACTCCGGATAATATCCAACGGAAAACCGGTAGCCACAACCCTGAAGCCTGTAAAAGGAAAACCAAGATCTCCATTCAACTCAATAATTGCGTCTGCCCTGCAATCTTCAATGGAAGATAACCAGCTTCCACCCACGGCAATTCCCTTGGCAGCTGTCCATTCCCAAACATTCCCCTGCATCTCGCAAAGCCCCCATGCGCTCCGGCCCATGGCGCCTGAAGGTGCGGTCCGGGACCAGCTGTCATCCAGTTCCGGATGTCTGGTAAGGATGCTTTCATTAATGTCTGACAGATTTACTGCAACAGCTGCTCCTGGAACAGCTAAAACCTTCCATTCATCGCTATCCGGCAGCCTGAATTCAAGTCCGGTATCACTGGTAGAAGAGAGCCACTCGCAGTACCACATGGCCCCGTTCCATGTCATTCCCACCATGGGATAGCTTTCCATTCCTTCATAGACAGCATAAGCTGAAGTATCGGAGTTGAAGCCAACGGGACTCTGCCAGTTGCATTTAAGGATACTGTCCATAAGACATGTTCTCCCGATGGGAGCAAACGAATCAGTCAACAACCCCGGATCCACTGCGTTCATGAAATCTGCGAATTGAGATGCAGTGACTTCATATCTGCCCACTGTGAGGGGTCCCATGGCAAAAGGGAGCAGATCACCGGGAATGACTGCAAAGTCTAAACTATTCACTGATCCGGTAAATTCAAAAGGTACCGCCATCTCAATAAGCCTTGTTCCTGGAGTAAAAGCGTTAACCGTGCGCGAAACCATTATACCCATCTCTCCTAGAGCAGTGATCTCCACCGAGTTACCTGATTCCACCACTAGAGAACAGGGGGAGATACCGGAAAAACCTTGAGAAATGATCTGACTACCCGGTGGATTAGTATTCACCACGATCAGACATCCCTCCCGTAGTTGCAGGAATAGGGTGTCCGGAGAGGGTCGGACAAGAGAGTCAGAGAAAAAGAATCCGTCTTTTTCGACAAGCACGAAAGCTCCGTTGCCGGGTACGAACCGGGTTACTGGCGAAAAACCGGCCTGGGCACCGTTAATGGTTACAATTGCTCCAGCAGGAATTGTAACAACAGTGAGCTGTTTCATGCGTATTTGAGGAAAAAATCTCTCTGCAATGAAAGCTGAAAGAACAATGAGTAGAATCCCCGGCAGCATTTTCCTCAAAGGCTAGTCACCCCAGTTGTTGGAAAGAACCGCTTTGATGTCATCCCACAGATACCCCATTCGAATATCCCGCCAGAATCTGTTCCAGATGTATGAAGGTCTGAAATAGAACTTCCTGTGAAAGAGACCGTAGTATTTTCTTATTGTGTCCCAGGAGAGGTTCTCATGCTCCCACACGTCAGTGGTGCTGTGAAAATTGTAGATGTCCCAGTTTTTTGTTTTTATGCGACCTTCTTTGTCGATCTGCCGAAACAAAGCGCTGGATGGAAATGGTAGTGTCATTGAAGCCTTGGCGTATGTAAGCGGAAGACTGCAGGCGAATCTCATTGTTTCCCGGATGGTCTCCTCTGTATCCCCGGGAAGACCTATCATGAAGAAACCCACCGTTTCAAGGCCAGCTTCATGAGCCATGTTCACTGCCTCCCTGATCTGATCTGGTGTTTGTTTCTTGTTAACATTCTTCAGGACTTCAGGAGAAGCGCTTTCTATACCGAAGGATACCATATAGCACCCGGCAGCCTTAGCCAGCCTAAAGAATTCACTGTCCACATCGTGGATGTTGACACCGGTAGGAAGTGCCCATGGAGCAGGAAAATTCCTCTGAACAAGAAGTCTGCAAACGGCCTTTGCTCTATCAATATCCGCAGTGAAATTATCATCCTTGATGTGAATGTCATTGAAGCCCAGATCAAGCATTCTGAACATCTCATCCACGACACGACCAGGACTTTTCCATCTTACATTGTGCCCGAATATGCTCTGACTGCAGTATGTGCAAAAGTAATTACAACCCCGGTTCGTCTCCATATAACCCACGGGATTCCTTCTTGACGCAATATGCGGTGACTTGTAGTACTTGAGATTGTAAAGCTGCCAGGCAGGCAGGGGTAGATCATCAAGGTCAAGTATAGGCATTCTTGGCTCTGTTATCACATATTCATTGTTATCAAAAAAGGCAATGCCTGCTATTCCATGAAGATCATTGCCCAGACAAAGCTCTCTGAGCGTATTTTCTCCTTCGCCTATGGCTACAACATCAAATTCACTTGTTCTCAGAACCTCTTCAGGCAGAGTGGATGCATGAATTCCCCCTGCAATTATCATGGTATCAGGACACTGCTCCCGTGCAGTTGCAGCAAGAGATATGGCCTCTGTAACAAGCGGCGTTGTGAATGTTATCCCCACAAAATCAGGCTTCCATCCGCTGAGGGTTGCCTTGTAGGCATCAATAGGATTGGCCTCTATCATTAGATCAGCCACTCTTACATCGTGTTTGTCCTCAAGAACCGCACCTGCCAGGGCTCCCAGGGTGACAAAAGGGGCTGAGGTTATTGCCACTCTAATTTTGCTGTCACTGTACACGTCAATAGAAGAGGGCGGATTCACCAGAAGCACTCGAGCCAAAACAAACTCCTTATTCAATCGCCCCGGTATCTGGAAGACACCGGGGCGGACAGAGGTCAGTGATCAATAACAACCAGTCTGGAAACAGATGTCTCACCATTGCATGAGGCCATCACAGGATAAATGCCCGCAGGCAGCCGTTCTCCTCCGGCATCTGTAAGACAGAATGGAACAGTAATGTCTCCCCCTGGAACCAGTCCGCTGTAGATTGTATTGACTATCCTTCCTGAAAGATCATGGATCTGAAGAGTAAGAAGACCGCTGGAAGGTATCCTGCAGGTAAAAGCAGTTGAGTTAACAGCAGGGTTGCGACCGGCCAGCTGCAGTGAAAGGGTCTGCACCGGATCTCCCTCTTCCACAGAAAGAGCACCGGTAGCCCAGATCTCAACATCGTCAAGGTTCCAACCGCAGTATTCCCATCCCGGATCTGTTGTACCCATGACCCAGCGGATCCAGACACTGGACTGAGTGTCCGCATAGGTGGAAATGTCAATTATCCTGCTGCTCCAGTTTCCATCGGTTATCTCTTCTGTACCATTGGCCCACAAAGAGAACCATGTTTCCCCGTCAGTTGATATCTGTACAGCTGCGTGATCGTAGGCACTGCCTTCAACACCGAGCCATCTCTGGAACCGCAACTGAGTTCCGTAAAGATTCGAGCAGTCAATTGCACCTGTGGTAAGGTACATCTGATCCATATCGGGCGGATAATCACCCTGCAGGTTGTAACCGTACACATTGCTGCCACTGTAGCCTGAGTCCGGGTCAGGATTGCCGTGGGAACCGCCCATTCCCTGTGGTACTCCCCACTCCCAGAGCCCATCCGCGGCCCATCCGGGGTTTACATTCATGTTCCAGCTGTAAACAATCCCAGCTTCACCAACCAGGAGAACAACAGTTTTAGTGGTATTACCCATGCCGGTTGTTACATTTGTAAAATCCACATCAGCCAGGTATACACCGAAGGGCAGAGCATCAGCTTCAGCATTTATGGATGCTGTAATTTCGATGATCTCCCCCTGTGAAATACTACCGGAAAGAACTCCCGTGATGTCGAGCCAGCTCACAGATTCAGGGGCAACCTCATACTGTACCGTGCCGTTACCCATATATTCAAGCTCCCATTCTGATGAAGCAGGCGTGAATGGACCTCCCACTTCTCCCTGGAAGATAAAGTCCTCGTCAGGTGACAGCATCAAGCCGGCGTTGAATCCAAGAAGCTTAAGACAGAAGTTACCGGTTCCGGGGTATGGATTATCAGGCCATGTGTAGAAGTCGTGCCAGGAACCATCGTTGTACCAGCTCTGGTTCTCCGAAGCAGTTGATTCCACAATTACCCTCATTGAAGCTCCCAGAAGAACAGGTACATCAGCAGTTCTGTCAAAAGCATGGCCTCCCTCGGAAAACTCCATCACAAAGTACACACTGTCTCCCTGGGCAAGCTCAAAGGGATTTGTAAGTTCCACTGTATGGAACCCCCGGAACTCCGAGTAACCACTCTCACTGGTGATCAGGTCTGATAGCACCCCACCGCTGAAACTCCCGTAGAATGAAGCGGCATAATCAACAGAGTCTGCCGCCGTAAAGAATGAGACGGCAGGAATATAGTGATCGTCAGTGGCTTGAAAAGCGTTCATAGCCTTTGTTATACCGGTGAATGTATCCCGCCAGCCGTGGTAATCATGGTAATAGAATTTATCGTATTCCACAGCCTGTACGTTTGTAAACGACACAGTGCCCATAAAAGGCTCACGAGCACACCACTTGTCCCAGTAACTGATGAAGAAATACCCGTCAAAGCCCCACCCCTCGCCCCAGCTGTTCTTCACTATCCAAACGCCTGGTTCCGGAGCCTGTGTGACCATCTCATCATCCCAGCCTACAATTGTAACTGCGTGGTTGGGCAGCATCGAAGACGAAGGAGGCTGATATTGAATGTAGTCTGTCATGAATGCAGCATCAACGCAGTAACAGCAAGCCATTCCACCATGATCCATGAGAGCAGTCTTTACCCTGTCAAAGGAGGCAAGATCATCTCCCACCACATGCCATTCCACATCTGCCGGGTAATAGTGGTGATAATCAGAGGAGTACAGTGAAGGTGCCACATCGTATGACTGACCGTCTATGTCTCTTACTGCGCCGTCACCCCTGGACAGGTATGCAGTTGAGACCAGGTAATCTCCACCCATGTGCACAGTTAAGCCGCCACCTGTTGGCGGGTCAGTGTCTGCGTTGTACCATTCGTTGAATCCATTCCACCAGTCCAGGTGGTACTCTGCAAGTGCCGGTTCTCCAGTCTCTCCGTTATCTTCCCACACACCCGTCATGAGAAGATTTGATTCGATGGCCGCCATTGTTCCATGGGTCCAGCATGTTCCTCCCTGCTGGCTCTTCACTGATGTTACATAATTCTCACCACCATAATCCCTCAAGTCAAATTGGGCAGGCAACTGTAGTTGAATCAGAGTAAGCACGAAAGCAACAGCGTAAAAGTACATTGGAAACCTCCTAGATAACAGAATTTAATACCGGAATATCTTCATATTCCGAATCGTACACTTGCATAGAATACCTGTCTTTATATACTACAGTCATGAAGATGCTGGTAGCTATTCCCGCCCTGAATGAGGAGATCACCATCAGGCAGTTGATCTCCGCTATTCCTGACGTCATTAACGGCACTTATATAGAAGTGCTTGTTGTGGATGATGGTTCCTCGGATTCTACTGTTTCGGAAGCTCGCGGGGCAGGTGCCTTTGTCATCTCCCACGGCAGAAACATGGGGCTGGGCACTACTTTCCGCACCATGCTTTCCTACGCCAGGGAAAATGGTTTCTACTTCATGGCTACCATAGACGCAGACGGACAGTTCAACCCGAAGGATATTGAGGTTCTTTCAGCACCGGTGATCAAAGATGAGACAGATTTCTCCACAGCGAGCAGATTCATGGACCGGGAGCTTACTCCCAAAATGCCTGCCTTGAAAAAATGGGGCAATGCAAGGGTGGCTAAACTCGTTAGCAGTCTTGCAAGCACAAAGATCCACGATGCTACCTGTGGCTTCCGGGTTTACGGCCCGAAGGCTCTCGAAAGACTATCCTGCTTCAGCCGGTTCACATACACCCAGGAAGTTCTCATAGACATTGCAAGAAAAGGCCTGAGAATAAAAGAGATCCCTGCAGAGATCAGAGGAGAGAGAGAGTACGGAAAGTCCAGGATAGCTTCAAATCTCTGGCGATATGCTCACCTCTCAATAGAAGCAATGTACTCCGTTGCCCATGGTCACTCTCCATGGCGTTTCTATGGAACGCCTGCCTTTTCACTTATCACCGTTGGCATTCTGCTTGATGTTTTCACTCTTTCCTGGTGGTTCATTACAGGCCGGATATCACCATTCACAGCTTTCGGAATAGGCGGCCTTTTCTTGATAACTTTCGGTATTCTGCTGGTTCTCTTTGCCTCTGTCGCTGACATCTCTTCTGCTAACAGAAAGATGCTGGAGGAAATCACCGCAATGGAAACCAGGCGCATAAGAAAAGAAATATCAGCTGAATAGTACAAGTGATCTCACAGAATAGAAAGGCTCTGCAATGTCAAATTCCTGGGATCATATTGTTGATACAGATGAATACAAAAGCACTTTTAACCGCTCAGAAAAAATAGCAGAAAAAGCTGGATTCATCCTCAATCCCGACAAAGAACGGGTGGAAAAAGTAGTTGGTCTTATGACCATGAACCTGGCAGCCGAGGGAGACTACTACTGTCCCTGCAAACAGAGCCATCCACTTGACAGAGATAAAGATGTTCTCTGCCCCTGTCCCGATATCAAAGAGGAAATTGATAAAGATGGAATGTGCTTCTGCAGACTGTTTTCCAGCTAGATACCAGGTGTGGTTTAGCGCCCGAAGGAGCCATCGTATTCCCTGATCGACATGCAAGGCAGGTTCTTCCTGACATCAAAGCAGCGTCATTCAAACCACCGTTTTTAGTTATCGCACATCCATACCTCTGCGATGACAGCTTACCGGAATGAGTTATAGAATTTATCAACATCACGGGAAATACACGTTGCCTTTTAGGCATCGAAGAATAATGACACACTGATTCAGTCAAGGTTGAGGAAAAAGAGAAGTTTGCGCATGAACAAAGCCACTGAAGAAAAGAGTTACGAACAGCTGAGCCCATTCGAGCTGAAGGATAAGCTCATTGACATGGCAGATAAGAGATCTGAAAAACTCATGCTGAACGCCGGAAGGGGCAATCCCAACTGGGTTGCAACCGAGGCAAGACACGATTTTTTTTCTTCTGGAAAGTTTCGCCATGGGCTGGCAGGAGCCCCGAAGACTGCTGGATCTGCTGGTCGTCTCCGTGAATTCTGCAATGTGCACAGCGAGACAAGAGGAGCGCAGTTCCTTTCCGACGCATTGAAACATGTGACCGGTGTGATGAAACTTGATTGTGACGAATTTGTTGGAGAGATGGTTGACGGCATTCTAGGTGACCACTCTCCCACACCGGACAGATCCCTTATGAACTGGTGATAATTGATGTGAAGCAGAGCGAAGAGAAGGACTGGCAGTACACAGATACCGAAATTGAGAAGCTCGCAGATCCTGACATAAAAGCATTCTTCCTTGTTAACCCCTCCAACCCCTCCTCTGTTAGTATTGCCGAGGAGTCACTTCAGAAAATCGCGGATCTGGTTCAGAATAAAAGAAAGGATCTGATCCTTCTTACCGATGATTTATACGGAACATTCGTAAACGGGTTCAGATCGCTTGCTGCAATTGCTCCGCAAAACACGATTCTTGTCTACTCCTACTCCAAATACTTTGGAGCCACCGGCAAAACAGCTTCTGCTATTGAGTCAGCTTTTACCGACTCGTTGCGGTTGAAAGAATAAGCAGGAACGGAAATATCCTGGATCCGATCCCGAGTGATATGCCTCTAAGGAAAGATGATATTGTAGTTCTCACAGGCCACAGATCTACTCTGATCAAGGCTGCTTCATCCACCGCATCCTCAGACAGGCTCATGATCTCCCTTTGAATTCCGGACTTAAGATCCATGCAGGCGATATCATCAGAGTAATGGGAACCCGGACAGATGTTGATAATCTTTCGACAAAACTCGGCTATCCTGAAAGATCCACCGCTGTTACAGATCTGATAGCAGTTGGGATAGGCATCATAATGGGGACTCTTATCGGTCTGCTCTCTGTTACCGTAGGTGGTATTCCAGTTACACTCGGAGCAGGCGGTGGAGTTCTGGTAAGTGGGTTGTTATTCGGCTGGCTCAGATCCAGAAAACCGGTATGGGGGCAGATACCGGTGCCGGTACCTGCACAGCTGCCCTGAATTCCGTAAAAGATGACTGCGGGAGCCCCCCTCCAGTGATAGGGTACACAGTACCATACGCCATGGGTAATGTGCTTCTTACAGTAATGGGTGCTCTGGTGGTTAACATTATCTGGAATTTGCTTTGCATTCCAGAGGAAATGTGGTAGTTTTCCGCTTGGACTTGGATTGATTACCAACATAGCTGAATACAGTCAGGTGTTAAATTTATGACCTATAGTTACCTGCTTCTTACAGTTGGTTTTGTCCTTCTTGTGGCTGGTGGAAACTACCTTATTAAAGGGGGTAGCCGCCTGTCTGCGCTCCTTGGTGTTTCACCGCTGCTTATCGGCCTGGGCATTGCGGCATTCGGAACCAGTGCTCCAGAAGCTGCGGTATCAATACAGGCAGCTCTCAACAACAGCTCCGCCGTCTCGATCGGTAACATTCTGGGAAGCAATATTGCAAACATCGGTCTTGCCATTGGTATATCACTTCTTCTGTTCGGGATTAAGGAAAAACACAGGGAGATCTGGAAAGAGATCGTCTTTGGATTCCTGGCTACTCTCCTTCTTCTTTTCCTTTGTACCACAGGCTTTTCCAGCCATGGTGAAAATGGGTTGAACAAGATCGGCGGTTTAATTCTCCTGTTTTTCTTCGCCGCTTACCTGCTCCACCTTTTCAGAATGAGCCGGTCTGATAAGAAGAATAATCAGCAAGAGAAACTTGATCATGTTAAGAATCGTTCCATGGAATATGTCAAGTCAATTCTGATGACTCTTGGCGGCATTGCAGGAGTGATATACGGCGGAAGCCTGGTGGTTGACAAAGCAGTCTTTATTGCTGACGGCTGGGGCGTCTCTAAAACTCTGATAAGTGTAACCATTGTTGCACTGGGAACATCACTTCCAGAGATCGTTGTCTCTGTTATCGCCGTAAAGAAGAATCACTGGGATATGGCCCTGGGAAATATTCTGGGCAGCAACCTTTTCAACATTCTCTTTGTACTGGGAACCACAGCGACTATTAAACCCATGGAATTCTCCGGGTTCAACAGCCTCGTTCTTCCTGATCTGCTTATTACCCTTGGTATTACATTACTGCTCTTCTTCATGATAATGCAGAAGGGCAAAGAAAAGAGCGCTTTTACTAGAAGCAGATTGCATGGCGGGATCCTTCTGCTTGTTTACATAGGATATATAGTATTTGCCATTAACAGATCCTGATAATCTATCTTAAAACAGTAAACTTAGCGGTGGCAGGGGTCTGGCCGGCACACCTGGCAAAGATCAGGTAGATGCCTGTTGGCCTGGTTTCCGTGTTCCATGTAAGAGAGTGGGTACCCGGTGAAAGGGAACCGTGAACAACGGTGGCGATCCTTCTGCCCATCATATCATAGATAAATACTTCTGTTTCACCGCCGGCAACTGTGACATCAATAGTCACCTCACCGGATGTGCAGGGATTGGGTCTGGGCCAGCCAAGTACAGTCGGCACGCTGTAGAGCGTTCCATTGCTGTATCCTGGAGTTGGGACTGCAAGTATTCTCCAATTGCCTCCGTCGGGAAATCTACCGTAGGAAATGTCCGGTGTCTGATCGCCGAACTGAACCTGTTCAAGAGTTGAGATGTATGGTGTTTCTCCATCTCCCGGTACTATTCTGCCCAGTTTGAAACTGTCTCCTCCGCCGGACAGTCTGAATGGCAGGTGTGTACTTCCCTTCCACTGGTCACCGTCGGCCCAGAAGAGCATGAACCCGTCTGCGGGGATCATGGTTCCTCTGGGGACAGACCATGGACCGGCTGCAGATGAATCAGACTCGAAGAATACAAGTACACCTGCGTCAACACAATAACCGGTACCGTTGTATACTTCTATCCAGTCTGACGATCTGGACCAGTCATCGAAAACAGTGCTCACGTTAACTGCCATGAGCTCGTTCACCACAAGTCCGTTGAACCTTGTTGGGAAAAAGTATGCACCCATGTCCCGCCTGCTACCGTCTGGATCATCTTCTCCGGGGTTCCCTGCGTTGATGCAGGGTGAGTTCCACAATGGATAGAGATCCTCGGTCAGAGTCGGATCACTCTGAATATTCCCGGTTCCCTGAAGCTGCTCTGTATCAGAGATGGACCAGGTTGTGGACACTGATCCCTGATCCACTCTTACAGGCTCAGGACATCCGGTAAAAACAGAATTGGATACTTCGGCATTGCCTCCGCCCATACCGGATGTTTTCTCGTAGGCATGTACTGCTGTCTCACATTCAGAGAAGACGAGGCCGCTTCCAGCCACTGATGCACCGTCTTTAACGCCTATGCCAATGGGACATTCTGTTATGACACAGTTCTCAAGCTGGACAAGTGAGCCGCTTCCACTGCCTCCTGTGGGGGCTCCTATAGAAAAACCCTTGTCCGTGGAATTTGACACCCTTGTGTCCGTTATGGTCACTGAGGAGGCATTCATGTCAATACAGTCCCCGTCAATATCCGCCACAGTGCATCCTTCTACTGTGAATTGTCCATCAGAGCACAGGTGGAATTCAATACCATCCATGCTTGAAGCCACAGGGTCATAAAGGTTGATAAAATCAGAATCTGTGATGGATGCGCCCTGTCCTTCCTGCATGAAGAAGAGCTCTCCCCTGTTGTTGGCAAATCGGCAGTTTGCGATGCTTGCAGTCCCAGTAACCAGTTTTACACAGCTCCAGTTGTTACGGAAAGATGAGTTCTCCAGAGAGACTGCGGTGGAGTGACCGCACAGTGCGGCAAAATCAGCGCCGGGAGAAGACGAGTATCCCCTGGAACCGGTGACAGTTGTGTATTGCATGGAAACAGACCCGCCCTGGAATCTTATTCCCCGCCAGCCAGCTGTGGAGTTCTCTGCTATGAAGAAGACGGAGTCGCTCTCCGTTCCCTGGGCATCCAAAGTGCCAAGACAGTTAAGAGCACCATCATCTGACATGAGTACTGTCACACCGGGTTGAATGGTAAGAGTTCCGTTGAGAGGTACAGTTACCTCCCCCTGCACCAGATAGGGCGAGAGGACCGTATAGAGAATTGTATTCTCCCCTAGAGTACCTGAGAGAGTGGTTGGCTCTGCAATTGTAAATGGGTTGTATCTTGGGGTTGCCTCTGTTATCCGCCAGCCTGCCTGGGCATCCGTCTCCACAACCCAGTAGTACTCGCCTGGAGGAAGGCCGGAAATGGTATATGTAGTGTCTTCAAGCCCCTCAATACGAAAGACCTCCTGTGTATTTGGTCCCAGACTGTCTTTTACAACAACACTGTATAGTGCCGGTGTGCCCATCGGGTCTTCTGTGGGATGCCATGAAATAGAAATATCCCCTGTTGAAATAGTATCAGCTCGCAGTGATCTGAATGGGAAATACCTGTATTGGAACTGCCACTGGAGGTCGGTTCTTCTTTCCATCATGTTGCCATGCAGAATATCTAACGCTTCAAGAAATCCAGGCAGGTCAGTGTTGTCATAGCTGTCCTGGGAAACTGCCTCCTCCAGAACAACTGCCAGAGAATCTGTCCAGAATTGCAGTTTCTCCTCTGTTAGAAAAGTGGCATAAACACTCTCAACAGAATCCATGAAAGCATCCCTGAAATCAGGTACCACAAGGGCTCTGGAATGAAGCGGGTTGTCGAACCAGTTTCTGTTGGTGCATGAGCCATAGCCCACCTTGAGATTATTGTAGAGTATCTTGTCCACGTCCCAGGGAAGCATGCTCCAGAAACCGGTATCTTCCACATCGTTGTAGAGATAGTAGTTGTGATAGTAAGTACTGTTGTTGGCAAATGCCGCATTGATTGCAAGCAACCTGATAAGGCCATTAGGCCCGTACATAATAAATGTAGAATCCATGAACTGCTGGAAGTCTTCCACAGATGTGTATTCTGTATTCTCTATCAGTTGGAGCAGGTCATTCATACCTGCGGATTCATTTGTCTTCTTTGCCCACACAGAATCAACATCGTCATAGATATTGGCACAGGAACCGTCCACCTGCGCTTTGTACAGGTTACCCTCGGTGTTAAGACCTACCCTTGTAAGAAATGCCTTGTTAACCGGTTCCAGTAAAATGAACAAGCCTCTGTTGTCCCCGTTCACAGAAAGGTTGGCATGGGAAACCTGAAAACAGGGAAAGCCCATTTCAGAAAGAACCCTGGAGAAAAGCCATGATTTCGTGTAAGAAGGGTCAAGGAAATCTGCGTTGAAGTTCCAGGAGGTTCTGCCGTCGAGAGGCTGTTCGGGGGGAAATTCCACCCGGTATGACTTTTTTCTGAACGCCCTGGAGCTATCTCCTCTGATGCGCATGGTGCAGTTCTCGTAAACAACTCCCATGTGCTCCACTGTGCAGGAGATGGTGATCTCCTCCTCCCAGTTATCCATCATCAGCTGAAAGTGATCAGGGTCGCAGGTAATGCTGTACTGGGGCACCGATAGAAAAAGAGAGAGGCTGAACATCACAACAAGGTTCAAAATGTCAGCCTCCTTTTATAAGAAATTACTTTGCCAGTCTTACGGTTTCTCTGGCTATCATCAGCTCTTCGTTGGTTGGAACAAGCAGCACAGCAACTTTGCTGTCAGGTGTTGATATGACCCGCTCCACACCCTTAACCTCGTTTGCCTCCAGATCAAGTTTGATGCCAAAGACATCCATATTATCACAGATCTGCTCACGAAGTTCCCAGCCGTTCTCACCAATACCCGCAGTAAATACAATGGCGTCAAGTGTCCCGAGAGTAGCAGCATATGAACCTATGTACTTTTTTACCCTGTCTGCGAATATGTCAAAAGTAAGTTTGGCTCTTTCGTTGCCTGCGAACATCTTTTCTTCAATATCCCTCATGTCCATGGATATCTCACTGATCCCCAGAAGCCCGCTCTCCTTGTAAACCATGGTCTTTACCTGCTCCAGGGTCCAGCCTTTGTGCTCCATGAGATCAAAAAGAATAGCAGGGTCCACGTCTCCGGATCTGGTTCCCATGACCAGACCGCAGAATGTTCCATACCCAAGGCTGGTGTCAATGGACTTTCCGCCTTTGACAGCAGTGATAGAACAGCCGTTCCCAAGATGACATGTGATGATATTCAACTCTTCTATGGGTCTGCCAAGGATCTCGGCGGTTCGCTGGGCAACGAATTGATGGCTGGTTCCATGAAAACCGTAACGACGCATACCGTAGTCTTCATAAAGTTTATAAGGGAGTGCATACAGGTAGTTCACCGGGGGCATACTCTGATGAAAAGCTGTGTCAAAAACAGCCACATTAGGTATTCCGGGAAGCTTTTTCATTGCCGCCTTGATACCCATGATATTCGCCGGGTTGTGCAGAGGAGCCATATCACTGACATCCTCAAGACCATGCAGTACTTCTTCATCTATAAGAACGGAGCTTGTAAACTTTTCTCCCCCGTGAACCACTCTGTGCCCGCAGGCACCAATCTCATCAAGAGAATCTATGGCTCCAACCTCAGGATCAATTATGGTGGAAAGAACCATGTCAAGACCTGTCTCGTGATCTGGAATAGGCCTGTCAACCACGATCTTCCTGCCACCGCTTTTATACTTCATCCTGCCTTCGCTCATCCCGATACGCTCCAGAAGTCCGCAAGCCAGCATTTTCTCGCTGACCCGATCGATGATCTGGAATTTTATTGACGAACTGCCACTGTTGATAACCAGAATTTTCATTTTAAGCCTCTTGCCAGTTTAGATTCAAATCTTTGAAAAGGGGTTAAAAACGCACTGGAACATACCGAATTCCCTAAAAAGATTCAACTGTTTTCTCCGGATCTCCTTCTAATAGTTTCCAAAACTGCGAACATGAATGCCCAGATACAAGTAAACCTGTAGTTGGTTATTAAAGAACTGGTAAATGCAGCAATTGTCAGTGCTGTAAATGAGGCTGTGAGCCAGAGCGCCATTACTGTATTCCTCTGCGAAACAGCCTTAGTCGCAAACCTGAAACTTCCTGCAATCCCCTTCGCATAGAGAAGAGCCAGAACCACCGATCCAGAAATGCCCATATTGAGAAGAAGCTGAAAGAAACTACCGTCCACGAAAGGAATGGAAACAAGAGTCAATAAGTCTGGTCTGAAGTAGGTTATCTGGGAACCGAAGCCTGTGCCGAAGATGAATGCTATCGGCGAAGCTGTGACAGTAGCAATGACCTCCCACCATGACAGGAACCTGGCCCATAGGGATACGTCACCTGCAAGCCCTCCATCGGCTCCACCGCCTCTTGCGGCTACATCTCCCACTGAGAGCAACCCTGCCGCACCAACAAATGCAATAGATCCGCCTATGAACACCACAAGAAGCAGCACCTTTGAAAACAACCTTCCAAACCTGAAGCCCCCTTCTCCCGTCCTGCTCATATCAGCAATGAAAGCCATCAATGCTCCAGCGGCAACAGCCAGCCAGAGAGCTCTTGACTGGCCTAAAAGAATAGCAGCACCCATGATCAGCATGGAAGCAATACCAGGAAACAGAGGAACCGATCTGTATTTCTTCCATATTAGAACAGCCATCAGGAAAAGGCCGGTAACAACCACATTCGCCTCTCTGGATGATACTCTTAGCCCTGAGGTTTCCCGGAGATAAACCCCTTCACCCCCTATGAAACCTTTGAGAATGATCCACACACCAGCCAGGATGGATGCGATCAGTACGGTCAAAACAAGAGTTTTCATGTTCCTGCGATCTTTAAGTATCCACATGGCAGGAAAGAAAAACAGGTAACTTATCATAGTCTTGGTAAAAATTGCTGCTGTCTCTACCTGGTAGCCAGCCAGTATACCCCGGAAAAATGCCATAACACTAAGTGCAACAAGCACCAGTATCAGTCGGCCTGAGGAAGTGTGGCCAATTCTGCCATCGCCGTCTATGAATGCCCCTATCCACAGAAAGAAAACCCAGAGTTGGAGAAGGTCATCAAGGCTGATACGGAAAGGTCCTGCATACACATTGAACCCACCAAGGAAAGTCGTGGTAAAAACTATCTGCACGCCGAACAGCATTGAAGCCAATCTGGGAGGATAGGCCAGGAACATTCCAGCAAGAAGAGCCACAACCAGCCCGCCGGCGATCAGGTAGATGGTATCCGTAAATACACCGATAACAAGAAGAACACCGATAACAAGAAAACCAATGAGACCAGCTCTGTCTGTTACCTTACTATTCAAGCTGGGCTCCTGCACTGCAGAAGGCAACAGCCTCAGCGGTTACCTCAGCTACCCGGTTAAGAAGCTCAATGTCCTCTTTCCCAAATGCAGCTATCCGGTTTGAATCAAGATCAAGCTCACCCACCAGTTTACCTTTCCACAGGATCGGCGCAACGAACTCGCTTCTAACATCGGAACTGCAGGAGAGATAATTAGATTCCAAATTAACATCATCCACAACTAAAACGGAAAGAGACCTGGCAGCCTGACCGCAGATACCCTTTCCAAAACCGATCCTGGTATACGCTGTGGGGGCTCCGGCAAAAGGGCCAAGGATCAGTTCAGAAGGCAAAGCAGGGTCAACCAGGTAGTATCCCACCCAATGGTAATCATCCATTTCTTCTCTGAGCAGATCACACACTGTCTGAAGGGCTCTCCCGGCAGATTCGTTGTTGATGAGGATATCAGCAATAAGCTTTTTGACAACATCAACTGTCACCGGGATCACCCTTTTTCATTGACTCCCACAGAGTCATGGCTCTCCTCACATGGGGTACCGTAATTGTTCCGCCCACAACCATTCCTATGCCCAAAGCTTCCACCAGTTCTTCTGTGGAAATTTTAAGTTCGAAACATTGATGCACATGCCATGCTATACAATCATCACACCGGAGTACAAGAGACGCTGTGAGTCCCAGCAGTTCCTTGGTGGTCTGCGGAAGAACACCCTCTCTGTAAGCAAGAGTGTCAATGCTGTAGATCCTTTTCATAACCCTGTCGGCATTGTCCAGAACCACCTTGTTCTGGTCTTCTCTCCTGTGAAGGAATTCTTTTAGCGTGTCACCCAAATGCAGTTCCTAGTCTTTCCGGATACTTCTTGTAACAACAAGGGCTGTTACATCGTCATCCTGATTTCCTTCTTCACGAAACGCTTCCACAAGAGCGCCAATGGTTCCTATGACAGATTCCCCGGACTCCAGGCAATGCCTGATGATAACATTGGTCAATCTCTCCACTCCAAATGGTTCTCCACCGGGAGACATTGTCTCTGTAATACCGTCAGTATACAGAAGAAGCCTGCCACCGGGATCTATCTGAGCTCTCCCCATAAGGTACTCTGTTTCAGAAATAATACCAAGGATCAAGCCTCCCTGAGAAAGTCTGCTCACCACTGCATCTTCCTCTGAATTGCATAAAAGAGGCGGATCATGTCCTGCTGAGCAATACTCTATTTCACCGGTTTCCATATCAATAAATGCCAGGAAGAAGGTAATGAATGTGGAGTCAGGCATCCTGTCGCACAGGGCTGCATTCAACCTTGATGTTGTTACCTCCACTGACAAACCCTCTTTCAGCAGAGTACCCAGGCTTGCCTGAAGTGCGGCCATGAGCATAGCTGCTGCGGCTCCTTTCCCGGAAACATCAGCAATTGCCACAGCAAGTCTGCCGTCTGCAAGCTCAAGCACATCGTAGTAATCACCACCCATAACCCTTGATGGTATACTTACAGCAGCCAGCTCCCATCCTGCAGGCTGAGGCAGGCTGCCTGGAAGGAGATCCTTTTGAATACTCCTGGCAAGTTCCAGCTCTCTTTCAAGTGACTGTCTTTGAAGCTTCTCCCCGAATAACTGAGCACTCTGAATAGCCTGAGCGATCTGTCTTGTAAAGCTGTCAAACAGCCCCCTTGTGTATTCCACAAAAAAGAACTGCTTCACACTGGCGGCAACAATAACCCCCAGTCTTTCTCCTCGCACTTCCACCGGAGCAGCCACCATGGATGCGATCCGGGTGTTGCCCTTACGCCCGTTCTCAAGTTTACGAAGAGAACTTCTTCTGTAGTTGTTTATCATGAAACCATGTCCGGCAGTATCTATCCGGCGTTCAACAGCTGTATACCATTCTTCTCCAATATTCTCCATTACATTTCCCAGTTCCCTGGCTTTGCCGAAAGAGTAGTCCGCCTGATCATCTTTCAAATGAAACCAGCAGAAATCGGAATTGGTCAGCCTTGCGCCCAGCCTTACTGCCGCAGCACCCAGCTGTTCCGGTTCAAAACTGGAATGGAGTGTCTGACTCAAGTCCTGAAGAGTACCCAGTTCCTGGTAACGCTTCTCAAGAATTCTTGAAGTGGGAAGCTGAAGCAGCATGGTAATTAATGCGAAGAGGATATAGATAGCCACAATGAGAATTACAGCAACATCAAGACCACCTGTGCCTGGAAAGACATTTCCCGCCAGGTAGTAATAAATACCCCTGCCCATAAGTACACAGACGAAAGTGGCAACTATGAGGAGGATCCTTGTCTTTCTGGAAAGGTACTGTACCCATCTCTGGCAGAAACCGAGTCCTACTGCAGAGAATAACAGAAGAAGGCTTGAAACATTGATCTCTATCCCGCTGAATATCTCATCGCTGGAAGTCAGGATGAAGTTCAAACCCACCACATGAAGAAGGGATGTAACAAAAGCAATGCCTGCAGTGATCCTGTATATCCATACGGTAAACGGTGTTCTGTCAATGTAGACAAATCCCCTGACAGCAGCAAGAAGAATAAGAGATACAGCAAGAATTGCCAGACGAAAGAACGGAACCATAGCCACAGGACGCTCTCCCCTGCCACCGCTTCCTGGAAGAGTATCCATTCCCACTGAAGTATCCACGCTTGTGGAAGTAAGTACCGCATCTATAAGAACACCAGCGGCGGCACCGCTGACTTCTCCTATAGTTTCCAGAAAATTGCCGGTCTCTCCGGTAAAAGTAGAGTCGACAAAACTTCTCACATGGCCACTGCCCGCCTCGGCAACATTATCGATCCTTCTGCCCAGCTCCCTGATCCTCTCCGCCCTGTGGGAATTCTCAGGGTGGATATCCGGCGAGTCGAGAACTCCGATAAATCCTGTAAGACCCCATAAGAGCACTATTGAAAAGAAACAGAGAACCAGCCTTCTGGAAAGGCTCAGGCCACTGAGGATCTCGCTTGCACCCAGATAGAAGAACAAGCCTGCAACAACCATCAGGACACCGGAGGTTATCCGCGTAAGAGAACTGCCTGGAGAACTGGATGGGAAAACCACAATAAGCATAGCGAGAAGTATCAATGCTCCCCTCAGGAATTTCCTGCTGCTTAAAAAAGACAATCTGTTCATTCTTCCTTACCTGAGTCTGCGGGAGAGCTCTTCCGGGGAACCGGTAAACACCACTCCGTCTGAAAGAGTCTTCATTCTGTACAAACCGGTCTCAACTTCGTCAGGACCAACGGTGACAACAGAAGAGATACCATACCTTTCAGCCTCACTGTACTGCTTCCCAAGCTTCTTCCCGGAAACATCCATCATTACACGGATTCCATCTCTGCGGAAGAAAATCGCCAGAGACCCTGCAGAGGCGATCTCATCAGGGGAAAGAACTGCTATGTATACCTCTGCTGGTGCAGCTTTTTTTACACTATCCGGAATCAGGCTGTAAGTTTCAAGAAAGAGGGTCAGCGTTAGAACGCCAAGACCAAAACCCACACCGGATATCTTCTTGTTTCCAAAGAGACCCACAAGATCGTCATACCTGCCTCCTCCGCACAGGGATCTGTTGTTCTCTCCTCCTGTGTCAACAAGCTCAAAAACTATACCAGTGTAGTAATCAAGCCCCCTGACCACACCCGGGGAGAAAACTGCGCTGGTAACTCCCACATCTTCAAGAAGACCATTGAACTTAACTATCTCATCAAAAGTGCTGCTTCCCTGCATAAGATCCATGAGCCACGGATCCGAGAGCGACCCAGCAGAGACAAGGGAGGCCACCTTATCAGCAATGGTAGAGCTGGCGCATGCATCAGCAAGCAGCTCAGTCCAGACTTCACCTTTCATCTTATCTCTCTTGTCAATTGCGGAGAACACCGCTGCCCTGGTAGACTGATCCACACCACACCGTGCAAGAGCATCTGCCATGAATCTTCTGCTGGACCAGCCTATCCTGTAAATTGAAGCAGGGGCCCTGAATAAATTCATTATTCCCTGCAACACCAGTATGACCTCAAGTTCAGCTGCAAGACTCTCTGAACCCAGAATGTCCAGATTGTATTGAAGGAACTCCCGCACTCTTCCCCGCTGCGGTCTCTCGTACCTGTAACAGAGTGGCATGGAATACCACCGTACAGGAAGTTGCAGTTCCCCCTGAGCCGCAACCATACGGGCAAGAGAAGGGGTCATTTCCGGACGCAGGATAACTTCCCGCCCCCCTCTGTCAGTAAAACAGTAACTCTGTTTACCTGCCAGTTCGCCACCGGATTTGGCTGCGAAAAGTGCAAAGGGTTCTACTACAGGACCATCATACTCTTCAAACCCCGCCTGAACGGAACAGAGGCTAAGGGTATCTGTTACATATTTTTCTACCCTGAACTCACCTGGCAACCTCTGGCGCATGCCACTCAAAGGCTTGGTGGAGAGAGCCATACATCACTCCTTATAAATTCCATATTGTCTAACACAAATACTCATAATACTTTGAATATTCTACCCTTAAAGAAGGTCCTCTGCAACCCCGAAACCCACTGTACAAAGCCCGAAGCTGAATCACCTCAAAGCAGAGCTGAACCAGTCATTTTGCGTTATCGAACACTCATGATCAATTCTAGGTCATTCTTTTCTGAGTACAGAGATTATTGATTCCCTGATAATGGATGCTTAACGGCATCCCCTGGATTGAGCATGTTTTGTTTGAATTTGATTGCTCTCGCATATTATTATGTTATTTATGCATTTCAAGGCGATACACTCTTGGGTGAACATCTGAGTTAGTGATTATTCCGAGGATTCCATTCTCATCTACATGGAACTCAAGGTCCGGGTTGGATGTGAACTTCTCTGCGGATGCAGTTTGGACCAGGTTACCTGATAAGTCCCAAAGATCGAAAGAGTAAATCCCCTCCACATCCATTCTCCGTACCCATAAATTTCTGTCTGCATCTACACCAACAAGCGAAATCAACCTGTAGTAAGGGATGGGTTCATATCCGCCTGTATAGCCACGATCCCATACATGGCTTTCTTCAAACTCAGCTAGTTCCGCAGCCATTTCCTCATTCGTCTTCTCCAGTCGAACTACTTCCGGGCAAATTTGCCCTTGAGCTGTTCCATCCGAGGAAAGGACATTGATCAAGTAATCAGTATGATCAGGCACAATGTAGACGAGTCCATTGGGGTCTACGCAGAAATCCAGGATATCGATTTGCGTATACATCCCTGGATCAGTAAACTCATAGCAAATCTCGTCGTATCTCACAGATGGATCAGGAGAGGAATCAAACCTTCCTACATAGTAGTTCAGTCCTTCAATTTCACCTTCACTGAATACAACATCAAAAACAGCCCCAACTACCGAATTCGAATCAATTGGCAAGCAGTGTTCCGGTACCTTCCATTCACTTTCAAGATAGCTTCCCAGGTGATTGCCAGAAATGTCAAACTCCATAACCAAACACTTATGGTCATCTGATACAAGAATTCTACCATCGGGCATCAGGCACATGTTCTTTGGGTGAGTCAGTTCACCGGGACCTTGTCCAGCTCTACCAAAGCAGAATACCTCACCATTTTCCTCTATGATTCTTATTTTTCTAGCTGTAGCATCCAGTAATACTATTGAACCATCTGAATTTGTGAAACAGCCATCTATGCTGGCAATCATGTTTAGAGAGTCACCGATCTCAACTCCGAATGAATCAATAACGGCCAGATCGTACTCGACTATAATATCATCTGTTCGCTGAACAGAGCCTTCTGAACTCGACTCGCATGAAATCAGAATAATCAAGCCAGCAAGAAGGAATAGAATTGTGGGTACGAACTTCATGCTTCCCTTTCGCATTGACGTCCTGAATAACCAGAACAGTACTCAAAAGCCGGGAAGATGGCCACTGTTTCTGGTTGATTCAGTTATTAGCACTTTATTTTGCGAGTCTAGCACTAACCAGCACTGATGTAACTTGAGCCAGCCCCACAACGCCGGTGTCTGGTTAATGTGATTGTTCGCTCAAATATTTCTTTACAAATTCAGCAGGCTTTATCATCTCAATTCCTGAATACCCCGAAACATCAAGCAGATGCTTGTCACCAGTAATTATTATCTTTGAAGAACTTCCCAGGGCTGCAGCAATAAACTTGTCATCATCTGGATCCTCACAGATAATTTGATTAAGAATTTGAGGTTCTACAAGAATTCCACATTTAGTAATAAGAGGGATAATCTTCGTAATATCAACTCCTGGATATTTTTCTGAAATCCGATGCAAAACATCAACATACTCAGAGAGAATTTCCTCTGTGATAAGCAAGTCGAGTTTCCCTGTTCGCCAAGATTCAAGGATAAGTTCTGGTTTGCCTCCGAAAAAGATAGCTGAGATTAGAACATTGGTATCGACTACGACTTGCATTTGTTAGATCGCACTTCTTTAATGGCGTCTTCGATATCCCTTGGTTCCATTCCTGATTCAATTGCGGCTTGCCTGGCCTGTAAAACTATTTCTTCGAACTCATCAAAGGAAGGTGGAGATATTGTTTTAAGAACCACGACATCACCTTCACCTACAACAACGAATCTTGTTCCGGTCTTAAGATGAAGAGAGTTTCGAATTTCCTCAGGAATAACAATTTGCCCTTTTGACGACATCCTTGTTGTTGCTACAGTGTTCATTTTTCTTTCCAATCAATTGCCAAACTATACTCTTACCAGTAAGATTATACAATACCATCTCTCACTGGTCAAGCAACCTTAAGGGTGAAC
>JAGLDY010000065.1 GCA_023145375.1 Candidatus Sabulitectum sp. | reverse complement strand
ATTCAACGCTCTCATCGAGCCGGGAAGTACTTTTTCAGTAAACTGCAGCACACTGCCCAGCGGTATCTATTCCATTGTTGTTCAGAATGCTGATGCTCCAGTGCGATTCACACTGCTTCGATGACTTTGATATAATCGGACACAGGAGAAGGAAGGTGTGATCTGATGAACTGGACACATTTGGGAGAGGCTGTTTTTCTTGGTCTTTCCGTTGGTCTCATGCTGTGGGTTCTTAAAAAGCATGAAGGGCAGAACAGGCTTAAGCTCTGGGTAATAGCCACAGGAACCTCCCTGGGGATATACCTTGCTCTAAAAATGCTTGGGGTCCCTTCTGAAGGCATGGGGGTAAGGATCCTTCTTGCCTTTGCCATCATGATGGCGGCGAACACACTGCTTCAGTTCCTGACCCTTCTTCTCTGGGAGCATCTGGCCAGAAAACAGATGGAACTTCCCATCCCCAGGCTTGTGATAGATGTTCTAACATTCATCGTTATGGCAACTCTGGCGGTTGTTCTTCTGAACACTCTTTTCAGCGTGAAGCTTACCGCCTTTCTTGTAACATCCACTGTTCTCTCTGCTGTAATAGGTCTATCTCTTCAGGACATTCTGGGTAATGTATTTGCAGGTCTATCGCTTCAACTTGAACGCCCTTACGACATGGAAGACTGGGTGGAAGTTGATGGTATTCAAGGTGCTATAGAGGAAATGAACTGGAGGGTTCTCACCATAAGAACCAGAGACAACGACCTTATGACAGTTCCCAACGCCACAGTATCAAAAACAGTGGTTACCAACTACAGCAAACCCACTAAGCTCCATATGACCCATATCTCCGTTGGCGTTGGCTATGCCCATCCTCCGGAGAGAGTAAAGCAAGTGCTTCTTGGAGCTGTTTCAGATACCATCGGCATTAGCACGAAGCCCTCTCCTGCCGTTTTTCTTGCAGATTTCGGTAAAAGCTCCATTGAATATGATGTCCGTTTCTGGATCAAGGATTTTTCCAGAAAACCTCACATATCTGACGCAGTGAGATCAAGGATCTGGTACTGCCTTCAGAGAGCCGGCATGAGCATACCCTTCCCTATTCAGGACATCTATCTTCACACTGTTACTCCTGACCATGAGAAGAAACTCAGAGCTGAACTTCATGAAGACATAATCAGGGAGCTGAAGAATCTTGAGCTTTTTAAGCCTCTCACAGACGAGGACATCACAACACTGGCAGACTATTCTTCCCTTCTTAGATACACCCGGGGAGAGACAATGGTACGCCAGGGGGATACAGGCGACAGTCTCTATATCATCCGCTCCGGCTCCGTAGAAATAACTCTCAAAACAGGTAAGAGCGAGCCTGTTGTGCTGGCCAGCCTGG
>JAGLDY010000064.1 GCA_023145375.1 Candidatus Sabulitectum sp. | reverse complement strand
GTGATGTCCTCGTCTGTAAGAGGCTGGAATAGTTGAACCTTCTTCAACTCCCTGATGATATCTTCGTGGAGTTCAGCTCTCAGCTTGCTTTCATGATCGGGAGTCACTGTGTGAAGATAGACATCCCGGATCGGGAAGGGAATGCCCATGCCGGCCCTCTGGAGGCAGTACCATATCCTTGATCTCACTGCGTCAGATATATGAGGGTCTCTAGAAAAATCCTTTATCCAGAATCGAACATCATATTCAATGGAGCTTTCTCCGAAATCACTAAGAAAAACAGCCGGTGAAGGTTTTGTACTTATTCCTGTTGTATCAGAAACAGCACCCAGGAGTACTTTCTTTACCCTTTCAGGAGGGTGAGCATAGCCCACACCAACGGCTATATGGGTCATATGAAGTTTTGTTGGCTTGCTGTAGTTGGTAACAACTGTTTTTGATACTGTGGCATTGGGAACTGTCATCAGGTCGTTGTTCCGGGTTCTTATGGTGAGAACCCTCCAGTTCATCTCTTCGATGGCACCTTCAATACCATTAACCTCTACCCAGTCCTCCATGTCGTAAGGCCGCTCAAGCTGGAGCGAAAGACCTGCGAATACATTCCCAAGGATGTCCTGAAGTGAAAGACCTATTACAGCAGAGAGAACAGTAGATGTTACAAGGAAGGCAGTAAGCTTCACGCTGAAAAGAGTGTTCAGAAGAACAACCGCCAGAGTTGCCATAACTATGAATGTGAGAACATCTATCACAAGTCTGGGGATGGGAAGTTCCATCTGTTTTCTGGCCAGATGTTCCCAGAGAAGAAGGGTAAGGAATTGAAGCACTGTGTTAGCCGCCATCATGATGGCAAAGGCAAGAAGAATTCTTACACCCATGCCCTCAGAGGGAACGCCAAGCATCTTCAGGGCAAGGTATACCCCCAGAGAGATTCCTGTGGCTATTACCCAGAGCTTGAGTCTGTTCTGTCCTTCATGTTTTTTCAGTACCCACAGCATGAGACCCACGGAAAGACCAAGAAAAACAGCCTCTCCCAAATGTGTCCAGTTCATCAGGTCACACCTTCCTTCTCCATGTATCCGATTATATCAAAGTCATCGAAGCAGTGTGAATCGCACCGGAGCATCGGCATTCTGAACAACCACAGAATAGATACCGCTGGGCAGGGTGCTGCAGTTCATTGAAAAGGTACCTCCCGGCTCGATGAGAGCGTTGAAT
>JAGLDY010000063.1 GCA_023145375.1 Candidatus Sabulitectum sp. | reverse complement strand
TTGCGGAGGAAAAGGCTGAGCATCTAAACCTGATCCTGAAGGCGATCAGAAACATAAACCTCCTTATCACAAGGGAAACAGATCCGAAAGTAATCATTAATGGAGCCTGCAAGGACCTGGTGGAAACAAGAGGATACATGGATGCCTGGATTCTTCTTCTTAACCGGAACGGCTCTTACAGCACAGCTTCTGAAGCTAAGTTTGGGAAAAACCTGGAGCCTTTGATGACCAGACTTCATAAAGGAAATTTCACCCCCTGTATCGACAGATCACTCAACTCAAGTGAGCCGTGGATATCAGATTCAAAAAGAACCATCTGCTTCGATTGCCCTGTGAACCAGGACTTGGATGAACCACGATTCATCATGGGGTACAAACTGGAATGCCACAACAGGACTTACGGAGTATTAAATGTAACTATAGTGGGCAAGATTCCCCCGGACGATGCGGAGGTCAATCTGTTCAGAGAGGTCTGCGATGATATCGCCCTGGCCTTATACAGTATTGAGCACAAGGAGACCAGCAGATTAACCACCATTGCTCTTACTGAGAGCGAAGGAAGATACAAAGCTCTTTTCGAAAACTCAGGCAGGGCACTTCTCTTCATGGAAGAAGAATTGATCCTCGATGCAAACAGCAAGGCTGGCGAGGTCTTCGCCTGCAAACCAAGCGATCTCATTGGAATGAGACCATACGAACTGTCTCCACCAGATCAACCTGATGGAAGCTCCTCTCTTGAAAAAGCTATTGAGGGTATCCAGGCTGCAATTGCAGGTAAGCCACAGTATTTCCGTTGGATCCATTTAAGGATGAACGGTGAATTATTTCCTGCAGAGATTAGTCTGAATGCGGTGGAACTTGGTGGCAAACACTACATCCAGGCAATAGTAAATGACATTACTTCCAGGGAACAGGCCGAAGTAGCTCTACAGAAGAGCGAGAAGAACTACAGAACTCTATCCGACAATGTGCCGGTAGGTGTTTTCCGAAGTAACCCGAAAGGGGGAGGCACACTTCTATCCGCCAATCCCATGATGGCTGAGATGTTCGGTTACAATAGCCAGGATGAACTACTTCAACACAGTCCAGACAGTCTGTTCTTAGATTCTGAGTCAAGAGAGCTGTTTCTTAAGAAGTTTGAGTCAGATGGTGTAATTGAGAACTTTGAAACATTGATGCACCGAAAAGATGGATCAGAATTCTGGGCATCAATTTCTGCAAGATATCTCCCTCCTAATGATAAAGATGATTCAGGTATGATCGACGGTATTCTGAAAGACATCTCCGAGAGCAAACTGCAGGAAGCCAGACTGCGGAAAAGCGTGGATAACCTGGAAAAGGCAATGGAGGGCACTGTTGCCGCAATGAGCCTTCTTGTAGAAATGAAAGACCCTTACACTTCCGGACACCAGAAAGGGGTGGCCTTGCTTGCCTGCGCCATTGGCAGAGACATGGGTCTGGATGACGACACCATAGATTGCATTCGAATCGCAAGTACTCTTCACGATCTAGGCAAGCTCAATGTACCGCTTGAGATCCTTAACAAGCCCGGCCCGCTGAACGAATTTGAAATGGATTTCCTTAGAACTCACCCCGGAGCAGGCTATGATATTCTGAAAGCCATCGAGTTTCCCTGGCCTGTGGCGGAAGTAATACATCAGCACCACGAAAGAGAAGATGGCTCAGGTTATCCACGAGGGCTGAAAGGAGATGAAATAATGACCGAGGCCCGCATAATAGCAGTGGCTGATGTTGTAGAGGCGGTGGCTTCGAGAAGACCCTACAGGGCCAGTTTGGGCATTGATGTTGCACTGGAGATCATACGGGAGGGTTACGGCACAACTTTTAACGAAGAGGTGGTAGACAGCTGTCTTAAACTCTTTAACGAAAAGGGCTTTACCCTTATTGACCACGATCAGGCAACTGCGAAAGCAGATTTCACCCTCTGAGAATACCAGACAGTATTGTATACAAAATCCTATTCCTTATGTGAAGCATTCTGGACGGATTCCACCTTAATATCGAAGTAAAGGGTTTCTCCAGCTAAAGGGTGGTTTCGATTAACTGTGACCTGATCACCTTCAACAGCCATAACTCTGATTATCTGACTGTTACCCTTCTCATCCTGAGCCTGGAACTGCATACCAGGTTTAACTTCGTCGATCCCTGAAAAAGTCTCGATCTTAAGGACAGCATAAAGACAAGGATCTATCTGTCCGTAGCCGTCCTCGGGCGGGATCTCAACGCTGAATTCATCTCCAGCCTGTCTGCCCACCAGTTCCTTGTCAAGGCCGGGGATAATGGCTCCTGAACCGTGCAGGAAGGTCAAAGGTTCCCCTTCAGATGAAGCGTTGATAACTTCACCATACTTGTTCTTCAACTTGTAATGAATGGATACGATGCAATTGTTCTCAATAGTCATAAGGCTCCTGATTCAGTAAGGGGTAAGGGGAGCCATACTACAGCTGAAAAGGTGATCTGTCAATTGCAGAAGATCTCAGTTTATTACTACCGCTCTTTCACTGAAGATTGATGAACCATCGCTGGCTACAATGAAATAAACACCAGCTGTCAAGCCATCCACCAAGAATGTATGCTCTCCCGACTGGAAAGAACCACTTGCTATTTCAGCTGTATGCCTGCCTGCAACATCATAGATATTCAATGATATCTGACTTTGAACCGAAGTAGCAACCGATACCGTAAAAGGAGAAGTAACCGGATTTTCCATTGATACGCTGAAACTTATTCCCGGATCAGCACCTTCCATTTCAATACCTGTAGAATTCCATCCTGCAAGCACAGCCATCATCCACCACCATGCTTTCCCTTTGATAGTGCAACTTGCAGCAGTGGTATGACCGTATTCGTCACCGTAATACTGCGGATGCTCAGAGGGCACATTAGTTCCACTGTAACTGTATGTGTTATGCTCCCACTGAAGGGATGAAGGGTTGTACCACCAGCAGTCAAGATCTGCAAAATCAAAAAGGACTTTGTCATTTACAGCGCAGTAATCCCTTATCTGATTATTCCTCTGGAATCTGTTGTAGCCTGAGGACCCGGTACCCTGGGCATTTCCTGTGAGATAGATGAAGGTAACATCGGGATACTCACCTTCGAGTAGCGTCATTGCATCGAGATAAGCCTGCACCTGGGCTTCACTGTAGGAATTGCACTGGGTGCACCATGACCACATTGAGGTGTCCAGTGTTGGATTATTGTCAAGCACATCCCGGGTTAAATTCAAGCCGCTTGCAGTCTGCCAGTAATCTTCCGGACCCACATACCCGGTTGTTTCCTGACCGTCAAACACGCAGTAAGCACCAGAGTCGGTAGGAAGAGTAAGGTATCCAACTTCACAATCATAAAAAGGATTGGCATCCTCTATGAATTCAACACCGTACGTAAGCTGCCCACCGTGGGAAGTATGAGCGTAGTGAGATTGAATAGTATTCTGAACTGCAGTTATCCAAATCGATGGGATATCTTCGAGATCAGCACAAGTATGATCAATAAGGATTCCCTGTGCAAAAGTAGCACCAGCAAAAACAAAGACAGCAAGCAGACTGATGAAACGCATATAACTTCTCCTTATAAAAGAATAAAACTTATATGGAGATAATCATTGCAACCTCTAGCCAATGTCAATAGCTGAGACTACCCCCACCTGGGGACGAGAGCCGATTGTTTTGCCTGGCGCCCCTGACACGATTCGAACGTGTGGCCTACGGTTTAGGAAACCGTTGCTCTATCCTACTGAGCTACAGGGGCACATGCTTGAAGAATGGCAATTATGCAGAGTCTGGTGAGGTTCGTCAAACCCCGCTGGTTTTCTCAAGAAGCTCAGATGCCTTTAGAGCAAGAAGATCTGCAAATAGCATACCCTTCTCATCAGGCACGAGAAAGTCGCCCTTTTGCTCTATCAAGCCGGTATGAAGAAGATCAGTTGGATCCAGCCTGAATCCGAATTTATCCAGTTCGTTCAGATCAACACCGTTAGTGTTCCTAAAACCGATAGAAAGTATCTCGTTCACCGCATTCTCATCAGTGATCTCTTCACTGGAATCTTCTGGAAGCTCACCTTTGAGAAGGGCTGATTCATACTCTGGAATACCGGGGATGTTCCAGCTTCTTTTTGTCCCTGAAAATGAGTGTGCGGAAGGTCCTATACCTATGTAGGACGTTCTGTCCCAGTATGAAGAATTGTGCATGGATCTGTATTTGTCTTCAAGGGCATAACTGGAAACCTCATAGTGAACGTACCCGTTTGCCGTGAGTATTTCATGTATCTGATGGTACATTTCAGCACACTGATCCTCCGAAGCTTTCTCTCCCCTGTTCCCCATGGGTGTTCCAGGTTCAAGAGTCAGGTCATAGGTCGATATGTGCTGGGGCATAAAGCTGAGAGCCTCAATAATGTCATTCTTCTGGTGTTCAGGGGTTTGCCCGGGAAGACCATACATAAGATCCAGACTGATGTTTTTGAAGCCAGTTCTTGAGATCAGTTGCAGAGTTTCTCGGGCTTCTTCTGCGGTATGCCTTCTACCAAGCAGCTTCAGGTTCTTATCACAAAAACTCTGAACCCCTACACTGATCCTGTTGAAGCCGGCAATATGCAGAGAGGAGTAGTCGATGGCATCAAGAACAGCAGGATTCGTCTCAATGGTGACTTCTTTCAGCCACGGAGCCCTCACCATGTCAATCATGCGCTTCCAGAACTCCGGTGGCAACAAAGTTGGAGTTCCGCCGCCTGCGTAGAAAGTCTGGTATTCCAGATCCGGCTGCTGCGTCCTGCGGATGAATTCAGTTGAAAGAGCAGTACACATACCGGAAGTATCTCTCGGTTTCTCCACTGAGTTAAATGCACAGTATGAGCATTTCTTCACACAGAAGGGAGCATGTACATAAAGCCCTATTTTTTCGGTGGCCACCTTGGATCCTCAAATCTCTGGATCTCCACAGTGTATCCTGATGGATCCTTCACAAAGCAGTTGTAGATGTTGTACTGAGGTGTTGCAGAAGGAGGTTTGATGACCTGATATCCAGCATGCTCTACCCTTTCAAACCACCGATCAACATCGTCAGTTACAAGAGTGATAGTAACATTGTCATTAATACCTGTCTGCTTCTCAGCTTTTGTGCAGAAACCTATGTAAGCATCCCCTGCTACCCTGTATATCCTGCATCCCGCCTGCTCCAGAACAAGGGACAGCTGAAGTATTCCGGCATAGAATTCACTTGTTGCTTCCATGTTCCTTGTGTAGCAGAAGGTTATCATTGAATCAAAAGGTTTCAACATTATTCAAGCTCCCTGCTGTCCAGCTCACATCAAAATCATCAATGCCGCCGTATCCACTGCTAAGATCATATCAATCGAAAAATCCCAGAGATCAGATAAGCTATATACACCACAGGCAATAACAGCGACAATGGAAAGGAAAGCAAAACAACTGTTTTCTTCACTCTATTCTACTAGTCTCTTTTGAGAACTGCCAGAAATGCTTTCTGAGGGATCATTACCTTTCCTACCATCTTCATTCTCTTTTTTCCAGCCTTCTGCTTCTCAAGAAGCTTTCTCTTCCTGGTGATATCTCCACCGTAGCATTTGGCTGTAACATCCTTCCGCAGAGCACTGATAGTGGTTCTTGCTATTATGGCGCCACCAATAGTTCCCTGAATGGGGATCTTGAATTGCTGTCTGGGTATTGCTTCCTTCAGATTCTCGCAGGCTCTCTTTGCCCAGTTGTTGGCTCTGTCTCTGTGAACCAGCATGGAAAGGGCATCCACTTTCTCGTGATTCACAAGAATGTCCACTTTCGCCAAATTACCGGGGTGGTAACCTGAAGCTTCATAATCAAAGCTGCCATAACCCTGGGTAAGTGATTTAAGTTTGTCGTAAAAATCGTATACGATCTCAGCAAGGGGCATCTCAACCTTGATCTCAACCCTCCTGGCACCTACATAAGTGTTAGAGTAGTCCCTGCCCCTTCTATTTAGGAGCAGAGTAGTGACAGGTCCAATGTACTTGTCCGGCATGATAACTGATGCCTTGATATAAGGCTCTTCTGTGAGCTCAATACGGGAGGGATCGGGGTACAGGTTGGGGTTATCTATGTACTTGATCTCACCATTGGTAAGTGAGACTCTGTAAAGCACTGTGGGAGCGGTCAGAACCAGACTCATACCGAATTCTCTTTCCAGTCGTTCCTGAACCACCTCAAGATGAAGCAGGCCGAGGAACCCGCATCTGAAGCCAAAGCCAAGACCAACCGAATTAACTTTCTCATAGATCAGGGAGGCATCGTTCAGTTTAAGTTTTTCCATTGCAAGAGCGAGATCGTTGTAGTCCTCGCTGGAAATGGGAAAAAGACTTGAGAACACCACCGGCTTGGCCTGGGCAAATCCTCCCAGTGTCTTTTCGGCCGGATTCAATTTGGTGGTAATGGTTTCTCCACTTCTCACATCGCTAACACTCTTGATACCTGCTATCACATAACCCACATCGCCATTTGTAAGCAACTCACACTTTTCACGCTTGATGCCAAGATGACCAATTTCTTCAACTCTGTACTCATTTCCCATGGCCATCAGGGAAATGTCCCGGTCGCTTCTCATTACCCCATCAACAACCCTGATATAGGCAATAACCCCTCTGTAAGGATCGAAGATACTGTCGAACACTCTGGCTCGAAGAGGAGCATCGGCGTCTCCGGACGGAGGTGGTATCCTTTCAATGATCGCTTCAAGAAGTTCTTCAATACCCTGCCCTGTCTTTGCGCTGACATGCATGGCGCCATCAGGATCAAGACCCAGCTCATTATCTATTTCATACAGCGTCTCATCAATATTCGCTGATGGGAGATCGATCTTGTTCACCACCGGAATAATCTCCAGTTCCTGCTCCATAGCCTTGTAAAGATTGGCCACAGTCTGTGCTTCCACACCCTGAGCAGCATCAACGACCAGAAGAGCTCCCTCACAGGATGCCAGCGCCCGGCTTACCTCGTAACTGAAATCAACATGACCCGGGGTATCAATAAGATTCAGCTGAAACTTTTCACCTTCTGTATTCTCATGATACATGGTCACAGCTGTACTCTTAATGGTGATACCACGCTCACGCTCGATATCCATGGAATCAAGCATCTGGTTGTGGAATTCCCGCTCACTCACGGAGCCAGTAACCTGAAGAAGCCGATCAGCAAGGGTTGATTTGCCATGATCTATGTGTGCAATGATGCAAAAATTCCGAATGTTACTGCGCAAGTTTTTCCTCCAATGTTAATGTGTAATATGTTTGGTATTCGGTGGTCATTCCAAACAGCAAAAAAAGGGAGAGAAAATACTCATGTTCAAGAAGGACAAAAAGCAGAAAAACGATTCTCAGGAAACCTCAGAAAAAACCTTTCAGATCATCAACGACTGCCAGATCGGTGAAGGAACAAAGATCTGGAATTTCGTAAATCTCTATGGTTGTGAAATTGGAACGGACAGTATGGTGGGATGCTTCTGTGAGATACAAAAAGGTGTAAAGATAGGTGACCGAACCAGAATACAAAGCCACTCTTTCATCTGCGAACTGGTAGAAATTGGGAACGACTGCTTTATCGGCCACGGTGTGATGTTCATCAATGATGTATACCCTCCTCAGCCTGACCAGTCTGAATGGAAAAAAACTGTGATAGAAGATGGAGCCAGTATTGGATCCAATGTCACTATTCTTCCTGTCCGTATCGGAAAAGGTGCCATAATCGGAGCCGGTGCCGTTGTAACGAAAGATGTACCCGCAGGAGCAGTTGTTTCCGGTAATCCTGCCACCTTCATGAGATACCGCAAAGGTGGGAAAGGGGAGTAACAGCTTTTGAGATCAAGGATATACAGGGTAATTCCGAAAATACCAGAAAAGCTCGGAGACCTTAAAAAGATTGCAGAAAATACCTGGTGGAGCTGGAACAAGAATGCTATCTCCCTCTTCCGATCAATAGATCAGGATCTCTGGGAAAAAACACGCCACAACCCAACTCTGCTTCTTGGGAGGATAAGTCAGGCCAGGCTGGAGGAGTTATCAGAAGACCCGGTCTTTCTTTCTGCGCTGGCTGAACTGTCGGGTCAGATGGATGAATACCTGGCAAGACCAACCTGGTTTGCGAAGCACCACTCGGATACAGTGGGAACGGGTGAGGTAATAGCATACTTCTCCGCGGAATTTGGCCTACACGAAAGTCTTCCGATCTACTCTGGCGGCTTGGGAGTTCTAGCCGGTGATACCCTGAAAAGCACAAGCGACCTTGGTCTTCCTGTGGTTGGTATTTCCATGCTGTATCGACTGGGCTACTTCAATCAGTACCTTAACAGCGATGGCTGGCAGCAGGAGAGCTATTCGGTAAACGACTACTCCAACATGCCGGTTGAAAGAGTACGGGATTCACAGGGCGATCCGGTTACAATTATGGTTCCCATGGGAACCGAAGGGGTGCTTGCTGCACTGTGGCAGATCAAGGTTGGTCGGGTTCTGCTCTACCTTCTTGACACCAATCTTCCGGAAAATTCACCGGAGAACAGAGAGATAACCGGACAACTGTACGGCGGAGACAAAGAGATGCGTATCCGCCAGGAGATCCTTCTTGGCGCAGGCGGTATAATGGCACTGAGAGCCATGGGGCTTACCCCTGTTGTAAGACACATAAACGAAGGACACTCAGGATTTCTCATCGTGGAGATGATGGCTCACTACATCGAGATAGGACTGTCATTTGCCGAGGCCCGTGAGATGGTTACCGCAGGAAATGTATTCACAACACATACGCCGGTACCAGCCGGTAATGAAGAATTCCACCCTGACCTTGTATTTAAGTACCTTCGACCTTATCTGGACAGAGTTGGTCTGAACAATCAGGATTTCCTCCAATTCGGCAGCCAGTCATCATCTCAAAACTTCTCCATGACAGTTTTTGCTCTGAATTTCTCGAGAAACGCAAATGGTGTCAGCAGGCTTCACGGAGAAGTATCCAGAAACATCTGGCGGAATGTGTGGCCAAGACTTCCCGGATCTGAGATCCCCATTGGACATGTAACGAACGGGGTGCATGAAGATACCTGGGTATCAGGAGAAGTCAGGAGACTGCTTCAAAGGTATGTGGGAAATACTTCCCCGAAAAACCCCGGAGACGAGAAGTTCTGGAAAAAGATAACCAGGATCCCCGATTCAGAGCTCTGGCGTGCCCATGAAAGGCTCAGGGCAAGACTGGTGGGCTATGCAAGAAGGAAGTGGTCGGATCAGCTGGAGAGCATGGGGATCCGGGGACTGCCTCAGCAGAACATGCCTGTACTGAACCCGGATGCACTTACAATTGGTTTTGCCAGGAGATTTGCAACCTACAAAAGAGCTTCTCTGCTTCTAAGCGATCTGGACAGGTTGACCAGCCTGCTCAACAACAGCGATAGACCTATACAGGTGATCTTTGCAGGCAAAGCACATCCCCACGATAATGGAGGCAAGGATCTCATCAGAGAGATCTTTCATGCATCCCTCAGCAAAGAACTGTACGGGAAGCTGGTCTATCTGTCAGACTACAACATGGATATGGCCCGCCACATGGTACATGGTGTCGATATCTGGCTCAATACTCCCAGGATTCCAATGGAAGCAAGTGGCACCAGCGGTATGAAGGCAGCCATGAATGGTATTCCCCACTGCAGTGTGCTTGATGGCTGGTGGGCTGAGGGCTACCGCACTGACAGGGGCTGGGCCATTGGCAATGGAGAAACTTACGATGACCCCGCTTTGCAGGACAGAATAGAGGCTAAAGCACTGTACGACCTGCTGGAGAACATGATAGCCCCACTGTTTCACGACAGAGGAAACGGCGGTATACCTACAGGATGGACTGCTATGATGAAACAATCCATGCATATGGCTCTTTCAGAATTCAACACGAACAGAATGGTGGCTGAGTACACGAACAATTACTACATACCTGCCATGAATTTCTCGAAATCATTGGGTCTGAACAACATGGAGGGTGCAAAGGAACTAGCCAACTGGAAGGAAGCTGTCAGGGAGAAATGGCATGGTATCTCCATTGACAGTGTGGACCCAGAAGAAACTGGTGATACACTTACTGTGGGAGACACCATTGAAGTAACCGCAAGGCTCAGGGCTCCCGGGCTCAGTGCAGACGATCTATCAGTTGAAACTCAGTTCGGGGAAGCTTCCGGAGATGACTGGCTTTCCGGAAGGACCTCCACAGTACTCACCTTCAGTCATGAGGAAGATGGGCTCCTTTTCTTCAAGGGCTCCATCTCCTGTACGGAAGCAGGAAAATTCGGATTCACAGTGAGAGTGCTACCCGCCCATCCGAAGTACGGCAGGGTCGTGGAACCTGGTCTTGTTCACTGGTGGGAGTAGGTTCCGAACAACTGATCTGAATCAATAGATTCCTGTTGTCATTGGGCATTCTCAAAGACATAAACTCTTCCCGAGGTACTGGAAAGAGCAATGATAAACTCGCCATCCTGAGTGGAAAAGGCATATTTGGCATATTGAAGGCAGTAGAGGGATGGGGCAAAGATCATGTTATCCGAATTAAAAATAGATATCCTGCTGTCTGATTTTCTGGGTGCAATAATAACGTCTGTGCCGGGCATCAAACTGCAAGCCTGGTAGGGGTTGATAGAGGATATATCCTGAAGTTTGATACCGGTATCTCCGTGGTACAAATAGATCCTGGGCCTGATAGTATATCTGTTAAAAACAACAATATTGCCGGCACTGTTGTATAAGAAAGGACCGGGTCTTTCAGGAATATGCAGTGTATCCCTGAGATTCATAGTGGCAACATCCAATTCAAGAAGAAAATACTTGCCTGAATTACTCAGTAGAACTCTTTCAGCATCATTGGATAATGCCGCTCCTGTAACAGGCCAGCCCGTCTCATATTCCCCAAGGTTTGATCCGGTGGTTACATCAATTTTTCTTACCAGCCACTCCGGCCCCAGAAAACAGATAAGCAGGCTGCTTTTCCCTTCTGTGAGGAACAAGTCAGTGATGAATGAATCCGAATCGTGCAGCAGTTCAGGTATTCCATCAGGCAGATGAATCGTGTAGATATCATTGCCGTCTGAATCTTCAAGGTACAGCACACTTGATTCTCTATCCAGAGCAAACGCACCAGGCGTAAAACCAAGATAAAGAGAATCCTTGTCCACAGGAGAAGGATTTAAATTAAGACATGGGTCAGAGAGCGAAAAAGATTCGATAATTTCTGTTTCTCTGTCCAGAACAAATACCCGGCCGTTCAGTTCAAATGCACCTGAGAACTGAGCGGTGATAACGGCATATCCCTTAAGCTCGGAGGGATACTCCGGGTTCACATACTGGGCCGGGCCTGCAGGCTCAACACTGTCGATACAGGCGACAGACAATAGAACAGCAATAATTGCTGTAACAAAACACAAAGGGAGGTTACAGAGAGTTCTCATACACATACGCCCTTCCTGGAGTGTCACTGAGAACAAATAGATAACTGTTGTCCGTAGAAGAAAAGGCCATCTCCGCATAGGCAAAACAGAACAGTGATGGAGCAAAGATCATGTTGTCAGTGTTCAAGACAGAAACCCTGTTGTCAGATCTTCTGGGAGCAATGACAACATCAGTGCCCGGCATGAGAGAACAGTACTTGTATGGGTTGATACACTCTACAACATCCATAACAGATCCGTTATCGCCATCAAGAAGATATACCCTGGGATGAATAGTGTACTGATTGAAGACAACAATGTTACCGCTGGTGTTGTAGAGGAATGGTCCAACCCGTTCCGGCATAGGGAATGAATCCGCCTTTTCAAAAGAGCCGGTGTCTATCTCAATGAGATACTTTCTTCCAGAGTTGCTGAGAAGAAGCTTCTCTCCATTAACAGAAAGAGCGGCTCTGGTAATGGGCCACTCAGTTGCATATTCACTTTCGACCTCTCCGGTCACTGCATTTATCTTTCTCACCAGCCATTCCGGTCCAATAAAACAGATCACAAGAGAATTCCCGTTGTTTACGGCAAAAACATCTGTAACGAGCGATTCGCACTGATAAAGAAGCTCAGGCGGGCCGCTGCTGGACAGAAGCAGTCGGTATATGTCATTGGAAACATTATGAGAAATGAAAAGTGTTTCCGAATTCTGATCAAAACAAGAGGCTCCCGGTGGAAAACCAAGTTGAAGAGTATCCTTCAGGGTTATGCTGTCCGGGTTAGCAAGATTCGGATCTGATGCAGAGAACGAGATCATCATCTGGTTTGTTCTGTCAAGAACATACAGCCGGCCAAGATGATAGAAAGCATTTGTAAATTGTGCAGGAATTGCTGCGTAACCGAATAGATCAGACGGGTAATCGGGGTTCACATACTGCGCCGGACCAGCTGGTTCAAGGGCATCAATACAACCGGAATAGAGGAAAACAATAAAAAGGAAATAAGTAAGCAGTAGGCTGAGTTTTGATCCTCTCAAGTTATTCTCCTTTAATGAATACTGTGGCTCTACCCGGTGTGGATGTTCTGGATACAGTTACAATATAACCCCCGTCACTGGAGACACAAACAGCTCTGCTCCTGCTGTTCAGAGGTATAGACGGAGCAAAGATCATATTGTCCATGTTCAGAACTGAAACTCCTTCATCCTGATCTCTGGGAAGTATCAGTGTATTGGCTCCCGGGATCCTGCTGCTTACAAGGTAGGAGTTGTACGGTCTGGAGCGGAACTCCTCTTCCCCGGTCTCAAGATCTATCTTGATCATGTATGGACGGTTTGACGCTGCATCGAGAACCACAAGGCTTCTTGAGTCTGAAGTAAATGCCATGGTTCCTGTTCGCATGGGAGTGATAAGAGTATCGACAGGAGAAAGATCCACTGCATCGAAAAGATAAATCCCTGTTCTTCCTGAATTGCCCACTGCAATAAGACTGTCGTCAGGAGAAAGCTCCAGTCTTAAAACAGGCCAGTCCGCAGAAACGCTGGCAGTTTGAATCCAACTGGTGGTGGAAACCGCCTCGACATGCCATGGGGTTCCCAGAGAACCCAGATACATGGTGCCTCCGTCTGATGAGAGTTGCATGGTTACTATGGAAGATGAGCAGGTATAAACTTTGTTCCACATGAGCGTTTCTGTATTTATGGAGTAGACATCACTGGAGTAGTAACTGCAGACAAATATCTCGTTGCCTTCTGGTGGACTGATCATTAAACCCGGTGAGAAATCAAGCAGAAGCGTATCACATATGAGAGGGTTCACAACGGCTTCTGAAACATCTTTGTACCATATCCTGCTGTTTGCCGGTTCAGATATCCATACAACAGAGCTACCTGGAGAGAAAACAGCTGAGTATGGCCCCTGTCCGCAGTAGAAAAAACCTTTCATCTCACTTGCATAAGGGGGGTTCTCGTACAGGGCGAAGCCTGCGGGATTTGTTGAAGTGCATCCAGCAAAGAAAAACAGGACAGAAAAAACAGAAACACCGTACTTACAGAATCTCACAGACTACCTCTTTCGCTTAATAACTGCAATATATAGGAACAATCTATCTGAGGGGAGTTATCTCGTGAGAATCATCAATACCTGTCTTCTAATTGTTTCCTTCTCTGCCTTTGCCGGTACTACCGGAAGAATCGCCGGTGTGGTCTTTGACAGTGAGGGCAGCCCTGTGATAGGGGCTACTGTAATAATAACTGATACTGATTTCGGCACAATGACCGACACGAACGGCGAGTATCTCATTCATAATCTGAACCCCGGTACTTACAGACTGCAGGCAAGAATGGTGGGAAAGGCTGAACAGACAATTGAAGGTATTCAGGTCTCTGCTGATCTCACAACGAGAATAGACTTTGAGCTTGGTGATACAGCTACGGGAAGTACTGTTATTACCGTCACTGACCAGAGGGGACTGATCGTATTTGATGAGACCTCTTCCATTAACATAATTGACAGTGATGATATTGCAGCCATGCCTGTTACCTCCATAAAAGACATTATAGCCTTGAGCTCCGGTGGTGTTACCTCCGGCAGCGATTTTCATATGCGGGGAGGCCGCTCCGGTGAGATCATATACATGGTGGATGGTATCATCATGAATGATCCTGCAACCAACCTGTTCACCATGGAGATACCTCTCTCTGCAGTTTCCGAAATATCAATAACTTCAGGAGGTTTCAGCGCTGAATACGGTGGAGCTCAGTCCGGTGTTGTAAACATAATCACCCGTGATGCAACCGAAAGTTTCATGGCCTCATTCAATGGAGGAGGAGGCGCTTTCTCTGAATCCGGAGACGCCAGTCTCAATACCATGGAGCACTCTGTCTGGGAAAACCAGATCTACCACGGTGAAGCATTTAAAGGAGAAGGGGCCCTGGGAGGTCCCACTTTCCTGCCTGGAGAAAGCGGTTTTTTCGCCACCGGCTCGTACAACAGAAGTGGTTACAACCATGCAGACAGCAGGGGTAACTGGGACAACAGTACCATTGAGACCATAAGCGGAACTGCCAAGCTTTCCTGGAAGCCCTCTCCTACGACCAGGATAGTGGGCAACTTCTATCTTTCCACCGGGGAAAAAGGGTGGAGAGACTGGCTCTGGTCAAGAACTGTTGACCATTATGTGAATGACGGTGACACTCTCTATTACTCAAGGGAGAATGACAGGGCACTTCCCATCAGAGAGCAGAACAGATTCTCTCCAGGACTTGCAGTTACTCATACTTTCAGTGAAAGAAGTTTCATAGAATTCAAGTTGAATCTCTATCACACCCACGAAACTCACGGTATCACAGACTCCACAGGCAGCATTATCGGTTCTGACTTTTCCATAGATGACTGGCTGGAGTATGAAGCTCCAGACAGATTCGAGGACAGAGACCATTTCTTCAGAAGCGGACACATAGACTGGATAAGACACAATTCTGAAACCGATGTTGTTACCTTCAGAACGGATTACACAAGTCAGCTGAACGCTTACAATCAGCTGAAGGCCGGGTACGAAGGCAGATTCTTTGATTCAAAAGGATGGGATATCTACTCCCCTCCAGATTACACTGTCACCTACTCCTCGTGGGATGGTTCTCCAAGATTTCACGGAGTATACGCCCAGGACAGGATAGAGTACACAGCTGGTCTCATAGCGAACATCGGAGCAAGGATCGATGTTATAGACCCCAACTCTGACACCGCTGACATCAAGTACAAATTCAGTCCACGGCTGGGTATATCCCATCCTGTTTCTGAAAGGGACATGATCAGAGCAAGCTACGGTCACTACTATCAGGTTCCAGGGTTGAGTATGATGTACTACGAAAGCCAGTCCAGTTCATCCTCTTCCGGTGAGCCGCTTTCCGGCAATCCAAATCTTGACCCGGAAGAAACAGTAGCTTACGAACTGGGACTAAAGCACATGTTCGACCCTTTTACAATGGTTGAACTGGTTGCATACAACAAGACCATCACCGGCTTGATCTCCACCGATCTGCAGGAGAATACAGAAGAATACTGGCAGTATGTGAACAGCGAAGGCACAGGCACAGTATGGGGGGCAGAACTGGGCCTGCTCAGAAGATCCTCCCGCTATTTCTCTTTTGCTGCGAACTACTCTTACAGTGTCGCCAAGGGAAGAGAATCCTCTCCTACTGAAGGCTATTCCTACGGGTGGGGCTCTCAGTTCCCCACGCCAAAGGATGATGTATATCTTGACTGGGATCAAAGGCACACAGCAAATGCTTCCGCCGGTCTAATGATCGAAAGAGGAGACTCTTTCCTGGGGCAGAACTGGCTGGAAGGATTTGGTTTCAGGGTAAACTGCAGTTATGGAAGCGGTATTCCTTACGATAATGCCGCCCATGACACACATCCATTCTTCCGCAACCAGAAAAGATACCCCTGGAGAATGAATACAGACCTCCGGGTGGAAAAAAGATTCTGGTTTGGCGGAACCACCTTTAATGTTTTTATGGATGTGTACAATCTTTTCAACAGAATGAATCTGGACCATATCTACAGTGTTGCCTGGTATGATGCTGATCAGGACGGGGACGGTGAACCCGATCACATAGCCGGAGGACCAGCAGGCAATCCCAATGCATACTCACCAGCTAGACACTTCTTCTTCGGGGCGGATGTCAGGTGGTAGGAGAACTCTCAGTTCTCTGAGCTGTCCGGATCCTGTAAACGGCAGATGTGACTGCTTTAAGTACACTCTCCGGGGCGGAGGCTCTCTTGAGCTTGCCCCCGGAGTTTTTCTCCAGATAGGTTTTTAGAGCGTCAATCTCTTCCGTCTGTCCTGCTTTGACCAGAATAGCCAGACCGTCCAGCATGAGGTCCTCTTCTTCAAAGGGAACTCCACGGCAATGAGAGAAAGATCCTCTGAAATGCCGTCTGACTGCATTGTCGTCTGCTACCTTCAAAAGGAATCGCATGAGTGTCTTCCTGGCAGAGGGAAGTGAATGCATAAGTCGCAGCATGGCAGGTATAAGCCCTCTGTCTGGAGTCTTTGCCCTGGACAGAACATCCACAGACACTGCGGCAACTTCCGATGATGGATCTCCGATCATATTGGCTGCAAAAGACACCGCAGTCTTCTCTGATACCTTCATCAATGACAAAAGAGCCTGTTTCCTGACCCTGTCGTCTGAATCGTAACAAAGTCTTTCAAGAATGGGCAGAGATCTCTCAGATTCAAGGTCCCCAAGCAGAGAAACCAGATTACGAAGTATGTACCAGTCCTGGACAACAAATCTGCCAGTCTCCCTGTCTCTTACAGATAGTCCGCCTCTTTCCAGCTCATCGATCCTGTTGTGAAACATCAGGAGATAACCGGCTCCAAACCTCCTGAGAACTGAATAGACTCGAGCTCTGATCTCACGCTTTCTTTCCAGGAAAAGATCTACCAGGCGCATTCCCAGGTTCCTGAACATGACTTCAGCTGTTATCTTTTCAGCTGCATGATATCTGCTTTCGTCAGAGTCCATGAAAGCTTGAAGAACTACATCAGCTGCCTCTGGAGTATCTATCCTCCTGAATGCTTCGGAAAGCCCTCGCCTGAGAGCACTGGCGTGTGCAGGTGTTTCTACGGGAAGTGTCCTGCAATCTGAAATGGTAGACACCAGTTCAGAAGCTGAAGTCAGTCTTCCAGTTGAGATCAATCTCTCACAGACAGACCCAAGCAGAATTATTGCAGCAAAAAGAGCGTCAGCTGCAAGGGAACCCTCCAGTAAAAGCCCCCTGACGTTGTCAGTAACATGCATGACGGTGTGAGTTTTGCCTCTTTCTGCTCCTATACAGGCCAGCTGATTCAGCTTATCCAGAGCATCCAGAATAATGTCCTGATCCTTGCTGTCCAGATCCTCAAGATTCTTGTCAATTATCTTCCTAAGAGCTCCCCAGGCAAGGGTCTTCTGTAACTCTCTGCTAACCAGAATACCCTTCTCGAGAATAGTGGGATCAAGCGTGGCTACAAAATCAGCCAGCATGGATCTGTATTTCCCGGAACCGGATGCCGCTTCTTCAAGAATGCGTGAAAGAGCCTCTCCCAGCTGCTGAGTGGGAATATCCTTTATAGAATCACCTTTTTGAAGTCTGTCTATAAGCTCTCTGAAGATCAAGTCTTCCAGAGTGCTGTCTACCGCACCGGTAACAACCTCAGAAACAAGCTTCCCGTCTCTGGCAATAAGTGCGTATCTGAATTCATCAACCGAAACATTTTGAATGCCTCTGGTTCTACACATCTCATTTAAGCCACCCCGCTCTCTGATCTGAGGAGCTTTACGGTTGAGAAGCTCGATAAAATTAAAGAGATTATCAGTATCCAGACCTATCTGGAAGGAGATACTGTTTATTCTTCGCTCATTGAGATGAGCAAGAAAGCTTTGTGTGGACCTGGTTCTTGACTTAACCTTAACATTGTTCAGCATCAGCTCCCCGCCAAGGATGGTAATGGCAACCATCCCAGCTTCACTGTCCGCGAAACCGCCGAGAAGCTCTATGAATGAATCCAGCGCAGGTGCTATGGAAGGATGGTCTGCAGGGTACATACTGATGGTGCGAAGAAGAAGGCTGAACCTTGTTATAAGATTCTGTGACAATCTGGCCAGAGCCAGTGGAGAAAGGGTGCTTGCTCCCGTTTTCACATAGGCTTTGATGTTGGCTCCTGCTACCAGTCTGGATCGACTGTCCAGATCTATGCGGTAGCTCCAGCTTCTGTCCTTCTGTATGGTGAAATCCAGTTCCTCGAGAACCTCTTTCATCTTTCTCCAGATACCGGATGGCCATGAGTCTGCCTTTGTGCTGAGAACCTGAGAGCCTACATCTTCTCCTTCGCACAAAGTAACCAGAAGGGACGAGCCTGACTGAGAACCTGAGACACTGCCCCCATCACGGGCATCCTGCCAGGCAAGACAGGCGGCCTCAAGAAGCAGAGAAGATCTTGCAAGAAAATTAGTCCTCTGCTCATCATCAAGAGAGTCAATAGTTTTCCATACCTTTACAAGGTCGTGACATAAAGGTTCTGTTTCAGTAAAAAGCTGCTCATAAGACATGCGTATCAATCGATCTGCGAATGTAGAAACATTGACAATGGTGAAGAAAACAAGACAGTGCGCAGGAGATACAACAGCCTGACGGTCAAACTCTACGAACAGTTCAACCACTTCATGGCCCTCTGGCAGTTTATTCAGGAATTCTTTAATGCGGGTGCCGGGATCTGGTGCTGATGCACAGACGTCAAGTATCTTTTTTACATTCGCCTCCATTTATACCCCCCAGTCTCTACAAACATAAGGATAGGATATACTCAAAAAATGCTACCTTGACAATTCCTTAAAATTTGCAATCTTTGATACATCAGCGGGAGCGGAAGGGAGCTGGTGTTCCTCTCGGACTTCAAATCCGACGTCGGGTGCTAGAACCATCCTGGGTGGGTTCGATTCCCACACGTTCCCGCCACTTAATCTTGTTTCAAAATTAAGTGGCGGGGATTGTGCTAACGCGCAATTAC
>JAGLDY010000062.1 GCA_023145375.1 Candidatus Sabulitectum sp. | reverse complement strand
ATGGGATGCTCTTCTAGCACATAGCGCTATCAATTTCTGCAGTTCTGTAACTCAGCTTGTTATGTGGCAGTATTCGTACTCGATCAGTGCCAGTGGCTTGTTGACTGAGACCGGCGCAGGAGCCTGGAACAAGGACTACTATTTCAGCGATTGTGACAACTCTTCAGTGTACCCTGCAATGATGGTGGGACCGGTTGCCTGCACAGGGGGTAATGTTCTCATTGGAACCTCCTACGGCTACAACAGTTCCAGCCAGTGGCTTATGAACCACACCCTTATGTTCGACCCGGATTCAGCTGATCTGCTTTGTCACACTCTGGGAGAGGGCTGGAACCCCAATTTGTCCGGTGTTATGGGGCTTGGGTGCTCTTCAGATACTGATATGATCCTTCTTTATTCCGACAACACCGGAGAAGTCAACTGGTCTGTGATCTCAGGGTTTTCCCCTGTCCCGCTATCCACTGAGATGCTGCCATGGGATTTCCCCGGGCTGGATGACCCCATGATCTGCACCTCCACTTTTGAACTGCCGGGAATGCTTATGGTCTGGTACAGGGCCGGAGAGATAAGATGTCGTTACTGGAACGGCGAGTGGAACAGCTACGATTACTTCGTTGCAGATGCTCTTTACCCTCCGGATCTTGAGGAAATAGCAATCTGTGCCGGCACCGATGGTTACTGGATTGCATGGCTACCGGGGGCCGCTTCAGAACCTGAGGTTGTATTTGTGAGTTTCGATGATGTTACCGGTGTTGATGAGGATGAGCTTCAGCTTCTTGAACCCGCTATCCGGGTCAATCCTGTTTCTAATCCAGTCACTGGAATTCTGTCTGTTGAAGTCTCAGGTATCTCTTGCGGTATAGCGGTAGTTACAGATCTTTCCGGTCGGACTGTTCTTGAAGGTGATATTCAGGGAGAGGGAATTCATTCTCTGGGTGAACTGCCCGCTTCCGGGATGTATTTCATAAGATTGCATCACGCTACCGGTGAGGTTTCATGCAGAGTGGTGTCTTTCTGACAAAATTAAGTGTATGCGGAGGTGTGTTTTGAAATTGATTGCCATTTGCGGTCTTGATTGTTCAGAGTGTCCGGCAAGACTGGCTTATATGAGCAATGACGAAGCTCTGCGGAAAAAGACTGCTCTGGAGTGGTCGGGACTTTACGGTGCAGACATCAAACCGGAGCAGGTGAACTGTACCGGCTGTACCGCATCGGGTGTTAAGTTTCCCCACTGCGAAAACGGCTGCTTTATGAGGAAATGTGCCATCGGTAAGCAAATTGAGCATTGCGGGTTGTGTTCAGATTATCCCTGTGAGGAACTCTCTGCCTTCTTTGTTCATGTACCATCGGCCAAAGAAACTC
>JAGLDY010000061.1 GCA_023145375.1 Candidatus Sabulitectum sp. | reverse complement strand
TTGGCAATGGTTGTTACAAGACGGCCGGTCATGTCAAAGACATTTACCCTTACGTTACCGCTGACAGGAAGGCCGAAGCTTATTGCTGTCTGTGCGGTGAACGGGTTGGGTGCGTTGCCGCCGAGAACGAGCTGGGCCGGGATCTCGGGTGCGAACACGCCGATTCCCTCGCCTAGAGCATAGATTCCACCCTCTTCAACAGTGGCAGATATCTGTCCACCCTGCAGCCAGCTGTCAAGCTTTACCCAGCCCTCATTTGTGTAGCGATACACAGATGCTGCACTGGTGCTGCTGTTGAAGGAGAGAGTTCCAGTAACGCCGGGGATGGCAACAGGACCGGCAACTATACCAGTCATGCGGCCACGGGCGTTCTGAATAGAAGCGCTGGATTCCACTGCAAGACCAAGACTTCCTGTCTCTGCAAGGGTAACCATACTTCCACTGGGTGCTCCACCCTTTGGTACATCAAGGCGGATGCCGTCGAGCTCAAGAGTGAGATCCACATCGGCAAAGCCCACTGCGATGTTCCTGAGAGCTTCAACATAATGACCTGTACTGTCATATCCGCTGAATGAAAGCTCGTAGGTTCCAGCAGCCCATGCAGGGAACACGCCTGTAAAGACCTGGTTGTAGAAGCTGACCATCTTGATGTTCAGTACTGAATCACCAAGTGCAGCCTCAAAGATGGGACCTATCCAGTCGTAACCCTCAAGCTCTTCAGTAGCAGTATCCACAAGTGCCGTGTAGGCAGTTATGTACTGGTTCATGATACTGTTCTGATGAAGAGCGGTCTCGGTTTCAGGAAGTACTTCATCGTTGGAGATGTAATACCTCATAGCTGAAGTTCCACCTGGGTTGTTGTTGGTTACGATAATGTAGGTGTTAGCTTCGCTGACAGTAAATGATGTGTTGTAAAGGGCATCAAAATCCATTGTTTCAACGGATATGAACTCCCCGGCATCATCATCACACTTGATTACAAGACCTTCCCATCTGGAGTTATAGGCACCATTGGCACCTCTTCCATCAGAGTACTGCCCGTTGAAACGGGTCAGCCAGTCCTGATCGTAATTCTCAAACCGGCAATACTGGCTTGTCCAGACAGGCCCTTTCATAGCGTAACCGAGAGCTGATATCCATCCCTCGATGGGAAAGCTGTTGAAAGTACTGGTGAATGCTGCACCCATGCCGGCGTGCGCCCAGTCTTCCTGAGTTGTTCCCTCAAGGAAGTCGTACATGTAGATACCGCCACCGAAATCACTGCGGAAATCGTTGTGGAGGTTGCAGACCAGCCAGTCGAAGTAGATGGGAACTATTATTTCTTCTACTGCAGTCTCTACATCGGCTGTCGGGTTGATTGCAAGAGCAATAGAGAGCATTCCGGAGTTCTCTGTATCCAGTGCAACTGCAGGAATGATATCATCACCCTGACGCTGTGCAAGATACATGAGCCAGAGGAACTGCTGTCCTCTTCCAGGTGCGTAATCAACCTTACCGCTACCGGATACAACACTGTTAAGCTCGATATAGGGAGCTTTTCTGAATTCCTTCATAAGCTCGTAAATACCGTGCTTGCCAGTGGCTGTTTCAGTAAAACCGAAACATCTGTACTGCATAACCTGTGCAAGTCCACGGATAAGCCAGGGCTCTTCGTCTTCCTGAGAAGACTGAAGGCTCAGTGTGGCCAGGCCGTTTGCAAGGTTGTAACCCCTCATTTCAACAGCACCCGGCATGGCAGCGGGAGCAGTTGTCCAGGGATGAATGTTCAGGTAGAAAACCTCCATGGCCACGCCCTCGATCTCATTAAAAATGGGATCAACGTAGTACATGATGTTCTTTGCGGAGTTTGTTCCTCCACCTGCATCAAACTTTGTGGGAATTGCCGCAAGGATGATAACGACTTTGCCGTCGCTATCAATATCTTCAGGTACTCCACAGTTTGTTGTAACTGTCCCCCACACATCGCTTTCAAACGAGGCTGTGAGCTCTGCAAAGTCTGCAGAGGCAACCATGTTGTCTGACAGGTCATCGCCCCAGACGATCTTTGGTGTGAAAGATGCTTCTCCCTCCCAGATACCGCCGTTATTGACCACATAACTGGTATCCTGTACCAGCCACACGGCATGGTCGGTAATGGCACGACAGGTGAACATATG
>JAGLDY010000060.1 GCA_023145375.1 Candidatus Sabulitectum sp. | reverse complement strand
TAATCCCCGCTCCACTTTTATTGCGGGGCGCAATAAAAGTGGAGCGGGAAACGAGACTCGAACTCGCGACAGCTACCTTGGCAAGGTAGGGCTCTACCAACTGAGCTATTCCCGCTCCGTTTATTGCGTTGCCGTATATGCTTAATCCTACAGAAAGTGTCAAGTGTGGATCAAAGATACAGCTTGCCGATCTGCGCCTTGACAAAGCACTCTTTACATTACTATTGCCTTGTATATCTTCTCTTGTTAATCAACTGCAAAGATATTATAAACTGAATGTAATTATCATTAAATGCAGTACCCTTCACAAATGCTAATAAGGGGTTAGTTATCAACAGTGAAGCCGTGGAGAGACTTCTCGCCAAAGTCTCGACTTATGTATCCCTTGACCAATGGGACAAAGCTGAAAACATCTTAAACAAGCTTATTATGGCTAAGCCATGGGACAGGAGTCTCCTTCTTGCCAAGGCCCATCTGAGAAAAAAGATGTGGATGGCCTCCGGCTGTGAAGATCATGAGCTACTTGAAGAATCTATTCGGTTGTTCTCCAGGTGCCATCTTATTACAGGATCGGTTGAAGCCGGCATCAACTCTGCTACACTACTTCTGCTAAGTGGAAAAGAAAAAGAGGCTGTTAAAAGAGCTGACGACACTGCTCGCCATTGCAGACAGTTGATAATAGAGAACAATGTAAACCATAAAGAATGCTATGCAGAGACTGTCGCAGAAGTAAATCTGTTGAAAGGCAGACTGGACGCAGCTGAATCATGGTACAAAACAGCAATATCAAAGAATGAGAAGATATCAGAGAATGCCATAGACAATATGAACTTACTTCTTGAATACCTTATCCCTGAAGAGGAAATAGAAACCAGGATAAGAGAGGCAGTAGCAGAAGCATAGCCTACCTTTCTACACTCCATGCTTCAGGATAACCGTTTGACCTGAGATGATTTCTTAACCCGTCGCTGTCGGATGATGATGTAAAAGCTCCCACCCTCACCTTGTAAAAACTGCCCACATGATCCACGAACACAGGGTGGTCAGTCTGGGCATTAATGATGTCACGGACGGACAGGGCCGCATCCATTGAGCCGCATGCAGCTACTTGAACACTCCATGCTCCATTCATAGAAGCTGGCTCTTCCATCTCAATTTCCAGATCTCCCTCTGCAGGAAATCTTATTGAAGTAACTGGATCGAATCCGGCAAAAGGGTCTCCAGAGTATCCAGGAGGGTCGGCATAAGGATCGATGCTCTCAATGACTGCACCATCAGTGGATGTTGAAGAACCGCATCCCATCATCAGCAGGAGCACAGACAATAATAAAAGGTGCTTCATATTAATTTCTCCTCTGCCCTTATGAACACATCAAGAAGGGGCAGCATAATCTCGTGATGACCAGTAACCTCCACTTTCTGCCCTCCTAGAGCATTTACAGGCCGCCTGACAACATTGAAAGTGGATCTGTACTGTTTGATCATATCAAAATCAGCGGTTGTTATGTTCTCAACTGGAAAGCCCAGATTACGAACCGAAGAAAGAGCTTTAAGAAAAACCTCAGGCATAACTACTGCGCTCCCCACATTCAGAACAACACCGTTTGCAAGACTTCCAACAACCTCTGCAAAAGCAGTAAAGTCCTTTTCAGCTTCGCTGCCCAGGATGGACCAGTCAACATAGTGTGGCGGGTGAACGATGTCAGATCCAAGACTGGGATGAACAGTAACCGTGCAACCATGCTCTACTGCAGTTGCCATTGGACTGATAAGGGTGTTACCGCCTTTTTCAATTATCTCCAGACCAATACCCCGGCCTATGCCCTGTCGTCGATCAAGGGCATTTCCGTAATGGATCGAGGTTTCCTTCCACATTCCGAACGAACCATCCTTAATGCCGGCTTGAACATCTTCAGAGGTTGCACCGTAAAGAGCCATTTCCAGATCGTGAATTGATCCGGCTCCATTGGTGGCCAGTGCTGTAAAAATATCATCTTTGATCCACCTTGCGATCAGAGGGCCCAGGCCACACTTGATCACATGTCCGCCGTACATCAACAGGCGAGCTCCTCCGGTCTTTTTTGCTTTCACCAGGGCTCGTGCAAGCTTTCGCATCTCCCGCACAGCAAGTACGTCAGGCAATGCGTTGATAAATTCACCTACCGGGGTATCCGACTGCCACTCACCGGCAAGAAGATCACTGTTGATCTTGCTCGTCCTGTTGGAAAGGCTCTTTAATTTCAATTCTTCTCTACGAAATTTCATAAGGGTATCTCACTTCCGTAAGTGTCAGTCCACAAGCTGGCAGCGAAGGTCCTGCCATCCTTTTATCAGCAGAGCGGAGTATCTCTTTTACTGTTTCCGCAGGTATCTTTCCTGCGCCAATTCTCAGGATCGTACCTGACCAGATCCTCACAACACCTCTAAGGAACCTGTTTGCTGTAATGGTCAGTGTCCAGCCCCTGCTGTTTTCCACAACAGAAGCGGCCTGCACGTTGATGTCCCAGGTGGAGTTTCCTCCGCCTTCCCGTGCAAAACCACGCCAGCTTGAATGGCCCAGTGAGAACTCAGCAGCATTTCTCATTGCATTGACATCAAGGTCAATGATCCCATGCTGGTATTCGTATCTGCTTCTAAGAGGATGCCTCCCTTTTCCAATGCGGTACTTATATGTTCTGGAAACTGCTTTGAACCTTGCGTGGAAGTCCTCAGCTACCTCATCCACTGACAGGCATGATATGTCCCCGGGAAGCATCGTGTTTAGCCCTTTCTCAATCCTCTGGAATTCGTGTTCTTTTATGTCAAAATGGGCTGGCATACAAGATGCATGCACTCCCGCATCTGTTCTACCGGCTCCAGTTATCTGGATCGGTCTCTGACACATTCTTTCCAGTGCGATCTCGATCTGCTGCTGAACAGTTACAGCAACCGGCTGCAGCTGCCAGCCGGAGTAGGCAGAACCATCAAACTCAAATCGTGCAAGCACCCTCATCCAGCTACTCCGTCTGCTATCCCGGAAATGGAGACAAGGAGAAAGAGCCAGGAAAGCATTGCAATAAAAAGCGGAACTGCAGCTGTTGAAGTCTGTTCAGGAACCACCGGTTCTGCCTTTGAAACAGAATCCTCTGCGCTTTGAATAATTCTCTGTAACAGTGGTAATTCCACATTCTCTTTCCAGCACTGTTTGGCATTTCCAGTCACACTTCCGGCTAAAAGCATTAATTCTGAGAGTTTCCCTGTCAATGGAAATGGTCTCATTGATCTCAGAACCAGGGCAACACCTGCAGTCCCAAGTTCAGAGGCAAAGTAAGAGCCTGAGGCCAGAGCACAGATCCACCGTAGTGATCTCTGTAAACTCTCTCCGTTCCCTGAAAAATACGACCATACAAGGAAAACAACAGGAGGGAGTGAAAGGAGAAGCAGTGCTCTACAGTACCTCCAGTTTGCTGTAACCACTGCTGAAAGCGGGAACAGGATAAAAAAGTAAAGAAAGATCCTGTGACAAATAACTGCTGAAAGAGGAACTGACAGAAGAGCGGTAAAGATCAGATACTTTGAGGTCACGAACTGGCGTCTTGAGGGATCGTAACAGAATTTAATTTTTTCTGTACCAGCCGGAATTCAATGGGTGGAGCCGAATGAAACTCAAGTTCTTCACTGGTTATCGGATGTATGAAACCAAGTGTTTCTGCATGAAGCATATGATGACCTGCTATTCTGATAGCGTCAGCGATCAGTTCCCTGTTCTCACTGGTGGACGCAACTCCTCTGGGTGACATCCCACCGTACTTAGAGTCAGAGATGATGGGACAATTCTTCAAGACGGACATGTGCACCCTGATCTGATGGGTCCTGCCGGTTTCCAGTCTGCATTCTATGAGGCTGGCAATGGTATATCTCTTTAAGATTCTGTAGTTAGTGGCAGCCCTTCTTCCGCTCTCTATCACGGTCATTTTCTGTCTGTTGTGAGGATCACGGCCAATGGGGCCTTCAATTCTACCATGAGAGGGAGAAGGAAAACCCCAGCACAAAGCAACATACCTTCGTTTCACTGTTCTGGCTGCAAGCTGTGCTGAAAGATGCCTGTGGGTCTCATCATCTTTGGCCACCATAATGAGGCCGGTTGTGTCTTTATCCAACCTGTGAACGATACCAGGTCTCAGATCACCGGAAATACCTGAAAGTGTGTCCCTGCAATGATAAAGCAGTGCATTAACAAGGGTACCTTTTCTTGTGCTTGGGGTGGGATGGACAACAAGACCTGCATGTTTATCTATCACAATAAGGTGAGCATCCTCATATACAATATCAACGGGTATGTTTTCCGGAGTGAGATCTATTGGCTCCGGATCTGGAACTGAAACTGTAACAATCTGCTGGTTGTGCAAATGGGTTGACGGCTTGGTGGGAACCTCGGCGTCAACCCTGACATGTCCGTTCCTGATCAGTGTGCTTATGTAGCTTCTGCTCAGGCCAAGATCATCCTGAAGAGCGAGGAAACTGTCCAGCCTTAATCCAGTTTCTTCTTCCTCAACTCTGTATTCAGGAATGATCAAATATCCTAGTTCTCTCTGTAGATCAGGTGATAACCGAACTGTGTTTCAACTACTCCGGAAATGCCTCCAACAGGCAGACTGAATGCAGCCTCCTCAAAGGCAGGAACCATGGCTCCCCTTCCAAATTCACCAAGCATTCCTCCGTCAGCACTTGAAGGACAGTCTGAGTAGTCAACTGCAGCCTGAGTAAAGTCCAATTCACCGGATTGAATTCTGCTTTCAATGTCTTCAATCAGAGCAAGTGCCTCATCCTGTGTGCGGTTGAAAGGTCCTTCTACTGCACAGCCATCGTAACAGACAAGAATGTGCCTGGCAGTAACTGAGGTTGGGATTGCTTCCAATTCAACATCCTCCACCGGTTCAGTGACAGTTGTGTCAACAGTTTCTACTTCAACATCTTCAGTTACATCTGCAGCAGGATCTTCCTGACCGCATGCAAACACCAGAAGCATCACTGGCACTATGTACAAGAACTTCTTCACGATTCTCTCCTTTTTATGGGTTGGGTTCCAGAGGTGGAATATAGCTCCTTTTTACACAGTTGACACCGATGGATGCCACAACCGATAGTATAGCTGTGTGCTCTTGTGAATTCCTGCTGTTTATATAAATGTAACCTGAAAGGAGGTCCAGATTGGACCGAACTTCCTACTTCAGCGACCGTGCAAACGGTATGAAGCGCTCCGTGATCAGAGAGCTTCTTAAACTTACTAATAACCCTCAGATCATTTCCTTCGCCGGAGGTCTTCCTGCTCCGGAAACATTCCCAGTTGACCATGTGAGAGAGGCCGCCATTAAGGTAATTGATGAGGAAGCTGGAAAAGCTCTTCAGTACGGAGCAACTGAAGGAGACCCCAGGCTCCGTAAAAAACTGGCTGAGATCATGCAAAAGGACGGCATTGATGCTGATCCGGAGCAGGTCCTTGTAACCACTGCAAGTCAGCAGGGACTTGAGATAATGGCAAAGGTTTTTTTCAACCCTGGAGATACCTGCATTGTGGGCCTCCCCACTTACCTTGGAGGACTTCAGTCGATAAAGAGCTACGGCGGTGTACCCATCGGGGTTGAACTTGATGAACACGGAATGATTCCTGAGAAACTCGAGGAAATGCTGGATAAACTTGAAGCTGAGGGTAGAAGACCAAGGCTGCTCTATCTGATCCCTGATTTTCAGAACCCCGCTGGTGTAACCATCCCCCTTGAGCGCAGGAAAGAGATAGTTAAGATAGCCAGGGAAAGAGACTATCTGATCGTAGAAGACACTCCTTACCGCCAGATAAGGTTCAGGGGGGAACACCAGCCCACCTTCCAGTCCCTTGCCCCGGAGAGGGTTCTCAGCCTTTACACATTCTCCAAGATAATGCTTCCCGGATTCCGTCTGGGCTGGGCCTACGGGCCGGACTGGCTGATCAACAAGTTCGTAATGGCCAAGCAATCAATGGATCTGTGTACACCTCCGTTCAACCAGGCAATTACTTATTACATGCTGGAAAACGGGGCTCTTGATATTGGACTGGAAACTATCATCAAGCTCTACCACAAAAGGTGCAACATCATGCTTGAAGAGCTGGAGAATAACCTGGGAGATGTTGAAGGAATTTCCTGGACAAAGCCTGAAGGCGGGCTCTTCCTCTGGCTCACTCTCCCTGAAGGCATGGATTCCGATAAACTTTTCAAGAAAGCTATTGAGGAGAATGTGGCTTACGTACCTGGAAGCGCTTTCTTCCCGCTTAACGAAGATCACCGCTCCATGCGCCTGAACTTCAGCTACAGCAACGAGGAAAAGATAAGAGAAGGGTGCAGAAGACTTGGGAAGCTCATAAAAGAGTACAAGCCTTAGAATACTTGGATATCACTGATGAAGGGGACGCTGCAAGGCGTCCCCTTCTTTCATCTGTTCACATAAAAGAATACCGCCATAATGATCCCGAGATCGGAAAGAGCATGTGATATGACAGGTAAAGCTAAGCTTCCTGATATTCTTCTCATCTGCTGCCAGCTGTACGATATCGCTGTGAGAAGTACAAAAGTAACAATTAGCCATGGGATGGTCAGAAGTGAATAAAGAACAGGGATGTGATATCCTGCGAAAAGCAGGTGGGCAATTGGCGTCTTCTGACGAAGTTCAGCCCAGTGTACCTGTTCAAGATATGGATGAACCAAACCGAAATAGGGGATCATCAGAATAAGTGACAGACCTGAAAGATGGTGATCTGTCAACCAGATAGAAATATTCCCGCAGGTCACCAGGGGCAGCAGAAAGTAGAATAGAGGCCCTGCAGCAAGAAATGGAAGAGCAAAGATGGCTATCTGTTTAGTTCCTGGCAAAGTCATGGATGGGAATGGGCGCCGAGCCCACAGAATGGTCTGCAGGTGGTATGCAAGGATGGCAAGCCAGCCATTTGAAAAAACAGACCAGAATACTCCAACGGCAAGGTACGGGGCGATCAATTTGAGCATCACCGCGTTCTTCATGTTGAGAGAACCGAAAAGTCAATTGTTTTCAGCCACCTCAACTGCTCATGAATAAAGACGGGGATCGTATGGCGCACAGGCGTCCTTTCAAACAGACGGCTTACAAAGCTGGTGAGGTCCTGACACTTCATTCTCATAGTCTCACATAGTATACCTCTGACAGCCTCCAGTACCCATAAGATCATTCTGTCCCGTGGTGGAAGAAACAGATCGCAACACAGTAATCAGCAGCTAAATCGTTGACAGGTATGCAGAGGGGATTTGAGACCTTTCCAATATTGAACTGCGCTTATATGTTCCCATATAAATTTGAAATGGAAACACAAGCAAAGAAAGGGTAATCAATGAACCTTTCCACTGTCTACATGAGCCTTAATCTCAGGAATCCGATAATTGTGGGTAGCTGCGGACTTACAGGCACAGCTGAAAAAGTGAAAGCCTGTGCAGATGCCGGAGCAGGTGCAGTTGTATTGAAGTCCATATTTGAAGAACAGATCGAGTCAGAGCTGGGCAGTATGACCAATGAAAGCAACTGGTATCCCGAGGCAGCGGATTACATCAACAGCTATGGAATGCAGAATGCGGTTTCCAACTATCTGGAACTTCTTGAGAAGTCCAGAAACAGCACTGAGATACCGATAATTCCCAGTATCCACTGTTTCGGTAAGGGAAACTGGATGGAATTCGCAAAACAACTTGAGAATGCAGGAGCCTCTGCTCTGGAATTGAACACCTTCATTCTTCCGTCGGATCCGCGAAGAACCGGCCGGGAGAATGAGAATACAATTCTTGATATTGTCTCCGATATAAAATCTCAGGTAAGCATTCCTGTTGCAGTAAAGATAGGCTCATACTTCTCAAGCATCTCAGCTTTCGCAAGCGAACTGGACGGTTGCGGTGTGGACAGCATTGTCCTTTTCAACAGATTCTTCAGGATCGATTTTGATATAGAAAATCTTGAAGTTGTAAACGGCTCTATGCTTTCAACTCCTGATGAAACAGAAGATATTCTCCGCTGGGTAAGTATGATCAGCCCGGTGACAAACTGTGACATTGCTGCCACAACTGGAATTCATGACGGCGAAGCTGTTGTTAAACAGCTTCTTGCCGGGGCAAATGCTGTACAGATATGTTCTATTCTCTACAAGAACGGGCTTGGTGTAATAGCTGAAATGCACGGATTCATTGCCGACTGGATGCGTCGTCACAACTACAACAGTATTGAAGACTTCCGGGAAAGACTCAGCCAGAGGAACAGCGGTAACCCTGCTGAATTCCAGCGCGTGCAATTCATGAAAGCATCTGTAAAGGCATAACAAAACAGACAATTGCCGGGCCGTCAGGTCCGGCTTTTTTCTCCTGCCACCAGATAGCTGCCAACTCCTGCCAGCACTAGTCCGATCACGAAATTTGTTGTCACAGTCTCACCAAGTAGCATTATTGCAAGAACTGTGGTGACTGCAGGCTTCAACAGAAATATCGTGGAAGCGTTCCCTGCTCCAAGTTTCCTTACGGTGTTGATGAAGGTAACATATCCCAGCCCGCTTATACCGATTCCCATAAAAAGAAACGAAGGAAGCTCTGCCTTCAGGGGTTCCGGACTCATGGGCGTGCCATTTGCCACCAGCCAGAGAGCAAGCGCAGCTATACCAAATGAGAATGAGATAACATTCACCGCAACTGGATCCATGCCGGTTGAAGCCTTCCTGCTCAGGAGTACATAGAGAGCAAATGTTATGGATGCAAGAAGTGCATAAACTGTTCCAGTATCCACCTTCAGACTGTACACACCTGTGACCATAACGAGACCGGCTACTCCTAGAAGAAGGCCAATACCCTTTCTTTTTGTAAATTTCTCCCACCTCAGAAACCCGGCGATCAGAACTACAAAAACCGGGTTGGAGCAGAAAATTGCCGCTGCCCTGGAAGCCTCTGTATTCTTAACTGCAAGTTGAAGAAAGGACATACTCAGAAAGGTATTCAGTATTCCCATGAGTGCAAGAACAGATAATTTTCCAGGTGACAGTTTCACTTTCTTCCGTCTTGCCGCCATGACAACACCAAGAATGGCAATACCGCAGACGAATCTCCAGAATGTAAGAACCAGCGGATCTATAGAGCCCATCATAGGCTTGCTGGCTACTTCCATTGATGCAAAAAGAAACAGGGTAATTATGAAACTGAGAATTCCCACTGGATGCTCTCCCATGTGTTGAGGGGGGAGCCAACCGGCCCCCCCCCCCTCAACCTGTTTTTTAAAAACTCAGCGGCACTCGGCTACTATCTCAATAAAGCTGTCAGCCTTCAGGCTGGCTCCGCCTACCAGAGCACCGTTAACATCCTTACCGGACATTACTTCAGCTGCATTAGATGGCTTCACACTGCCTCCGTAAATAATGCCTACCTCATCTGCGAATTCTTTATCTACTATCTCCGCCACCCATTCTCTGATAAGAGCATGTATCCTCTGTGCCTCATCCGGTGTGGCCGTTTTCCCTGTACCAATGGCCCATACAGGCTCGTAAGCAATCACCAGATTATACGGGTTGGCATCTTCCATATCCTTAAGGACTGATTCTATCTGCCCGCGGATGACTTCCTCTGTTCTTCCCGCCTCGCGCTGCTCAAGAAGTTCACCAACACAGAGAACGCAGGATAGCTTAGCAGCCAGGCCTGCCAGGACCTTTTTTCTAACTATCTCGTCGGTCTCACCAAGAACATGCCTTCTTTCGCTGTGCCCTGCAAGAAACCAGGAGCATCCTGCTTCCTTGAGCATACCTGCGCTTATCTCACCTGTAAAGGCACCTTTTTCCTCCCAGAAAATGTCCTGTGCCCCCAGGTGAATACCTGCTCTTTCTGCAAGTGGAGCAAAAGAGGAAAGAAGAGTGAACGGGGCAAAGAGAACTACATCCGCTCCGAAATAGTTCACATTGCCTTCATCAAGCAATGTTATGTAATCCACGCCCATAGCCAGTGTACCGTTCATCTTCCAGTTTGCTCCGACAAAGGGCTTAACACCATCTATTCTCAGGTGTTCAAGGGCTGGCAGTTCTTCACCTTGAAGCAACTTCAAAGAGGCTCCTCCACCGGTGGACACATGAGTTATCTGCTCGGCAACACCTGCCTCGCGTACTGCGCGCATGCTGTCTCCACCACCCACAACAGCTATTGTTCCGTAGGAAGTTGCATCAGCCATGAATGCAGCAAGCTGCCTGGTACCCACATCAAAAGGACGGATCTCAAACAATCCCATTGGCCCGTTCCAGACAATGGTCTTGCTCTTCAGCATTGTTCTGCGAAACAGATCTATTGATTCCGGTCCGATGTCAAATCCAGCCATATCTGAAGGAAGATCATCAAAGCGTCTGACAACAGCCTCATCAATGCGATCCTTTGATGGGGCACAGACTATATCCACAGGAAGGATAAGATTGACCCCCTTGATCTCCGCAGCCTTTATGATATCCAGGGCTGTCTGAATAGTGTCCTCTTCAACTATGCTTGTACCCGTCTCAAGACCCATGGCTTTGTAGAATGTAAATGCCATGGCTCCGCCTACTATCAGGTTGTCCAGTTTGGGTAGAACATTCTCTATCACTGCAACCTTGTCGCTTACCTTTATACCCCCCAGGATAACCGTATATGGTTTTCTGGGATGCCTTACGAGCTCTCCGAAGACTCTCAATTCCTTTTCTACAAGGAAACCTACATAGCCACCGCCAAGTATCTCGGGAACACCCACCATTGAAGCATGCTCTCTGTGACTTGTACCAAAGGCATCATTCACATAAACAGCTCCCAGTGAAGCAAGCTCACGGGCAAATGCAGAGTCATTTGCAGTTTCTTCCGAGTGAAAGCGCAGGTTCTCAAGAACGAGGATCTCTCCAGGTCTAAGCCCGGCAGCCATTGCCTCGGTCCTTTTGCCAATGCAATCTCTGGCAAAAAGAATTCTGGTTTCCGTTAGTATTTCCTTCAGCTTCTCAGCCACCGGCTTCATACTGAAATCAGGAACTATCTTCCCTTCCGGCCTGCCCAGGTGGGACGCCAGAACAACAGGTGAACCCTGTTCTATGAGATAACGGATGGTTCTGAGTACAGATCTTATCCTTGTGTCATCAAGTATCCGGCCATCTTCAATGGGAACATTGAGGTCGGCCCTGAGGAAAATTCTCTTTCCTCCGGTCTTCAGATCTCGAATTGAAGGATACTGCATTTCAGAACCCCTTTGTGGCCATGAGCAGAAGCATGTCAACCATCCTGGAAGAATACCCGAATTCATTGTCATACCAGGAAAGAACCTTGAGCATCCTGGGACCTATCATCTTAGTGATCTCACTGTCAAAGATGCTGCTGTAGGGGTTACCTACTATGTCTGATGAGACAAGAGGCTCATCCGTATACTGAAGAACTCCCTTCAGGGATGTTTCTGAAGCCGCCTTCATTGCGTTGTTAACCGCTTCTTCAGTTGCATCTGTCTTAAGCATACAGACAAGGTCCACCAGAGAACCGTCAGGCACGGGAACTCTCACAGCCATACCATCAAGTCTTCCTTTAAGCTCCGGGATAACAAGCGAGACAGCCGCAGCAGCTCCAGTAGTGGTGGGAATGACATTGATGGCAGCCGAGCGGGCTCTTCGCATGTCGGAATGAGGAAGGTCAAGGATCCTCTGGTCATTGGTATACGCATGAATTGTCGTCATAACACCTGTCTCTATCCCAAAGGTATCATTCAGAACCTTTGCAACAGGGGCAAGACAGTTTGTGGTGCAGCTCGCAGTGCTGACAACATCATGAACCTCAGGGTCGTAAAGGTCTGAATTGACCCCGAATACCACTGTAAGATCAGCTCCCGGATTACCCTTTGCAGGTGCACTGATTATCACTTTCTTTGCGCCTGCCTGAATATGGTATGCCGCCTTTTCTCTCGTTCTGAAGAATCCTGTTGATTCCACAACTATGTCCACGCCCATCTCTCTCCAGGGTAATTTGAGAGGATCAGGCTGACTGGAAACCACAAATGAATCCCCACCGGCAATGATCCTGTCTCCGTCAACTTTTACCTCACCTGGAAAAACGCCATGGACAGAATCGTATTTAAGAAGATGAGCAAGCATACCCGGGTCTGTAAGATCATTAACGGCTACAATATCGATGTCATCATATTTCAGAGACTGTCTGTAAACCAGTCGGCCGATCCGGCCAAATCCGTTTATAGCAACTTTAACTGACACTGTTTCTCCTCCCTATCAGCCGAAGAACAATTCGGCTGTTTTGATGTGTTCCCCGGGGACAGTTTTCAAAGTCCCTACAGCCTCTGCAAGATCAGCTGCCACCACTTCAGTTCCACGGAGTGAGGACATCTTGCGATTCTCACCGGATTCACCTATCTCCACAGCCTTCACTCCAAGACGAGTGCCAAGTACACGGTCAAATGCTGAAGGGCTTCCACCGCGTTGAATATGACCCAGAACCACATGCCTTGTTTCAAGACCAGTTCTGTCCTCTATCTCGTTCTTCAGCACCTCGCCGATTCCAATACCTGTACCCAGTTGAACATGACCGAATGAGTCCTTTTCAGCTGAATGGTAAACATGTCTGGCAAGACCGGGATCAATCGCCCCTTCAGCTACAGCCACCAGTGCGTATCTTCTGCCCTGTTCATAACGTTTTTTCAGAAGGGCACAAACCTCATCGGTATCAAATTCCTTTTCAGGGGTCAGAATAACATGCGCTCCGCCGGCCATGCCTCCGTAAAGAGCCATCCAGCCGGCATGGCGACCCATGATCTCAACAACCATGACCCTCTCGTGACTTCTGGCTGTGGTCTTAAGCTTGTCAATGGCATCCATAACGTTATTTATGGCACTGTCAAACCCGAATGTGTAATCGGTTGCAGAAAGATCATTGTCAATGGTTTTCGGCACACCAACCACAAAAACTCCCTTTTCCGCCAGAGAATCAGCCACTCCCAGAGTGTCTTCTCCCCCTACAGCGACAAGAACATCTATCTTGTTTTTCCTGAGGGTTTCCATGATCATATCCAGCCCGTTTTCTATCTTTCTGGGATTGGTTCTGGATGAGAAAAGAATCGTTCCACCCTGTGTATGTATGTCACGAACAGCATCGCGGTCCAGAGGAACGGTTGTGTTCTCTATGGCGCCTTTCCACCCTCTAAGAAAACCGGTGACCCTGTGGCCACCTGATTCTGCGCGAACTACCACACCCCTGATCACGGCATTCAGACCAGGAGCATCACCACCGCCGGTGAGTATTCCAAAGTGCAATTGACTACCTCCTGTTTTTTTCCTTCAAGCGGCACGGTGACTGCTGAGCAGCACCGATCTTCTCTGAATACAACTCATATTCTTCAAGCGAAAGAGACTGACCTCCATCGGAAAGAGCTTTGTCCGGATCCGGGTGAACCTCGATCATAAGACCGTCCGCCCCAGCACCAATTGCTGCAAGCGACAGGGGAAGGATAAGATCCCTTCTACCGGCTGCATGACAGGGATCAACGATAACTGGAAGCCCCAGGGAATTCCTGGCAAGGGGAACAGCTGAAATATCCAGGGTTGACCTGGTCCATGTTTCAAAGGTTCTTATACCTCTTTCGCACAGGACAACGCTCTCATTCCCCTCCTTCAAGATGTACTCCGCAGCGAGAAGCCATTCCTCTACAGTTGCCATGAAACCCCGTTTGAGAAGAACGGGCTTTCCGCTTCGTCCGATCTCGGTAAGAAGAGCAAAGTTATGCATATTCCTGGCTCCTACCTGAAGCATGTCCACGTACTCTGAAGCTATTTCTATCTGCTTGATCGACATGACCTCAGTAACAACAGGAACATGGAATTCGTTTCCTGCCTTGCGGAGTATCTTCAGAGCATCTACACCCAGTCCCTGGAAGGAATATGGAGAAGTGCGGGGTTTCCACGATCCACCTCTGAGCATGCGGGCACCGCATCTGACAACGCTTTCCGCAGTAAGCATGACCATTTCTTCATTCTCCACGGAGCAGGGGCCTGCAATAAGCAGTATCTCAGGTCCCCCGAAAACTGCACTTCCCGCTCTGACTTCTCTTACAAGCATGTCACCCCCTCCCCAGATTGTTCATGATGGATCGGATGACTTCCCTCACAATGCTGTCAGAAATGGGACCCGGGTTGTGTCCCATTGCATTGTTTATCTGCTCCTCAACCCAGTTGGGGTTGTATCCCGCATCAATTTTATCCATAAGATCCGCTCTGGAGTTGAGTAGTTTAATTAGATCCACATCCAGTCTCAGAAGCTCCGCCCTGTAATCAGGGGCAATATCCTGTCTGGCTATTCTTGCTCTGTCCAGCTTCCCGGAATGCGTTCTGGGAAGACTGTTACTGAAAAAGTATTTCCTGGGCATTTTGAAGTCTTCAAGATGATCAGAAAGAAAATTTCTAAGATCATGTTTGGACAGTTCCACCCCTCCAGGAACAACAACGTAAGCCACAGGCGCTTCTCCCCGGCCGGGTATGTCTTTGCCTACTACGCACACATCCCTAACAAAGGGGTGCTTCAAAATTGCCAGTTCAACTTCACTGGGATAGACCTTAAGACCGGAGGCTTTGATCAGCCCTCCCCTTCTACCTGTAAAATAGAGTCTGCCATTACGCCTGGTGAAAATGTCTCCTGTTCTGTACCATCCATCAATTAGAATTTCAGACGAATCAGACCTTTCACCCAGATAGCGATTAACAATACCCTCTCCGGAAATCCACATTTCTCCTCTGCCGTTTTCTTCCACCACACCTTCATCATCTCTCAGTTGAACACTGTATCCAAAAACAACCGATGAAAAACCTACTATCCCGGGGTCGCCGATAAGAACCACTCCTGAAGTTTCCGTACTGCCCCATACAGGAGTGACCTTTTCTCCGGTTCTCTCTTCAAATGAAGCAAGGAACCTGTCTGTAACTCTCATGCCTCCAGTCTCAACAATGCGCAGAGATGAGACATCGGCATCCTCTCTGCTGGCAAGTCGACTCAGCGCGTCCAGTTGTGGAGGAAGCCCCATGAGAAAAGTAACCGAATGCTCTCTTATCATATGTATGTGCTGTCTGGGGTAAACCGATGGCTCCATAACTGTGGTAGCTCCCAGGTAAAGACCCCGCATGAAAATCTCGTGAGGGTGGCCGATCACTCCGAACAATGACATGAGAACATCTTCGCCGGTAAGCTCAAGGTTTTCGCAGACTGAAGCTGTGTTTATCAACAACTCTCTGTGAGAAGTTACCGCCACCTTTGGCAGGCCAGTAGATCCGCTTGTGACATTCATATAGAATTCGTCGAAAGTATCAACCCTGGGACTGCCATTCGGAGAAAGAGCAGGAGAATCAATATCAGATCTGCCAAACGGAAGAAGGGTACTTGCCTTCCATCCCTCGATCTCCATACCTTCCCAGCAGAGGATGAAGCGTTTGTCCCACCTGGTAAATACCATCTCTCTGTCTTCAGAAAGCCAGCTGGGGTTCAAGCCGAGAAACCGGGCTCCGACCTTTGAAACTGCAGTGAATGCAACCGGAAGACTGCAGGTTCTGTCAACCTGCACTCCCACAAGGGTACCCTTTTCCACACCGGCAGTCTGAAGTCTGCTGGCCAGGTGCTCCGAAGCCCGATGCCACTGGGCAAATGTAAGGGAACTATCGCTATCCAAAATAGCTATCTTGTCCGGTGTCTCCATGGCCCACTGTTCCAGCAGGCCATGGATCGTAAGAATTGCTCTATTCAACCTTTTTGCCGCAATCAGGGCAGAACTTGCTGCCTGCGGGAATGTCGGCACCACACTCGCATGTTATACCTCCACCCAATTTCTCTCCACATTCAGGGCAGAACTTGCTACCTATGGGAATCGGTTTACCACAGGCTGGACAGCTTTCAGCGAGAGTTTTCCCGCACTCAGGACAGAACTTGCCGTCCGGTACGGATTTCCCGCATGACGGGCAGGTGACCATAGCTACAGCGGCAACTGCCGGCACAGCCGGCTGGGCAGCTCCTCCACCAGCTGGAGGAGACATTGCCTGCCCCATCTGGTTAGCCATAACCATTCCCATACCAAGGCCTGCGCCCATTCCAACTCCGGCTCCTGCTGCTCCGCCGGCTCCGGCCTTAGCCGCATCACCCATGGCAGTAGCAGTCTTGAACCGCATGTATTCGTTCATATCACCAAGAGCACCCATACCGCTTCTCTCATCAATACGCTTCTGCACTTCCTCCGGAGGAGTGATGGCGCTGATGTAGAAATCAACCATCTGGATACCGTACTTGCTGAAGTCGTCTGTAAACCTGGCTTTAGCAAGTGTACCAAGCTCATCGTACTTTGCAGCAAGATCAAAAATGGTTGACATGGTCTCGCCAAGAAGATCAGCAAGTCTGCTGATGATGATGTTCTTCAGAAAACCCTCTATGTCTCCTGTGGAGTACTTGCCTTCCGTTCCCACCATCTTGTTGACAAAGAGCATACTGTCACTGATCTTCAAGGAGAAATTGCCGAAGGCTCTAAGTCTCACCATGGAGAGTTCCGAATCACGGAAGATTATGGGCTCTTTCGTTCCCCATTTCAGGTCAGTGAATGTTTTTTTACTGACGTAGTAGACCTCAGCTTTGAAAGGTGTTCCTTCACCGGAAAACGCCATGTCAACCAGACCGGCAAGAAGAGGAATGTTCTGGGTTGTAAGCGTGTGTCTTCCCGGCCCCAGGACATCCATTGCCTTTCCGTCGCGATAGAATACCGCCTCCTGGCTCTCTCTTACTACGCACTGGCTGCCAAGACGGAATTCACCGGAGCCCTGTTCCGGTATCCTGTGGGCAATTTCTTTTCCGGAATTATCCAGAAATTCGATAATTTCAGGTCTTTTAAACATGGTTACCCTCCTTAATTAATCGGTGTGTTGTTCTGGAGGTCAACCATAAGTGAGCTTCTTCCCTCAAGCTTATGGATGAAGTCATCAAGACCGGCAATGGCCACCTCAAGAGTTTCCTTCACTCCGGTTCCGCTGTCAACAGCAGACCCCAGTGCCTCAAAATCCACCTGCATCTTCTCCACGTCTTCAGTAAGAGAGCAGTCGAATTCATAGAGTTTATCCAGTTCGCCCTCCTGCACTTTGTGCATATCGAACCAGCCCCTGTATCCACGGGAAGCAAATCTGACCTTGTCAGCCGCAAGTTCCAGTTTCTTTGTAAGTCTGTCAAAACCACCTGCAGCATCAAGCGCTGATGGGCCTTTAAGGTTAGCAAGGCCGCTTACAGCCATAGCAGAAAGCCCTTCCAGCCTGGTGGCAAGCATGCCTCTGAAGAGAGCGTCATTGTCTCTTCTCTCCTCTTTGCCCTTGTATCCCTTGTATCCTGGAATTATTCGAATAGCTTTTTCCAGAAAATTGAGCTGTCTTCCGTCACTCATCTTGTCCTCCAGACATGCTGTTAATACCCAATCCACTCCAAGATATCATACCTATATACAACGATGGTTCGCGTCAATAAGGGACTCTTACAGAATTATGCCTGCAAGCAGAAAAATATGTTAGCGTACAGACCTGATGTTCCGTGCGTGACCTGCAGCTGTTGTAGCAAAAAGATGCTCTCCTGAACCATCTCCCCTGCTCACAAAGAACAGGTAACCGTCTGCGGTATCCGGAGAAGCGACTGCTTCAAGCGAAGCAATACCAGGGGAACAGATAGGCCCTGGAGGCAGTCCTGGATTCCGGTAAGTATTGTAGGGGCTTTCAACCTCAAGGTCCCGGTAGAGCAGAACTTCACGAACCTCACCCAGGGCGTATTGAACTGTTGCACAGCTCTCAAGCCTCATTCCTGTGCGGAGTCTGTTGATAAAAACCCCTGCCACCATGTCACGCTCAGCGTCAGATGCAGCTTCCCGCTCGACTATTGAAGCCAGTACAACTGCTTCGAACGGAGAGAGGCCAGCAGCCTCACACTTGTCTTCCCACTCTCTGTCCATAACCTCATAACCTGTTCTCACTATTGTATCTATCACATCCCATGAGGCCATTGAATCAGCAAACTCATAGGTCTCCGGAAAGAGATAACCCTCAAAGCCTGGAATGCCCATTGCCTCCAGATACTCCATTTCGATTGAAAGAGCCTCCAGTTCCTCAAGAGGTCTTCCAAGTGAACTGGAGATAACAGGAAGGCTTTCCTCCATCCTGAGACCAGGGGGAAGGGTCACCCAGCTGGTGGGAACCGGGATAACATCACCTGAAATAAACCTGGCCAGTATGGAGTCCACTTCCATGGTGTCAGAAAGGCTGTATCTGCCTGCTTGAAGAGATGCACCTGAAAAATTACGCTTGTACTGCAGAAGTACCACCCACTGGCTTCTCACTATGGATTCCTGCTCCAGAGCCTTTGCGGCATCTCTGACCCCCCAGCCACGCTGAAGAGCAAACTCAACTGTGATACCTTTTCCTGGAGGTGTTACCAGTTTCCTGACAAAAACAAGGCTGACAAAGCCAGCAGCAAGCAGAACCATCAGCCCTCTAACGAAAAATCTTTTCCTGCTCATATCAGATTCAGATACCTTTTCAGTATTTCGCAGGCAGCCAGAGAATCCACATGACCATTCCTGTGGTTTCTGCCTGAAAGCCGTCCTGCAGCCGCAGAAGATCCAACTTCATTCACCAGTTCAACAGTGTAACCTGACTCCCTCAGCCAATCTGCAAACTTCTCCACCTCGAGGCTGAGTTCTGTGGGTTTCCCCAGTGCAGAAAGAGGATGCCCCAGAATTACCGTAATACCTTCATACCCCACTGCAAGTTCCCCAAGCCTGTGAAGTATCCTGCTCCAGGAGCCTAAAACAGGATCAGCAGGCAGCACAAGCCCCTCTCTGAATACCGCAATGCCAGTTCTTTTTCTTCCGTAATCAACCCCTACAAATACCATCAGAATATCCTTTTTCTCAGATTGTTCATTCCTATCCTGTACATGATAAAAGAGAATGCAGCTCCCACCGGCATCATAAGATAGAGAATTGAATTGCGCACCGGTACTGCCAGCATTAGTTCTGTGAATTTGTCTGTCATGTATCGTTTTGTCACCCAGGAGAGAACAGTCACCATGAACAGCACAAAAGCCACAGAAATAAATGCAGAAATAATCCCCCCCTGACCGCTGGAAACGCTCACTGCACTTCCAGAGTCCCGTTTTAGAAAAACACACCCCAGAGAGATGTTCACAGTAGAAAGTACCACTGCGGTAATAAAGATGCATGCAACAGATTCCATCTGCAGAAGATGCCCTGCACCAATGCTGGTGGTGGACAGCCAGGCAAGCACACTTGCAGGGATCGCTGAGAGAAGCACGGTCTGTATCCACTTGGACCTGTAAAAGAGCTCCCTGCCGTGTGGGAGCTGGATCAGTACATGCAACCCGGATGCTTCCATACTTGGGGCAGGAAATGCAAATCTTACCATTATTGTAGCGACTACAAAAGCACTGAAGGATATGTTGATAAAGACCCCCACTGCAAGCCAGTAAGGGTTGGAGAAATCAATAGGAAACCTTTGAAGATTCACCACATAGATCGAAAACATGCCTGCAAGCAGACCCAGCTGACTCCACTGCACCGGGTCCCTGAGGAAAAGCAGCAGATCCTTCTGAAACACTGTGGAATTCCTTCCGCCTCCCCGGAAGAATTCAGAAGATTGAAATCTGGAAGAAACTGCAGTGCTTCTGTTCCATGACTTCAGAAACCCCTTTGAAGCGAAAAGAAGCGAGAGAGATGCAAGCAGAAGAGCCTCTCCCACAAGAAGCAGAGCAGGGCGGGCCTCTCCCCCGGTCATGGCTTTAAGGAAAAGTACCTGGGGCCAGTATCCTGAATCCTGACCTGGCAGGTCTGAAACGAAGGATTCAAGCTTGCTCAACTCCATCCCCGGTGCCTCCTCTATCACAAGGTCGGCACTGCGCCCGCTGGAGAAGAAGAAGAGAGCTCCGCTTCCAGCTATAAGGGCAATCCCACCGAAGAGTTTCCAACCTGCAGTGCCTCCGAACTTGCTTAGGAAAACGGTAACTATGGTACCTGTTGCTGTCCAGGCGAGGAGCATGAAAGGATAGAGACAGAGTCCCAGAAGCAGGTTTGTTTCTGTAAATTCCAGTCCGTTTGCAAATGCAATAAGAATGGGGATCCCCATGAGGAACATTGTCCATCCGGCAAAAACCCAGCTTTCCAGTACAGCTGAAATGGCCATTGAGGAATGGTTCACCGCTGCTGACAAAAGCAGTGTGGTCCTGGAAGACCTGTACAAAGACGAATTTCCTGTAATAAGGGAAGAAACACCCACAAAAACCCCGAATGCAAGAAGAGACATGCCGAACAGCCTTGACGCAAGGGCTGTACCAAAACCGAACAACTCCGCATCCAGAGAAGAAAGATAGCCGAACAGCCAGAGGAACATGTAGTAAAACCCCACCGCCATAACAGAGAGAGTTATGGCACCGGAGATCAGTTTGAGACGGTTGGTCTTCCACGCCTCCGCCACAGCCCCCATAAGAGACCTGATCTGCATGGCGAAAAGAACAGAGAGATGGTTAAGCATGCACCTAAGATATTAAGAAAAGCACATCCTTACCTACAGCCCCTGAAGTCCTAGTGCACAATACTGAAACTCTGAACCTCTTCTACTCCCCCTGCCTCAACTCTCAGCATGTAGATCCCTGATGGGAAACTGCCGGTACCATAACTCAAAACTGATCCACCCTCAGGACATACTCCTGCTTCCAGAAGTACACACCGGCCTGAAATATCAAAGACAGAAAGATTCCAGCTGTCTCCAGACTCACCTGAGATCATTACATCAAGACTCTCTGTGACTGGATTGGAAAGCATAGAAAAAGATCTCTCGCACTCTAAAGACACACTGACATTTCCACCGGCAGTTGAAGACGTTTCTTCCAGTACATCTGCTGTTCCGTCGCCAGGGGGAGCAAGCACTATGTACTGGCACTCCTCGAAGGGATCCCCGTACTCCACTAAAGCTGCACCGGACTTGTAAATTTTACAGATGTATGTGTAGGAAACTGGCATCTCATAATCAATTTGGTCTGATGGAGTGGTATAGGATGCAAGAAGCCAGCTTTTCTGAGACCCTGTCTGGGAATTAACACTGTATACATAAGCAGCGCTGGATATAGTTGTGCCAGTACCGGATTCAGATATGCTGATATCTACTCCTGTCATCCAGAAATAGCACTGATCTCTGGAAACCGCATTCAAATAGGGTCTAAATATAGAATCTCCACGGGGCCCCCCGTACCAGTATTGATCATCTGAGCTACTTTCAAAAACAGGATACTTTGTACTGAAAGCATGATTAAGAACAGTGCCGTCGTATTGAATTACAGG
>JAGLDY010000006.1 GCA_023145375.1 Candidatus Sabulitectum sp. | reverse complement strand
ATCTCGTCTGCCGACATGTTCCCATGGAATCCTGCCAGGCCTGTCATGCAGAATTTGCACCCCATGCGGCATCCGTACTGGGTGGAAAGACATGCTGTGAAACGGGGAGGTTCGGGAATAAGCACTGATTCTGCAGGACCGGATGGAAGTTGAAGCAGGTACTTAACCGTACCGTCTTCGGACTCGACTTTGTTCACTTCTTCAGGGCGAGTTATCTCAGCGGTGGATTCAAGTACGTTCCTGAACTTAAGTGACAGATCCGTCATCTGATCAAAAGAGGTAACTCTTCTGAAATGAAGCCATGTGAACAGCTGTTTGGCTCTGAATGGCTTCTGATGCAATTCATTCACCAGCCAGTTCTCTAGTTCAATAAATGTCATTCCCAGCAGTTTTTTCACCGCACCAGCCCTTCATCATTTGCCTGCAAACGGAAAGATAATGCAAAAAACCGCGCCTGACACTTAGCCAGACGCGGTTACTGAACTGCAGGTTCTTAGAAAGAGTATGCAGTTTCGAAATGTATGGTATTTTGTGAGTGACTCACGGTGGTTCCAGGACCGAATGGATTTACCATTGCGTTCTCGTTGTTGTTGGTCTGGGTATTATCAAGACCAAGCTCGTAAGCAAGATCGAATCCCAGGTTTCCGAGATCAAGGCCGTATCCCAGTGTTACATGCGTCTCCACTATGGCAGGGAAGAGAGGGGAGAGGTAATTATCGGGAACAGGGTTCTTGCCGTAGTTGAAACCGGTTCTCACAGTGTTCATCTCGTTGATCGAATACTCTACACCAAGAGCGTAGACCATCTGGCTTTCCCACTTCATCTGGAAGGGCATAGCGTTTGTGTAGCCGCCCAGGCCGTCAGGGAATGGTGCAGAAGGGTATCCTGTTGGGGGATCACTGACTTCAAGGGTAACTACATCCATTGATGACTCCCAGTCGATCCACTTTGTGTCTACGGCGATAAGCAGATCGGAAGTGGGCTGGAAGGCGATGCCGAACTCTGCCTCCTGGGGCCATGCGAAGTCTTTCATCTCTGCGGCGTAATCGATCACGCCACCCATTTCAGGACCAAAGTTAATGGCTGCATTACCGCCTGAAAGATCAAGAGATGCCTCGGATGTGTAAACAGCACCCAGGGTCATTCTGTCACAGACCTTGAACTGCAGACCAAAGCGTCCTGCAAAACCCATATCAGTCATATCTGTAACGTCCATCCCACCGGGGCCACCTGGGAACATGGCGAAGTCCATCTTGGCGTAACCGCCAATTGCCGAAAGACCCAGTGTAAGTTTTTCGTTCACCTGGTAGCTGGCAGCACCGGTGAGTCTCATGAACATAACATTCGATGAAATTTTATCTGAAGTGGTTGCGCTGGTTGGGAAGTTAAGGAATTCCACGCCCATTCCACCCTGCGCGTAAGCTTCCAGACCGAGAACCCATGGGGAATCAGCACCCAGTCTCTGTGTGTAGGCAAGATAGGGAAGAGGGAATATCTGATCTTCACCATCAAGATCAAGCCCCATTCCCATTGCATCATTGGAGACATTGAGTTTGGGCATAAGAATGGAAACTCCAACAGCTATGCCCTGGTCAGCGACTTTACCCATAGTGGCTGGGTTACCGGCAACACCTGCGAAGCTGCCGTCAACAGCTGCATCTGCTCCACCCATACCGGATGAGCGTACGCTGTAGCCTATCATGTTCATTCCGTTTGTTGCCAGTGCAGAGCCTGCGAACAAAGCGCAGACCATGAGCACTACAGCAAAGTTCAAAGATCTTTTCATACTTCCTCCTCTTTTTGTTTAAGACACAATCATTAGTTACGAAATACACAAGCGAGTATAAGTGAAATTATTCACAAACTCAACCCCGTACAATGTGATTCGCTAATCTCTTGCGACTGAGGAAATTGCGTGTCTAGTGGGTTCTACTACCAGGTGGAAGGTAGTTTGTGGGAGATTCTCTTTGATCGGAGCATGGTGACCAGGTCATCAAAATCTTCAATAATTCCCGGATTCAGACCAGCATCCTCAATTATTGCCACCGCTTTTTTATACAGCTTCATGGCAGATGCATTGTCGCCTCTCTCCAGTTCAACCATACCTTCAATGCTGAGGGAATGACATTGACTTCTGACATTGCCTATTTGAATGGTGATCTTTCTGGATTCTCTGCAGGAGTTCAATGCCTTATCAAATTCTCCCATCTGCCTGTAGAGGTTTCCCATGTTTAGCAGAGTTATGGCTTCTGTGTGTTTGCTGCCAGTCTCCCTGACTAGTTTTAAGGATCTTGAATAGCAGCTTAAAGATTGTTCCAGTTCATTCAGCATTCTTGCAAGGATACCAAGATTGCTGAGAATACTGGCCTGCAGTGCCTTAACTCCCAAATCTATCTGGTACTCCAGGGCTTCCTCGAATAGCTTCCTGGCCTCATTTAGATCTCCCTGCATGGCTTTATTGATGGCATAGGTGTTCAGTGAATACGCGAGAGTTGATCTGCGGTTCAGCTTCCTGCTGATCTCCATGGAGCACCTGCAGTGGTAGTCGGCTTCGGTTAATCTGTCATTCCTGCCCATGAGATTCCCCATGTTGGAATGAGCAGCAGCAATCAGTGTTTTGTCATCATACTTTGTGAAGATAGCAAGAGCTTTCTCATAGTACTCAAGAGTTTCTGCAACCCTTGCTGTATCAGAGAGATAGTTGGCAAAGCTGCTGTAAATGCTCGCTAGCAGGATTTCATCTTTTGCAAATTCCGCCTTGTGGATAGCAAGCAGAAACAGGTCTTCCAGTCCATCCCTTTCTCCGATTTCATCAAGCAGGATGCATTTCTGCCTGAGAGCACTTGCTTCAATCGAAGTATGATCCCACATGACCGCATCCTCAAGGACGCATCCAATTATTTTCAGTGATTCCTTGCTCCTGCCTTCCGTTGCAAGAACAGCCTGTTTTGCCAGAAGGGCATTGGCCCGGGCAAGCCACATGTTCTTATCGTTCCCGCCGGGGTCCTCTGCGATGTCGAGGATGATTTCTGCAAGATCAAGAACCTTCCCTTTCTGATCATTATTGCCTGCAGTCTTCATAGCTTTTTGTGCCCATTCCAGAGTTTTTGCCTCATCACCACTCTGTCTCCAATGGGTGAAAATGGTTGGAGCCAGCACAGAGGTCTCGTGGGGATAGATGCGTTCAAGAGCTTCAGCGGCAAAGCGGTGTATTATCCTTCTGTTGTGTTTGAGCAGGGTGTTGTATACTGAGATTCGTACCAGATCGTGTCTGAAGGAAACAGAATCATCTTCTGATTCTGTGAGGAAGCCTTTCCCTGCAAGAGTTTTCAGGATCATCCCGGAACTGGTAGTAGAATCTGAATTGAGCCCGAATTCCGTACAAAGGGAATCCAGCACAGGTATCTTCAGATCCGGCCCAATGACTGAAGCCAGTTGAAGCATTTTCCTCTCGTTGCGGGGAAGTTTGTCAATTCTTGTCTGGATCAGCGATTCAACAGAGGAGGGGATGTGGAAATGATCTGCCTTTAATGCCAGACCCCACTGTTGATCTTCGTTGGATATGACGCCACCGGATTCAATTAATCCCAGTATCAGCTCTTCGGTGTAGAAGGGATTTCCTTTTGCACCTCTTGAGATCAGATCTCTAAGCTCAGTGTCAATAGACCCGTTCTTGTAGTCATCGGAGAGGATATAGCCTGTTATTGAGAATATCTCATTTTCACCAAGTGGTTCAAGGTTGATCACCGTCCAGTCATTTTCTCTTATCCCGAGAGGCTCTGCGGAAGGTCTTTCTGTGGTTACCACCATAGCAGGATTGTAACTGCGCCCGGATTCCAGGAAGAGTCGCAGTACCTTTACAGAAGGTTCATCTATCCAGTGAATGTCCTCAAGTGCAACTATCACAGCCCCTCTGGAACTCACTGCATCCAGCATAAGCTTAAATGCTACTGAGCCTATCTCACTTAACTCGCTTGATTCAGATGATGACCCGGTCTCTGTTAAAGAGAGAAGATCGGCCACTTGCTGTGAAACGGTGACAAGCTTCGCCTTCAGAGCAGTGTCAGTGCAGAGCTCAACAAATTCTCTTACTTTTTCAAGAACCCCTGAAGGTTTTTCATTTTGAATGTTGAGGTAGCTCCGGAGAAGGTTACGCCATATCCAGAAAGAGGGTTGCCCATAAGATCTGGTGTGCCCGTGAAGAACTGTAAGTTCGGAGTTCTTCCCTAAGAATTCGTGAAGAAGTCTCGACTTCCCCATACCTGCCTCCCCGGTGATCCTCAGGAGAGTGCTCTTTCCAGTTCTGAAAGATCTCTGCAGAGTAGAATCCAGTGTATTTTTCTCCTCTACTCTGTTCACCATTGGAGAAGCAGACAATCTTCCCGCTCTCTGCCACCGCTCCTGCTGCACTACTCCAGGTCCCAGAGGAATAAAGAGAGAAACAGGCTGGCTCAGCCCCCGGACATGGGATTCACCGTGTTCACTGTATCTGAAAAGATCGCCGCATTCCTTTTTTACCTCTTCGGTCACAAGAATAGTACCCGGCATTGCCATTGACTCTATACGAGAGGCCAGGCTTACTGCGATACCAGTTGCTGTGAGATGGCCTGAGGGATCAGGTGCAACAGTTACTGAACCGTAGTTCACGCCTATTCGGGCGGAGACACCTTTGCGTCCCGGGAGTACTGGACCTACTTCATCCATGATATCCTGCATTCGAAGGGCACAACTGACTGCTCTGGCGCTGTCATTCTCTGCAGAGTGTTTTGCACCGAACAGGGCCATGATACTGTCACCTTCAAACTTGTCTACATACCCGCCGAAAGATTCCACAACTGAAGAGAGAAAGCCCAGCAGGCGATTCATGATATTGTGTAAAACTTCATGATCCAGAGACTGGCTTAGACTGGTAAATCCCGCCAGATCAAGAAAAAGAATGGCAACCTTCCTTCTTTCTCCCTCCATCAGCTTTCTGGTGGTTCCCGACAGCAGTCCTGTTTTATCGGAATATCTGGCCAGACCTTCCTCGAGAATATCTGCTATCTCAGATGACGAGATCAATGATTCCTTTTCCAAGAAGGATAACTCCTTTCATAAGATTCGAAGATGAATTTACAGCACATCGATGATTGAAGCAAGGTTTCCTTAGGCCGCTGCTCTTATGTATGATTGACATCAGTCTTCAATCTGAAAGGAAAACCATGTCTTGTAAAGTTGGGATCATAGGTGGAAGCGGTGTGTACTCCATTCCGGGAGTTGATATAATTCGCAGTGAAAAAGTGGAAACGCCCTTTGGGGATCCCTCTGCAGAGATAACATTCGGCAGCCTTCACGGTCTTGACCTGGCTTTTATTCCCAGGCATGGGAAGGGGCATATCTACACCCCTTCGGAAGTGCCGTACGCAGCCAACATCTATGCTCTTAAAAGTGCCGGGGTCGATACTCTTATCAGTTTCAATGCCGTTGGCAGTCTTCGTGAAGAAATAGAACCCAGGCATTTTGTGGTACCGGATCAACTGTTTGACCGCACAAAAGGGCTTAGAAAGGATTCTTTCTTCGGCGACGGCGTGGTGGGACATGCTCCTTTCGGAGACCCGTACTGCGGTGAACTCAGAAGTCTTCTTGTAAAAGCTGCACGGAAAGCCGGTGCCGTTGTTCATGATGGAGGAACAATGGTTGTGATGGAAGGGCCTGCTTTCAGCTCCAGGGCAGAAAGTGAATTCTACAGAGCCCAGGGGTGGGACATAATCGGAATGACAACCCTGCCGGAGGCTAAACTTGCAAGGGAGGCGGGGATCTGTTACGGGACTCTTGCAATGAGTACCGACTACGACTGCTGGCATCGATCCGAAGAGGATGTTACAGTGGAACTGGTAATGGAAGTGGTCAGGGATAATGTGATAATGGCAGGCAGGGTGCTCAGTGAAGCTCTTCTTCTTCTTGCTGAAGGTGAACAAAGAACCTGCAGCTGTAACTCTCCAATAGGCGTTATGACTTCTCCTGACGCATCTCCAGCAGTAAAACTCGCACAGCTCGAAGTGGTTCTCAGACGATGAAGAGATACCTGCGTGATATAGGCGAACACGGATTCATAAGAGCTATCAGAGATAGATTCCCCATGGCTTCAGCCGGGGATGATGCTGCAGTTCTTTCTTCTCTGACAACTCCGCTTGTTTCTACGGATTCCTTCTTTGAGGGAACACATTTTCAGCGGTGGTGGACCACTCCCGACAAACTTGCAGTGCGTTTGCTGGAAGCCACTCTTTCGGATATTGCAGCCATGGGAGGAGAACCGGTAAGTGTGGTCTCCGCTGTGATGCTACCCCCTGAAATGGAGCTTGACTGGCTGATGGAATTTTACAGGGGTCTTACCTCAAGAAGCGACTGCCCTGTGGTGGGTGGAGAGACCATCAGGGGAGATGTTTTCGGAGTAACGCTGACAGTTATTGGAGAGTGCGGTACGAAGAAACCATTCCTTCGTAGCGCGGTGGAACCTGGCGATACAATCTGGGTCAGTGGCCCTCTGGGCAGATCGCTGAACTCACCTGAGCTGCTCGAAACCGGCAGATATGAAGAACTCACTGTTATAGAGAAAGAGCAGACTGAGCTTTTTCTTGCTCCGAAAGCAAGGTTTGACGTTGTACCTATTCTGAGAAACTGTGGAGCAGAAGCAGTCATTGATATCTCTGACGGCCTTTTTTCAGAATGTGAGCATCTTGTCAGGGAAAGTGGTGTGGGGATCACCGTAGAGCTTGAAAAAGTGCCCATTGTACCCTACGCGAAGGGCGATACTGTTGCTGCATGCAGCGCCGGAGAGGATTTCGAACTGCTCTTCGCTCTACCTGCCGGGGCTTCACCACCTGGTGATGGTTTTCACAATGTGGGTATTGCAGGTTACGGAAAGGGGTTTGTTCTTACAAACTGCGGCAAACAGATCCAGACCGGTTCTCAGGGGTACGATCACTTCTCCTGAATTTGTACAGTTTCCATACATTTACACTAAGATCGGCGGCAGATGATACTACCTGCAGGTGCCCCGATATCTTCCCCAATTACAGGGCACTTCACCTGAAGCAGGCAGAATACTTTTTCCCCGGCATTGCTGAGGGATTCGTAGTTGCCCTGACCTTTGGCTATAACCAGTGGTGCTTTAGCATAGGCTTCTTTGAATTCACCTGAACACAGCTCAAGAAGAGTGCCCGGTGCGTCACTTCCATTGGACAGTAATGCTGCCACCAGGTGCAAGCCGGCTTCAATTGCATCCTGCTCAGTGGCATCATTGAGTACAGGTGAGCCTTTTACCGCATAGGTAACAGGGATACTTATTCTTTCAATAAGTGCTCTGTCGAATACGGTCTCACCGGTGTTATCTCCCAGGTACAGCAGGTGGTCAGCTGTTTCAAGAAGAGATATCAGTTCTTTCGTGTGGTCTATGGCGAATGGCTGCTTGAGGACGCGGTTAATTGTCTCCTGCAGATCGCCGAAGTCTTCCATTACACCAAGATCCATGATGTTTCCTGCTATTGCCAGTCGTATAGCAGTATCCATCGGATCAGAGGAGTTATCGATCAGCTCCCTGAGGTCTGGCAGAAGAGCCAGGGCCTGCTCTGTACTCTGCTTCTTGGCATCTCTGTACGGGTCCACGGAGGAAATTTCCTTTCGTACCAGACTGTGTACATGTCTGGCTATCTCCGGGGGGATTGCCCCGGGATCCAGCACGTCCAGAATTTTCATGGTCTCTCTGATCACGGAAAGCTGTTGTTCTTCTGATCCGCCGGCTCTTCTCGCTGCGCTGAGAGCTTGTTTCAGAAAGCAGGGGTAGCATTCAAGATATGTTTTCATTTCTTCTTTCTCTGGTCTTTCCTGCGGGTTATCTCAATTCCGCACTCAGGGAACCCTGGAGCCTGCAGTTCGGGTTCTTGTAGAGCAGATTCAATTCATAACCATCAGTCGGTCCCAGATCCCAGAGGGGGATTACATCTGTGGGATTGTGTGCTATGGAGAGCAGAGAATCTTCCTTGAAAAGGAGAGGATCGATCCTGACTTCATGCTCTTCCAGCACATTCCAGGCATGAAAGATACAGCCGGTTCTGTCCAGGATCAGCCCGCCTTCAACCCTCATGGTCAGTCCCTGTTCTTCTGCAAGCCTTGCCATCTCCTCACTCATAGGTACGCACGGGCCCGGAAGAGTGGAAGGAACAGTCATGGATCTTATGGTTCCGGTTATCCAGGACAGGGTCTCATCACTTATGGATTCTGTCACAGGTCTCGCTGAACCGGGCTGTTGAAATATGTTTATCGTCAGAGACAGATCAACTGTATGTCCCGGGGCAAGAAAGGGAATGTATGCGGTGAGAAGACCTCCGGAGGAGGTGAAGTCATTTCGTAGAATTGTAAGGTCCTGCAGGGGGGGGCTTGGAACCGGCATGGGAAGGATCACTTGAACACCCCAGGCGGTGATATCACCAGTATTGATAACAGAAGCTGTTATAACCAGTGTTGTGTCGATGGGAGATACTCCCTGTATTCTGTTTATCAGCCAGTGGGAAGTCTCCTGTGAAGAGCTGTTCCCCAGTGCTATACCATAGATCCTGCGAGCATCTTCAAATCGCCCTGAAGTTTCAAGAAGCCGGCCAAATTCCAGCATCCAGCTCCCGTCCTCAGCAGCTGCCATCTGTGCGTAGTGGATAGCTGCATCAGGGATGGTGCGAATTGAGATCAATGCTCTGGCAGAATCTGCAGGGGAAACGGAGAAGCTCAGTATTGCAAGAAACAAAATCACTGTCTGAGGCCCTTTGTAGGTTCAAGGGTGGAAGCGCGGGCTGCAGGAACAAGTGCTGCCAGAAGACTGATAATTATTGCTGCACCTCCAGCAGTGAATACTGCAGGGAAGGATATCCTCATGGGGAAAGAATCATGAAATGAGTAAACATCAGGCAGTTGCAGTATGCCCGTAGATGTAATGAGCCAGCAGCCAGCCAACCCCAGAGCAATCCCTGAAATGGCCCCTGTAAACCCCACAAGCAATCCCTCCCACAGGAATACCCGCAGAATAAGTCTTCGATTTGCTCCCATGGCTTTCAACACAGCGATATCCCGTCTTCTTTCAACAACGCTTCGGGCTATGGTTCCGGTAATGTTGAATGATGCCACCAGGGTTATTAAAAGAATGGCGGCAAAAGCGCCCAGTCTTTCCAGCTTCAGGCTCGCGTAAAGAGCGGGGTTTCTCTGCTGCCAGGTAAGAACGCTCACATTCATGGAATCTGGAATGAGTTCTTCAACGGCGTTCACTGTCTGCTCCTGGGTAAAGCCCTTTTCAGGCTTTATGAAGAGACCTGTGTATCCTCCCCGGGGCAGGAACATTCGTGCAGCTGTTTCCAGGGGCAGGTAGACTATCTTTCTGTCATTTACCGGAAGCCCGGTCTCAATGGAGCCTGTGAGCACAGCCCTTCCAACGCCTGTTCTTCCACTGGAGAAGAAGGCTGTGGGGGGAAAGAACAGGATGGTGTCACCGGTGCTGTGCATGAAGTCTTCTGAAAGGTACACTCCCAGTACAGCCCCTGGAAGGTCATCATCCTTTAGACCGGTGAAAGAACCCCAGATCAGCATTGTATCCAGTCCGAATTCCTGAAAGCTGTCTTCAGTTATCCCCCGCACCAGGCAACCGGACTCAATATTTCTTGACGGCATTCTCGCAACGGCCTCTCCCTCTATGAAGGGGGATACAGAGTGTACCTGGGGGAGTAAACTCAAATTGGAGATAAATGTTGAATCATCTGAAACCGGGAACGAGTTGTCTGAAAGGATCGCAACAGGCGCATCAACCGCCTTTACACTTTTACTGATGAATTCCTCAAGCCCTCCAAGAACACTCATTACCACCACAAGTGCGCCAACGCCCAGGGTAACACCTGCGGTGCTTACAACAGACGCAAAGGCAAGTCTTTTTCTCTTTGGGTGGCGTCTCAAGTAGCGCCATGCAAGTTGCCAGGATAGTGTTGTTATTGGAACCTCCCTTCACCTTCCCGAGTATTGATTATATATCAAAACTGACCGGTCACTGATTAAGGGAGGTTATTCTGTCTGGGATTCTTCTGACTCTTGCAATTATCGCCATGGAACATGTTGCTACAGTGCAGATTGGCGAACCTTCCCTGGTCGAAGTTGATGGTCTGAACAGTATTACCATTTCGGACATGTTCTCCATTGCCATGGATAACGGGGGGTTGCTTCCGGTTTCTGTTCATTATGTCCCAGTACCTCCTGGCTGGGACCCTTTTCTTGAATGGTCTGTTGGTGCTGTTGGTAACACCGGCTGGGACCGTTCCATCATGATGGTTTCAAATCCTCTCTTCTCCGGCGGTGGGCTGGGAACAACAGTTACACACTTACCGGTTGAATTTCCCTCGGAGCACCCCCCTGTTTCGGTTGAGGTCATTCACCTGCTTGGAACCACCCTGGCTAAGATATCTATTTCCCCATTCTGTTATGGATCTCCTTCAAGGTATGCAAGAGAAATTTCGTACTCTCTCTCAGTACAGGATGCCTCAGGGGGCAGATCCGTAGAGGGAACCCTTCTTCAGGAACTATGCCCTGATGCAGAGGTTTGGTGGCCCTGCAGAGAAAGATCCCCTGAGAGCCTGTTCTGGGGAAAGCCCTGGGCCAGAATTAAGGTAAAGAACAGCGGTTTCCACAGTGTTACCGGGGAGGAGCTGGCTGCTTCAGGATGCATGATTACAGGCGCTCCGTCCGCCTCTCTTGCAATGTTTTCCGGACCTGGAGAAATGTTTGACCCGGATACTCCCGGTGAGGACCATCAGCTCAGTTCTGTCTCTATCTCTGTTTTCGATGGAGGGGATGGGGTCTTCGACCTTTCTGATTCTCTTGTGTTCTTCGGCCAGGGGCTCTGGCACTGGAACCATACCGCTGATTCACTGCACCGGTCTTACCACAGATATGACGAGAGCAACAGCTACTGGCTCACATGGGGCGGGGAGAATGGTGTCAGGATAGATCATGTTTCTGCTGCTCCTGCAGGCGGATCTGAAATAGAGGAAGGGATCATTCCCTTCGGATATGAACAGGAGATATTCTGGGAGTACGTGGAAGACAGGACAGGGTGGGTATGGGGCTTTCTTCATGAGAATCTTACCGGGTACTTCTATCTCAGCGTACCTTTTTCTTCAGACCTTGCAACTGTTCGTCTTGCTGTAGTTAACGAGACTTCATCTACACACCATGTATGGGCGGACCTGGAAGATGTTTCAATCCTGGACACTACTGGTAACAAACAGAGAGAGCTTTTCATAATTGACAGTGTTGTCGTTATTCAGGGTGGCAACATGCTGAATATCTGGAATGATCACTCAAAGAACTCCTACCTTAATTACGCAGAGATACTACTACCTGTAGACCTCTCAGTTTCCGCCGGTTATAAGGTATACCTGACTGGTTATACGCCGGGCGTCCACTCCCTTCGGTTTGGTTCGGTCTCCTCTGAGACGAGTATTTTTGAAGTCAGTGATCCTTTCCACCCTGTTGAACTGATAGACTGGTCACTGGATGGTGAGCAGGCCCTTGTGTCAATGTCGCTGGATGGTGAGTTGTCCTCGTTCATGGCAGTGAACCCGGATCACTATCTTTCCACTGAGTCCATAGAGTCAGCCCAGCCTGGAAGGATACTCGGAGCTTCAACGCCGGCAGATGTTATCATAATTGTCCCAGATATCCTTGCTGACGGTCTTGCAGTGCTTGAATCTGTCTATGCTTCCAGGGGTTTATCCACTCTCATTGCAACCTACAGGGAAGTCTACGACGAGTTCGGCCAGGGGGTCTCTGATCCGGGAACAGTAAGATCCCTTGTGAGATGGGCTCTTGATACCTGGCCTGATCCACCTGGAGCACTTCTACTTATCGGCGATGGCTCCAACGACCCTTTAGGGTATTCCACAGGCTACGAAACCATTGCTCCCGTTTATGTTGCCGTCGGGGCAAATGTCTGCAGAGACTCTTATTTTACCACAGTTCACCAAGGCGGCGAAGTGCCTGAGATCCCTGTTTCCAGGATACCTGCTTCAACAATGAATGAACTTCTTATCGCCTCTGAAAAGGCTGTGGCTCTGGGGGACGGAACGACTCTTGGCCCATGGGCTAACACGGTGATGCTGGCTGCTGATGATGAATGGAGCCAGTACAGCTGGACAGAGTACAAAGCCACGGCAACTTGTGAATTTCTTTCAGACAGCATTATCCCTCCATGGGTTAATGTGGTTAAACTCTACGAAATAGAGTATCCGTGGCCTCCTGGCACCACCGTTGAAGGGGTGCATCCAACAAAGCCTGAAGCTTCGGCTGACTTTATAGCTCAGCTCAATGAAGGAGTGCTCTATACATCCTTTTTCGGCCACGGATCCTATGACCAGATGACCAATGAGAAGTTGTTTGCCTCAGCCATGGTCAGTCAGCTCAACAATGCTCCCAGGTACTTCCTCTACAACTCATTCTCATGTGATAATGGCTTCTTTGATCTGTCCGCCGGTGATTGTCTTGCGGAGATACTTCTTTTTCATCCCGGCGGGGGAGCTTCTGCTTCCATTGCCTGTACCCGTGGAAGCTATTTCGGGCCAAACGAGACATTTTCAGCAGAGTTGATGGGCAGACTGCATGAGGGTTCTTTTACCATTGCTGAAGCGCTCTGGCTTTCCCAGCTTGCCACCGGTAACCACAACAACTTTCTGTACCCTGTCCTGGGTGATGGAGGAATAACCCTCCCCGCCGCAGAAACGGAAGGATACTCTGCTGTGCCTGAAGACACTTTAAAGAGGGGATTGGTGAACACTGTAAATGTTTCTTTCCCTGAAGAGTCTTCCTTCCTTTTCCGGTGCAGGGAGAGTGCTGACACGGTACTCTATGTAAGTCCTCTCTCTGATGATTTTACCATAGAGTTTCTCCGCTATGGCTCAGAACTGTACACCGCCATCCTTTCAACCGATGCTCAGGGAAACATTCCCGTGAATTTCTTTGTTCCCCTTCAGGCAGATACAGGTTCTCTTGCCAGAACTGATGCCACAGGAAGGATCGGCCTTGAACTTGGGACAGGCTACTCATGGCCTGTTCCTCTTATAGACACCGGTAACTACATTGATGATACGGAAGGACCGGACATTGAACTCAGTTTTCTTTCTGCTCAAGGAGAGGGAATACCGTCTGTTTACCAGAATGCTGTTATGCATGCTGTGTTTTCCGATCCTTCAGGTATCTGCATTCTTGGTGATGACGCCGGATCCATAATAATCGGCTCCGTTGATGGCGAGTATGAAGACATTACGGACCTGTTCACCTACTACCAGGGCAGTTACACCACCGGTTCACTTGATTACACCATGCCTGATCTTCTGCCTGGTATTCACGAAATAAAAGTTGTAGCCCGGGATGGCATGAAGAACACGGGAGAGTCTGTACTGAACTTTAACGTTTTACAGGGAGAAGCGCCTCTTCTGGAAAAAACCGGAGTTTTCCCCAATCCGGTGAGAGGTCAACGGGCATTCTTCTTCACCACCTCATCCTCTGGAACAGTAGAGGCCACAGTGTATACAGTTGCCGGCAGACCGGTCTGGCACGGAGAGACGGTTGTACAGAATGGAGCGGGTCAGCTCATCTGGAACGGTATGGATTCAGATGGAGATACAATAGCCGCTGGAGCATACATATATACCATTGAGTTTGAAAGCAGTTCTGGACGCTCATCTGTTAATGATATTCTGGTGGTCAGTCCATGATCAGCAGGGCAGCGGAGCTTCTAAGGGAAAGTCGCAATCCAGTTGTTTTTTCCGGAGCAGGCATGTCCAGGGAGAGTGGAATGAGAACCTTTCGCGGGGAAGAAGGCCTCTGGAAAGAGTATAGTCCGGAGCAGCTATCTTCCCTTTCGGGGCTCAGATCTGACCCTGAGGTGGTGTGGGAATGGTACAAAATGAGGCTGATCACCGGTGACGGGATCGTACCCCATGCCGGTTACAAGGCTCTTACTTTCCTGCAGAAGAAGAAAGGAACTCTTCCGGTAATTACCCAGAATGTGGATGGGTTGCACAAGCTTTCCGGGCAGACTGATGTGCTTGAGATTCACGGTTCGATGAGAACCGCGTCCTGCCTTGACAGGTGTGGATTCTTTACTGAGCTCAACCCTGAGTCACTGCAGGATCTTCCGCCTCTGTGCCCTGACTGCGGAGCTATCCTCAGACCTGATATTGTGCTCTTTGGAGAACCACTGCCCCACCAGGTGATCTCAAGGTCTTACAAACTGGCGGAGGAGTGCGACTTGATGATGGTGATAGGAACTTCAGTACAGGTCTGGCCTGCAGCAGGAGTACCATTTGCTGCTCTGGAAAATGGAGCAACTGTAATTGAGATCAATCCTGCGAGAACGGAACTGCCTCAGGGAGAAAATGTTATCAGTATTAGAGGAAAGGCCGGAGAGATCCTGCCGGCCCTGGTTGATATGGAGGAGAATAAATGACCTTGTTCCCATTGATTGCTGTTCTTGCAGCCTCATGGAGTGGCACTTTCCAATTCGACCCTCCACGGATCAACCGCAGTGGTATTCCTCTTATCTCAGCTACAGTTAACCTTCAGGACCCAGGTGTTCCAATGTACCCGGTAAAAACACTGTTCATTCCAGTTCCCCATGGCGCTGAACCTGTCCTCAGCTATTCTGTTGTGTCATCATCCGCCTCTTTTTCACAGAGAGAAATCCCAAGGGCAGGTGTACTGACAGGGTCTGGACTTGATGCCCATACAATTCCAGTAACGCCGGTAGACCGTTTTGTTCAACCGGTAGAGCTGGAAGGCGTCTTTCCTCTTGCGGGAACTCAGGTGGCTGTTGTTAATATTTATCCACTTACGGAGAATGCTTTCTATTCATCGGTGGATGTTTCCCTTGTGTGGGATGGTGTCGCTGAAGGAATCAGTATCCCTGAAACTCATCTTCTCTACGGGATTGCCCAGGGAGATACATACTGGCCGGCATCAGGGAATAGAGCGACAAGCTCGTTCTGGGGGAAACCCTGGGCACGTATTGCAGTTGAGGAAACCGGGGGATATGAAATTACCTGCCGGGAGCTTGAGTCCTCCGGCTGTGTTGTCAGCGGATCTCCAGTGGAGAGTATTGCCCTTTTCTCAGGCCCGGGCAGACAGTTTGACATGACTCATGAGACAGAACATTCCCTTCTTCCCGTGTCGATACTGGTTGATGACATTAACGGAGATGGATTGTTCAATGGAGATGATACAGTAAGATTCATTGCAGGGGGGCTGAACAGATTTGAGTATTTTGAAAGAGCCCTTGAATGGCTGTACCACAGGTATGCAACACACAGGATCTACTGGTTGACCTGGGGTTCTGAATCCGGGGCAAGAATGCAGAGCATTCCAGGAGCTCCTGACAGTTCCCCTCAGTGGGGTAGTGTTGTAGAACACACTGTCCATCTGGAGGATGGCGGTTACTGGATGCCCAGATACGAGCTGAGAACAGGGTGGTTCTGGAAGAAGATCAACTCCGGTGAGCAGACATCGGTTCCATTGAACCTCAGCAGTGTGGCAGGAACAGCAGATGTTACCCTTGCATTTGCGGTGACAGAATCATCTGTGTATCAGGTCACTCTTCACGGTTCAGGTACCGTTGAGTTCAGCGGTTCCGGTTCCAGACAGGCAGTTTTCCAGAATGTTGACATTTCCGGGCTTGATCAGCTTCAGATAAGTTTCTCTTCAACTGATCCTTCTGCAGACTTCTATCTGGACTTTGCTGAGCTGACATACCCTGTGTCTACAACAGCTTCTCATCGCAGGCTTTTCCTCCCTGGAGATTCAGGCAGGTACAACTTTTCATTTTCCGGCGGCAGTCAGGCTTTTGACGTGTCAGAACTGATGAACCCCGGGATCATATCAGGGGCTGAACACACAGGCGGTTCGCTTGAGTTCTCCCTTGAGATCCAGGATTCAACATCAGTTATGGTGCTCACAGAGAACAGCTGGCTTTCTCCAGACTCTATAGTTCCATCATCTCCCGGCAGACTTGCAGGCACTGTCTCATCCGGAGACCGCCTTCTGGTGGTCCCTGATGAATTTGCCGATCATGCGCCGGGCTTGAGATATATCATGGAAAGCATGGGTCTTGTGGTTGTTACTGCCACCACCAGTGAGATCTACAATGAGTTTGGACAGGGTGTAAAGGATCCTGGAGCTATCAGATCAGCTGTTCGATGGGGAATGGACTCGTGGACAACTCCTCTAAGTACTGTGATCCTGGCCGGTGACGCTCATTATGATCCTCTGGGCTATTCCACTACGCTCCCTGACCTGGTTCCAGCCATGATCTTTCTTATCAACTCAGGGAATTACCCCTCATGGGCAGAGGATGACTGGTTTGTCCAGGTACATCCCGGTGCCGTTTATCCTGAGATCCCGATAGCACGCATCCCTGCAGGGGATGCTTCCAGCCTGGGAGCAGTGAGCGCTAAGAGTGCTCTGTTCAATGCCGGTGAGGGAAGTGGCAGCTGGAGCAGTCGTTTTGTTCTGTTTCCAGATGACGAATGGTCGGACTGGTCATACAGCGAGCGTGTTCATACAGAGGATATGGAAGAAGTATGCTATAACTGCCTTCCCCATCATGTGAACCCGAAGAAATTCTATCTTATAGAATTTCCCTGGCCTACAGGCACAGTTCCCGGAGGTGTTCACCCTGATAAACCTGATGCCAGGATCGCTTTTAGAGAACTCTGGAATGAAGGTTTGGGAGCCATGCTTTATCTGGGGCATGGCTCGGCGAATCAGATAGCAAATGAAAAGGTAATGCTGGGAGAAGACCCCGCAGCACTTGTAAATGGCCCCAGGTTGCCTCTGGCAATGTTCCTCTCTTGTGATGTCTCCCGGTTTTTTGTCCCAGGTGTTGACTGTATCGGTGAAAAACTTGTTTATCATCCTGCAGGAGGGGCAATTGCAACCATTGGAGCCACCGGTGGTACCACTTCTCCATCAAATCTCAGCTACGCCGAGGGCTTGATCCCATATCTTACAGAGGGTGGATATTCCATAGGTTATTCATTCTGGGCGGGTAAACTGGTTGCTCACAAGGCGGGAAATTCAAGGTACTATGTTCTCATGGGACTTCCCGATCTGATCCTTCCCATGTCTGCTGTTGATCTCAATGTGGAGCTTCAGGGAGACACCCTGCGATCAGGGGAGATCAACACTGTGACAGGTAGTGGAGTTTCTTCAGAAGGTCTGGCTTTAATAGAGATATCCGAATCAGATATTCCTGTTCAGTACACAATGCTGTCAGGAGGAGTCATCAACTATTTCCATCAGGGTGGCACTGCCTGGAGAGGAAGAGCCCCGCTTGCCGGTGGAGAGTTCACCGCAGAATGCATTCTTCCAGTTGCATGCAGTACAGGTGATCTGGCCAGAGTGGATGGAGCCGCTGTTGTGCCCGGAGGGGTTGAACTGGGTGCGGATGCCCCAATGGTCCTTGTTCAGGGAGATGCTCCGGAAGACTATCAGGGACCTGATATATCCATGTGGATCAGCGGGCAGAATGGTATTGAAGAACCCACCATTACAGGAGAAGGTATCCTGGAAGCTGAACTCTCGGATCCAAGCGGAATTACTTTTCTTGGCGGAACTGGGAAAAGCATCCAGCTTTTTGTTGATAATGAAGAGTTTGATGTGAGTGAATCATTTACATACAACACCGGTTCCACTGTAACCGGCCAGCTTGCCCATGCGGTATCCGGACTTGCATCCGGACGGCATCAGTTCATTCTAAGAGCCATGGACGGTGTGGGTAACATCTCTACTGATACTCTCTATGTTAACTCCACCGATGAGAGTGAAGTAGCCATCGAGCAGTACCTGGTGTATCCGAATCCCGGTTCCGGCCAGAGATGCTTCAGTTTTTCCGTTTCCTCAAATGCCTTCGTTACCGTTTCCATATTTACAACCGCAGGTAGAAGTATCGCCAGATTTTCAAAACAGTGTTCTCAAGGGTACAGCCAGATATTGTGGGACGGTCTTGATGCAGATGGTGACATTCCCGCTTCTGGCTCTTACATTTATCTTATCGAAGCAGAAACAGAGGGTGGACCGTTCAGACAGACATCTTCTGTAACAGGAGTGCTTGCCACAGTTAACTGACAACAGTCTGGGGAACTCATGGAAAACGACAAGATCAGATGGTTATGGCAGCAGGTGGAGGATGCCCGTGAAAGTAAGAACGCCGAGAAGGCGCGGGAAAGTCTGGAAAGACTTCTGGAGGATGTATCTGTAAGGAACACTCCGGATGAAAATCTGGCTGTTCTGGAGATGTCTCGTCTTGATCTGTCCATGGGAGAGATTGGAGCTGCTTCAAGAAGGCTTTCCAGTTTTAAATGGCATGGTATCCCGGGAGCTGCTGCCCTACTCCTGGCTGCAGATGTATTTTTGCAACTGGACAATTTTGAGACAGCTCTTGAATCAATTGAGTCCTTTTTGAAACTATACCCGAGAGATGTGGATGCCAGCAGGAAAAAGGGGCTTGTCCTTCTTATGCTTCACCGGGACGCCGAAGCCGAGAGGACCCTTTTATCTGTTGCAAGGAAAGAAAGATACCGCGTTCCTTCAACTCTTACCTATCTTGCATTGCTGGAGGCGAAGAGGGACAGACTGGAGGAGAGCCTGCATCTTCTCCTGCAGGCAAAGGAACTTGCACCTTATGATGAAAAGATAGAGCACAGTCTGCTTAGAATAGAAGCACTTAGAGTCCAGATGAGGCGGAGTGCTATTGAAAAGACAGATCTTCCATTTGCAGATGTTGTTCCTGGAATGACCGCAGGTATGCTGGGACTACACGGTTATTCTTCCCAGATTGCCAGGGTGGCTTCAGATGCATGGAGCCGTTTTTGCGCTGTGAATACCCCGTCAGGACGGAAGCCGGAGACCTGGGCTGCCGCACTGGAATATGCAGTTACCAGAGACGGACCCCATTTTACCCAGGAGCAGCTTGCAGGTGAATACGGTGTATCTGTTTCACAGCTTAGAGGGCATTATCAGATGCTACGGGAATCAGTGAAACTGTCACAAACCAATCTTAACCCTATGGAAAGACTGGCAAGCGAGGGGTCTGATCTGCTCCGGGATGCCCGCATGGATGAGATAGCTGTGATCCTCGCTGATATGGGTTCCCGCAGTGGTGAATTTCACAGTGCATCAGACGCGGCGGCCTGGGTCTTTGAAAGAGTTACTCCGGTTGATGAGGTTCAACGACGGGAGATCGAAGAATTTGTCGCATATATCTGGCGTAAAAAAGATAATAGCGAGTAACCACAATATCCACTTAGATTGTTATATTAGTACGGTTGAGTAGTGGGAAACCGATTGTTTCTCAGACGGTCTTGTTTGTAATAATTCATGTAACATATGGAATAAACGCTAAATTAGTATAATGTCCCAACTAGAAGGAACAGGTAAAGATGAGTAAGAAGTATGTCTACTATTTTGGTTCTACAAAAACCGATGGTGACCGTTCGATGAAAGAGCTTCTTGGGGGAAAAGGTGCAAACCTCGCCGAGATGACAAAGATCAACATGCCTGTTCCTCCGGGATTCACTATTACCACGGAAACATGTGATGCTTTCAACAAAGCTGGCTCATCATGGCCACTTGGGCTTGAGGAGCAGGTTCATGAGGGTATCGGTATCCTGGAAGCGGAGCTTGGCAGGAAATTCGGCGACACAGATAACCCTCTGCTTGTTTCCGTGCGAAGTGGCGCCGCTGTATCAATGCCTGGAATGATGGATACAGTGCTTAACCTGGGTCTTAATGAGGCAACCCTTGATGGTATTGCCAAGCGCAGTGGAAACGCCAGATTTGCCTGGGATTCATACAGAAGATTCATGCAGATGTTCGGCGATGTTGTCATGGATATTCCCCATCACGACTTTGAACACGCTTTAGACAGTGTGAAGAACGAAAAGGGAGTCAAACTCGACACTGATCTTGATCTCCATGATCTCAAGAAGGTTGTTTCGCTTTACAGGGATATCTACCGCAAAGCTATCGGCAGTGATTTTCCCGAAGACCCATGGGAACAGCTGAAACTTTCAATAGATGCTGTTTTCAGCAGCTGGAATAATTCAAGGGCAATTCGCTACCGCGAGATCAACGAGATCAGGGGGCTTATCGGAACTGCAGTAAATGTTCAGGCAATGGTGTTCGGCAACATGGGCCAGGAGTCTGGTACCGGTGTCTGTTTCACCCGCGACCCTGCAAATGGAGAGAATGTTTTCTACGGAGAATACCTTATGGATGCCCAGGGGGAGGATGTTGTTGCCGGTATTCGCACACCTCTTTCCATATCAACTCTTGAGGAAACAGATGAAAAGTCCTACAAAGGACTTCTTGACCTGAGAGTCAGACTTGAGAAGCACTATCTTGATATGCAGGACATTGAGTTCACCATCGAGAATGGCAGGCTTTACATCCTTCAGACCAGAACAGGAAAGCGTACGGTTTTTGCTGCTTTGAATATGGCTGTTGATATGGCTGAAGAAGGTCTTATTGACAAAAGGGAAGCGGTTATGAGAGTCCCTGCTCAGAGCTTCAACCAGCTTTTCGCACCTGTACTGGGATCAGAGAGCAAAGCTTCTGCAAACCTTCTTACCAGGGGTCTTAATGCATCTCCGGGCGGTGCCTGCGGGAAAGCTGTCTTTACTGCTGAAACTGCTGAGGAATGGAATGCAAGGGGAGAAGAGGTAGTTCTCTGCCGACTGGAAACAAGCCCGGAGGATATCGGTGGGATGGCTGCTGCAAAAGGCATTCTCACAGCCCGTGGCGGTATGACCAGCCATGCAGCTGTGGTCGCCCGTGGAATGGGAGTTCCATGTGTTTCCGGTGCCGATGAGCTTCACATAGACAGTAACGCAGGGATAATGGTCTGTGATGGATATACAGTTAAAGAGGGAGACATTATAGCAATTGATGGCTTCACCGGTGAAGTATTCTCAGGTGAGGTACAGGTTCGTCCTTCCGAGATAGTCCAGGTTCTTCATGGCAACTTGAAGGCAGAGGATAGTGTGCTGTACAGGAACTATGAGAAACTGGTTGGCTGGGCGGATGAGTTCCGGCGGATGGATGTCCGCACCAACGCGGATACCCCCCGTGACACAGAGATGGCAGTTCTATTCGGAGCCCAGGGAATTGGCCTTTGTCGTACAGAGCATATGTTCTTTGAGGGCGACAGAATAATCCCGTTCAGGAAACTCATTCTTGTCGCCGATGATGTTAAGAGGATCCAGGAGAAGATCGATTCAGGAGCAGGCGACAAAGAGGCTTTAACGGTAGAGCTTCAGAAGCCACTTGCAAGATACAACGAAGCTATTGCTGAACTGCTTCCTCTCCAGAGGAATGATTTTGAAGGCATATTCCGTGCCCTTGAGGGACGCCCCTGCAACATAAGGCTTCTTGACCCGCCTCTGCATGAGTTCCTTCCCCAGGATGATGATGGTCAGAAGGAAATGGCTGAGGTTATGGCTGTTACAGCCGAGGCTGTTGCCCTTAAGGTTGAATCACTCCACGAGTTTAACCCTATGATGGGTCACAGGGGTTGCAGACTTGGCTTGATCTACCCGGAAGTTGCAGACATGCAGGTAAGAGCGATTATGGAAGCATCTGTCAAGGTGGCTGATGAGGGTATCAGGGTTCTTCCAGAGATCATGATCCCCCTGGTGGGCAATGTAAAAGAGCTTACTATTGCCAGAGAGATGGCTCAGAAGGTTGTGGATACCGTACTCTCAGAACAGGGCAAGACAGATGATTACATCAACTATCAGATCGGCACCATGATCGAAATTCCGAGAGCTGCGATTACTGCGGATAAAATAGCAGAAAACGCTGACTTCTTCAGCTTCGGCACCAATGATCTTACCCAGATGTGCTGTGGTTTCTCAAGGGATGATTCCGGTAAATTCCTTGGTGAGTATGTAAGAATGGGAATCTATGAGAGAGATCCGTTTGCCTCTCTGGATATACCCGGAGTGGGAAGTCTGGTAAAAATTGGTATCGACCTTGGAAGAAAAGCAAAACCCGGTCTCAAGATCGGGGTATGCGGCGAACACGGAGGAGACCCTTCCTCCATAAAATTCTTTGATTCAGTTGGAATGAATTATGTGTCATGCTCACCGTACAGAGTCCCTGTTGCCAGACTTGCCGCTGCTCAGGCTGTTCTGGACTCTGAATAGCGGTTAAGTACTGAAATGGTGCCTGTGAAAAGGATTGATGTTCTCCTTGCCATGGGTAGCCCTGCCCTGCTGGCAGTTACAGAGGAGGCCCTTCTTCAGGAGGGTCTTTCTGTAGAAACAGCAACCAACGGTATAGATGCTGTGACAACAGCTCTTTCACTGAGACCAAGGTGCGTTCTCTGCGGGCAGATCCTTGCAGGACTGGACGGGATGAAAGTTTCCCGTTTTCTTGGTTCAGTGTATTCCCGGGATGAAATGCCGGTTATCATAAGCGTCCCGGATATCAACCCTATGGTTCGGAGAAAAGCTTTTAGTGCTTCTGCTGTAGCAGTGGTTGATTATTCTACTTCCACCGGTGAGATAGTCAGGCTTGTCAAGCTTCATTTAAGTTCTGTAAGAGCTTCAAGTATTAAAGCAGGGCTTCCGGTATCCCGGGACAGAATAATGCTTATGGTTGCAGACAGTCTGGAGAACTCTCTTGAGTCCACCGAGACCGTTGTAGGTCTGGCCTCTGACATGAGTGGCGTCACATCAATTTCTGAAGCATGCCGGAAAGTAGTGAACTCAGTCCTTGGAGGGCTGGGTTTTCAGAGGGTTTGGGTTGGCCTTCTGAACCGCTCCGGCTCTGCTGTGGAAGCTGTTGCGTACAGAGGAAGAGGAATAACGGGAAGATCAATTCAACTATCCAGTAACGGTGGCAGGCTCCCGGTTGATGTCGCTGTGTCCACCGGTGAACAGGTTGTTTCCTGGGATCTTGAATTTCAGGAGACACGGGAAACATGGGTGGGCAGTATTACATATGTTGACACACCTATCAGAGCTGGTGACAAGGTATCAGGTATCATTAGGTGCGACAATGGCATTTCCAGAAAGCGCCCGTCAGATAACGGTCTAAGGGTACTGAAGATGCTGGCTGATGAGTTATCTTTGTTTATCAGGTATTTTGACACGCAAAGCAGATTTGACGGTTTCAGAAGCACATTTGAGCACACACTCAAAAGACTATCTTCCACGTCAGTTGCTTTCTCGGAGATGGGTATTGTAGAGGCTGTTTATGGAAATGGAAAGATCATTCCCGGTGTGGAGAGCATTTCCATTGGAATGCCTATGAGTGAAGTCCTTGCTGCTGTTCCAGACAGCTCCAGGGAAATAATTGTAAGTGCTGCGCTGGAAAGACGTGATGTTGAATTAAGTACAATTCCATTGAAGGATGCTGAAGGTTATCTGGGACTTTCATTGAGGCACGCGGAGTATGGCGGCAAAACTCTAATGGTTTCAGATAACACTATTCTTGGGAATCTTAAGAATAGTAATAAACTCCTTGAGCTCGAGACAGATGCAATTGCCTCTCTTGCTGCAGATCTTACCTCTCTGACGGAGCCTGGTGAGATATGCAGAACAATGCTGAGAACTCTGGAAACTTTTTATCCTGATGAAGCTATCGCAGTTCTGGCAGCGACAGAGATTCCTTCTTCCCTTGCTCCTGAGAAGATGACAGTCCATGCGGTTTCAGGGTCGGGGTACAGAGATACAGTTGTGCTTCCCGGGGTAACTTTGAAGATCAGCATGGACTCATCCGAGCCAGGTGTGGTTGCTGAAGCCGTCAGGACTGGAAGGATGATAAACATCCCGGACGTCCTTCATTCGGATCTTTATCTTGCCGGTCCAATTGATATGAGAAGCGAATTGGCGATCCCAATGCTGAGTCGGGGAAGAGTTATCGGTGCCATTGACCTTGAGAGCCCACGGGTGAACAGATTTCAGAAGGATGATATCCGAAGACTGAACAATGTACTGGGTTTTGCTGCTGGCGTACTTGAAACGGCCCTACAGCAGACAGAGCTTATCAGAATGGCTAGTAGGGACAGGCTTACAGGATTGCTTAACATGACATTTTTTGAAGAGCGATATCCTGAGGAGTTTGAACGAGCAGAGCGGTACGAGTATTCTTTCTCGCTTATAATGATGGATATTGACGACTTCAAGCATTACAACGATTCTTTCGGTCATCCCATGGGGAATGTTCTTCTGCAAAAACTTACGCAGGCCATGAACGAAGCTTTAAGGGATGTGGACATTCTTGTTCGATACGGAGGGGAGGAATTCGTATGCATACTTCCTCTCACAGACAAACAGGTGGCTGAAAATATTGCGGAAAGAATTCGATTGAAAGTGATCGAGACCAGTTTGAGCATTCAAAATGCATCCAGTCAGCCCAAGGGTTTTGTGAGTCTCAGCCTGGGAGTTGCGACTTTTCCAGTTGATTCCCGAAGCGGGGAAGAGTTGCTGGAAATAGCCGATCAGAGAATGTACAAGGCAAAAAGGGCCGGAAAGAACCGTGTCTGCTGCAACTGAGGTTAGCATGAAATATGATGTTGTCATCGAGGATGGTTTTGTTTTCTACTGCGTAAGAAGACTACAGAGGGCAATTGCTTCCATGGTGGAAAAAGCCGGAGGCTGGCCTGCAGGCACATCAGCCGGGGACAGGGTTTTGCTAAAGGTCAATATGCTTGCTGCTAAGCATCCTTCCCGGGGTATTACAACTCATCCTGCGGTTGTGGCCGCAGTGGCATCTCTGCTCCGGGACCGGGGCTGTTATGTTGCAATAGGTGACAGTCCCGGAGGAGCAGTTAAAGGCGTAGAGAGATACTGGAGAAACTGCGGTTTTCAAACTGCTGCAGATGTTTCAGGTGCAGAAATGGTCAGCTTTGAAGGTTCAGGTTCAAAGAGAATTACAATTCATCAGCGGGAGTATGATATAGCGCTTCCGATCCTTGAGGGATACGATTGCAGAATAAACCTGTGTAAGTTCAAAACTCACATGTACACCCGGTTGACCAACGCATTAAAGAATTCTTTTGGTATTGTTCCCGGTCTTGGGAAAGCCATGCTTCACATGCGCAGCCCCCGCCCTGTAGACCTTGCTGTGAACATTGTTGACCTCCACGAGATAGCAGACTTCAGCATGCATATAAGCGACGGTATCCTCTGTATGGATGGCAGGGGTCCCAGTACTGATGGCAGAAGACGGCATGAGGGCTTTCTTGCGGTTGCCATGAACGGAGTCCATATGGACATGGTTCTGTCTCAGATGGCCGGCCTTCCATGGGACCAGCTTGACAGCAATGTAGAGGCGTATTCCAGAGGTCTTGGCAAGCCTTTTGCAGACATAACAGTACACGGCAGTCACCAGTTTGTTGATTTTGATATTCCTGCCAGATCACATCTTAACTATATACCCAGGTGGCTGGGCCCGGTTGCCCGGTGGCTTCTGCAGACGGCTCCAGTTTCCAATGATAAGTGCACCGGCTGTGGTATCTGTAAAAGGGCATGTCCGGTTGACGCCATCGAGATAAGGAATGGAAGAGCAAGAATGAAGAAGGGAACCTGTATCATGTGTCTCTGCTGTCACGAGCTTTGCCCTGAGAACGCCGTGGAGCTGAAGCTTCCTTTCGGCAGGAACTGAAAATGACACGCAAAGTCACATTTTCACACAAGGTTGAGTATGCCCTCACAAGATCCGCAGGTCTCTTCCTTTCCATCATTCCCCTTCGATGTGCCCTTGCAGGCGGAGCTCTTCTCGGTGGGATCGCATGGTTTCTCGGGATAAGAAAAAGGGTATCAAGAATTAACATATCTACTGCATTCCCTGAGAAAACACCCCGGGAAGTTGACACAATTGGAAGAGCCTCCTACGCCAACAGCGGCAGGTTCATGGTGGAGTTTATCCGTCAGGGGCGTATGGGGCAGAAGTATTTTGACAAATACATAACAGTTGAAAGAACAGATGCTCTTGAAAGAACTCTCAACCACACTACTGGAATAATAGGGCTGACCTTTCATTTCGGAAACTGGGAATACTACGGAGTTTCCAATGTGTTTCTGGACAAGGATATCAGTTTTCTTGTGGGCAGGCAGCGGAACAGCCTTGTGGATGCCTACATAAACAGACTGCGCTCTTCCCAGGGTCCAAAGCTGCTCACAAGGGATGTCTCCATGAGAGGCATAATAAAGATAGCCAGACAGGGGGGGATCGTCTGCTGGCTCAGCGATCAGAGTGCCGGCAAGAACGGCCTTGTTGTTGACTTTTTCGGTAAACCTGCTTCCACCCCAAGAGGTGCCGCCGCTTTCAGCGTAAAGTTGAACATGCCCATTACCTGCGGTTTCATGGTGAGGGAGAAGGGACCTTATCAGCGATTTGTTGTTAAGGAATTCTTAATGCCCAACAGGGAACTGCCCAAACATGAGGCAGAGGTCGAACTTACACAGCGGTACACAAAGGTTCTTGAGGAAATGATAAGGGAGTACCCTGAGCTTTACTGGTGGTCCCACCGGAGATGGAAAAGAACCACTGACATCTACTGAGGCTGTTTACCGGGTGTTGTAATATCTGTATACTTTATACTTCTATGAACGTTAGTATAGAGAGGTGATTGCTGCAGATGATCATCAGAGGATCGTTACCGGAGGTTCCAGACAGGGTGTATATCCTTGGCGGAGGGAAATTCGGCAGTTCAGCCGCGGTAAAAGTAGACAGGCAATGGCCTGGCAGCCATATCCATCTGGTTGACACAATGTCCAGCCTGCCCTCTGGTATACCGGGAGAACATCATACCGGGACTGATGCCATTAATTTTCTTCAGGAACATCTGGAGAAGGGCAGACCGAATGACCTTGTCATACCATGCATTCCTGTTCATATGGCATTTAACTGGGTTCTTGGTCACTTTGGCTTCTGCATACCGGTACCTGTTCGTCTAATGGAATTTCTTCCCGGTGCGATCGCCGGAAAAGATAGATGTATCTACACCTCATTGAGTGATTTTTTGTGTCCGGATTCCTGTGCAGAGCCTGAAGGCTTTTGTCCCACCACAGAAAAGAAGAGGAAAGAGCCTCTCTTTAAGATCATTGAGAGGATCAGTTTGAGCTCTTACAGGGTTATAATTGTACGGTCTGAGCAGCTTCTCCCAGGAGTTGGAGCGGTAACATCGAAACAACTCTTCAGACTGCTTGCTGAAACCAGAAAGAAGATAGGAAGGTCTCTTATTGCCACAGCATCCAGATGTCACGGAGTTGTCCACGGGTTCATTCACTGAAAGGAAAGAACTGAATGAAGAAAGCACTTATTATCCTATTGATCCTTACTGCCCTGGTTGCAGCTGAGGGTTTCAAAAGACACGCTCTGACCGTTTCCGCCGGAATCCCGGGATTATTGATCCCGGAACTGGCTTATGAGTACTCAATAGATGCCAGTAACAAGATCGGAGTAGCAGCAGGAACATTTGTTTTCTGGACAGAATACCGATTGAACTATGTCAGAATGGTAAATTCTTTTGAATTAATGGGAAGCCTGGGATATGTTCCTGATAATGATGGCGATGATGATGACGATGGTATGTTTGACGATATGTTTGAAAGTATACTTTCCGGAGGCACCAGCGGAGCAAAATTCGTCTCTGCAACCGGGGGATACAGATACACGGCAGATGGTGGTTTTATCTTCAGGGCTGTCGGTGGTGGCGGTTACTTCTTTAACGATGATGATTCCCGTTTTATTCCGTTTTTCCAGATAGGTATTGGATACGGTTTTTAAAGCCCCTGACCATGTTTAGACGAATCCCCGGTCGGCTGATAATTCAGTTCATCGGGGATTGACTCCAGTCAATAGAATACTTATTCTGTATTGTGTTTCGTGAAAAATATCAAGTTACACTCTCTCAGGAGGTTCAGATGAAGATTCTTCCTCTTCTGGTTTTAGTGGCGGTGGGGCTGTGTCTGGCTCAAGCTCCCACATACCAATCGGATTTTTACATGGAATGTGCTGGAACTCAGATCGATGTGGGCTACTACGGAGCCCCCTGCATTGCAGACTGGAACGGTGACGACAACAAGGATATGGTCCTTGGCATCTTCACAGGCGGCAACATTCGATTCTATGCGAATGAGAACACCAACGATTCTCCTGTTTTTAACAGCTACACTGCGCTGAAGGCTGATGGTACTACCATCACTCTTCCAGCTGGTTGATGCACCGGAGCCACAAATCCACAGGTTGTGGATTGGAACGGCGACGGCATGGACGATATCATTGTGGGAGACAGGAACGGTTTTGTTACCTACTTTGAAAGAACAGGCCCAGGAGTTGACGATCTCACATCCCAGGGGCACATGGCTGCCAGTGGAACCGTTATTGATGTTGGTAACAACTCTGCACCTGTTGTTGTTGACTGGAACAACGATGGTCTTCTTGATCTTCTTATCGGGAATGAATCATCCTCACAGGGGATACGGCTTTATCTGAATTCGGGAACCACAACAAACCCGATCATCACTACCTGGTCTTACATTCAGAACAGCGGATCAAACATCAACAGGTATCGCTGTTGCCCCCAGGTCTACGACATGAACGGTGACGGCAAGAAAGATCTCATAATGGGCGAGAGCAATGCTCAGATCTACTACTATGAGAACACCGGCTCTGATGCAGCTCCTGCTTTCAGCGGGTACGAAGCCATTCAGAGTGCGGGAAGCCCCCTTGACCTTTACGCCGGTTCCAGGCTCTGGGTGGATGACTGGAACGGGAACGGGTATCCTGATATTCTGGCCAGTGACTATAACGGTTATGTCCATGTCTTCATGGCCAACCCCACTGGAGTAGCCCGGGGTACAACAGCCCAGGTTCAGACCGGTTTTGCAGTAACTCCTGCAGCCAACCCTGCGCAGGGCGATCTGAACATCATTGTTCAGGCACCTCAGGGTGGAAACATTGAACTTAAGGTCTACGATTCCGCAGGAAGGCTTGTTGCCACAGAGGATGCAGGTCTGTCACAGAGATCGAACATGATAACCATAGATGCCGGATCAATGGCCACAGGTGTTTACACCGTTGTCGCCGCAACCGGCACCGAGATCACCACCTGCAGGATGGTCCTGACAGACTGATTTACCGGTAACAGTTATTAAGAATGGGGCAGCCAACCGGCTGCCCCATTTCTGTATTACCTTAGAAGCAAGCAGCTTTCGGTGACAATTCCACCTGGCGTGGTTAGCTTGAGAATGTACACACCAGGCTTGAGTCCATGGTCAGAGAGGAAGGTCTGGTTCAGGCCCTCTGGTAGTGCTTCATCCACAAGAGTCTTCACTATCCTGCCGGATACATCGTAGACATCCAGTTGTACATTACAGGCCACCGGCAACTGGAAGGAGATCGTTGTTGATGATGTAAACGGGTTAGGTGATGCAGGGTAGATACTGGCGGATGGAGTGGCTAGAAATTCCTCATCGATCCCAAGCATCCTGCCGTTCAGGAAAAGGATCATCTGGATCAACCTGATCTTTGATATGGGATGCCCCGTTGTGGAATCCACGAAGAAGCTGTGCTCTACTCCAACAGAAGAGAGCGTATCTGAATAACTCTCACAGCAGGCAAGAGGAAACTCATCTCCACCTCCGACACAGAAGAAGATACCCAGGTCAGCAGAAGGAGGTTCCACCTTTACAAGATGGCATGGATTGTGAAGTTTCCACTGATCGTAAACGCCTTCCACGATGTCACCATATCCGTCGATGATGAAATCCACATAGTACGGAGGACTGGCCATGTTTGGTGAGTAGCCTCCGCAGAAAAGAAACATGCCATCTGTATAAAAACCATTACCCCAGTCGTAAGAGTAGGGTGGTTCCGTCTCAGGGCTTTGCCCGATGACTATCGGAACTGCAAGCTCCAGCAATTTCAGCAGGTCAAGATGACCTGCGTCTGATGCAACCGCCTTGTAAACACCAGGGTGTCTCAGTGCAAGGTCCATTGAACCGCTCGCACCCATTGAGTGCCCTGCCAGACACCTGAAATCCCGATTATCGATGGTACAGAAGCTACTGTCTGTCCAGGCGACAAGATCGTTGGTCACGCAGTCCCCGAAGTTGCCATACAGGGCGGAATTGACCCACATACTTCCGTTGTAGGGCTCGCAGGCTCCTTCCGGTTTGACCCAGATAACAGGCTCAATCGCATCGGCAAGAATGAGGCTGTCCAGGACACCTTGCTGCATGGCGAAATTGTGAAAGTAGTGGTGTCCCCAGCCGTGCAGCCAGTAAATAACAGGATAGTCAATAGTTCCTTCAGGGTCATAACCTTCAGGAAGGTATACCATTACAGGACTCTCGAAACCCAGGGATGGTGGTATGAAAGTTGTATCCACCCAGGTTCCCGCAGAGTATCCAAGTGCTGCTACACCAAGTAGCAGAAGAAAGCTTTTTCTCATTATCCCACCTCCAGAGTCATAAGACCATTACATGTTTGATAGACACAAGCCCCATGTAAAAGACGCAGCTGGCAGGCAGTCGAATGAAAAAGAGGTTGAAGCAGGTTAAGAAAATCGGGACACAGTAGAACCATTCACTGCATATCCAGACTGTACGCTCCGTTAAATGCCAAGATAGCGAGTGATCGTGGTTGAGTCAACCGCATAAAACTGTATCAGATAGATAGATAGAGGCCAGTGGGTAATGCTGACCTCTGTTTTTAAGTCTTTACTGAACCATGAAAAGCTGCTGGAAGCCCAGTTCAGGGTCATCTTCCCAGGCAAGGATACCCTGAGGACACAGTGAGAATCGCCAGGTCCATCCGGTTTCAGGGAAAACCTTGTGGCCGATAAGTGTGCCTTCCAGGTCAAAGATGTCGAAGAAAGGCTGTGGAGTGGTGCCCCGCTGCACCCAGATGTTTCCGTCGGGACCTATACCCACACTTATTACCATGTCATGGTAGGGTTCAGGGACATACTCACCCATGCCCTGTGCACCCATCTGGCTGAAAAAGCCTTCCATGTATGCTTTTTCCTCGGCAATCTCTTCGGGAGTTTTTTCCACTGGTTCAAGAGGCATTGTGATGGTGAAGGCCTCGCTTCCATCAGGGTACCAGGCATGAACTGTATAATCCTCCGGCTCTTTCAGGGAGAAAAGGATCAATTCACTGTTGCCGCCCAGGGTTATACCCAGAAAGAAGTCGTTGATCAGATCGGAACTGTTGGATATAAGATCGTTCAGTGTCAGCTCTGTTGAGTCTTCCCACAGGACCAGATCGTAGTCTTCTGCTGCATACGGATAAAGAACTATCCGTCTGCGCATGACAAAGCTTTCTTCAGAATTGTTATCGAAATCCGGCTTGTAAGAGGCAAAGACGCTGTCAGAAACAGCCACGCACTGCATAGGTGGGTTCTGCGTCCACAGTGGTATTTCCTCAAGGAAGTTCAGAGAATTATCAAACACCACATATCCCTGCTTCATCATGTTCAGAACAAGAACATTCCCGCCCATCTGAAAGAACTCAAGGGAAGCAAAAGATAGTTCACCGGGGCCACTGCCCTGCCTTGATATCTGCCTGATGTACTCCCCGGACGAGGTGTATTCCTTGAGGCAGGAAGCGCCATTGTCAAGAATGAGAATATTGCCGGTATCGGTGTGGTACTCTGCATCTGCAAGAATACCGAATGTGTTTGTGGAATCACCAAGTTCTTCTCCGATGTATCCTGTTATTTCAAGGGTATCTACCGGAAATGAAGGTTCGTTAACTTCCTCCACCAGTGCTTCTTCTTCACTTCCGCAGGAAGAGAGAAGAAGAAGTGCGAATACCGCAAAGATAATCAGCTTCATGTTGTCTCCATTCAAATTGGGTTACCAGTGTAAGTTACTGCGTAAAATGCGGAATGTCAAAAAAACGCTGAAAATACTATATTGCACGGAACGGGGAAAGGAGCCTTCTGCATGAGAATTACAGTACTTGGCTGTGGAAGATGGGGCAGTTTTCATCTCTGGTATGCGGCACAGCAAGGGTATCAGGTGACAGGGTGGGAGCCATCCGACAGTAAGAACTTCGCTCTGCTTATGAAGAACCGGTCAAACCCATATCTCACACTGCCGGACTCTGTAAAACTGACAACGGATATTGAGGAAGCTCTTGAAGCAGACCAGATAATTATCTCGGTACCTGCCCAGCTTTTTCGCGGGCTGGCAGCACAGCTTGCGGAGTATGACCTTTCAGATACAGATGTTGTGCTTTGCATGAAGGGGCTGGAGTTATCCACAGGTAAACGGCTCTCTGTTGTTGCAGAAGAGGAAGGATTGCACCCGCGCTCTGTCAGCATCTGGGTTGGACCCGGTCACCCTCAGGACTTTGTAGCAGGTGTTCCAGGCTGCATGCTGATAAGCTCTCTTGATGAGGAAGCATCAATAAGAATAACTGAACGAATGGGCTCTCCACTTGTAAGAATGTACCGCTCTACCGACCTAACAGGTTGCGAGATCGGTGCAGCAGCGAAGAATGTAGTTGGCATAGCAGCAGGTATGCTTGATGGTATGAAAATGAGCGGGCTTAAAGGTGCTCTAATGGCTCGCGCTCCCCAGGAGGTTGCCAGACTTGTTCAGGCATCGGGAGGTGACTGGAGAAGTGTTTACGGCCTTTCACATCTGGGAGATTACGAAGCTACTCTCTTCTCAGGATTCAGCAGGAACCGCAGTTTTGGTGAATCTCTGGTGAGAGAGGAAAAAATGAGCGGCCTGGCCGAGGGAGTGCCAACTTCACATGCAATGCTTTCCCTTGCAGAGACACTCTCTGTGGAACTTCCCATAACATCAATGGTGCGAAGTATTATTGACGGAGAGACCGATCTTAGAACTGCAATCGGACAGCTTTTCCTCCGACCACAGAAGGAAGAATTCAGTGCTTCACTCAAATAAAAACAAGTTACTTTTTCTTTTCGTATTGCTCCTTGTTACAGGCGTATCCAGCGGAGAGGAGAACTGCAGATACTTCTGGGTTGTAAGAGATGGTCTTTCAAGTCCTGAAGAAATTGATGATTTGCTGGCAAGGGCACAGGCTGCAGGTGCCAACGGAATAATGGTTCAGGTGGTTGGCAGGGCAGAGGCTTACTACCTGTCTGATCTTATCCCTCCTGCAAATTTCTCAGGTTTTGAGGACCCGCTTCAGTATGTGATACAGAAAGCAGGACCCATGGGTATGGAGGTTCATGCGTGGGTAAATGCATATCTGGTGTGGTCTGCACCCTGGGAACCTGAGTCTCCGGATCACATTTATCACACGCATCCAGAGTGGTTCACCTCTCACAGCAATGGACGGAGTTCAAGGTCATATACCCAGGAGCAGGCGGAAGCTGCTGGTCTTGTGGGGGCAACACTCTCACCGGCTTTCCCAGGGGTAAGAAACTTTATCACCGATATTGCTGTTGAGATAGCAGAAAACTACAATGTACAGGGAATTCACCTGGATTACATAAGATATCCCAATTCTTCTTTCGGCTATTCCTCAGGTGAGCTTGAGCTTTTTGAGATTGACACAGGCTCCTCTCCCGGGGAGGACCCTGAGCTGTGGAGCACCTGGAGACAGCAGCAGGTAACGGAAACCGTCGCTACTGTTCGTGCTGCACTCAGGTCCACGGACCCTGGAATTCTTCTTTCATGTGCTGTGATGGCCAATCCTTACTCTGCTGCTTCAGAGTTTTCCTGTCCCTGGCAGAGCTGGATATCAGAGGGGATTGTGGATTTTGTCTGCCCCATGGCATACACTTCATCTCCGGAGCGGGCTCTTGAGCTTGCAGCAACAACAACATCGGTACATCCGGAAAAGGTTGTGTACGGAATAGGTGTCTGGAACCAGACAGTGACCAATGCCCTTAGAGGTGCTCAGGAAGCGCTGTCACTGGGGGCCGGAGGGGTTTGTGTTTTCAGCTTGAATTCTCTGCCTGCAGGGACTGAACAGACTCTTGGAAGAGGCTGGGGAACCGGAGCATCTGAACACGGCATATCTCCAGCGTACTTCAACAGAGTGAGTTTACCTTGAACCTTGCAGTGCTGGCCAGCGGGTCTTCAGGCAATGCTCTTGCAGTTGAGTACAAAGGTCAGATGCTCTTTGTGGATGCCGGTCTAAGTGGAAAGCAGCACCTTCTCCGTATTGAAAGCTCAGGATTACCTGCAGCAACCCCCGTCGGCCTGTTTCTCACACATGAGCACAACGATCACTCAAGAGCCGCAGGGATACTTGCAAGAAAGTGGCAGATACCGATCTTTGGTACTGAAGGAACCATCCATGGATCAAAACTTCCGGGACAGAAGCTTCACGGTCTTGAGTACTTTAGAAATGGTGATACTGTTGAGATCGGGCATTTTACCGTAGAGCCCTGGAGCATATCACATGATGCCAGAGATCCCAGCGGTTTTACAGTAACTGCAGGAGGGCGTAAGCTGGGTATAGCCACAGATATGGGAGTATTCAGCCCACTTGTGCAGACCATGCTGGAGGGATGCCATGGGCTGGTCTTTGAATTTAACCACGATATTGATATGCTTTGGGAGGGATCTTACCCATGGCCTTTGAAACAGAGGATAGCATCTGAAGAGGGGCACCTTTCGAATGATGCCGCAGCAGATGCTGTCAGGCGGCTGGTACATCCCGGTCTGGAGTTTTGTGTTGCGGCTCATTTAAGCGAAGAGAACAACACAGTTGACCTGGCTCTTAAAGCCGGCGATCAGGTCGCCGAAGGAAGATTTAGAGTTCTTGCGGGAAAGCCTTACCAGGCATTACCCTACATTGAAGTATAGGAGGCATTTTGTACAAGGCCATGATCATTACCCTGACGGTTGTTGCAACGCTGATGGCTGGAACGGTCAATTTTGCTTTTGAAGGGGCAGGTAGCACGCCCATAGGTGGTTGGGGTGAGAACCTCAGCAACGGACTTGCCGGTGGTCTTTACGGAGACTGGCTGTTCACAGAGAAACTCAGAGCAGGGCTTGGATTTGAAGGAGCAATCTTTGGTGATGCCCATCAGGGAAATGTCTCATTCACTCAGTTGAAACCTATGGTCACAACCTCTTTTTACCTGCGTCCACATGGGGTAATATTCAATCCAGGTGTTGTTGCGGGGTTCGGATACTGCAGAAGTCAGTTATCCTCCGGCGGAGGTATCGACCCGGCCAGTTGGGATCTCTTCTGGAGAGCCGGGATAAGATGGGATTTCAGCCTTGGTTCTCCCTGGCGGGCCGGGCTTGGATTTGACCTGGAGAGCATAATGGCTTCAGAAAAACCGGGAGACGCATTCAGACTTACCTTTGGTGTTTCAAGGGAGGTTCAGCTGTGAAAAGAGTTGTAACAATACTTGTCTCAATGCTTTTCATCCTTTCTCTGGGATGCGAGAGCAACCCTCTCTATTTCAGACTTTCATCTGATTACTTCCCTGTATCACCCGCCGGAGCCACGTGGGAATACTCCATTGAAGGCGGTGGAAGCAGGATAGTTACCGTTATTGATCAGACTGTTGTGGGAGAACGACCCTGCTGGCGGCTTCAGTCAGGAGCAGACTATAACTACTGGATCAATGAGGACGGCAGACTTGAGAAGTATGAAGATCACACGGTACTGTTCAACGGATTTGAAGTACCCATCTACCAGGCATGGGTAACCATGTATCAGTGGCCCCTTGCCAGCGGAATGACATTCAGGGATTCAGTAAGTGCTCAGGCTGTGAGTCAGGGAGTTACTTTAAGCCATACCTGGATAAGAGATCAGACGATTTCCGGTCCGGAGGTTTCTCCGGATGGTAGCTGGGGTGATTGCTACAGGATCCATCAGGAGGAAATGGTTATCAACTGGATACAGACAGCAGGTTTCGCTCCGGAGACAACAATGTCTGTGCGTAACATCTGGCTTGCCCCGGATGTTGGCATGGTAATGATGCAGTCTGCAGACAGCCTGATCACTCTGACATCATTCACAGGCGGAGAAGAATAGTCCGTATGAATATAGAGTTCACTTTTACCCGCACTGACAGCTCAACTGTTGTTCATTCAGTAAGCAGGATCACTGACATTGGTGTTTCTCCGGACCTTCTGATCCTGGATTCAGAAGTAAAGGATATCTACGGAGAGAGGTTGCCGTCATGTGAGCATGAGGTGGTGCTTGCCGGTGGAGAGAGTAGTAAGACCCCGGACATTCTTGAGAAACTCTGGCTGGAGATGAGCAGGGCCAAACTGAGGAGAGATTCCAGAGTTGTTGTAATAGGTGGCGGTTCTGTCTGCGATGCAGGGGCATTTGCCGCTTCCACATGGAAGCGCGGTGTGAATCTTACTCTTGTCCCAACAACACTTTTGTGCATGGTGGATGCTTCTCTAGGCGGGAAAACCGCAGTTAACATAGCAGGGGAAAAGAACCAGGCTGGAACTGTGTACCCGGCTTCAGAGATCGTGGTGTGCCCGGAATTTCTGCAAACTCTCCCACTGGAAGAAATGGTCAATGGTCTTGCAGAAGCTTTGAAAACTGCTGTGATAGGAGACAGACGAATTGTAGAATATCTGCTGAAGAAAGACTACTCCCAGGCGGTGGAAGCCTGCCTGCGAGTTAAGGGCAGAATCGTTGCAGAAGATCTTGATGAGACCGGAGAGAGACGATTGCTGAATCTGGGGCATACGGTGGGTCACTGCATTGAGGCACTCAGCGGTTTTAAAGTGGATCACGGAGCCGCCGTGGCCATGGGTATTCCCGTGGCAGCTGAAATGGGGGAACACCATGAGTTTGCTGTTGAATTGAGGGAAGTTGCCGCCGGTCTCGGTATTGAAACAACTATTCCTTCCAGCATTACTCTTCAGGGAATACTCCAACATCTTGAGAGCGACAAGAAGACAACCGGCTCAGGAAGGATCTGGATAATACCCCGTGGGTGGGAAGATTGTGAGCAGGTTCTACTTGATCCGATCTCCGAAAGGAAACTGCTGGAAAGAGCATGGCAGTAAAGCCCGCTGAAGAGGGATCATTCTGGGATCACCTTGAGGAATTCAGAAAAAGAATATTCATAATGGTATTCACAGTTGCTGCTCTTACAGCGATTGCATTTTTTTTCAGCAGGCACATAACCAATTATGTAACATCTTCGTCACCTGGTGAACTGGTTGCACTTGCTCCTGCAGAAGCCATTACAGCTCATCTAAGACTTTCAGTAACGGTTGGCATCATTCTGGCTTCACCAGTTCTTCTATTTCAGATGTGGAGGTTTATAGCACCAGGTCTCTATCAGAGAGAGCGAAAGAGTGTGATCTCCGTAACCATAGCTGGAACTTTTCTTTTTATAAGCGGTGCAGCCTTTGCCTGGTTTGTAATGCGTAAACCTGCTCTGCTGCTGTTCCAGAGTTTTGAGACGGGAAACATTCACGGTGCATGGAGTGTTGCTGCATACATAGGATTTATCGGCTCTTTTCTGTTGATCTTCGGTTCAGCATTCCAACTACCCCTTGCGGTTTTGTTTCTGACAAAGACCGGTATTATTGAGCCGGGTACCCTGGCGAAATATAGAAGGCACATTGTTGTGGGTCTTCTGATCATGGCAGCCATACTGACCCCTCCCGACCCCCTTACGCAGGTTATGCTCGCACTTCCTCTGTATATTCTTTTTGAGATCAGTCTTGTGGTGGCCAGAATAGCATCCCGAAAGGCAAAGAGTGTTTCTGAATAAGTTGCAGCCTCTGATCGAGAAATGTGGAACGGTTGATCTGGTAATACCTGTTTACAACGAGGAAACAATACTGAAAAGCCAGCTTGAACCTGTTCTGAAGCAACTTCCAGAAGGTTTCTCTGTAACAGTTGTCGAGAACGGTTCAACCGATGCCACCATCTCTATTTTGAATACCATGAAAATTCAGAATCCGGGATTTAAGGTGATTTCCCTGGGGGAGCCCAGCTATGGTAATGCTGTAAGAAACGGACTTGAAAGTTCCTCAGCGGATATTCTTATTGTGGATGACCTGGACGTTCTTGACACTGATTTCTGGCTGACAGGCCTGGATATAATGGTTGAAGGTTCCACAGACATGGTTCAAGGGTCAAAAGTTCTTGCAGGTAAAAATGACAAACGCCCCTTTCTCAGAAGGGCGGCTACCAGGGTACTGACATCGCTTTTAAGACTGCTTCTTGGCTTCAAGGGAACCGATACCCATGGTCCGAAGATAATGAAGCGCTCCTCCATGGCATCCATCTTTCCCCTTTGCGGGCACGAGCCCGATCTTTACCCCTCCGAACTTATCATCAGGGCACAGCGTGCAGGTCTTGTCATTAGAGAGCTTCCCATCAAGCTGGAAGAGATAAGGGAAACGCCACTTGCGCTCCACAAAAGAGTTCCCAGAGCGATCAGGGACCTGTTTCGGTTGAGGGCTAAACTCGGTAGCTCTTAAAGATTGCTGTTCTCACAGCTTTAAATCTTTTTGACATGTAAACATATGTATACTATTTTACCTTCGGAGAAAGATACCGGAGGTGAATCTTGCAGGAGCTGGGAGAACGGATAGAGATGATCTGCCACTTTACAGGGGGCAGTGTGACCCCGTGCAGATTTCGCTGGCAGAACCGGGTCTACCATGTGGTCCGGGTATCATCTTCATGGGAGAGTCGCCGGGGCACTGTGAAGTTCTACCACTACGTGATTCGCACATCCGCTGACGATGTCTACGAGATTCATCTCAACACAGAGACCATGGGCTGGATCATAGACTGCGAGTATTCAAGTGGAGCCTGATCGCAGGATACTTCATGTTGATATGGATGCCTACTTCGCTTCGGTGGAGCTGCTGGGCAGGGAGGAACTTCACGGCAGACCGGTTATTGTGGGGGGCGATCCAGGCTTCCGCTCGGTGGTAACCTCATGTACCTATGAGGCCAGGAAGCACGGAGTTCACGCGGGAATGGCCATGACCAGGGCTCTGAATCTGGTACCCAATGCTGTGATACTATCAGGCAGTTTTGCCCGTTACAAAACATACAGCAATCGTGTCTTTGAGGTGCTTCTTTCATTCACCCCAAGGGTACAGGCTACAAGCATAGATGAAGCCTTTATGGACCTCACAGGTACTTCCGGAGGAATCATCAAAAGGGCACGGGAGATACAGAAAGCGGTCTATGATGCCACTTCTCTGTGGTGCACTGTTGGTTGCGGTCCCAACAGGCTGCTGGCGAAGATGGCGTCAAACCTTAATAAACCAAAGGGGGCAGGGCTGTTGATGCCGGATGATATCGTCGACCTTCCTGTGGGAGCTATCTGGGGGATAGGTCCCGGCACTGCCGGGAAGCTGGGAATGTTCGGCATTGATACGATTGGAAGACTCCGCACCCTTTCCAGAGGAGTTCTGAGATCCATTCTGGGCTCCGGAGGGGAAGAAATATACAGGTATGCCAGGGGCATAGATGACAGACCGGTGCGATTCTTCGGCTACAGAGAGCCTCCGAAATCCATGGGGCACGAACACACATTCAGCCATGATGTATCACTCCCTGAAGAGTACATGCCGGCTCTGGCCATGGTCTGTCAGAAGACCGGGTACCGCGCCAGGGAAGGAGGGTGGCTGGGTGGCGTGGTAACACTCAAGTACCGTCTCCGAAACATGAAACGCATAACAAGGCAGAAGATTCTTGCTTCTCCCACCGACCAGGATCAGACAATACTCCAAGCAGCAGAAAAAATGGCAAGACAGCACATAGATGAACCGATCCGCCTCATAGGTGTATCCATCAGCCATTTTGTCCCGTCGGAGAGCGCACAGCTCTCCTTTTTCCCGGAAAAGACCGTGGAACTGAACAGAGCCGCCGACAGGGTCAGGAACCGCTACGGCGACAAGGCCATGGTAAGCGCCAGGTCTCTGGAATACATTCAGAGGAAGTGCTGATCATGGATCTGTTTGAGACGAAGGCAGAGGAAAAGCAGCTGGCAGGAGGGGCAAAGCTGTTCCTGGGAACCTCAGGCTACAGCTTTCCGGACTGGCTCAATGTGTTCTATCCGCAGCGCATCTCCAGGAAAGACTGGCTCAAATTCTATGCTCTCAAGTTCAACTCTGTGGAGATCAATTCCACATACTACAGAATACTATCTGACAGTTCCACAGGAAGAATGGCGGCTTCCGTTCCCGAAGGTTTTTCCTTTTCTGTGAAACTCCATTCCTCAATGACCCATTCTAGGGATGCAACCAGAGACGACTGGACAGCTTTCCACCGTATGCTTTCACCGTTCATCGCCTCAGACAGAATGGGAATGGTCCTTGCGCAGTTCCCCTGGTCGTTTCCTCTTGAAAAGGGCTCACTCAGTTATCTGAGAACTCTTCGTGACAACCTTGGAGACAGAAGAACAGCCATAGAATTCAGGCATGAAAAATGGTATACGGAAGAGGTACTGGAGCAGGTTCGCGAATTGGGCTTTGTCCCTGTATCGGTTGACCTTCCCGGTTTGCAGGGACTTCCGGACACCGGCCTGCTTGCCGGAGAGAAAACCGCATATCTGAGGTTGCATGGAAAGAATTCAGACAAATGGTGGGGGAACACACAGGAGAGGTACGACTATCTCTATTCAGATAAGGAAATGAGCACATGGGCCAACAAGCTTAGAAGCCTGTCAAAGGATGTGAAGAGGTGCTATGTTTTCTTCAACAACTGTCACATGGGGAAAGCGGCTCTTAATGCCGAAGATATGGAACGACTTCTTGGAGGATGACCGATGAAAAAAATTATGGTAATTACAATTCTTGCTCTTGTCATTGCAGGCTGTGATCCTGCAGGTCCTTCTATCTACAGCGAATTTCCGTTTTCGTATCTTCAGGATGTGTATACCGGTGGACCTCCCACCGCCTGTGATTTTCTTGGAGGAGACGGAGACGGCCTTACTGCTGCAGGAAGTTATCTGTACTTTATAGATTCCGAGTCTGGCATTGCAGCAAGCGAAGGCATTCCACTTGGTGTGCCCATTGCCGATGTGGCTGGCTCCCCTGAAGGCGGCTACGGTCTTGCCATCGGTGGCACTGTACTCTATGTGGTTTCCAATGATATCTATACGGTATACCGGCAGGTTCTTCTTCCGGAGGTTGGAAGCTTCATCGTGCCCCGCCCTTCTTCCACAATCATCTTTGTTGTATGTGCCGATGGCACCCTGGCCAAGGTGGAGACCGTGGGCTGGACCATAACAAAGTCTGGTCCCACAGATGCAACCGATCCGGTGGCCGCTGCCCTTGGAACAGGTGGAGACTACATCTTCATAGCCGACAGCGACGGCAAGGTTTACAAGATATCAACCAGTGATTTCTCCACAGCGGCTGAAACAACGGTGGATGGCGGAGTGAACGGGATGTGCTCCACACCGTTGAATGAGGTCTTTGTTTCCCCAGGCGGCAAGAACGAGGTCTGGGCCATCGACTGCGGAACCGGTCAGCATTCAAGAACATTCAGTGTTCCATACCCGGCCACTGCTCTTGCTGTCACCAGTAACGGCAAGTACTTTTACGCCACGGTTCCCGGGCATGGCTTTGCAATAGTAAACACTGTGGACAACACTGTTGAAGCGGTAATAAGCAGCTTTGGTGACCCTGTGGACATTGCAATAAACAACCAGATCACCAGGGCACTGCTCTGCACTTCAGACCTTTTTGTTCTGGAGCGTTAAGTCAGTTTAACCAAGAAGGTTCATGTAGACATTCCAGAGGGGTTCTCCGTAGAAGAGAGCCAGTGCTGCTCCCACAGCCATGAACGGGCCGAAGGGTATTGGTGTATTCCGTTTTTTACCGCCGAATACCATCATTGCACCACCTGAGATCGCTCCAAGGATAAAAGCTGCAAAAAATGCTATAACAGTTGAGGCTGGTCCCAGGAATGCACCGATGCAGGCTGCAAGCTTAATATCACCCCAGCCCATTCCGCCCTGAAATTCCTCTTCTTCGTCCTCGAACCCTTCAGGAGCCTCAGTACGAATGTTCTTTTTCTTCAGATAGATGGAGGCACCTGCTCTTATCAGAAGAAAGAACAAAGCCCCTGCAACGGCTGTAATAAGTGAGGTCAGTATTCCCAGTCCCCCTGGCAGCAGAGCAAGAAGAATTCCGGCAACTGCCCCTCCGACACTTACCTCATCAAGAATGATGAACTGCTCCAGGTCAGTTCTTACAACAACAACCATGAGAGCTATGAGTACTGCGTAACTGATAAAAGGCAGCGAGTAGCCTGTGTGCAACGCAGCAAGTGTAAATAGGATCCCTGTCACAAGTTCAGTGATTGGGTACTTAACTGAGATCTTCATTGAGCAGTTCCTGCACTTTCCCCGGAGAAGCAGGTAGCTCACCACTGGAATGTTGTCAACAGGCTCAATTTCCTTACCACATCCCGGACACGCACTGGGTGGTGAAACAATGGATCTGCCCAGGGGAACACGCCAGACAACCACATTTAGGAAACTGCCGATACTCAGGCCGAAAAGGCCTGCAAATACAGTGAAAATGTTGTCAATATTGATGATACAATACCTTCCCTCGTGTGATACTTGCGCAGTTCCGTACAAGGTAAGTATAATTAACACTGACACTGACTGTGAGATATGGTTTCTCCAGTCTTAACCTTGGAGGGGTGTATTAAATGAAAAGAACTCTTGTTGTTCTCGCAGTTCTCGCTCTCGTTGCCTTTGCCGGTGACATGGTTAGCGGTGGATCAGAGCTTACAAAGTTTACTGGATATGGCAGTTTCCGCTGGACAATGTATGGTGAGGAAGATGCTAATCCCAGCAACAACTTCAGCACCTTCAGCTATGTGAGCTGGATTCCCAAGCTGAATGATTATGTTGATGGCAAGATAGCTGCTACGATCGCTACTCCTGCTGCTTCAAACTTCAGCGTATGCTATGCTTACCTCAACCTTCACTTCACCGAGAACTTCACACTTACCGGTGGACAGTTGAACATTCCTTTCGGTTATGGCTA
>JAGLDY010000059.1 GCA_023145375.1 Candidatus Sabulitectum sp. | reverse complement strand
TGCATAATTCGGACCAAATTGCCCACTCGTTTCGGAGTTATGTGCCCAGCTATTCCGGCCTAAATTGCCCGGTGATTCCGGAGTAAACTGCCCACCAGATACTCACCATCTGATCTCAATTTATCCAATCGAATAAAAGGCACTGCGCTTAGATCTAAATCAAATCATCTTCGGGTAACTACTGGAGGTGACCAATGGCGCGAAAGAGGACAGAATTGAGAAAGATTCGAGAAATACTGAGACTTCACTTTGAACTGTGCTACAGTGATCGGCAAATCGGACGAGTGTTCGGTATGTCTCATCATACCGTCAAGAAGATTCACTCAAATGTACTGAAAGCAGGTCATACCTGGCCTCTACCGGAAGACCTTGATGATACTTCTCTGGAGCAAATCTGCTATCCGTCAGTTAAGACATATTCAGGAAAGCGTCCTTTACCGAACTGGGATACAGTCTGGAAGCAGATGCAGAGAAAGGGAATGACTCTTCAACTCTTGTGGCAGAGGTACAAAGAGAATCATTCTGATGGTTACCAGTATACCCAGTACTGTGAGCATTACAATCGCTGGTGTGTTAAGAAGAATGTATCTATGCGTCAGCATCACCGTGCAGGAGTTAATACCTTTGTTGATTATGCAGGCTCAACCCTGCCTCTGACAGATCCACTAACGGGGGTAGTACTGGAAGTACCAGTATTCGCTGCTGCAGTCGGAGTAAGTGGACTTGTTTATTCAGAGGCAACTCTGACTGCACAGAATCCAGAGTGGATTGCCTCACACATACGATTATTTGAGTACTGCGGTGGAGCCACCGAAATCATAGTACCGGACAATTTGAAGACAGGTGTAAAACGGGCCAGCAGATACGAACCGGACATTTCGCGAACCTACGAGAACATGGCAAGGCATTACGGAGCAGTTGTTATACCGGCCCGTGTTCGAAAGCCCAAGGATAAATCTCTTGCTGAAAGCGCAGTACAGCAGGTACTCCGCTGGATAATTGCAGCACTTAGAGACAGAACATTCTTTACCCTTGTAGAGATGAATGAAGCAATCTTCATTGAACTTGAGAAGATCAACAACAAACCATTTACGGCACGAGAGGGCAGTCGCCGCAGTGTTTTTGAGGAATTGGATAAACCTATCCTGAAGCCGTTACCTGCTGAACGTTTCACTTATGAAGAATGGAAGCGGGTCAAGGTACATCTGGATTACCATGTTCAGATAGATTACAAGTACTACAGTGTGCCGTATCAGCTTGTTGGGAAGACACTCACAGCACGAATCACAAGTACAACCGTAGAACTTTTCAGCAAAGAGAAACGTGTTGCAAGTCACATTCGCCAGACGAAAAAGGGCCAGCCCAGTACGCAAACAGAACATATGCCTGAGAAGCATTCAGAATACCTGAAGATGACTCCAGAGAAGATAATGAGATGGTCATCGGGAATTGGGGAAAAGACATCAGTTCTTGCAAATACAATCGTAAAAAGAAAGGATCATCCGGCACAGGCATATCGAGTGATCCTCGGGATAATGAATCTTGGCAAGAAGTACGGAGATGACCGTCTCGAGAACGCCTGTGCCCGAGCATTGAAGATGAATTCACTGCGTTATCGAGATGTGAAGATGATACTTGATCAGGGATTGGACAAGAGTCTTTTTGATGGATTGGAGGTAGAAGAGAAACCGATTGAACATGGCAATATCAGAGGTGAGAAATACTACGCAGAAGGAGGTAACAAATGCTGAGGTATCCTCTTGTTGACCAGCTCAAGAGTTTACGACTGCATTCGATGGCAGGTTGTCTTGAGGAGCAGATGAACATGAAAGACATAGTAAACTACAGTTTTGACGATCGGCTGGGAATGATGGTGGATCGTGAGGTGATGTCGCGGTCAAACCGGCAACTGACCAGGAGACTTAACAAAGCAAAGTTCAAAGTGAATGCCAGCATGGAAGACATTGATTACAAGGCAGGAAGGGGTTTTGACCGATCTCTGATGATGGGACTTGCATCATGCAGATGGATCCACGAGCACCGTGGGATTCTAATCACTGGTCCCACCGGGACCGGGAAAACCTGGATTGCTTGTGCGCTTGGGCACAAGGCATGTCTTGAAGGATACTCAACCATATACAAACGGTTACCAAACTTTTTACGGGAGATTGATGCAGCCCGTGAGATGGGGACTTACGACAAGCTGATGACCACATGTAGCAAGACTGACTTGATTATTCTGGATGACTGGGGATTGGAGAAAATGAATCAGAGACAAGGGCTATCACTACTGGAAATCCTTGAAGACCGATACGATCTCCGTTCAACGATTGTAGCTTCTCAGATTCCTCCAGGCAAATTGCATGAAACAATCAGGGACCCCACAATAGCAGACGCAGTTATGGACAGACTGATACATAATTCCTACAGGATAGATTTAGACGGAGCCGAGGATTCAATGAGAAAGAGAGCAGCAGACTTGACTAAAGAAAAGGACAATAATTAGAATTAAGCCGTTGCAGTGTTAAAATGGATAAGAGAGAAATCCAGGTGGGCACTTTGGAGCGAAACTGCTGGGCAGTTTGCTCCGGAATCTACCGGGCACATAACTCCGAGATTACTGGGCAAATTCACCGAACTGGGCACATGCTCGCAAAGCGCATGATTTGTTTGTCTCCGGGGGTGTGCAATGATGGCC
>JAGLDY010000058.1 GCA_023145375.1 Candidatus Sabulitectum sp. | reverse complement strand
AGCCTGTTGTGCTGGCCAGCCTGGGACCGGGCAAGTGCTTTGGTGAGATGAGCCTTCTCACAGGTGAACCCCGTTCCGCCACGGTTTCTGCTCTTGAGGAAACGCAGGTGGTTGTTGTGGGTAAAGATGGTCTGAAAGCCATTTTCGAGTTAAATCCACAGCTGATCGAACCCCTGAGTACAATGCTTGAGAAGCGGCGGGAAGAACAGACTGTCTCCAGAACCAAAGCTTCTAAACAGGGAAGAAAGATAGAAGCAAGATCCGGTGAAAAGCACAAGGATGATATTCTCTCCCGGGTAAAAGCTTTCTTCAAACTGTAGTACCCACAGCTTCAACACAGTACACAACTCTCGTTATTGACTGACATTACAAGTGACAAAGCCGTTGCAAAAAATGGTGCATATTGAACGCGAGCATTACAGCACAGTATTCACTAAGCGAAGAAAACAGCCGTTACATGCTTTTGTGATAGATTATTTTCAAAGAATCGCATTGGCTGGTAACATACAAATTACTGAGAGTTCTAAATGTTAAGGTCTGTTAAAGCCACAATCGGAGTCGATGGAAAAGTCCACATAAGGGAAAGTATCTACCTATCACATGCTTGCAGGGCAATAGTAACAATTATTGATGAGCCTGATACTCCTGAAACTGCCATTCTCAACGAGGCTGCGCTGATTCTCATGCAGTTCAGTTAAGCGAGATTGATTTTCACTCTGGTTCTTTGCAATGTGTTAGTTACATTCGCCCAGGAAAGCTATTTACTGCAAACGCCACTCTGATCAGGATGGAAGTCGGCAATCTTAAGCAAGTTGCTTTTCAGAATGTACTTAAGTTGGTATCAACATTCTCAATGGTTAAAAGGGAGAGCCAGTGAACCATGCCCAGACGGTGTTTATACTCATAACCGAATCATTCTCTGATTTCATCCTTTGCAGTATTTCAGTTACTCCGCTACAAGCATCAGAAGCTACTTTCCTGAGCTCCTCTGGTACAAGTAGAGAGAAAATCCCTCTGCTGAACATCAGCTCGTAGAGCATGGGGTTGCCTGTTGCGAATATGATGTAGTTTTTCAGTATGGCAGCCAGGGCATTTTCTGGCTTTTCAGGCTGGGTGTTTCTTTCGAATGATTTCCTCATCCTCTTGAATCAAAGCGCAGCAACGGCGGCTAACAGAGCTTCTTTGTTTCGGAAGTGTCTGTATAGAGCTACTCTTGAAACCTCAAGAGAATTGCTGAGTTTTCTCAGAGTAACTGCTTTAATATTCTGTTCTCGAAGAACCTTCATTGCTTCAGCTACCAGTTCTTCCCTCGGATTCCCGTGGTGGCAGGCTTTGTTGTCCGTTGCTCTGCCCTCTGTACTATTGTGTATCGGAACATTACCATGAATGTTGACTATGTCAACATGAATAAATATGTTAACGGCGTCAACATAGAAAGGAACTATAAATCGTGAAAGTATTACTTGTGTACCCCGCCTTTCCAGATACATTCTGGAGTTTTAAACATGCCTTGAAATTTGTGGGAAAGACAGCGTCTATGCCCCCAACGGGACTCCTTACAGTAGCATCTCTTCTGCCGAAGAAATGGGAGAAGAGGCTTGCTGACCTGAATGTGAAATCTCTTTCTGGAAGAGATATTGCCTGGGCTGATATGGTGATGGTCAGTGCCATGAATGCACAACTAAGATCAACAGAGGAGGTGCTTGACCGGTGTCAGGCCGCTGGAGTAAGAACGATTGCCGGTGGACCTTTATTTTCGGCCGAACCGGAAACCTGGATCGGTAAAGTCGATCACATCATCGCCGGTGAAGCCGAAAACACACTTCCTGCCTTCATCAATGATTTGTGTGCAGGTAGGCCAGAAGCGCTCTACAGAGCGGATGAGTTCCCTGATATGGTAAGAACTCCCATTCCGGACTGGAGTCTAATGAAAACAGGGAAGTATGAAACGGTAGGAATTCAGTTTTCCCGTGGTTGCCCGCATAACTGTGATTTCTGTAATGTTACCGCACTGTTTGGCCATCGTGTGAGAACGAAATCTTCAGAACAGATAATTTCTGAGCTGAATTCGCTTTACGACGCTGGATGGCGTTCAGGTGTATTTTTTGTTGATGACAACTTCATAGGGAACAGAAAATACTTGAAGTCTTCACTGCTGCCTGCTCTCATTGAGTGGCATAGAATAAGAAGAACGATAACCTTTCAAACTCAAACTTCCATTCTTATAGCAGACGACCCCTACCTTTTGAAGATGATGGTGAATGCTGGATTTGTTACTGTGTTTATTGGAATAGAAACCCCTGATGAAGAGAGCCTGAGGGAATGCAATAAAACACACAACACAGGAAGAAATCTCCTTGAAGATGTAAAGAAAATTCAGCGTGCAGGAATTCAGGTTCAGGCGGGTTTCATCGTAGGCTTTGACAACGACAAACCATCCGTGTTCCAGCGGCAGATTGATTTTATACAAAAAAGCGGGATCGTGACTGCGATGGTTGCAATGCTTCAGGCTCCTGCCGGAACGAAACTTCACACTCGGTTGAAAGAGTCCGGCAGGATTACCGGGTTGATGAATGATGGAACAGACGGAAATACTAATATCAAGCCGGTTATGGGACTCGATATACTGAAGCGCGGGTACAGAAAGATTCTTTTGGGTATCTATTCACCTGTGGCATACTATGAAAGAGTTAGAACATTCCTTAAAGAGTACAAACATGCAGGAAAGACGAAACCGCATTTTTCTTTCGAACAGCTTCTGGCTATCCCGCGATCGATAATCACACTGGGAATAAAGGGGAAAGAAAGGTTTGAATACTGGAAGCTGTTTAGGTGGACATGGTTTAACTGCCCATCGTTGCTTCCCCTTGCACTTAGACTGGCAATTTACGGGTACCACTGCAGAATGATAATGGAGTCAAATGGCACAGATATTCAGAGGATGACAGCTGAATAGAGAACCTTCAATTGCCCACGATTTGCCCCTTCCTGATTTAAATCAGGTATAACACATTGTAGAAATGTCAACATGGATGAGACCTTTTCTCAGGCCGAGGCTGTTGCTGGGCGGGTCTGCATAATCATAGGCTCCGACAAGTCTCTGTCAGTTGCCAATATAGCCAGCCTGGACTAAGATGCGCGGGATGTGGAATGTGCGTTTCCGTGTGTCCCTCCGGCGCTATGAAGCAGCTGGTTACTGCGAAAAACACAAAGAAAACCTTCTGGCGCGGGTTAAATCCTTCTTTAAACTTTAATTCTTCTGGCCGAATTGAATTCCTCGACTAAAGTCCTCATGAGCTCCTTTACAGATACGATCTCCTTTATCCTGAATGCATTGGCTCCTGCAAAAGCAAATCCGTTTACCAGATCGCCGTTTCTCGCATTGCTCAATGCTTCTGCGATGCAGTAAGGAGCTTTCTTTAAGTCGCAGCTTTTTAAACACTTCCAGAGACAGTTCAATGGTTTAGTTAATCCTCTGCTTATGTCGTCTAACAGCTTACTCTTTATCGCCCTTCCCGGAAGTCCTACAGGACTGTTGATCAAAATCAAATCCTCGTCAGCACAGTCGACATAGCCCTGCTTGAGTTTTGAATCGACATCACAGTCGTTTGTGGCTACAAACCTTGTCCCCATTTTTACGCCTTGGGCACCCATTTCTATGAATTTGTT
>JAGLDY010000057.1 GCA_023145375.1 Candidatus Sabulitectum sp. | reverse complement strand
GTATGTACAGAGGTGTATGGTTCAATATTGAGGACTTCGTTCCAGGAATGAGTTCCTGTGCTGTTGAACAGTCAGAGTTCTGGTTCTACCACCACGCAAGTTACCCATGGGATACCTCTGATGTTTACCTTGAGATCTGGAACGGCGACTCCATGGCTCCTACAACCCAGCTTGATCAGACAATGGTCACAGCGATCCACTATGCACCAACATTTGCCTGCTACTCACCAATAGTTGAGGCTGAGGCCAACTTTTGGGGTCTTGTCAATACTGAGATGAGTGCTGGAGGATGGCCTGCCACCCTCGGTGACGGTACACCTGGCGTCCACAGTTTCTTCAGCGATGATTTCATCGTCTGGGAACCCTGGGGCGACATGGGTGATTACTTCGTGAGAGTTTTTGGTTGGCCTCCATGGTTCCTGGGTAACACCACATGGGGCTCACTGAAGGCAACATTTTAGTAGATTCCTAACGGGAACAACCGGCTTTTTTGTATCTTTGCCCCATGAGTGTAATAGTTGCAAAGACTGCAGGTTTCTGCTGGGGAGTTCGCCGTGCTGTTGACAGCGTAGTCACAGAGATCAAGATGGGCGAAGGCCCTTTTCGTGTTTACGGCCCCCTGGTACACAACCCGCAGGTAATAGAAGCTCTTAAAGACAGAGGTGTTGGTACATCCCCGGAACCCTGGGATGAGAGTGGCGGCACTCTGTTCCTGCGTACCCACGGAGTTACACTAGAGGAACGGGACCGTCTTCGGAAACTTCCACTTAAATTGAAGGATCTCACCTGCCCCCGGGTGGGGAGAGCTCTGGCAATAGCAACGAAGATGTCAAAGCTCGGTTATGATGTGATAATCTTCGGTGACTCAGGTCACCACGAAGTGAAGGCAATACTCTCCTGTGCCGGCTCATCCGGCAGAGTCGTTTCATCTGTTGAGGATGCCTGTTCTCTTCCGGAACTTGAAAAGCCATTTCTTCTAGTACAGACAACCCAGAACTGTGAGGCATTCGCTGAAATTCTTTCATTGCTTCAGGCAAGATGGCCTGAGATCGAATCCTCAAACACCATTTGTGATTCCACAGCAAGGCGTCAGGGAGAACTCAGGGCTCTTCTGGGAAAAGCTGATGCTGTTGTTGTGGTGGGAGGAAGCCACAGTGCTAACACCGAAAGACTGGCATCGATCGCCGGCGAGACAGGCCTTCCCGTTTTTAAGGTAGAAACCCATACCGAGCTGGATCCGAACGCTCTTGGGCAGTACCGGAGGGTTCTGCTTTCTGCCGGAGCTTCAACCCCTGGCTGGAGCATACGGAAGGTTCGTGAACGGCTGCTGGAGATACAGGGAGAGTCAAAGGGCTCCGGATGGATCCGCACCCTGTTCAGGAGTATGATATTCAGTGGTGTGCATATTCCCTTAATAGCAGTTGTTATCGCTCTTGCTCAGGGGGGAACACTTGGTGGTTCCGGCTGGGCAACAGCAGGGTTTGCAGCAGGACTTCTTCTCTGGTCATTCACCAATTTCACAGCGGTTCTTGAGTGCAGACAGGTAACAATGACAAGCCAGAAGAGGCAGGAGTTCATCCGGTCCCATGAGCCTGTCATTCTAACCCTTGCTCTGCTGAGTCTTATTGGCGCCGGCATTCTCTCGTCTACCCTTGGTACAACCTGGATAGTATGGACCGGTGTGGCCACCATTTTCTGTTTCCTCTATGCTCTGCCTCTATTGAGAAAGAGTCAGTTCTTTGACCTGCTTCGCACCATACCCGGTTCCAGAGAGATAATGTTTACCCTTGCCTGGAGTTTTCTGGTCTGTATTCTGCCGGCGGTATCCCTCGCAGGACTGGACTTCAGTTTGAGACTGTTCATCTGGCCCGTATCCCTTGCCTTTCTATTTTTCAGCAGGTCATTGTTTCTAGACCTTGTGGATCTTCAGGGAGACGCACTGCTTGGGATGGATACTCTTCCACTGCACCTGGGCGCCGTAAGATGCAGAAAGATCCTTCTTACAAGCGCTACTGCTGGCGGACTGGTACAGTTCATTGCCGTTCTGCTGGGAAAGTTTCAGTGGTGTGCACTGGGCTTTGTTGCTGCCCCGGTTGTTTTGATATGGGCATATCTGTATTTAGAGAAAGAATCATTTCCATCAGAACTGTCGGTGAGAGTTATCTCCGACGGGAGCCTTGCTGTTGCCGGTCTCATACCTTACCTGCTCTGCAGTATATAAGAGGAACTATGAAAAGAATGATGATCCTGCTTTCCATTTTGTTTGTTTTATTCACTTCAGGGTGTGGCAATACTGTCACAAACCAGGAGGCAGTTCAGGCAGGTACAGCATCGAACCCCAACCCGTTTCAGACAGTTGTTGTCACAGGGAGGACTGTGAATCTGAGACAGGGCCCGGGTACACAGTATGCAGTGGTGGGGTCAGCCAGTGCCGGTGACAGTCTTATGGTCACTGGTGAAGCGCCTGACTGGTACAGGATATATGTTCCGGAAAAGTCATTATTCGCCTGGATCTATGCCGGGCTTACTTCCGGTGCGGTTATGCCGCAGTAACTGAGGAGCTCAGATGATCGAGAGATACGCAATTCCCGAGATGACGGAGATCTGGACCACTGAAGCCAGGTACTCCCGGTGGCTTGAGATCGAGGTCCTTGCAGTTGAGGCAAGAAGTCATGCAGGGCTGGTCCCGGAGGAAGATCTGAAGAAGATCAAAGAGAACGCCTCTTTCAACACTGAAAGAGTCAACGAGATAGAAGCGGTAACAAGGCACGATGTGATTGCTTTTCTTACATCTGTTTCAGAGTCTCTCGGGCTGGAGAGCCGTCATATTCACTATGGAATGACATCCAGTGATATTCTTGATACCTGTATGGCAATGCAGATCCGGGACTCAGGTGTTCTCATTAAGGAAGCCTTAAGAGAATACGGAGAAGCGCTTGCGGGGCTGGTAGAGCGTTCTAAAGGGATCGTATGCATGGGCAGAACTCACGGTATGAATGCCGAGCCCACAACTATGGCTTTGAAGTTTGCAGGACACTATTCAGAATACCTCAGATGCATGAAGAGGTTGGATGAGGGTCTTGAGTCCTCCTGTGTGGGAACCATCTCCGGAGCAGTAGGCACTTATGCATACCTGGATCCTTCAGTTGAGGAGTATGTATGCGAAAAGCTGGGTCTCGGTGTGGAAGAGATTCCCACCCAGGTTGTTGCGAGAGACAGGCACGCCCAGTTCCTCTATGCTCTCGCTGCCATCGGTGGTGCCATGGAGAGGTTTGCCACCGAGTGCAGACACCTTCAGAGAACTGAAGTGGGAGAGGTTGAGGAGAGATTCGGCAAAGGGCAGAAAGGGTCCAGTGCCATGCCCCACAAGAGGAATCCTATCGTGGGAGAGAGACTTTGCGGTCTGGCCAGGCTTCTCCGCGGTTACCTGCAGGTGGGTCTGGAGAATACACCCCTGTGGCATGAGAGAGACATAAGCCATTCAGCTGCAGAGCGCTTTATCTTTCCCGACAGCTGTGGTGTGGCTCTCTACGGTCTTCACAAGGCAGCAGAGCTGGCATCAGGTCTGAGGATCATGGAGAATGCCGTTGAAGAGAATGTAGAGAAGGCTGGAGACAGATATTTCTCACAGGCAATCATGCTTGCAATGGTGAGACACGATCTTACAAGAGAAGATGCCTATGCCCTTGTACAGAAGATAGCAATGAGAGCCATGGAGAGCGGTGAATCCTTTGCAGAAGCTGCTCTTTCCCAGAAGGAAGTAACAGGGGTTGTTCCTGAAGAGGAACTTAGTCATATCTGTACCATAGACAATCATCTGCGGAACGAAGGATATATTCTGGGCAGAGTTGGACTCAGTTGATATTTGTGCCCCTTGAAAAGGAGGAGTTATGATTTCTGGACTGATAACAGGTTTGGTGGTTGGAGCTGCTCTGGCTTACTTTATCTGCCACTATCTGGCAGGCAGGAAAGAGAAGATAGCCGGTGAGGCTGCAGAAGTACTTACTATCTCCGCCAGAAGGGCCACCAGTGAAGCTGCAGGTTTGAGACGGGAAGTGCAGGATCTTCAAAAGGGCGAGAGAGAGGGAAGCGATCTGATACTTCTCTTTCCGGACCTGATTAAAATGATATTCACCGGAAGAGACAGTGACGAGGTGGTGAGTTTCCTGAACAGGGCCTGCCAGAGTCTTTTGAAAGCAAATGAATCAGCAGTGTTTCTTGCGGACAGAACCGGAGCAAGGCTGAGTCTTTCCGCCTCAACCGGGCTTTCTGAGGTGTTTTCTAAAAGGATCAACCTCGGGCTTGGTGACGGTTTTGTAGGTCTTGCTGCGGAAACAGGAAGGCTTTTGTTCAGAGACGAAATGGATAATGAAAGTGTTCTGGTCAGAAGAAATATGGTAACCAGTGATATCCCAAACTTTAAACCGGATTACGCTGCCCCTATGATGGCGGAAGGGGTTCTTTACGGGGTTATTACTGCCGGCGATTTCGAAGGTAGCGGGAGTATGAGAAGGGAAACGCTTAGAGCTCTTGCAGCGGTGGGAGCAGCCGCACTGATAAATGTCAGATTGCTGGAACGATTCAGCAGAGCTTCGAACCTTGACCCTGAAACTGGTTTTTCAGGAAAAGCCACCCTTGAGCCTGTCCTTGAAAATGAGCTTGAAAGGGTGGAGAGGTATGGAAGCGATCTTGCGGTGATCGAGCTGCACCTTAAATCTGTGGAAGCACTGAATCCCATGGTTTCAAGAGAGATCATTAATGTTGTGGCGAAGCACCTGATCTCTTCTCTTCGCAACATAGATACTGGAATCAGAGCTGATACAGATTCAATGGTTCTTCTTCTCCCCGGAACAGACGATCAGGGAATGAAATTCGTAACAGGAAAACTTGGTGGAGAACTGCCTCTTCTCAAGGCAGAGGATGGAACCCATGTTGGATCAGTTGGAATTAAAAGCTTTGTGGTTGAAGGAGGAACCAGGCTTGATGCAAGAACCCTGCTTCAGAAGTTGAGAGCAGAGGAATCAATGGAGTTTGAAGGTTATTACGAGATATAGCAGTTTGTGAATGGGAAGGTAGTATGCCGACGATACCTGACAGGAAAGAATTAGAGGAAGCCATATCTTCCCGTGGTCTTGCAATGACCGTGGAAGAGGCTGAGAAACTGGCTGGATATGTGGATAGAATGCCTACACCTCTCGAGTTTCATCTGTTTGATACCATGTGGAGCGAGCACTGCTCTTACAAGAGTTCGAAACCGGTTTTGAAAACACTCCCCACTGATTCTCCAGGGGTTGTTATAGGGCCTGGTGAGGATGCCGGTGTGGTTAGTTTCTGCCATCATGATGGCAGGGAATGGGATCTGGTTGTTGCCCACGAAAGCCATAACCATCCGTCTCAGGTTCTTCCTGTAGAGGGAGCTGCCACCGGTGTTGGTGGAATTGTCAGAGATGTTTACTGTATGGGAGCCCGGGTAACAGGTTCAATGGATCTTCTTCGCTTCGGTGATCCCCAGGGCAGTAACGGTGAGACCACCAGAGGAATAGTCAGAGGAGTGGTGGAAGGGATCTGGAAGTACGGCAATGCCCTGGGCGTTCCCAACATGGGAGGAGACACGGAGTTTCATCCAGGCTATGACGATAATTGTCTTGTCAATGTTGTTGCTTTCGGTGTTGTACCCCATGACAGGGTAGTGCACAGCTTTGTTCCGAAAGAAGCTCACAAAGAGCCGTATGTTCTTATACTCACAGGTAAACCCACTGATAATACCGGATTTGGCGGGGCCACATTTGCCAGCGCAGACCTTGACGGGGAACAGGGCATGGGATCTGTTCAAGTGGCTGATCCATTCCTGAAGAGAGTTCTTTCAGAGGCTAATCAGGCTGTTCTTGATATGCTCTTTGAAAGAGGAATAAAGTTCGGGTTCAAGGATCTGGGCGCAGGTGGTATCGCATGTGTTACCAGCGAACTTGCTGCCCACGGAGGACTGGGAATTGATGTTGACCTGGATGCTGTACCGGTTTCAATAAAGGACCTTCCTCCCGAGGTTATTGCCTGCAGTGAAACCCAGGAAAGGTACGGGCTTGCAGTGCCTGCTTCTGTGGCGGATGATGTTATTGAAGTGTACAACCATCGATTCGAGTTACCCAGACTTTTTCCTAACTGCCGGGCTGCAGTAATTGGAAAATTCAATTCAAAGCCTGTATACAATGTGATCTGCAGGGGTGAGAACGCAGCTGAAACTCCTATCAACTACATTACAGAAGGTGTTGTATACCAGCGGGAAGAGTGCCCTGCTGAGATTAAAGTAACAGAGCCTGTTGAAAGACCCTGCGATCCTGCAAAAGACCTCACCACGATACTTACTTCGATCTCAGGATGCAGCAGGAAGCACATCTGGTCTTACTACGATTCTGAAGTTCAGGGTGCAACCAGACTCAGACCGGGAGAGGCGGATTCATGTGTATCTGTTCCCGTTGAGGGTTCCCGTGCGGGTCTGGCCGTCAGCGGCGACGGTAACCCCTGGTATGGTGAACTTGATCCTTTCCTTGGTGGTGCTCATGCTGTTGGTGAAGCAGTCAGGAATGTTGTGGCTGTGGGAGCTACTCCACTCTGTGCAACAGACTGCCTTAACTTCGGAAATCCTGAGGACCCGAAGGCTTTCTGGCAGTTCAAACAGGCTGTTGCTGGAATTGCCGAGGCCTGTGGAGCTCTGGGATTCAGCGGAGGAGACTATCCTCTGCCCATAGTTTCAGGTAATGTGAGTTTCTACAATCAGTCCACAGGGGGTAAGGCTATTCCTCCTTCTCCTATTGTTGCAGTGTTTGGAAAGATCCATGATCACCGCAAGGCTACTGATATTGTCCTGCGGAAAGAGGGAAATCTTATTCTGCTTATAGGCACAAGGAAGGATGAACTTGGAGGAAGCCTTTTCTACCGCACATGCCTTGATCATCACGGCGGGACTGTGCCCGCTTTTCGCGGCTCACTTGAGAAGAAATTGGCAGACTGGGTTCTTGGCATGATACATGGGGGCACAGCCTGCTCCGTGCATGATATCAGCGGAGGAGGCCTTGCTGTTGCAGGGGCAGAAATGGCTCTTGCCAGTGGTCAGCTCGGTATTGAACTCTCCCTTGATCCTAATCCGGTAACTCTCTTTTCCGAGACGCCGGGATACATCATGGAGGTTGATGCCGGTTTTATTGAGGGCATTGTACTTCCTGAATTTGTATCTGTGGCTGGAACCGTTTGTAAAGGATGTTCTGTTTCCGGTACTGGCTGGTCAGTTGATCTGAAGTCTCTGGAAAAAGAATGGTCGGATAAACTGGCTTCGATCATCTGGAGAGAGGAGGGCGTCTGATGCCACGGGCAGCTGTTATCAGGTTTCCGGGCTCTAATTGTGAGTTCGAAACTGCCAGAGTACTCAGAATGTCAGGAATTGACGCTCGAATTTATAACTGGAACGATATTGAACTTCTTTCAGACAACAGGGCAGATGCTTACGTGCTTCCCGGCGGTTTCTCTTTTCAGGACAGGGTCAGGGCAGGTGTTATAGCTGCCAGGGAAGCCATTATGGATCTTGTTTTTGAAGAAGCTGTTAACGGGAAGCCGATCCTTGGGATATGCAACGGTGCTCAGGTCCTTGTTGAAAGTGGCCTTGTGCCCGGGTGGAAACCAGGTTCGATACAGGCAGCTCTTGCAGGGAATCTTGCCTGGGGCAGGGACGGTTACCTCTCCGGGTGGATTAACCTGAGACCTGCTGCAGAAGCCATCAAAAAATGTCCATGGCTGTGCGCCATGGATGGTGAACCATTCCCCATACCCATTGCTCATGCAGAGGGAAGATTCGTTTTCAGAGAAGAGGATATGGACAGGGTGAGAAGTCATATTTGTCTTACCTATTGCGCTGTGGACGGTTCTGATCCCACAGGTTACCCTGAGAACCCCAATGGTTCAGCACTTGATGTTGCAGCCCTGATGAACGTGGATGGTAACGTGCTTGCCATGATGCCCCACCCGGAGCGAAGCTATTACCTCTGGCAGGTTCCACCTGATCTTCCCGGCCCCTGGGGTGATAGAAGAAGGAATTCATCTCTGAAGGAACTTGAAGAACAGCCGGGACCGGGAGCAATTATTTTCAACAGTCTTGCAAAGCATCTGGGGGTTGAGTAATGGATAGTATTCAGATCACTGTAAGATTGAAAACACCTGATCCCCAGGCGGTAACAGCTCTAAATACCATAAAGGCCATGAGACTGCAGTTTCCACCTGTAAAGCTGCAAAGGAATGAACTGTGGGAGTTTGATGTGTCCAGCGGTGGGCGGGATACTGTCTCCGGCATTGTCAGTCATTTCACTGATATTGTTAATCCCAACAAGCAGAGCTGGCTCTTTTCCGAAAAGGATTCTCTTTTAGCCGGAGAAGATCCTGAACTGATGTGGGTTGGAGTTGTGGTTCGAGACCATGTTGACAGCATCAGTGAGAACTGGACCGATCTTCTTAAAAGAAGAGGTTTTGCAGTTGCTTCGCTGAGTTACGGTGTTTTATGGAGATTTGGGTACCTGAAGAACACTGATGAAGCTCTTGCAAGAAAAATGGCTCTTGACCTTTCCTGCAGTAAAACCAGAGAGGGTGGCCTTTTCAGCAACCCTGTTTCCCAGGAGGTTGTTCCCTGGATCTGACAGGTGGCAGTATTCTTGATGTATTAGAAGAGGTGGATCGTCCTCAGCAGTACACAGGACTTGAGTACAATGCGTCCACAAGAACTGCAGGCCCCCTGGTCACTCTGGTCTATCCGGATACGTATGAGCTTGGAGCATCCAATTTTGGTCTCAGGGTGGTTCGTCACCTGTTGAACTCCACCGGGGAGTATGCGGTGAGGCGGGGGTTTCATCCTGCGTCTGATATGCACCGTATAATGAGAGAAAGAGACCTTAAGTGGGTTGATCTTGAGGCTGGCGACCCCATTTCGGACAGTGATGTGGTGGGATTCGGCATATCCACAGAGATACTGTTTACCAATGTGCTTTCTCTCATTGATCTCATGAAGCTGGAACTCCGTTCCCTTCATCGCAGCGAGAGTGATCCAATTATTCTTGCAGGTGGTGGTGGACTTGCAAACCCTGTCCCTCTCATGCCGTTCATAGATGTGTTCTTTCTTGGAGAAGCAGAGGCCGGTCTTCTTCCTCTTATGAAGATTCTCACTTCCGACCATACAAAGGATGAGAAGTTACTTAGAGCTTCCATTCTTCCTTCCGTACTGGTGCCGAAGCACCATGATAAACGGAAGATCCGCTGGGCAATTGCAGAGAAATTGAAGATCGAGGACGCCCCCGAGAAGCAGATCGTTCCAATGGCAACAGTTACCCACGACAGGGCGGTTGTGGAGATATCAAGGGGCTGTACACGCGGTTGCAGATTCTGTCAGGCTTCACAGTTGTCAAGACCGGTAAGAGAAAGACCACCGGAAGATATATTTAAGCTTGTGAGAGGTTCAGTGGCCAGTACAGGATGGGAACAGGCAGGTGTGCTGACTCTTTCCTACAGCGATTACTCAGAATTGAATGAATTGCTGAAGGGATTCAGTGAGCTTGAGGATGAACTGCACCTTAGAATTTCTCAGCCTTCTTTGAGGCCTGATACTCTTCCGGGACTTCGTAGTAAGAAATTCTTTAAAGGCAGTCTTACCATGGCTCCTGAAGCTGGCAGCGAGCGTATGAGACGGATCATAAACAAACCCTTGTCCCATGATGAGATACTCCATGCGGCGGAGGCTGCTTCAAACATGGGTGCCCGGGGAATCAAACTCTACTTTATGATCGGTCTTCCCGGAGAGACAGATGAGGATGTTCTGGCAATTGCCTTACTGGCAGATTCTATCGCGAAGATCATGGGAAAGAAAAGAAAGGTTACCGCTGCCATTTCCCCATTTGTACCAAAACCCCATACACCTTTCCAATGGTCAGATCAGCCTGGGTATGAAGAACTCTGGAGAAGGATCCAGCTTGTGAGAAGCAACTGCCGTAGAGCCAGAGTCTCCTGGAACAACCCGAAGGTTTCCGCAGTGGAGTATTATCTCGGTACCGGTGGAAAGGAATCACAGATTATTCTTGAGAAAGCTTACCGGGAAGGTGCAGTTTTCGACGGGTGGAGTGATCTTTTTCGCTGGGATGTGTGGAAAGAACTTCTTCTTGAAGCCGGACCGGTAAGTTTTTCTATTGAAGACAGTCTTCCCTGGGATTTTGTGGATACAGGTGTAAAAAAACAGTGGCTTATCCGTGAGCATGAGCGGTCTCTGGAAGAAAAGATACTTCCTGACTGCCGGGAAGCAGGGTGCAGTAACTGTGGTGGTTGTGATGGCGTCGTGCCACCGTTCCCTCCTATGATATTCAGTGTTGAGTCCAGAGAACATTCTCAGGGAGAACTGCCGGTTGCGAGAGTTCGCCTGAGATTTTCCAAGAAAGGACTCTCGCGATTCACATCACATCTGGACATGGTCAGAATGTGGACCAGAACGCTGAGAAGAAGCGGTCTTCCAGTGTACTACAGCTCAGGTTATGCAAGAAGGATGAAGCTTGTTTTTTCACAGCCTATCCCTCTTGGTATGAGCAGTGAAAGCGAGTATCTGGATTTTCAGCTCATGGAATCCATTGATCTTAAAACAGTGATGGGTTCTCTGGTCAAGGTGCTTCCAGCAGGTTTCAGAATTACCGCAATTGACAGCCTCTCAGGGAAGTACAGATCGCCTGGTTCTTTAACCGTTGCCGCAGAGTATATTATAGGTGGTGTGGACGACACCGATAAACTTGTTGAGTTTCTGAGAGAAAGTGAACTTGTTTCATCGATCTCAGTTTTAGATAAGAGCAGGGTATGCTTGATCTCCGACCCTCGGAAGGGAGTTTCCAGACCGGACAGGGTACTGGAAGCAGCTGGAGTGAAATGTGTATCCATACTTAGGACTAACATTTACGCTACTGATCAGACTGGACAACTTGTCCCCCTTCTGCCAGTGGCTGAAAGAGAGAAAAATAGTGAAGGTTGATTTTGTTATCAACCAGCATCCGGAAGTTACCAGGATCGCTGTTATGGAAGATGGCAAACTTATGGAGCTTATCGTCGAATTGGCTGACGACAAGCACATTGTTGGAAACATCTACCTTGGCAGGATCAACGCAGTACTCCCGGGAATGCAGGCGGCTTTTGTGGACATCGGACTGGAAAGAAGTGCTTTCCTCCATGTATCAGATGTGCGTGAAAAGCTGGTAGACGAAAAGAGTTTTGCAAAAGCCCTTATGGAGGGTAAACCACCTAGATCTGACGAGACCCGCAGACCAATTGAGAAAGTTCTGGAGAAGGGCAAAAGGATACTTGTTCAGGTTACCAAGGAGCCAATCGGCACTAAAGGGGCCAGAGTCAGTACCAGGATCAGCATTGCCGGACGGTACGTGGTGAGCATGCCTGGGGATTCAGTAGCCGGAGTATCCAGAAAGATAACTGACCGGCAGGAGAGAAGCAGACTTAGAAAGATAGTTCAGCAGGTTAGAACTGATGGTTTTGGCATCATTGCCAGAACTGCAGGAATTGCCAAGGACGAAGAGAGCTTCAGAACTGATGTATCCAGGATCGTTAACAAGTGGAAAGATATAGGTGCTCTTTCTGTAAAATCAAAGGCACCGGCCCTTCTGCATCAGGAACACGATATCATTACAATGACTGTGAGGGATCTGGTCACTCCTGGAGTGAACTCCATAGTCAGCGACTCCAGGGATGTTGCAAAGCAGATCAGGAAATACCTGAAGGCGTATGCCTCCGATGCCGTAAGCAAGGTGAAATTCTACAGAGGTAAAACACCTGTTTTCGATCAGTACGGTATAGAGAAGGAAATTTCCACCCTTGTGCACAGAGAGGTATTGCTGAAGAGTGGAGGGTCGATCGTTATAGATCACACCGAGGCTCTTGTTGCTATAGATGTAAATACCAAGAGGTATGTCGGGCGTAGAAAGCAGGAGGATACCATACTGAAGACTAATCTGGAAGCTGCCAGAGAGGTTGCCCGACAGCTACGTCTTAGAGATCTTGGTGGAATAATAGTGATAGACTTTATTGACATGGACACCTCATCCCACAAAGACAAGGTGGTAAACTGCCTTAGAGGTGAGCTGGGTAGAGACAGGTCTCCCACAAAGACATGTCAGGTGAGTCCTATGGGTCTGGTGGAGATGACAAGAAAGCGTGTCCGCCCCAGTCTGGTTCAAGCCCTGTCAGAAGCATGTGAACATTGTGCGGGAACCGGCAGGATCCAGACACCGGTGAGTGTACTCACAGGAATAGAGCGTTTTCTGGAGAGGGCTGCCAACGGTAAAAAGCACATGAACCTGGTTGTTACCATCAATCCTATTGTGTCAAAGTATCTCATGGAAGATGACGGAAGACGGCTGGAATATCTTACTTCAAGAAGTGACAGACTGTCAGTTCATATTCATGACGACGAGAGAATGCTTCAGGCAGAGTTCAAGGTGTTCTCTCTCGATTCGCATGAAGAGATCACAGCGCTGTACTTGCCTGACTCAAAAGGTTGACCTGGAAGGACTGAAATAGTATAAATCTCCGCTGTTCCCACAAGGGGCGTAAGTGCGTATTATTGGAGCAATTGTATTAATATAAATGGAGGTACGGTTTGTACGCGATCATTAAGACAGGTGGAACCCAGTTCAAAGTTGAACCGGGCATGAAGCTGATGGTTCCCAGACTTACAGGTGAAGAGGGTTCTTCTCATACTTTCGAGGAAGTACTTCTTGTTGCAAAGGATGATAAGGTTGTTGTAGGGCATCCGTTCATTGATGGCATCAAAGTTACAGCCAAGATCGTTGAGCAGTCCAAGGGCCCTAAAGTTGTGGTTTTCAAACGCAAACGCCGTAAGGGATACGAAAGAAGGACAGGCCACAGGCAGCATCAAACATGGGTCGAGATCGACAAGATCACAAAGGTTTAGGGTCTATTATGGCTCTTATTCTTTCCGGCAGGAAGTTCGCCAGAGTTGTTAAAGCTTCACTGAGGGAACGCGTTGCTGCATTGCAGGGGCCTCCTCCGGGACTCACAGTTGTAATGGTGGGTGATGATCCAGCCAGCCAGGTTTATGTGGGGGCCAAGGAGAAGGCGTGCAAAAGGGTCGGTTTTAACAGCACTGTGCTGAAGTTGCCTGTTGAAACTACGGAAGCTGAGATCCTGGATTTGATCGATCAGCTTAATGCTGATGACAGCGTTCATGGTGTCCTTGTTCAGCTTCCTCTCCCGGATCACATTTCGGATAACAGAGTTGCTTCAGCAGTACTCCCTGAAAAGGATGTAGACGGTTTTCATCCAGTGAATGTTGGAAGGCTGTGGAGAGGTGAGGATGGTCTTTTCCCCTGTACCCCTTCAGGTATTGTGAGCCTTTTTCACCATCATGACATTTCCTTGACCGGTAAGAACGCACTTATAGTTGGAAGATCCAACATAGTCGGGAAACCAATGGCAGCTCTTTTACTCAGAGAGAACTGTACAGTGACAGTGGCACACAGTCGCACAGTGGATCTCAAGGAACAGTGTAGAGAAGCTGACATTCTCATCGCAGCTGTGGGAATACCGGAAATGATAAAGAAAGACTGGGTTAAACCTGGAGCTGTTGTTGTAGACGTGGGGATGAACAGAAAAAGTGACGGAAAACTGGTTGGGGATGTGGCCTACGATGAAGTTCTCGATGTCTGTTCTGCCATAACTCCGGTTCCCGGAGGCGTGGGACCACTTACCATTGCTTTTCTCCTGGAGAACACCTTCAAGGCCAGGCTCAATCTTAAACCGCCCGCCGGCAATTAACAGTCAACTCCTCTGAAGCAGGGTGCTATTGATCATTTGATGCTCCTGCTCAAACACTGCAGAAGCAGTTGCGAACCAGTACTGTTTATAGTATCTCTACACTGATGATCCATGCTGGCTTAGAGTAGTTTTCAGGGAGGTAAATACAAGTGAGTGCCACATCAATAGTTCTTCTCATCGGGGTTTGCAGTTTCTGGGTTTTTGTGGGAGTTTTATTAGCTCTGTTCATCCGGGCAAGAAAAGTTCTTGAGGGTATGGAGAATACCCTTGGTGAGATCCGCAGTGACCTGGCAGAGCTTACGCCGGTGTTGTCTGATACTCTTCAGGAAGTGGAGAAGACGGGGCAGGAGATGGGGGCGACTGCATCAGAGATCAGAGTGCTTACCACCAGGATCAATTCAGGAAGTGCCGCTTCTGTTGTCAGCGGAACGGTCAGTTATCTTCCAGCTGCTCTGACAGTTTTGAAGATGATCAAGCCATTGATCGAAAGAGTGAGAAGCAGAAAGTAGAGTAATGAAAAAGCAAGCCTCAGTGGTATTCTTTTCTCTTCTGGTATTCTCTGGTATTTCATGTAAGCAGGATTCTCTCGGGCCTCTCAACGGTATTCTTGTCGTACACAGTGTCTCTCTTACCGAATTCATTGACAATGATGGTCTTCAGGAGCTTCATCTTGTTGTTGAAACGGTTGATCCTGAGGAAGTTTTCAGTTTCTCCTATGCAGAAACAGGCGAGTTTCATGGGACTCTTAAAGCGAGGAGAGTAATTCTTCTTCTTCTGGACCCTTCTGATATACATCTACTTCCTCATGAGCTTGTGGAGGGTGAAACCGGGATCTATAGTGCCCAAAACGTATGGGCACTTGAACAGCAGGTATTTGCAGTTGTGGTGGATCCAGTATTACCTGAGCTTCCTTCGGAATTACCGGAGTTGCTGGAAATAGCGTACGAGGATCAGATGCATGATTACATTTATGAGAGTTTTGTCAGTACCAGCATGACCTCGCCGGAAAGAATGGACAGCCTTTCGGAACTTGGGTACACGCTGAACATTCCCAAGTCATTCAACATCAGGATATGGACACCGGAGGATGGATTCATCCAGTACCAGAGACAGCCTGATGAGGAATCCATGCTTCTTTTGAGCGTAAGAGTCTTTTCCACTGACGCCGAGCTCACCGATTCAAATGCTGTTCTGAGCAGGGAGGCCATGGCAAGGCTCTTCTTTTTCGATGCCTCTGCTGATTCTGTTGATAGAGATCGCATTGCATGTAAACAAATTGTTCAGAACGGACTTCCCGGCTGGGAGATCACCGGTGTCTGGCGTAACCCTGAATACTTGAATGCAGGCTCCTTCACAACCAGGGTCCTTGACTCCGGCGGTGAATGGTTTATTCTTGACATGGAGGTTTACAATCCAGGCTACAAGAAGGAACCGTATCTGCGTGAGGGCTGGATCATCATGGATACGTTCCGTAAGGAGTAGAAAGTGCCCCATAATGAGAATGATATTCAAGATCTTTACCAGAAGTGGCTTTCCAGTCCGACACCGGCTCTGTGTGTCAGATTGGCAGGAAAACTGCATAATTCTGACAGGAATACTGAGGCACTTGAAGTAGCCAGAAGAGGGCTCCTCAGCTGGAAAGACAACATCTCGGTGAATGTGATATTTGGAAGGTGTGCCCTTGGCGAAAAGTTGGCTGATGAGGCTCAGGAAGTTTTCGAAAAGGTTGTTTCCATTGATCCCCTGAATCTTATCGCCATCAAGGGTCTTGCACAGATCCATTTTGAACAGAAGAACTGGGATCGTGCCATTGAACTTTTCGAAGAGTATCTGTTTGAGTATCCCGGAGACCCTGAAGTAGAGGAAATGCTGAAGATATCCCGGGAAAAGAAGAATGATGCTGCCAGAGAAGCCAGAGAGACCGGACAGGATGTTGCATATCCGGAGACTGGCAGAATGGCATCCATACTTGCCGCTCAGAAAACGACTGAAGTTGGAAGTGGAAGTGTGGCTGATAACTCCGGGAATACACCTAAAGATGTAATTGCCCCTGTGGAACCGGCCAACAGAGCTCCCAGAAGTCTTCTCAATCTGTTTACCCCTGAAGAGTGCGAGGAACTGGGGTTGTCGGCGTACGAAAAATGAGTGGTATAGCAATCATCAATGGACCCAATCTGGCCTCACTTGGAGTTCGTGAACCGATGATCTATGGGGATACCTCATCGTTAGAGCTCAACTCTTTACTTGTTACCCGGGGCAGGGATGCAGGTTTCAGCATTTCCTTCCAGCAGATCGATGTAGAGGGTCTCATGGTAGAGGCAATAAACAATGCATCTAAAAATGAGAGTATCAGCGCATTGATCATCAATCCCGGTGGATTCTCACATACCTCTGTTGCCGTACTTGATGCCATGCGTGCATTCCCCGGCCCGGTGGTGGAGGTGCACATCTCTCAGATACATAAAAGAGAACCTTACAGACACAGGATGCTCACCGCTGGTGGTGCGGAAGTAATTATCTCCGGCGCAGGCATACACGGGTATTTTTCAGCAATTGAAATAGTGAAAGAACTTTTGCGGAGGTAAGCAATTAATGGCAACATCTAACGATTTCAGAAGAGGAATGGTTCTGGATATAGATGGCAGGTATTATCAGATAACAGAGTTTCAGCATGTCAATCCCGGCAAGGGTGCAGCCTTCGTCAGATCAAAGATGAAGGATGTTATTCAAGGCAAAGTGATAGAGAAGACCTGGCGTGCAGGGGAGAGAGTTACTGAGATCAGACTGGAAAGAAGAGTCTTCCAGCTACTGTATCACACTGATGATTCTTACACAGTTATGGATCCGGGAACCTATGAGCAGATCGATCTTTCAAGTGAGCTGATCGGTGATGCCGCTAACTTCCTTACTGATAACTGTGAGGTTGAGGTGCTCTCCGTGGGAGACAGGCCTATTATGGTAGAGGCTCCCAACTTTGTAGAGCTTCTTATCACCAAGTCTGATCCTGGATTAAAGGGAGATACAGCTACAGGAGGTACAAAACCTGCTACTCTGGAAACAGGTGTTGTGGTTCAGGTCCCTCTTTTTGTAAAAGAGGGGGAAAAGATCAGGGTAGACACTAGAACCGGTAATTACATGGAACGGGTTAAGTAAACAGGGTTTGCCTAAAGTCTGTAGTACAGCGATTCAATGTATCTGTCCTGCCAGGTTCGGGCTCTCCATATATTTCCAGTGGGGAATTCCAGGAATATGGCCAGAGCCACCTTTCTTCCACTTCTGGTGGTCAGGATCCCGGCAATTGTACACGTGTCGTTCAGAGATCCCGTCTTCCCCCGGAAAGCACCTGCCGGCAAGTCTTCCATTCTTCTGGAAAGCGTACCATCCATGCCGTTTACAGGGAATGAAGCCAGGAACTCAGGTCCGTATTCCAGCGAACCTGCTCCTGCTGTGAATACAGCAGCAAGCTGTCTTGGAGTAAGCAGATTGAACCTTGAGAGTCCTGATGCATCTGCAAGCTGCCAGCCTGTTGCTCCAGGGGCAAGACTGTCAAGAAGTGCACCTGAAATGTCACATCCGGCCCTTGTTGACCCGGGCTCACCGGTTTCTTCATTTGCAACAGTCCTGAGTATCTGCTCCGCCACAATGTTCCGGCTCCACTTGTTCATGGAACCAAGTATGATCCAGAGAGGATCGGAATACATTGCAGCAGTAGTGAAAAGGGAAGTATTCGTTTCCCTTATCCCGGAGTAACTTGCGTTAACACCCCAGTGATCAAGTTTCTCACATAGAACCTGAGCCAGTTCACCGGGCGCCCCTGCAAAGGGTTTGTAGACGATCTCCCGTTCACCGTATCCAATAGTCCCGGTGATGATCATCTCCGGTTCACCTGTCTCCCAGTTACCGCCAGTAACGGTCAGTGAGGTTACCCGGCCCTGTGCCAGGTCCTCGCTGAAGATCCTCAATCCAGGTAACGGAGGGTAGGTGAAAAGTTTTAGGGTTCCGCTGACTGAAGCCACAACTATCTCAAGAATATTGTCTCCAATGCAGAGGGGCTCCACAGGCGGGCAGTAGGTTCGATTCCAGTCAGCAGTATCCCAACCTGGTAGATGAGAGTTACCTGTGAGTGCTGATGGGTCCAGAAAGAGTTCCCAGCTTGTTCTAGCTGGAAGAATTGCAGCTGTTTCCATTGCTGCCCTTGTTACATCCTCAATTGATAGCAGAGGGGCTCCGGTTCCTCGGAGAATAATGGAGTTAGTTACGGTGTCCGCTTCGATGGTTGTGCAGTACACGTGTGCTGATCCCAGCACATCAAGTGCGGTAAGGGTGGTGACAGCCTTAACAGTGCTTGCAGGTCTGAAAGGGGTATCCCCATTAATATTGATCAAAATATCACCAGAATCAATGTCAATGGCAAAAATCCCTGTATCCCAGGAAGATGGAGTGCTTGGCGCCGGTTCCAGCCCGAGAATTGCAGCCAATAGAAAACAGATTGAAATGAGCATTAGGCCTCCTGTTGACATTTCGGTTTGAAAGGGTAACAATAATGCTATCAGTTGAGCTTGTAAAATCGTTAGTATTAATTGTGAATGGAGATAGTTTTGAAGAAGGTCACGATGTTGTTTCTCGCCGGAGGTCTGTTTCTTATTTCTGCATGCGGACCAGGACTGGAAAGCGGTGCTGATGGTGCCGTTATGTCAGTTGGTGAGAGGTCTTTATTTCGGGAGAATTTAGACTCATCTTTTGAGAGATACCGCGGAGATACCCTTTCAATAGATGTATTGAAGAACAACATCCTTGCCAGAGAACTGTTCATTGCTCATGCTGAGGAGCTTGGACTGGATAGCGACAGGGAAGTTGCACGGCTGATACACGAAAGATCAAGAGAGATCCTTCAGGCAGAGTGGCTTGCCTTCCATCTGGATCAGGTTGAAATAGCCGATCAGGTGGTAAGAGATTTCTGGGAGACAATGGGCACAGGAGTCTCCTACACCTGCTTCTACCACCAGGACAGTCTTATTGCAGACAGCGTTCTCACCCTTGTAAGAAATGGTGAGGATCTTTCCAGATTAGCTGTGGAGATCGGCATGGATGAGATAATCAGACAGTCAGGAGGCAAAATAACTATTGCTGACAGGAATTTCTCAAACACCATGGACTTCCCATATCTTATTGAATCTGAAGCTGGAGACATTATTGATCCGTTTCCTGTGACCCTGGGTTGGAGAATGCTGCAGATAGACTCAACATGGACCTATACTCCTGGGTCTTTTGAAAGCGACTCTCAGAGAATAGCTTCCATGCTGCTTGCAAGATCCAGGGAATCAAGAAAGAAGCTCCTTGAAGACAGTTTGAAAACAGCATACAATGTTCAGGTTGATATGGAAGCATTGCAGCTCATGGCGGAGAATGCAGATGAACGAGGTTATGCTTTCGAAGCATTTCAACTTGAAGAAGAAGAAATGGTTGTTGTTACATGGGATGGGGGCTCCAGGGATCTTTTCTCTGTGACTGAGAATGTGATTGGTCTTCCTCCGTATTATCCCAGGTATGCTGACAATGTTCAGTGGCTTCGCGATTATGCAAGAAGACTTGCGCTCTTTGATATTGAGATGCAGGAAGCTGGTTTACTGGGCCTTGATACTATCCCCGACGTGGAACGCCGTCTTCAGGCAAAGCGCTGGGAAGCTGTCCTGGACAAGTACTATGAGGAAGTTATTTCTCTTAGGATCGTTTCGGATTCTGCATCTGTCAACCAGATATATCTGGATATAAGAGAGGATCTTCCCATCCTGGAAAGTCGAGTTTTTGATGTGCTTTTCCTCGCTGATACAGGTAGGATCGAAGCCGCGGAAGCAATGATGGCTTCCGGGGAAGATGCTCTGGCTGCCATAGAGCAGTTTGAGACATTCCCTCCTATTCTGGCCCAGGGTGAAGAAACTCTCACAGAACCTTTGAGCAGGTCTATGATACCTGAAAATGATCGTGATACTCTCTTTGATCTTGCTCCGGGAGAAGAGGCAGTTGTCATACTTTCTGATTCAACGGCTTTGTGGTTCCGTCTCAGCTATGTCAATGAAGAGCGTATTCCCACATTTGAGGAAATTAGAGGCAGGGTTGTTGCCGAGGCCAATCAACAATTCGAGACTGAGGCTATTGAAGCACTGGTTGACAGTTTGTCAGACGTTTATCATCCATATATAGATGAGGCATATTTTGAGGAATTCTACATTCCTGCTGAAACAGACTCAGCTTCAAGCACTGATAGCACATTGGAGGTCATTTGATGCGCTGTAGAAACTGTGGCCATGATAACCGGAGGAACACAGGTAAGTGTGATAACTGCGGATTCCGTCTTGAACCCCAGTCCGACTCGGGAAAAGACCAGCGGGCTGCAATGCAGATATCTCTCTACGATCAGAATTCAGATGCTGACACTAACAAAGAGGCCCCAAACCTTTCTTCTATTCACAAGGGTAAGAGTGGTCTTATTGGTCTGATATTTTTCCTTCTGGGCGCAGCGGGAACAGTGTTTATAGTCAGTACAATGGAGCGGGCTGAACTTGAACCGGAAATAGATATCACACATGAATCTCTTGTTGAGGAGATTCCCGTTGACTCCCTTCCCATCCTGCTTGGTACTGATATAGTATATGTTTTTAACGCCGAGGGTACATCAGCTTCACCCAGGACAAATGTAGACCTTTCACTTATTCCCGAAGGTACAGCTTACTCTTTCCTGGGTAGCAGTTCCATGTCCATTCAGCCTGTTGTCAACTTCATGCTGCAGAAGATCAACAGTAACGAACTGAGGGTGCTTGTTCCTGATTCCATGTATGCGTGGACCGATTCTACTGAAACAGATTACATGGCAATAGCCATACTCCCTCTTCAGGATGATTCTGCTGCGGTTCAACCTGTTGAATTGAAAATACTGTTCACAGATCAGTGGCTCAGATGTATCATCGAGGAGTACAACAAGGACATCATTGAACCGGCAACCGGCTATGAGTTCAACGGAAGAACTTTCGGACTGGTCATGAATCAGGTTGTGCGAACCGTTGATAGAAGAAATACTGATGAAAGACCGGTGCATATTACTCTGCTTTTCCCGTCTGGATCCACTTTTGGAGAGGCTATGGAGATAGCTGAAAGTGTCTTCGTGGCCACTGATTCTCTTGGATACCAAGGGTTTAATCTTAAATGGGTTAATGTTACCGACTAACCCGGCTTCATCTGCGGGGAAGTTGAAGATCCCCGCAGATGAAGGAGAAAACATCATCCGGCGATTTGCAGGGACTATAAAATTCCCAACTGTTTCTGCTCCCGGGGAGTTTTCTCTCTCCCCTTTTCATGACATGCGTAATTATTCCATGAGCGTCTGGGGTGAGGTCTTTTCATCTCTTGAAATGGAACTGCACGGTGGAGCATCTATTCTTCTCAGGTGGGAGGGGGATACTTCTCTGTCACTGAAACCGGTGATGCTTGCTGCCCATCAGGATGTTGTTCCAACTGGTGATAACGGAGACTGGTCTCATGATCCTTTCGGCGGAGAAGTTTCCGGGGGAAGGATATGGGGAAGAGGAACCATTGATTACAAGTGTGGCTATGCCGGGATGCTGGAGGCTGTATCTGTTCTCTTGTCAAGAGGGTTCAGTCCAAGTCGACCCGTTCTCTTTTCTTTCGGCCATGATGAGGAAGTGGGAGGCCTTGCCGGCGCACAGGCGATTACCGAAAGTCTTGGAGCCAGGGGTATTGTATGCAGCAGTGTTCTGGATGAAGGGGGATACATATACAGTGACCCAAATGGTGGTGTAACTGCAGAAATAGCCATTGCTGAGAAGGGATATGCTTCTTTCAGACTGGTGGCTGAGGCAGTACAGTGTCATTCCTCGGTGCCTCCTGATAAGACTGCTATAGGTACCCTCTCCAGGGGTATTGTAGCACTGGAGGAAGCTGTTATTTCCCTGCCTGATGTACCCTCTGAATTGAGCGCATCAAGATGGTTCAATACAACGATTGCACCAACCATTCTTTCCGGCGGATGCAAAGAGAATATTCTTCCGGGTACGGCAGAGGTTGTTATCAATACAAGACCATCACCGGGTAGCTCTGTGGCTGAGGTTTTTGACTTTATACGAAGTACTGTGTTCCCCCTGGGTATCACTGTTGAGCTTCTTGACAATGCCAGTGTCTCCGAGCCTTCAAGTGTTTCCAGTGTACAGACGATGGATTACAGAGCTCTGAAAACTTCAGTTCTTCATAATGTTGACACCGGTACCGGATTCAGGAGTGGTGTGTTTCCTGCAGCAACCGATTCAAGAAGGTATTCAAAGATTGCGGAAAATACTTATCGATTTCTTCCTGTCCATCTGGGCAATCGGGGGATCGGGGCCCTGCATTCAGTTGATGAGAGTATCTCAGTTCAAGACTATTTAAGGTGTGTGGAATTCTATGTTGAGTACATCTCAAGAGTCTCACGGAAAAGCTGAGGACATTCAGCGTACAGCTGTTGCAGGACTGGTTGTTAATCTTCTCCTTACCCTGCTGAAAGGATACGCAGGTGTCACCGCCGGAAGCAGAGCCCTTGTTGCCGATGCTGTTCACAGCCTTTCTGATCTCACCACCGATATTGCGATCATTGTTGGGGCAAGGTTCTGGTGCAAGCCGCCTGATGATACTCATCCCATGGGGCACAAGGGTATTGAAACGATCGTCAGTTTGTTCATTGGTCTTATGCTGCTTCTCACTGGTGTGGGGATAGGAATTGATTCCCTGAAGGCTCTCGGAGGGGGAGGCATGCCAATGAGACCCGGCGTGCTTGCTGTGGCAGCAGCTGTACTCTCTTTGTTAACAAAAGAATATCTCTTTCGCTGGACATTGAAAAAAGCAGGGGAAACCGGATCAGGTGCCCTTGCTGCAAATGCCTGGCATCATCGATCCGACGGGTTGAGTTCAATTCCAGTATTAATTGCTGTTACAGCACCAGTGTTTAGCAGTTCGCTGATGTTCCTGGACAGCCTTGGAGGTGCTGTGGTTTCCATTTTTATCATCAAAGCCGGGTGGAAAGTACTTCAGCCAGTTATTGGTGAGGTTACCAACTCTGCTCCACCTGTGAAGGTGGTGGATAAGATGGTGCAGGCAGCAAAAGGTGTGGATGGAGTCATCAGTATTCATCGTTTCAGAGCCAGAATGCAGAGTGGTGGGATCTATGTTGATCTGCATTTGCAGGTCAAAGGAGATGAAACAGTTAGTCAGGGGTACATGATCGGTAAGCAGGTGGAAGTAAGGATCAGGGAATGTGATTCATCTATACAGGATGTTATTGCCCGAATTGAACCATTCTCCCCGTGCGGAGACGCTGATAACTGCCAGGATCTTAAAAAGTAAGAGTATTTACACAAGTAAAGATTATCTATATGTTGCTTAGCAGAGGGGGGAGAGAATTACAATGAAGTTCAGAATCTGCAGCAGCGCTTTTAGTGATGGGGGACAGCTTCCCGAGTGGTATGCGTCTTCGGGTATAAATGCATCTCCTCCATTCGGGTGGACAGAGGAACCGAAAGGAACAAGAAGCCTGGCTCTCATCTGTCATTCTTCAACTGATAAGGTTCTCTGGGTCTTATGGAACATCCCGTGCGATATAAAAACCGTTTACGGTAAGCTACCTACTCAACGGGTCCTTCAAGACGGTATGTGTCAAGGGGTGAATGATCTTCTTGGTACCGGGTGGACCGGTCCTCCGGAGAAGCTTCCAGATCTTTCGTTAACTTTCTCGTTGTATGCGCTGGGTTCTAGTTTGAACATCCCGGATATGGAAGTCACCGCATCTATGCTGTTGTCAGCGATGGAAGGACGCGTACTGGGGAAGACCAAAGTTGTCTGTGTATACTCGTAAGAGTATTCCTGAAGGCAGTTCACATGCAGAGCACTGGCGTTTTCGGGAAGGAACAGTTTTTCTTAACCATGGTTCCTTCGGGGCTTGTCCGGAGCCTGTTCTGAGGAAGAGAGAGAGCCTTCTCAGGCACATTGAATCTGATCCAATGGAATTCCTTCTCAGCGAGTATCAACCACTTCTTGCGTCTGCAATTGATTATTTGACACAATTCACCGGCGCAGACCGGAATTCAGTGGTTTTTGTTGAGAATGCCACAACGGGCATTAACACAATTCTCCGAAATCTGTCAATCAACCCCGGGGATAACATCCTGGTTTCCGATCAGGAGTATTTTTCTTCAATGAATTCTTTAAGAGTGAATGCAGCAAAGCAGGGGGCTTCCATCTCTCTGATTCATCTCCCTTTTCCAGTTCTTTCTGAAGAACAGATCCTGACCGCTGTGGCAGATGCTGTGACCAGTTCAACCAAGTATGCACTTATTGACCATATTGTCAGCTCGACTGGAATGATCCTGCCGTTGAAGAAGATCATTGATCTTTTATCAGAGAAGGGTATCAGGACCATCGTTGATGGAGCTCACGGACCTGGGCAGATCCCTCTTGTTCTAGAGGAGCTCGGTTGTCTTGCATATGTCGGCAACTGCCATAAATGGTTGTGCAGCCCCCGCTCCTCAGCCATTCTTTACGTCAACCCGGCGTACCAGGATGATTTTCTTCCTCTGGTTATCAGTCACTATCCTTCAGAGTTTGATTCTGATCTGTCTGATCTTCAGATCTATTTCAGATGGAATGGAACACCTGATCCCACACCTGTCTTATCCGTTCCCGGAACCATTGAATTCATGAAAGGGCTTCACAGTCAAGGGTGGCCAGGTGTTATGAAAAGCAACAGAGACAAAGCTCTGGAAGCAAGAAAACTCATCTGTTCGGCCCTGGAAGTTGAACCTCCCTGCCCTGAATCCATGGTTGGATCAATGGCTGCTATTCCTCTCGATGGATACAACCCCGCCACATCCCGACTACCTGATAAGCTTGATCCTCTGCAGAACCTTCTCAAACGAGAAAAGGGTATTGTTGTACCTGTAACTGAGATACTGAATGGCACACAATGGATGGTTCGGATATCAGCACAGTTATACAACAGTCCGGAAGAGTATGAATACCTGGCTGATGCTCTTGTTGAGCAGAGGAACCACCGGTTTCGAAAGTGTATTCAGCAGTAGGTATCTTCTATTCAAATCCTCTATATTTACCAAGTGCAGAGAGGAGAAACCTTTGATCTATCTTGACAATGCTTCAACCTCCTGGCCCAAACCGGATTCAGTTGTAGAAGCCGTTACCGATTACATAAGAAACATTGGTGCCAACCCCGCAAGGGGAAACTGTACTGCAGCTCTTGAGGCTCTTGGTGTTGTCCTTGACTGCCGGGAAGCGGTTGCATCTTTTTTTGGCTGTGGTAACCCTCTTAATGTGGTGTTTACCCACAATGTAACCTGGGCCATTAACACTGCTCTTCACGGAATGCTTCAAAGCGGGGACAGAGTGATCTCTTCCACCATGGAGCACAATGCTGTTATTCGTCCACTTACGAACCTTGCCGAAAAGGGTGTCGATGTTGTCTACTCTCCCTGTGACAGCCAGGGGTATCTTGATCTGGAGGCTTTTGAAAAGAACATATCAGGTGCAAAACTTGCTGTTCTCAACCATGGGTCGAATGTCACCGGGACGGTGCAGGATGTCAGGGCTGTTTCAGATATCTGTCGTGCCAGCGGTACAGTCTTTCTGCTTGATGCGGCTCAGAGTGCCGGAATAATACCAGTGAACTTTTCACATGGACCCGATATCATTGCTTTCACTGGACACAAGGGGTTGCTTGGAGTTCCCGGAACCGGTGGATTGGTATTTGCCGATGATTTTGATACGAACCAGATACGCTCCCTGGCTCAAGGTGGTACAGGCAGCGTATCTGAGGAGATGAAGCACCCTGATTTCATGCCGGATCGTTTTGAGGCTGGAACAATGAATGGTCCTGGACTGGCAGGACTTCTTTCCGGAATAGAGTATCTGAACTCCCTGGGGCTTGAAGAGATCTACAAAAAAAAGATGAAAGTTGCCGGCAGACTTGCTGAAGGTATTGAAGAAATTAACGGCTCCATAGTTTACAGACCTTCTCCAGGCAAACTATGGAATGCAGTGGTCTCTTTCACCCTTAAAGGATCGGACACTGCATCCATCGCTGATTACCTTTCGCGGGAGCATGATATCTGCTGCCGGCACGGTTTTCACTGCGCATCTTCCGCCCACAGAACAATAGGTACATTCCCCGGGGGTACTGTAAGACTCAGCCCGGGAATATTTACCACCGCAGAGGATATTGAGATTGCACTGAGAGCAGTGAGGATGTACAGTGAGTAATCATATTTACATGATATACAAATCCATGACACATGTGCTTGCGGCGGAAAGAGCTGCAAGGAAGGGTGGAGTTTCATGCCGTATGGTTCCCATACCCAGGAATCTCTCAACTGATTGCGGGATGTGCATATCTGTAAAGGAGGAGGAAAGCAGTGTTTTCCTGAGTGTTGTTGAAGAAAAGGGTCTTGTTCCTGAAAAAGTAGAGGAGCACAAGGACGCAGTTCCCGCAGGGAGATGTTATTCTAACTGATCATTCGATCAGCATAAGCATTTTGTCCGAATCAAAACACTGCTGAAGTTTATCTATTGCACGATTCTTCAACTGCCTGACTCGCTCTCTGCTTATTCCCATTGTTCGACCGATCTCAGCAAGAGTATGTCGTCTGTTCGTACTCAGCCCGAAGAAAAGACTGATAATGGTTTTCTCACGAATATCAAGCACTTCAAGCATTTCCATGACACTGCTCTTCAGAGATTCTTCCACAACGGCATCTTCCGGAGTTTCACAGTCCCTGGAAGGCATCATTTCCTGAAATGTCTTGTCGCTTCCGTCGTAAACCGGCCTGTCCAGAGAAAGGTGTGTACTGTGTATGGAGAGCATTCCCTCAATATTCTTCCGGGGTACATCAAGTCTGCCGGCGATCTCATCTGTGGATGGAGCACGGCCAAGGTAATGTCCCAGCTCTCTTGAGGCTCTTCCCATTCTGTAAAGCTCATTCACCCGGTTAAGAGGCAATCTGACAATTCTGGAATTTTCTGCAAGGGTCTGAAGAATAGCCTGCCTTATCCACCAGACGGCATAGGTAATAAATCGACACCCGCGGTTCTCATCGAACCCCCGAGCGGCACGGATAAGGCCCACATTGCCCTCGCTGATAAGGTCTTCCAGGGCTACTCCCTGGTTTGCGTACTGTTTTGCAATGCTGACAACAAATCTGAGGTTGGCTTCAACAAGAATTTCCTGTGCTTCCAGGTTGTTGAGCTTTATCTTTCTGGCAAGATCAGCTTCTTCTTCAGATGTGAGAGATTCCCTGGAGCCGATCTCTCTGAGATACAGCTCAAGTGATTTCCCCTCCACCCTTCTGATTCCCAAAGAAACACACTCCTTCAACAGCATTAGCAACAGATAACTTACTACCACACGTATTGTTACTATCTGCATATAAAAGAAACGGTTGTCAATAGATGACAGGATATGGCACGCCCGACAGGATTCGAACCTGTGACCTACGGATTAGAAGTCCGTTGCTCTATCCATCTGAGCTACGGGCGCACCGATACAGATCTAAAGGGGACATGCAGACATGTCCCCTGTGGTACGCCCCCCGGGACTTGAACCCGGAACCCACGGATTAAGAGTCCGTTGCTCTGCCAATTGAGCCAGGAGCGCATCGATGGGGTGGGTGACCGGGCTTGAACCGGCGACCACCTGAACCACAATCAGGGGCTCTACCAACTGAACTACACCCACCACCGAAGTGCCCCAATTCTAAGAATATTGGTGTAAATAGTCAACCTTCACTTGCCTGCTAGTCTTGACGGCCAGCGATTTCGTTTGTAGTAACATCCGTATGAGATGCCCAAGATGTTCAAACAGCAATGACAGGGTTATTGATTCCCGCACAGTCAAGGATGGTCTGGCAACCAGGCGAAGGCGGGAGTGCAATGAATGCGGCTACAGGTTCACCACCTACGAGTATATTGAAACCAGCTATCCCTCCGTTGTTAAAAAGAACGGTCAGCGGGAGCCATTCGATCCTCAGAAACTGGAAAAAGGGATCGCACGATCCTGCGAGAAACGTCCCATATCCGCTGAGCAGATAAGGACACTTGTAGAGAAGATAATCTCCAGGGTCACCGAGGAATATCCTGATGAAGTTGAAGGAAAATTCATTGGAGAATGTGCCATGGAACTGCTCCAGGAACTGGATCAGGTTGCCTATGTTAGATTTGCAAGTGTCTACAGGCAATTCAGAGATGTGTCCCAGTTCCGGGAGGAATTGGACAAACTTCTTCAGGGCTGAAAATACTCTTTCATTTTTGTATATTCCATAAATCCATGATGTCTTTCAAAAGAGCATTTGTAGTACAGGTTTCACTAGATATGGAATGACATGTAATGAAGTGTGAGACAACGATATAGAACTTAACACCAACAATGGAGGAGCATGAGCAAGGTAAAGAGCTTTGCCGGCGGCACACACCCTCCGGGAAACAAGGGCCTGTCAAGCGGTGCAGCCATCGTAAGACTCCCTGCTCCCGGGGTTGTTACCGTTCCTCTCTGCCAGCACCTTGGAGCCCCGTCAAAACCGGTGGTAAAACCCGGTGATGAGGTTAAAAAGGGTTCAGTGATCGGAGAGCAGAACGGTTTCATCAGCCTGCCAACCCATTCCCCTGTGAATGGCAAGGTGCTCAGGGTTGAAAATGCCCCTATGCCACACATGCGCAGTGGTCCAGCAGTTGTTATAAAGACTGAGTCAGAGGACGGTGGAGAGGTATACGAGCCCATTGCGAACTGGGAAAACGCTGACATTCCAGCGATAATTAACAGGGTCAAGGAAGCCGGTGTCTGCGGAATGGGTGGGGCTTCATTCCCTACTTATGTAAAGCTTTCACCACCAAAGGGTGTAAAGATCGATACACTTATTATCAACGGTGTTGAATGTGAACCATATCTCACTGCTGATCATCGTCTCATGCTGGAAAGAACAGACGATCTCATTACGGGAATGAAAATACTGGCCCGTGTACTTGGCGTATCTGACCCCTGTATCGGCATTGAGGTAAACAAACCGGATGCAATCGAGCTCCTGGAGAAAAAGGGAGTAAGAGTTGTTCGCCTTAAGGTGCAGTACCCCCAGGGTGCGGAAAAACAGCTTATCTACGCAGCAGTTGGCAGGGAAGTTCCTGCAGGCGGTTTACCTCTGAATGTGGGTGTGGTGGTTCAGAATGTTGGAACCTGTGTTGCCGTTGCCGATGCTGTCTGTAAAGGCATGCCAAGTCTTAGAAGAATAACAACAGTCTCCGGTCTGGGAGTAAACTCTCCCGGTAATTTTGAGGTCTGCGTGGGAACTCCTGTTTCTGACCTCATTGCTGCTGCCGGTGGGTACAGTGGAGATGTTGAGAGGCTGATAAGCGGTGGCCCTATGATGGGAATGGCAATGTTCACCGATGCTGCCCCAGTAACCAAGGGCACAAGCGGTATTCTTGCCATGTCTCCTGAAGAGGTCAGGGATGTGGAAGAAGGACCATGCATCCACTGTGGCAAGTGTGTGGATGTCTGTCCTCTGAACCTTGTCCCGTGTGCGATTGCCACAGCTTCTGAATTTGCCATGTGGGAAGATGCTGAAAAGGCTGGAGCTCTTAACTGCATGGCCTGCGGAACATGCAGCTACGTTTGCCCTGCTGGAAGGTATCTTGTCCATTACATAAAACGGGCGCAGAACGAGGTTAGAGCCCTCATCCGTGCGAGGGAGGCATAATGGCTGAAAACAGAGTATTTGATATTGCCGTCTCACCGCATGTTGGTTCTTCTCAGAACACGAGAAGAATAATGTGGGATGTGGTCATTGCACTGACCCCTGCTCTCATTGCTGCTTTCTGGTTCTTTGGTCCCAGGGCTATCATGCTGGTTGCCGCCAGTGTAGGAGCTGCGGTACTCACCGAGTGGCTTTGTCTTAAGTTCATGAAGAGACCGGTCAATTTTGCTTTTGACGGAAGCGCTGTAGTCACAGGACTTCTCCTTGCATACAATGTTCCGGCAGGAGTACCCTGGTGGCTTCCTGTTGTTGGCAGTGCTTTTGCCATCGCCGTTGCAAAGCAGGCTTTCGGTGGTCTTGGCCACAACATAGTGAACCCGGCTCTTCTTGGTCGTGCCTTTCTCGTTGCCAGCTTCCCTGTCCTTATGACTGCCGGGTGGATCGCACCCATGCAGTGGAAGGACGGAGAGAGAATTGATGTTCAAGCCTGTGGTGTCCCAACTGCGCATCTAATGGAATCCGGTGAGCTGGATGCTCTTTCCGGAGCAACTCCTCTGAACGCTCTCAAGCAGACTTTCAGCTGGGAGGGTGAACCTGAAAGATCTGAAGAGGTTAGAGCAATGCTGTTCTCCAAAGAGAGCATAAAAAATCTTTTCATGGGCCGGATAGGAGGCTGCATTGGAGAGACAAGTGTCATAATGCTTTTTCTGGGAGCAATTTATCTTATTCTGCGCGGTGTTCTTGAACTGAGGCTTCCACTGAGCTATCTTGGATCTGTGGCCCTCTTCGGATGGTTGTTTGGAGGGCAGGGATGGTTTGACGGGAACCCACTTTTTCACCTCCTGGCCGGTGGAGTTATTCTCGGTGGATTCTTTATGGTTACAGATATGGTAACAACCCCGGTGACAAAGAAGGGCAGAATAATATTCGGAATCGGTGCCGGACTGCTTACAATGGTTATCCGAAGGTGGGGTGGCTATCCGGAAGGATGCAGTTACTCTATCCTTCTCATGAACCTTGGTACCCCTCTTATCGACAGGTATACCAAACCTCTCAGTTTCGGGGAGGTGAAGAAGAATGGGTGAGATATTCAAGGTAGGATTCATGCTGATGCTGGTTGCTGTTATTGCAGCGGTGGCACTGGGGTATGTGAACTCAATTACCTCACCGATCATTGCCGAGCAGAAAGAACAGGCAAAGCTTGATGCCATGATCGATGTGGCCGGCAGTCTCGCCATGGGCGAGCTGTCCTTTGACAGTCTTTCCATACCTGAGCTTGAGAATCCTTATGCAGAGGTAGACGAGACCCTTGCTGTGGTTTCTGTAACCGATTCCACTGGAAATGAACTGGGATATCTGTTCATTGCATACGGGAAGGGTTACTCAAGTACGATCCAGACCATGGTTGCAGTGAACAGCACAGGTACCGTAACAGGAACCACCGTTCTCTACCAGCAGGAAACTCCTGGACTGGGTGCCAATGTTTCCAACCCGGACAAGTTCTTATACCAGTTCGATGGAAGGATTGCTTCTCAGTTCCTTCTCAAGAAAGACGGTGGTGGAGATGAAGGACTGGATTCAATAACTGGAAGTACCATTACTTCCCGTGCTGTTACCAACTCTGTCAGGGGCGGGCTTGATGCCCTTTTAGAGGCGGGTATTATCACCCTGGAAGGAGGTGCCCAATGAGTCTTGCGCAGGATTTTTCAAGAGGAATAATGAAAGAGAATCCGGTGTTCAAACAGGCGCTGGGTATGTGTCCTTTCCTTGCAGTGACCACCAGTGTGGAGAATGCACTTGGAATGGGAGCAGCAGCTACATTTGTACTTGTCTTTTCCAATTTCCTGGTTTCTCTGTTCAGGAAGGTTATTCCTGCAAAGGTGAGAATTCCCAGTTACATCGTCATTATCGCTACTTTCGTAACACTGGTTGATCTTCTCATGAACGCATACCTGCCTGCTCTCCACAGCAGTCTGGGAATTTTCATACCTCTGATCGTTGTGAACTGCATAATCCTTGGCAGAGCCGAGGGATTTGCAAACAAGAACAAAGTTCTTCCGTCAATTGTTGACGGTATTGGTATGGGTCTGGGATTTACCCTTGCAATGGTGATAATGGCAACATTCAGAGAGCTTCTCGGCAACGGAAGCTGGCTTGGTTTCAACCTTCTTGGAGAGGCTTATCAGAATCAGCCGCTTCTTATCGCCATTCTCGCCCCTGGAGCATTTATTCTCATGGCATTCATACTTGGCTTCTTTAACATTATGGAGAAGCGTAAAAGAGGAGGTGCCAAATGATCAACTCAATGCTCATGTGGGTTATCGTTGCTGCGCCTGATGGCGGTGAACCATCTTTCAGTATTGCAAAGATGATGGCAATAATAGTCAGCGCTATTTTTATAAATAACTATGTACTCTCCAGGTTCCTGGGCATCTGCCCTTTCCTGGGGGTCTCCAAGCAACTGGACAGTGCAGTGGGAATGGGAGCCGCCGTCGTCTTTGTGATGGTACTTGCCACACTGGGCTCATGGCTGGTCTATCACAATTTACTGGCACCCCATGGAATGGAGTATCTCCGAACCATTACCTTCATCATCATCATAGCCAGTCTGGTTCAGCTTGTAGAAATGATCCTTCAGAAGTTCAGCCCGGCTCTCTACGATGCACTGGGTATATTTCTGCCTCTCATTACCACAAACTGTGCGATCCTCGGTGTTGCAGTTCTGAACATCGATGACAAATTCAGTCTGGGTTACTCTCTGATCAACTCTGTTGCTGCAGGTATTGGTTTCACTCTGGCTCTGGTTCTAATGGCAGGCCTGAGGGAACGAATGGAAACAGCCAATGTCCCTGAAGCTCTCAAGGGTCTTCCGCTGGCATTCCTCATCGCCGGAGCCATGTCTATTGCCTTCCTGGGCTTTGCCGGGCTGGGGGGATAGATATGCTCACACCAGTGATTCAGATGTTGGCAGTGATTCTCACAGCACAGCAACAGGATGCTTCCATTCTTTCTGCAATTACAGGGCCGGTGATAGTCATTGGTTCTATTGCCCTTCTTCTTGGTCTTGGTCTTGCTTTCGCAGCTAAGAAGTTTGCAGTGGAGAAGGATCCCAGGGTCGAGGCTATCCTTGAGGTGCTTCCCAGCGCTAACTGCGGTGGTTGCGGCTACCCCGGGTGCAGCGCATTCGCAATAGCTGTTGTAGAGGGGAATGCACCTGTGACCGGCTGTACTGCAGCCAGTTCAGCTGTAAACGCTCAAATCGCCAAGATCATGGGTACAGTTGCGGTAGAAGGGGAAAAGATGATTGCCGCCATTCTCTGCAACGGTGGAAAATCAGCTGTAAACGCCTTCAACTACCACGGTCCTTCAAGCTGTGTTTCCATGTCCATGCTCATGGGTGGACAGAAAGCATGTACCTATGGGTGCCTGGGATCAGGTGACTGTATCGCAGTCTGCCCGTTTGATGCAATGAAAATGGGTGACAACGGCGTTCCTCTTATTGACCCCGGTAAATGTGTTGCCTGCGGGAAGTGTATAGAGGCATGCCCAAGAGACATAATCATCCTATGGCCAGCAACCCGCAAGGTTATCGTTGCATGTTCCAGCAGGGATAAAGGCGGGATTGCCAGAAAGTCATGTTCAGTGGCCTGCATAGGTTGCAGGAAGTGCGAGAAGGTATGTCCTGTGGATGCCATCATCATTGATGGTTTTTTGGCCAGGATCAACCCTGATAAATGCATCAACTGTGGTCTTTGTGCTTCCGAGTGTCCTACCGGAGCCATTATTGATGGTATCCCTGTTCGACCAAAGGCGTTCATAGACACAACATGCATCGGTTGTACACTCTGTACCAGAGTCTGCCCGACGGATGCCATAGAAGGTACTCTGAAAGAGCAACACACTGTCATTGCCGATAAATGTATCGGTTGCGGCCAGTGTGTGGAGAAATGTCCAAAGAATTCCATCAAGATGATGGGCGGGGTTCTCTCTCAGCAGTAGGATAATTGACATTCAGATCGTTTGGGGTCACTGCAAGATCGGTGGCCCCTAAAACTACTGAATTAGTATTGTATTAATAACATACACCGGTTGACTCCTGGAGATTAATTCAGGATATTTTGCTGCATCAGAGTGCATGTTCTACAGGAGGTTAAAAATGTCTATTCTTTTCCTGAGCCTTATCAGTACAGTATTCTATATAGGAAATCAGCTGGTGTCCGTGGGTGTTACTGATCAAACTCAGACAGTCCGTGCAGGCTCCGTATCTTATTTCAAAGACAACTGGACTGGGGTTCAGATTGCCGGATCGGGACAATTCTCCGGTATCAATTCCGATACATGGATACCTGCAGATGGTGATATAACTGCGGTGAATGATACATCTCTGATTTTTCATACAGACCATTTTACTGATGGACAGTCTTCTCTGCCACTTGATCTCACAGTTACTTATGTGGTTGTGGACCGCGGCCTCGAGATCAGCTACAGGTTTGAGTATCTGCAGGACGTTGAATTCTGGGATCCACTTGAAATAGATTTTTACATAGCAGGCTGGGACGGTATTGAGATATCCAACCAGACAGTTGTTGACGAGGTATTCCCATTGAATGGAAGTACCGGGTTTCAGAGGTTTTCAGGAGATCAGCTGTTTAAGCTTACAGATGGGGACAATCCAGACGCTATTTTTGTATTGCCGAATACAGCAAAGGGTATTGCAGTTGTTAACGATGACGGTGACAATCCATACATGTCTGTAAGGGTTCTGGACACGGAGAATCCCAGGGAGAATGCTATGGGACCGGTACTTCACTCCATAGTGGGGGCGGGCCAGGTTGATGAGTATTTTATTCGTTTCTCCATGGATGAACATTTCGCTCCCGTTTTTATTGGAGGCCACCCTGAAGGAGCAGAGCGTTCTTCTGCATGGATGCTTGATGAACTGACATTTGTTCATCCCGATCAAGGATACATCTGGGGGTTTTCAGAGACATCCAGCGGGGATGAAGCTGTCAGTGCAGGGTTGATCAGTCTTCTGGATACCCACCAGGAAATGAAGATGAACTGGTTGTTGATCCCTGACGCAATTCTTACGCCAAACAGGGATTCTGTCTGGTTTGAACCTGGATACGAGGACAGCTGGTCACACTGGCACGGGACGTGGCGGTTTCCCACTGAGGCTGCTCCGGAGTACCTGCAGTGGCTGAGGAACATCCAGGATGATGTCTATCCCTGGGCGGACAGGGTAAGAATGGGAAGTCATGGATATCATCACACTCCCAACCCTGATTCATCCTATGGTGAATATCATGAATTCATCACATACGAGCCACTTGAACACCAGGAGAGATTTCGAATGGTCTTTCAGGACCTGAATGCCTGCGGTCTTGATACCAGCCTTGTCCGTGTTCTGAGGTACCCGGGTCACAGGACATCACTTAGTGGCCTTCAGGCCATAATAGATCACGGTTTTACTTTCTACTGCAATGGATGGAGAATGATCGACTGGTTTGCCGGGAAGCCATTTGTTAACCAGTGGATCAGCAGATACCAGACTCCCAACGGCAGGATATGGGGTTCCAATTCTGTCTGGTGGGGGGATTATCAGATGATGTACCCCACCGAGTGGCTTTCCGAGATAATGGAAAAGGGTAAATTCGGACTGCTCGGTTGCCATCCCATAAGCATGCTGGCAGTTTCAGGGGGTTCGTGGTCACCGGAGGCCTACGCCAGAATAGACAGTATTCTCACCTCCATGGAGACTGACTACGATAACTTCCTGTGGTTGTTTCCTGAGGAGTATGGTAATTACCTTGAAGATTGCTTTAACATCAGAGTGAACTCCATTGATGGCAGTGGAAGTGTGCTGGAATTGGAACTAACAGGAAACATCCCTGAAGGACTCACCGTATGCGCAGCACTGGACCCTGCTGATGAAGTACTGTCAGTTACACTGGATGGAACGGCTGTGCCATGGGAACTTCGCAGTGGAGGAAGACTCTTCTCAGTAATACCGGAAACCGGGTATGGGGAGCATACTGTCTCCATTACAATCGACCCTCTCGGAATTGAGAATGGAGACAGGGAAGAAACCCTTGCCCTTGCCATCAGCCTGCAGAGCCCATGTAGTGGTGAGAACCTTAGTGTGAATGTTACAGGCATTCCACCGGGAAGGGCATTTAATGTGCAGGTACTCGACATTACCGGACGAGTCATTTCTTCACAGAATGAAATATTCAGCGGTTCTCCCTGCACAGTCAGCTTTTCCAGACCTCTACCTTCTGGAGTTTACTTTGTAACTGTCTCATCAGGGGATATTATGGCTTCCGCCCGAACTGTGGTTACAACAAGGTAGCCTTGCTCAATTTTTGTTTTCGTTCTATTCTTCATGGTTGAAGTATTGTGATGTACTCTTCTGATTTGGAGACAGCATGGGAATAGAATCACTTAGGAACCTTCCTGCAGTTCATGAGATAATTCCTGAAATTACTGAAAAGCTTTCAGGATCGACACCATCCGAGATAAAAGAAGCCGCTCGAAGGGGAATACTCTGGGCGAGAGAGTGCGTAATGGACGGGGGAGAACTCCCTTCTGTAGAGTCTGTGGTGGAAAAGTGCGTCAATCTGGGGAAAGCTTCCGCAAGGCCAACCATGGAAAGGGTCATTAACGCCACTGGAGTAGTTCTTCACACGGCCATTGGGCGGGCAAGCCTTCCACCTGCTGCTGTGGAAGCGGTGAGCAGGGTCGCCAGAGGATATTCCGTTCTTCAGTGGAACCGGGAGACCGGCAAAAGAGGCAACAGAGACAATCATATTGAAGAGCTGATAACAGAACTCACAGGGGCTGAGGCGGCAACACTTGCCAACAACAATGCAGGCGCGACTCTCCTGGTTCTTTCTGCCATGGCTACCGGGAAGGAAGTCATTGTTTCCCGGGGGCAGCTGGTGGAAATAGGCGGAGCTTTTCGCATCCCTGATGTAATGAAGCAGAGTGGCTGTATCATGGTTGAGGTGGGTTGTACCAATCGAACTCATCTCAGGGATTATGAGAATGCTATCACAGAAGAGACCGCAGCAATCCTCAGAGTGCACCCGTCCAACTATCTGATCAAGGGTTTCACCAGCGAGGTTGACCTGGAGGATCTGGTCAAATTGGGCAGAGAGAGAGGTATCCCTGTAATAGATGATCTTGGAGCTGGAAGCATGATCCCCCTGAGCAGATTTGGTATTCCATCTGAACCCACTATCATTCACAGTATTGAAGCAGGCGCAGACGTTGTGACCTGTTCGGGAGACAAACTCATAGGAGGCCCTCAGGCAGGGGTGATCCTCGGCAGCAGGGAATATCTGGCAAAAATCAAAAAACACCCGCTCGCCAGAGCACTCAGGGTTGGTAAATTGACTATTGCAGCAATAGAGGCTTCTCTTCGTGTTTTTCTGGAAGATGATGAGTACATAGCTGCAAATCATCCGGTGTACCACTCGTTCTCCAGAAAACCAGAGGAGCTTAAGGTAAGATCAGAGGCTTTGATCGGTTCAGTTTCTATCCCGTCCAACTGCAGGATGACAGTCGAGGAAATGAGCAGTTTTGTGGGAAGCGGCAGTCTTCCCGACTACGCTATCCCGTCTGCCGGCATCTCTCTTTCTTGTCCCGACCCGGAACTTCTACTGAAATTACTTCGTCTTTCCAGCCCGGCTGTGGCGGCCAGAGTGGAAGAGGGGGGTATCAAGTTTGACCTGAGAGCGGTCGCAGAGGCGGAAGATACAGAGCTTGCCACACTGATAGAGAAGAGGCTTGCTGAGTTATGGGCGTGATCATTGGAACAGCCGGGCACATAGATCACGGTAAGAGCAGTCTCATGCTGGCTCTTACCGGGGTAGACCCTGACAGGTTGAAGGAGGAGAAAGCCAGGGGAATAACCATTGAGCTTGGTTATGTATTCCTGGAAACAGTGGACGGTGAATCAGTATCTTTCATTGATGTTCCTGGTCATGAGAAGTTTGTAAAAACTATGGTTGCCGGAGTATCTACTGTTGACAGTTTTCTGCTGGTTGTATCTGCAGATGAGGGTGTTATGCCCCAGACCGTGGAACACCTTGATATACTCAGGCTTCTTGAGGTTAACAATGGAATTGTAGCATTATCAAAGTGTGATCTTGTTGATGATGATCTCATAGAACTTGCAGAAGAAGAGGTCAGGGAAGCCCTGCTGGGAACACCGGCTGAAAGTTCTCCGATAATGAGAGTTTCTGCAAAAACCGGATTTGGAATGAAGGAGCTCAAGAAAGCAATTATTGATATGGCTGTTTCCATTGAAAGGAAAAGTTCCGATGGCAGGTTCAGAATGCCTGTTGACAGGATATTCACACTAAAAGGATTTGGTACCATCGTATGCGGTACAGGTCTTTCAGGAAAGGTCAATCTTGGAGATTCAGTTGAGATCCGACCTGTGGGTAAGACCTTCCGGGTGAGAGAGCTTGGTGTGAATGAACAGAGAAAAGCCCTTTCCGGTGAAGCCGGTGACAGGATAGCACTTAATCTTACAGGTGTTCACAAGGAAGATGTTCACAGGGGAAGCGTAGTGGGAGAAGTTGGTTTTCTCAAAACCCTGAACAGTCTTGATACGATCTGTACAATGCTTCAGCGGAGTTTTGATCTTATGATCCGGCAGAGAATCAGATTTCATGTTGGTACTGCCGAGGTTATGGCCAGAGCAATTCCAGTTGAAGGTAAGCCGCTTCTTCGCGGTGAGACCGGTTATGTACATTTCCAACTTGAACATCCCGTTGTCGCAATGCCGGGAGACAGGTTTGTAATAAGAAGGTACTCTCCGGTTGTTACCATTGGAGGCGGCATAATACTCGATACCGGTACACAGAAGGTCCGGTCCCGGTTCAGAGAAGCAAGGTTGTCCCATCTTGACCTGCTTTCTCATGGTGATCTTGAAGACCTTCTCTTTGAAACCATGGAAGATGCTCCAGGATATTTCATTGAAGCAGCTGATTTTACCAGGAAAACAGGTTCGGAACCTGTGGATTTTGAAAAAGCTGCCCAGTCACTTATTGAGCAGGACAGAGTGTTGTCAGCAGGTGAGGGAAAAACAGGCAGACTGATATTGAAAGTTGCAGTTGAAGCTTTAGAAAGAAAAATTCTGGGAAGCATCAGGATGGTTCACCGTAACATTCCTTTAAGCATCGGGCTTCCTTCCTCCCATCTTGCAAGAAAACTGCCACCGGATACTCCTGTATGGACTGTAAGATTCTGCCTGACCAGGTTGCAGGAAGAGAAGAAAATTCTCAAGCGGGGTGATTTTCTGTGCCTCAGTGACTTTCCGTCGCAACCGTCTGGAGATGCTCTCAAGCTTTCAGAACACATACTGTCTGATGTGAGAAAAGCTGGTATTAAAGGAGTGAGACTACCTTTCCCAGGCAGAAGAAAAGAAGACATTGAAGCTCTTCTGCAGCGAAATCTTCTCGTCTATCTTTCGGGAGAACTTATCTCCACCGAGGACACCCTGGAAAAAGTGAGACAGATGGCTTCTAAAGCCTTTGATGACCGACCTTTCCGTCTTGGTGAACTCAGGGAGGCCCTTGGTGTTTCCAGGAAGATAACCCTCATGTGGGCTGAGATTATGGACAACAGAGGTTTTACTCGAAGAGACGGGGAAAACCGATTTCTTGTCCGCTATGGATGATGATACTTTACAGAAGAGCAGTTTTTTCGTATTCTCATCCGTTGAGTAGTGCTGAAATCGTCATATTATCATCTAATATACTTTTGTATAGAGGGGCTCTTTAATGAAAATAGCAGTAGTAGGAAGCGGATATGTTGGTCTTGTTGCAGCAGCGTGTCTTGCTGAAATGGGGAATACAATAATCTGTGTTGACAACGATCAGAGGAAAATTGAAGATCTGAAAAAAGGCAAGCTACCCATATATGAACCGGGTCTTGATGTCCTGATCGATAGAAACGTCAGAGAAGAAAGGCTTTCTTTTTCCACGGATACTGCAGCAGCAGTGAAAGAGTGCAGTATCATTCTCATTGCGGTGGGAACGCCACCGGAGGAAGATGGCAGTGCAGACCTTAAACATGTGCTTGCGGTGGCTGCTGACATTGGAAAAGCCATGAATAGCTGGAAGATCGTTATCAACAAGAGTACGGTTCCTGTGGGTACTTCAGAGCTTGTCAGGGCAGAGGTGAAAAAGTATACGGATTTCAGAGTGGATGTGGTAAGTAATCCGGAGTTTCTAAAAGAGGGTGCTGCCATTGACGACTTTATGAAACCGGACAGGGTCGTTATCGGCACAGGCAATGAAGAGGTTGCAGAGATAATGAGAGAACTCTACTCCCCATTTGTGCGGACAAACAACCCCATATACATAATGAGTAACAAATCTGCAGAATTGACCAAGTATGTAGCCAACAGTCTTCTTGCAACCAAGATCAGCTTTATGAACGAGATAGCCAACCTGTGCGATGTTGCAGGTGCAGACATCAAGGATATAAGAAAAGGTATTGGAAGTGATTCCAGGATCGGACCTCATTTCATATTCCCAGGTGTTGGTTTCGGTGGAAGCTGTTTTCCTAAAGATGTGAGAGCTTTGAGGCATACTTCCGATGAATACGGTTACCATCTCGATATTCTACAGGCAGTTACCGAAGTTAACATAAAGCAGAAGAAGATTATGGGCAGGAAAATTGCTGAAGAGTTCGGAGAAGACCTCACAGGAAAGACATTCGGGATATGGGGACTCTCTTTCAAGCCCAATACTGATGATATGCGGGATGCTCCCTCTATTGTCATTATCAATGAGCTGCTTGCAAGGGGAGCCCGCGTAAATGCCTATGATCCAGAGGCAACCGAGTATGCAAGAACGGTATTCGGGGACTCTATTCAATACACAGCTTCCAGCTATGAAGCGCTTGATGGTTCGGATGCTCTTGTGCTGATCACAGAGTGGACGGAGTTCAGAGAACCTGATTTTGACCGCATAAGCTCATTGTTGACCAGACCGGTGATCTTTGATGGAAGAAATATCTGGAATCCGGGGAAACTGATTACAAAAGGATTTACTTATTACGGTATAGGAAGAGGTTGACATGAGTGCGTTTAGAGAAAGAATGGCAGGCAGAGAGAAGCCGGTTATCGGTGTAATAGGTCTTGGGTATGTGGGTCTTCCCCTGGCAATGGAGTTCGCGCAGGGTGGATGTGAGGTCCTGGGAGTTGATGTAGACCCTGAGAAACCCAGGCTTCTTAAAGAACATCACAGTTACCTAAAGCACTTTCCTGACAGTATGATAGCTTCTGCAATGAAAACCGATCGTTTTCAGCCGTCCACAGACTTTTCGGTTCTCAGCCGGGCAGATGCTATTCTCATTGCCGTACCCACTCCCCTTGGAGTCAGTCGAGACCCGGACTTGAGCTATGTACTGAACTCATGTGAGGAGACCGCAAAGTACCTTCAAAAAGGGCAGCTTGTGATCCTTGAATCCACCACATATCCAGGTACCACAAGGAATGACATGGTGCCTGTTCTGGAACAGGGCGGATTGAAGGCTGGAGTTGATTTCCATATTGCATTTTCTCCCGAAAGGGAAGATCCCGGGAACAAGAACTTTAATACCCGAACAATACCGAAACTTGTTGGTGGTCTTACCAGGGAATGCACTGAAGCGAGTGTATTCGTTTATGAATTTGCCATAGACAATGTTGTATCGGTGAGTTCGCCTGAAGTGGCTGAGATGGCAAAGATAGTCGAGAACACATACAGAGCTGTTAACATCGCTCTGGTGAATGAACTGAAGGTCCTGGCCCACAGAATGGGTATTGATATATGGGAAGTGATCGACGCGGCCGCTACAAAACCTTTTGGCTTTACCGCATTCTACCCGGGACCGGGATTGGGCGGACATTGTATTCCTATTGATCCTTTTTATCTCACATGGAAGGCTCATGAATATGATATGTCCACCAAGTTCATTGAACTCGCCGGAGAGATAAACACATCGATGCCGGCTTATGTGGTGGATCGGATCTGCGATGCTTTGAATACAGCAGAAAAATCTATCAAGGGAAGCAGGATCCTTCTTTTGGGAATGGCCTATAAACCAGACATCGATGATTATCGTGAAACTCCCGCTCTTAAAGTAATGGCAAAGCTGGTTGAAAGAGGGGCTATTGTGGAATACAATGATCCCTATATCCCGTCGATACCCCCCACAACCAGGCAGACCGACCTTCAACCTGTTTCTGTTGATATTTCTGAAGAGAAACTCTCTGAATATGATTGTGCAGTTGTCATAACAAATCATGCCTGCTATGATTACCAATGGATAGTAAGCAACAGTAATATCGTGGTTGACACCAGGAATGCCTGTGTTGATGTGGTGGACGGAAAAGAGAAGGTGTTTAAGGCGTGAGAGCATCCATCCTGATAGTTTTTACCATAGCAGCCATGTCTCTGGCCGTTGAGGACTACTCCCTTCCGGGAATCAACTCAGACGAGATATTGATGCAGGTTAATGTGTGGGGAGAAGTGCGTAGTCCGGGCATGCACCTGGTGCCATGGGATTCTGATCTGCGTGATGCAATTTCCGCAGCTGGTGGACCCACTTCAACTGCTGATCTCTCCTGTGTGAAGATCATATTCGATGGTATGGATATAGAGTATGATCTTTCAGATTACCTCTCCGGAAATGGAGCCTTGCTCCCTGCAATGGAGCCGGATGCCACAGTGTATATCTCAACATCCAGCTACGAGTGGTGGAAGGATGTGGTTGATTTCAGCTACAAGCTTCTTGTGATGGCTAATGTTATCCTTCTTATGA
>JAGLDY010000056.1 GCA_023145375.1 Candidatus Sabulitectum sp. | reverse complement strand
ACAACTCCCAGAAGGTTAACAGCAATAACTATGTCTGCTCCCATCTCTCTGCACTGCCTCACAGGCAGTGGGTTAACCACACCGCCATCTACATATGTAAACTCCCCTATCTGCCACGGCGAAAGAATCGCAGGGACAGAAACGCTTGCACGAAGCACATCCGGCAGTTGCCCCGTGGTGAAGGTAACTTCTTCACCGGTTTCAAGCACCACCGCATTTGCACAGAACAGCCTTGTAAGATTCTCCACGCTGTGGCCCTTGAACCAGCTTTCAAGAAGATCAAAAAGCTTACGCCCCTGGAGAAATCCCGTGATCATTGGTAACTCGGGATCAAGGACATCCCGAACCCCGGCGCTGTCCAGTTTCTTCAATGCCTGATAGCAGTCAACATGCTGAAAAGTAGCCCACAAAGCTCCAACCACAGCTCCCATGCTCGTACCTGCGATACAATGAATTGGTATCCCACTCCTCTCAAGAGCAAAAAGTGCTCCGAAGTGGGCATACCCTCTTGCCCCGCCACCGCCGAGAGCTACGCCTATCTTTACCATTCACCTGACCTGTAAGCCCACTTAATGCTGGTAACTCCCTGAAGTTCTTTTACCAGCTCTGCCGCTTTAAAATAGGTTCTTCTCTTCCTGGCCCTTAGAACAAGACTGAGTTCTATTCCACTCTGAGAGATCTTGAATGTGGAACTCTTTACATGCAGGCCCTCCTTCTGAAGGATCTCCACGCACTCCTGCTCAAAAAGTTCTAGAGGTTTCTCAGTGGAGCTGATCGTGAGTACCCAGTAGGTGGAAGATGGCAACTTCTCCTCCAGAAGGTCCAGTAGAAGAAGAACGAGAAGAGCAGCAACTGTGGCTATTCCAGCCAGAGCATAAAAGGCAAATCCGCAAAGAATTCCTATCATTGCAACAAACCAGATACAGGCTGCCGTCGTAAGCCCGCCTATTCCCTCACGGTAACGGATGATGGTTCCAGCCCCCAGAAATCCGATACCTGTGATAATGCCGGCGATTATACGCCCGGTATCAATACTCAATCCGGGAAAAGAGCTCTCTGCATGAACACCTGCTATAACCGCAACGGCAGAACCGAGAGAAACCAGTATGTGTGTCCTGAGTCCTGCAGGTCTCCCGTGCATCTGTCTTTCCAGTCCTATCAGACCTCCAAGAACAAATGCAGCAAGAAACCTTAGAGCCGAATCAGTAAGCACCATACTATTCTCTGTCCTTCAGCCGGCTTACAAGATGATAGATCATCTTAACCAGGATCTCAGGTCTGTGAGGTTTGTGAAGGTAGTCAGTGGAAGAAGCAGTTAAGAGGTCCCGAACTCCATGGGGTGTATCAAAACCACTGGTTATCACAATGGCCATGTCTGGTTTACTTGTCTGACAATACCTGACAATACCGGATGTGGGCACCCCGGGCATGTTCAGATCAAGAACTGCCGCATCAAAACTGTTACTCTTAAGCAGTTCCATTACCTGATCACCATTTTTTGCTCTGATGGTAGTCATACCGCTGTGTTCAAGATACCCGGATATGGAATCCAGTACAATTTCCACCTCATCAGCTACGAGAACAGAAAGACCATCAACTTCCGGATTCCCTGGAGATCGCCTTTCAGGAGTATTCTCTGCAGATGGAAGCTCATAACCATCCAGAAGAAGACAGAGAATAGTCTCGCCGGAGCCTCTTTCAAAGACAATGCTCCCGGCAAGGTTGGTAAGTGCTTTGTAACCATTTCCAATTGTGGCGCCAAACTGCCTCTCAATATCAGAAACGGAGTAGTTTCTGTTTGAAAGGATATCTCTGAGAGCAACGGGCATGATAAATCCATCAGAATACCTGATGCAGACTTTGTTGCCCGGTGAGATCATCTCAACTGCATTACCCGGCATTGGGATATTCTCAGAAACATTTATTCTGATCCTCCCCTCGCCGTTCATCATTGCTGTGGAATTAAGAGCGAGTCCATAGAAGAATTCCCTTAAAAGCTCTCGATTAGCCCTGATCCCTGCATTGCAGCCCCCTGTAACTTCAACCTCAACTCTTCCAGGAAGTATTTTCTTAAGAACTTCTGCGATGAGATACATCTCTCTGGAAATATCCCTGAGTTGCTTGTCACTTCCACCGGTAACTGTACTCTGAAGGTCGTTACATAGGTTTGTCAGCTTCTCTGCAGAATCAAGAACAGCTTTGAACGGGTCTCTTACAGCATCGGAAGCGGCAATGTCTATTCCAATAGAAGCAACTCCGATAATCCCGGAAATATGATTATTCATATCATGAATTACCGATTTAACAAGATGTATTCTTGCTTGACTGCTCATGTTCTCTCCGGTCCCATCGGATGACCCCGGTACATCTGCAGGTAAACGATGATCTGCAAGTTCAAGCAAAAACAAGAATAGAATTGAAGCAACTTTTTCTTCCCTGTAGAAGGGATGTACCTCCATGATGCAATTTCTCTTGGACCCGTTCATCAACTGGATTTGGATTCTCTTCTTGTCCGCACGCCAGAACTGTGAGATTTTTCCAGTTCTCATCTCACGGGGCAGAGCAGTAAGAGACGCAAGGGAAAATCCTTCAGCATCCTTCTTCACTTCAAGAAGTTCAAGACAGGATGGGCTGGCAGTTACCACTATTCCTTCAGGAGATGTTATCAGAAAAGCAACCCCGGAAGAGTCAACGATCCCGGCGTAAAGGATATCGTCACTTCCCGTAGCAGAAGCAGGTCCAAGAGACTTCATCATTGAAGATCTTCTTGCAAGGGATTCAATAAGAAGAGATCCGGGAACAATTGCAATAATTATCATCGCTATTAGTACTATTATCAGACCTGTGGCTATATCCTCCAGATTTTTAATGACTTGATTACGATATTCATGGGTCTCCAGGGTTACAATCTCACCATTCCCTGTTTTACCCACTGATGTTTCAATAATAGTGTTCTCAAAGCCAAGGGAAGTAACGGCAAGACCATCTGTGATCTTTCCCTGAATAAACGCAGTGTAAGTACTTGTATCAGGAATAATACTGACGACAGTATTGTCCATAACTGTGGGATATATAAATTCAGTTATGTCGGTATACTCATGGCTGACTGAACCACCAGTCTCAATCTCATACCTGTCTATGCGATCAATAACAGGTCTGAGAGTTCTATGATACATACTGCTTTCTCTCTGATTGTAACGATCAATCAAAGACTCAACTATTAAGTACTCTGCACCTATAACAGCACAAAAGACAAGAAAGGAAAGGACAAAAGGTGCGTATAACCTAGCTCTGCCAGTGTATTTACTCTCCACACTCAATGAATGACCTCCTGATTATGACCGAATTTGCTATTGTGCTGTCTTAAAAGAATAACACCTTCTTTATTCATTCACAATAGCAAATAGCGCTTGACAATACTCCTTTGGCGTTTTATTATTGTGAATCTAGCAGACTACTGGAAAGTACATACGACTAAAAGAAAAGGAGCAAATTGTATGAACTACGTGGAAGAAACCAAGAAACAGCTGGAAAGATCCGGCAGGAGCCCTAAAACAGCAAACAGTTATGTTTCCCATCTTCGTCGCCTTGTAAACCATTTTGGAGAAAGAACAGGAGATCTCAACAAGACCGACCTTAAATACTATCTTGAAGAACTTGTCAGCGAGGGTAAGTCCCTTTCTTACATCAACCAGGCTCAAAGTGCCATCAGGTACCTCTATTCTCAGGTTCTTAAAAAAGATAATCCTCTGCCGGGACCTGGTGTTATCGCAAAGAAAGTCCCCCTTCATGGTGTTTTCACCAGGGACGAGATCGCAGAAGTTTTTCAGCATGTTCATGATCTGAAATACCGCCTCTCTCTCATGTTCATCTACTCCAGCGGGCTCAGGGTCAGCGAAACTGCAATTCTCAAAAGAGACCATGTTGACCTTGATAACAACGTGATTCATGTATACAGCCCTGAAGGTAACTTCCTCAGAGATACCATCCTTGCAAAAACCACCGGCAGGATCCTGGCTCAGTATCTGGACCTGAGAACTGATCCTTCACCATTTGTTTTCCCAGGCCGGGGAAGAACCAGCTATGTTTCCGCCAGAACCATTCAGCGCGCATTTACCGATGCTCTTGTTGAGGCTGGAATAGACAAAAAGGCAACTCTCGGCTGGCTCAGACACAGCTTTGCCGTTCATCTTCTTGAAGACGGTATGGACAGAAAGATGGTACAGAAGCTTCTTGGTATCTCGACACCTTCCATGATCACACCTTACCTCAAGCTTGCCAAGAACCGTACTCACCTCAGAGTGCTCAGTCCTCTGGACAGGTTCTAAAATAGTTCATTCTTACATAGGGGGGGGCTTAAAGCCCTCCCTTTTCTTTACTTAAGAACTTCCCTGATACTCTTGACAAGAGCAGAGGGAGATACAGGTTTTTCAAGATACCTTTCCACAGGAAAGTAGTCGGGATGTTCCTCCGGCTTGAATGTACAACCGGTATTTTCTCTTATCGATGAAAGCATGATCACCGGCACTTCACTATGAATTCCAGCTCTGATCTTCCTGACAACATAAAAACCCTCATCGGAGTTCCCCATGTAAAGATCAATTACAATAACATCAATTCTTTCTTCTTCTATTTTGTCAAGCGCCTCTGCCCTGCTTGTGGCTGTAAGAACTTCAAATCCAGCGGAATCGAGGAAAACGCTGTTAGCCTGGATAAAATCAGTATCATCATCAATAAGAAAGACTCTGATCTTTTCTGACATGATCCTATCCCTTCTCTGAGTTTCCCATCAATTACGACCACTAAAGCAAGTTGTTTTCATAATTTCTCAGTGTATTCAGTGTGAGAAGAAATGCTTTTCAGGTAATCACCCATTATCACCTTTCCCGAACATCTAATTCTTAAATATCCGGAATACTGATCTTTTGAGCTTCTATTACCTGGGCTCCCCCAGGCAGCATGAATTCACTGCTGCTCTTGCAGTAAAAAGTAAGCCCTCTGTATGCAAACAGATACTTGTACCACTTGGAAAACAGACCGCCAGTGGCGGTAACGATCAGCGGATCGCTGACGGTGGAAAGTATCCGGGTAAATTCCTCCGGTTTGAGTTTAACAATAGAACCCACAGCCTTCACTGCATTAGCCATTGCGGTGTAATAAGCTGCACCACCCGCCAGTCCTGATGTACTCATAAATAACCTTTCGTTAAATACAATAGACAACTCCAGAGAACCAAAGAGGTGTTCCTCTACCCATGGAGATATACAACATGTTAATCCTTCTGACAGACTAATATATAAGTTGTATAAAAGCAATTTCCCTGAACAATGAAACTATGATCAGGCGGTGTTCTACAGATCGTTCTCACGAAGCAGTTAGTCGGTACCTGTCGCTAAAGGCAATTCAACAGTAAAAATGCTGCCCGTACCCTCAGCGGAACTTGCAGAAAGGGTTCCTTTCAGTTGCTCAATTATTCCAAAAGATGTGGCCAGACCCAGACCGGTACCCTTTCCCGTTTCTTTTGTCGTAAAGAAGGGTTCGAATATTCTTTCGATGGTCTCAGGGGCCATTCCTTTACCGGTGTCGGAAACAGTGATGAAAATGGTGCCACCAACTCCCGGCATGGTTGATATCCGAAGTACCCCTCCATCTGACATGGCGTCTCTGGCGTTCACCGAAAGATTTGTTATGACCTGCTCAAGCTGTCCTGGATCAGCCAGCACGCTCCCTATATCATCTGAAAGGTCAAGGTATATCTTAATGTGTTCTCCGATTATCCTCTCCAGCATGCTGGAAAGCCCCCTGATAAGTTGGTTGGGGTCAACAAGTATGGTTTCCATCTTCTGCTGTCTACTGAAAGCCAGTAACTGACTTGTAAGCTCGGTGGCACGTCTGGCCCCGATCTCCACTTCATCCAGATAGGTACAGACCTCTGAAGAAATCCCCTCCACGTTCCTGGCTATAATTACAAACCCCTGAATGCCCGCAAGAATGTTGTTAAAGTCGTGGGCAACACCGGCGGCCAGAAGCCCCAGAGACTCCAAACGTTGAACCTGCTGAAATTTCCTCTCCAGCTTCTCTCTCTCTTTCATTTCATCCAGAAGTTCAAGGTGACTTCTCTCCAAGTCCTCTGTTCTTTCAAGAACACTCTTTTCAAGGTTGTCTCTTTCAAGTTCAAGATCGGCTCTAGCCAGATACTCCTTTCTTGTGAGCAACTCGAGATTATAGCAGACGATTGAGCCAAGAACGGCAAAGCTGCCCAGGAATGTCATGTCCAGAGCTAGAAGATTTCCAGGAATATCCTCTGCTATCAACACTGATACCAGGTACCCTGAAAGAATGATAATTCCTGAAGGCAGTGCCCACACAAATCGAATACGGAGAAAAGCGTAGAGACTGATCAGTACCAGATAGAAACCAGAACCGTAGGCCATACGCACAGTACTGTTACCTGTGATGATCATGTAGACGATCCCAGCAGCCCCAAAAATCATCAGGAATGCAGTGGCTGGCTGAAAAACAGATCTGTAATATCTATGCCGGGTGAAAAGCATGAAAAGCAGAGCTGACGGCGCAATAATGTAGTATCGGATAACCATGAACCTGCGAACACTGTCAGGATCAATGGAACGATCAAGAAATGAGAATAGCATATAAAATAGGACAAGTGAGATAAGGGCCGTTCTGATCGGTGCTCTGGATGCATCGAAATAGGCATTCCTAAAACTACTCTCAAGGTGCTTAGAATCCCCCTGGAACCCGAGAGTAAACGGATTGATCGGCCTTGATTTTTCAGACATCACATTCACCCCCTCCCAAACCCCGCTTTCAATACAGTATTATCTCCGCAAAACATTTTCCGGTCAATGCTTCCTAAACTCTTTCCAGTGGACTGATCCATTTCACAGCAGAAATGCCGCCCCATTTGTTCAGGGCGGCAATAACAAACTCTGCATAGTGTCAGGTACAGGATCTAGTATCTGTAATGCTCCGGCTTGTATGGTCCATTAACCGGGACGCCGATGTAGTCAGCCTGATCCACTGTTAGTTTTGAGAGTTTCACTCCCAGTCTTTCCAGATGAAGTCTTGCGACCTCTTCGTCCAGGATCTTGGGAAGCATGTACACACCTACTGCAGGTCTCTCTCCAGCCAGAGCAACCTGTGCCAGACACTGATTTGTAAAACTGCTGCTCATGACAAAGCTGGGATGACCTGTTGCACAACCAAGATTCACCAGACGCCCTTCAGCAAGCAGGTATATGGAGTGCCCGTCGGGAAAGAGGAATCTGTGGACCTGTGGTTTTATCTCGATCTTCTGTACACCTGGCCATTTTTCAAGTTCCTCAACCTCGATCTCGTTATCAAAATGACCTATGTTACAGACTATTGCCTGATCCTTCATCCGGCTGATGTGATCTGCTGTAACTACACGACAGTTACCGGTAGTTGTTACAAAGATGTCTCCATGTTCAAGAGCATCTTCCATGGTGGTAACCTCGTAGCCCTCCATGGCAGCCTGTAAAGCACAGATAGGATCAATTTCTGTAACCAGCACTCTGGCACCAAGCCCCCGCATTGACTGGCTGCAGCCCTTGCCTACATCTCCGTAACCGGCAACTACCACTGTCTTGCCTGCAATCATTGTATCAGTAGCCCTCTTTATGCCGTCAGCAAGGGATTCTCTGCACCCGTATAGATTATCAAACTTACTCTTTGTAACCGAATCATTCACATTGTATGCCGGGAAAAGGAGTTTTCCATCCTTCATCATCTGGTACAATCTGTGAACTCCCGTAGTAGTCTCTTCGCTGACGCCTATCATTTCCTCAGCTACACCAGTCCAGAATTCAGGATCTTCTTCAAGATCGGCAATGAGGTTCTCACGAAGCCTTACCAGATCCTCAGGGCCTTCACCAACCTGAGGCAGAGTACCTGTTGTCTTGAATTCATTCTCCAGCTCAACGCCCAGATGGATCATCATCGTAGCATCTCCGCCATCATCAACAATAAGGTTGGGACCCTTGCCTCCCGGGAATGTTAAAGCCTGTCTGGTACACCACCAGTACTCCTCAAGATTCTCGCCTTTCCATGCGAACACGGGGTAGCCACTCTGTGCAATAGCAGCAGCGGCATGATCCTGTGTGCTGAAAATATTGCAGCTGGCCCACCTGACATCGGCTCCTATAGCATCAAGAGACTCAATAAGCACAGCAGTTTGTATTGTCATGTGGAGCGAACCCGTAACTCTGAGCCCATCAAGTGGCTTTTCATCCCCGTACTTTGTTCTGATGGAGACAAGCCCCGGCATTTCATGTTCTGCAATGTCAATCTCACGCCTTCCATATTCAGCCAGAGATATGTCTCTAATCCTGTAATCCATCAGTTATCACCTTTCATTCCTGCCACGGCGAGTACCGTTCCTTTGTTGAATGTTTCTTCAGCTACTATTGAAAGTTCTGCTTCTATCATGAATCCTTTGAATCGTTCCTTTGAAAAACCAGGCCACAGGTCTCCCTGCTGAGCCTTGAACTCTGAATTTCCGTGCTCTGACAGATCAACTGCCAGGAGAATACCTCCAGGCTTAAGAACCCGCGCAGCCTCTTTCACCGCCTGAAGTGGATTGCCGGAATGATGGAGAAGCATGTGCATGAATACAGCTTCTGCAATTGAATCCCCTGCTGGAAGATGCTCGGCATCACCCAGTCTCAGTTCCACCCGGGTGCTCAACTTCTCAGATGTGACAAACTTCAAGGCAGAACCCAGCATCTCTCTTGAATTATCCACTGCAAGAACACGGTCGGAACAGGAAAGCAGAAATGGGATCATGTTTCCCTGCCCGGTACCTACTTCCAGTGTCAGTTTCCTTCTAGCCAATTTAAGCTGTTCTCTGATAAATGGAAGGTACTCCCTGGAAGAGGGGAGCCTTTTACTAAGGTCTTTCCACTGATCTTCTCCAACCCTATCGAAGAACTCCTTTGAGCTCTCTCTTCTCAGAGCATGACACTGGGCAAGGCGGTTCATATCATCCTGAAACCCGCCCAGTTGCTCTCTGGTCTGAAAAGCGGTTCTCACAAGTCCTTCAACAAGAAGATTGTCTTTGCGGTTGGAATAGAATGCCCAGTTAGCCCGACCTGAACGGCGAACCACATCTGCGTCAAGAAGAAGCTTAAGGTGGTGGCTGACATTGGATTGTGACATCCCGAGAACTGAAACGATCTCAGATACATTAAGGGGGCCCATCTCTAAAAGAAGAACAATTCTCAGTCTGTTCCTCTCGGCAAGCGCTCTGAATACCCTTTCCATTATTGTTTCCATGCAAGAACTATATGAATAGATGCTAATATAGTCAAGCACAAAACTCACCATTGGTTTCCCGTGCAGATTCCTTTAGTTTTGAGCGGATGAAAACAATTCAAAGGAGTAAACGAGTTGCCTTGCCACAAGAAGATTCATGAGTGTGATCTGACATGAGCAGAGTTCAGCAGGTGATCATTACCAGCGGAATCCCAGGGGCAGGTAAATCAACCTGGATAAGGAACAACACAGACCCCTACATGACAGAAGTTTTCAGCGCAGACGATTACTTCCACGACAGGAACGGTCAGTATCATTTCGACCCGGAAAAACTATCAGAGGCACACTCAGCGTGCCTCAGGAACTTCACAACAAGGTTACTCCATCTGAACAACAGCACTGAAGATTCATGCAAGGTAACCCTTGTGGTTGACAACACAAACACGTCAGCCTGGGAGATAGCACCGTACTATTCCCTCGCCCGGGCATACAATATCCCTGTGAAAATTGTTCGGATCACAGCAGATCCGGGAACAGCCTTCAGGAGAAATGTCCATGGTGTGGATAAGGACAAAGTGGAAAAGATGGCGGAAAGGATTTCAACGAATCCCCTGCCTCCATTCTGGAATGTGGAAGAGATAGAAACCGGAAACAGAAAGTAACATACCTACAGGCTGATAACAGCTGAAAGATAGAATCTGGCTGAGCCTGGCCCCTGGTCTACCGGGAAACCGCTGCCTGCATCAAATCGAAGCCCGCCTGTTGTTCCCCGGAGACCCAGACCTGCTGATACCGGGTACTGCATACCATCCTCCGCAGTGTCCAGTACTCCAATGTCGGAAAAGATGTAAACCTGCGTAGCGGTTTCCCCAATTGATATCTCAGGCGAAGCTATACCCCATGCGCCTGCCCGCCATGAATCCTTTACATAGCCTCGCAGTGTACCGTAGCCACCCAGTCTGGTTACCATGGACGAGAGCCATTCACCACTGATGATACCTCCTCCCTGTGCCGTGACTGAGAGACCGAACATCCCTTTAAAGGTTGTGAAGTTCATCTCTGTTTCAGCTCTTGTGAGAAGATATGTGGAATCCGGGCCTGAAGCGCTGCCTGCTTCGGTGGTGAGAGTACCGCTGAATCCCTCTCTGCCCTGGGTTGTACCTGTGGTGAAATCAACTGCAATTCCTGCGGAACCGTATCTGAAGCTTTCTTCTGTCTGATTCACGGGCCAGCTCTGCCATGTACCACCGCCACCTGAAACATCTATTTCTCCAAGGTTAAGTATTACTGAACCGGACCACTCTCGGATAACACTGCCACTGTCAGGGACCTGCTGTTCGATCTCAAGTTGAACTGAGAGCGGTGAACCAAGGATCCACGGTTCTCTGTAAAGACCCGCAGCATCCACTCCCCCCCACTCTACTGCTGAAACTGCAAGCTCCAGCCTTCGACCTGTACCGAAAAGGCTGGTAAAGACTATTTCTCCGCCACCGGTAAACCCCCCGGAACTGGAGAAGTCAATGTCACCGGAGAACCATCCCACAGGTGCCTCATTTACAGGGACAAGCAGAACTATGTTTCCACCGGGTCCCAGGGCAACACTGGCAGGTCCGGTAGATTCAATGAACGGGTACCTCTGAAGGGCTGTAAGCCATTCCTCTATGAGTACCGGATCGAAAAGATCCCCGGAGTGAAGAGTCAATTCTCTCAGGAGAACAGTGCTGGTGGTTCTGACGGAATCAGGAAATCTTATCTCCTCAAGGCTTGCATGCCTGCCTGGAACTGAATTTATCGTAAGAGTGTCCCCGGATGAGAAATACATGGTTATGGCAGCGAAAGGATAGCCTGCGTTCAGGTACCAGTTCAGAGTCTCATCCCTCAGCCCTGTTATCTCTTCATCTGTAACTTCGACCTCAGCAGGCACAGGAGGGTAGGGAGGGGCACCTGTGACCCTTATTGAAACTGATGCCATAATTACCGTGATAAGGTAAACTACCATTAGAAGTTCACCGTTCCTTCAAGACCGCCCCGCTGGGTCCAGGGGCTGTCTGCGGGTTTTCTGCCCCAGTAAAAAAGGGTGACATGGAACCATCTATTGATGTTCCTTCCAACAGAAAGTCTGGGTTCAAGAGTCCAGCCACTCTGTCTGCCTTCAAAGAACCATGATGGTATCAGTTCTTCCCCGGGCATGTACCAGGCTGTAAATCTACCGGAGGCAGTCCAGCCTCCGCCGTTCATAGAGACATGTGGTTCAAATCCCCAGTTGAGGGCATTCAGATCACCGTTTCTCTCTTCTCTCTTCTCTCCGGATACTTTAAAGCCTGTGTCCATCCCGAAACTGGTAATTATCACAGGGTCAATGCTGCCGCCAATCTCATCCGTCTCTCTGTTGCCGTAGAGAGCCCGCCGGCGGAAAGCGGTCATGGCTGAAAGCTCGATCTCAAGCCAGTTTTCAGGCTTGAGAATGGGAACTGCCTCCAGTTTTCTGAAGGTTTCCCGGGTGTTACCCACTCCGCTGTAGTCTTCTATCTGGTCGAAACCCGATACCCTTAGTGTCAGTCTGGAAAGGACACTCCCTTCCCAGGTGAGGTATGGTGCAAGAGACCCGTTCCAGCCTCCCGGTGAACTCACATCAAAGGCTCCTGCAAGAGTGTATGTTCTCAGCCTGTCACTGGGGTCGGAAGCTGTTAGTTTGAATGTACCATCCATTCCTGCGGTATTTGCTGAGTCTGCCCATGTAAATCCCCCGTCAAGAGAGGACTCCAGAACTCTGGTCTCACCCTGGCCCGGTATGTAGGTCTGTCTGTAATCTCCTGAGGGATCAGGATAGTATTCTCCAGTTTCAGGATCATAACTGTAATCTCCGTTGCCACTTCCAACCCAGGTATAGACAATGTCCATAAGCCTTGAATAGTACCCCCCTGCACTGTACTGGCTGTAGATCCATACTCCGCCGGTTCTGCCGGAATAGCCTGCTTTTACAGCATCGGAACTTGTGGAGCCTCCACTTTCGAACCATCCTGTGGAGTGCTGAATGCTTCCATTGGCATTCCATGACATACCACTGCCATCGGTGGCTGCTCCAAGTCTTAAAGTTTTGTCAGGGTGCGAGATACCTTCTCTCCTGTCGATCTCTCCTCCTGCTGTTACAGTGGATCTCCAACTTCCTGTTTCATTAAGAACTCCAATATCAGAAACTGTCAATCCCCCAGAAAGGCTGTCTGACCAGCTCTCTCCAGTATAGGAAGCGTTCAAAAAGGGAGTAACAGAACTCAACTGCACTGCCATTTCAGTGCTGATCACGCCACGCCTGCCTCCGGTAAGAAGTTCAGCCCCAGTCCTTGAGAGACCGTCAATGGAGACTGAAGTCTGGAGTACGCCGTCAAAAGGAGTGTAATCAATTCCGGCGATGGTGGATGTGCCACCCTCCTCAAGGAACCGCTCCCCGGCTGTGAATAAAAGTCTCTCACCACCAAGGTCCCCGAGAACAAAACTGTCCTTTCCTTTCCAGCCGGGCGGAAGCCCCCATTCTGCCAGGTTGGAGTCCGAGTCAATATCATCAGGAGGGTTAAAACCCTCTGAAACATACCTGCCACTGAGGTTCATTGAAGGCCCGGATTCCCAGGGAGTTAAGGTTAATTCTCCCCCTGAAAGGGTTCCTTCCCTGGTAGTTGCTTCAGTATTGAACAGGTTGCCCTGTTTCCGGGAATAGTTTGTGAACATACCAAAATGCTCCACAATACCGCCTTCTCCAGTTACTGTTGAACCCAGCAGATCAATGGAGTTGGGGATGGATATGTACTTCCGGGCAAAATGAGTCCCCTCTCCAGCTCCAGCCCATGAATAACCGCCCACAGAAGAATCATAAATGTAGTCCCCGGCTCCCTCGGGTGGAGTCTGGAATTCTACACTCCAGTCTCCCTGCTGAATACCTGCCCATGAGTAGCGGGAGAGGCTGTCAAGAGTGTAACTGCCGTTGTTATCCCCGACATAAGTGCCACCATCTATCCAGGCATCTGAAGGGTCCTCTCCAGCATTTCTCAAGGCATCCTCAACCTCATCAGTCATTATGAATCCAAGAGGTACACCGGTGTTGTCGCCTCTGGACAAGCCTGTAAAACCGAAGGAAAAGTTTTCAAACGGAATGATATCTGTCTCCAGCCTGGTAAGATCCTTCCTGAACCCGTCTCCTTCCCTGTACCAGGAGATGTCTACCCTCTGATCTCTCCTGATCAGCCTTGCTGTGGTGAATGTGATCAAACCTGCAGCGTAATCCATTTCGTAATCCGCCCCGGAGCCCCGCTGCATACCCGCACCATCAAGAAAAACCCGTTCGCTGCCTGGTGTAACCCCGCCTCCCGGGGCAAATATGTATGGGCCCTGGAGCCCTTCCTCTGTGAGGAACACGGCCTTCTGTCGCTGACTTCCAGTTGTTCCATAGCCCCCTGAGAGATCAAAGGCATCCACTGGGGATACGCCTCCGCTGAAACCGCTAACCTGACTGCGCCAGGGAACCGAGCCCTCTCTTTCCCAGTCCAGATCACCCATTTCAGCATTCCATGTGCCTCCATCAATGGCAATGTAAACCTTATCCAGATCAGAGAGCGCTTCAGAAGAGGATGAGCCAAGAGGCAGATCCCGGTCGGTTATCTTTCCGTTGATGGTGATGCCGGGAGCAAGGATACCTTCAATGGAAAGCTCGGTTCCCTGTGATATCCCACCGCCGGAGCCCACGGACACACCGAGCCTTTTAGAACCGGAAATGAAAAGCCCTTCAGGAATTGGATCATAACCTGTGTAAAATGAAGGAAGCTCATGAGCCTCCCCTCTGTCAAGTGGTTGTATATCAAGCTTTGCCACTGAGGGTATGGAGAGATCAAGTGTATCAGCTGTGACAACTACAGTGTCTCCCTCGCAGGGAGACGGAGACAGAATAAGCCCGATACCGGGTCCCCTGGAAGCTGGAACAGCAGAGAGGGTGTCACCCTTAACAGTGGCAACAATGGTCCCTGGAACAAGCCACGGAGTATCCGGCAGGCTGATGTATTCCTCTCCGGAGCCGATCACAATAAAACTGTAGCCTATGAGACAGGACAAAATAGAAAAGACTGTCATTCAAGAACCATCGGGACAGAATTCCCCCACAGGATAACAGTCTCCCCGTCCGGGGAGGATGAAATACGGGAATACGGCTGATCCACAAGAAGAGTGTCTCCACCTGCTGTTCTAAGAATTCCATTGTCAAGAATAAGTATCCCATTTGCTGAGAAACAGGCTGAACCGGAATCGGCAATTCTAACTGGTACTTCTCCCGCTTCAACAATGAACACTCCCCGGTCACCACTCACAAGACCAAGACCAGTTCGCTCAAGTGATAGTCGTGATTGCCTGTTCCCGCAATTTCTGGCAATAATGTCACCATTCAAGGAAACAACATTCTCCCGCATTGTATCAGTGTACCAGATACTGAAACCTGAGAAAAGGGCATCACCCGGGCTGGAAACCAGGTATTCTTCCAGAAGAATATCATTGGAATCGTACTCTCTGAGTACCCCCTGGCTGGGATAAGCAATTATCCATCTTCCGGTTACAGACAATCCCAGACCTGATGGAAAACCGGCTTCTCCCGTTTCAAATCTGTCCTGCCCACCGTCAGCATACAACCTTATAACAGCAGGGTCCGAAAGAGGAAGCAGCCAGACTGTGCCGGCTGCATCTATTTCCAGATCTGTCAGTTCTATATCAGGGAAATCAAAAGCAAGGAGCAGGAGGACGCTAACGGACCACAGCAACACGGCCGGTTTCCATTCTGGACCCCTGCTGAAAACGGAAAAAGTAGATTCCTGATGCAAGTTCCGATGCGCCTGCATAGGTAATAACAGTTTCACCTGAGGATGCGGAAAGACTTACTGTTTCAACATGCCCGCCTGTCTGGTCAAAGAACGACAGCTGAACAGGTTCTCCTGTTGACGTGAACTGGAAGTACAGATCTCCGAGACAGGGATTGGGAAAAACGGCAAAGTTTGTGCCGCCGCCAATACTGCCTGCAGCAACATTTAATTCAAGTCCTGCAAAACTGTTGCACATAAGCATGAGGGTTCCAGTGTTCTCAAGGCTTACCGCAACATCATAGGCGCTGCCTGTATCCAGTTCTGTTACGGAAGAGCCGTTAAAGAAAAAGGCATTCAGATTTCCGATACCACTGCCTTCAACTCTCAAGCTTCCAGTAAGATCATTCCCTACATTGTAATAATTTCCCTGGTATCCGGAAACTTCATGCCACGGGTCACTCCATGGAGTTTCTGTGACGATGCCGGTGTAATCCAGCCCCGGTCTATTACCTGGTTCAGATGTGTCGTAATCAGATATCTTCAAGCTCTCCCAGCCATAACCCAGAGAACGATCATCTATGAAACAGGAGAGCATCCAGCGGGACAGTATATCTTCCATGTGAGCAGACTCTCCAGTTGCAGATTCAATTGCCTGGATAACTCCCTCTATACCTTTAGTAGATCCGTGCATGCTGTTCCAGATAAAGTCTTTTCCGCCATAGTTCTCGAAGATGTAGGCGAAGAAAAGATAACCGGCTCCATAACCTGCAACATACTTCCCCATATCAGTGTAGTCTGTCCATTTTATAGGGGAGACCCCTCCGAACTCGATGAACGTTTCCACCTGAAATGCAGGGTAGCCACAGAGGAATGTTCCCGTCTGAGCCTGATTCTCCAGTACCCACAGTTCCTCACCGCTGAAAGGCTTGATGCCGTACTGAATAAGATGAACCAGCTCGTGGCTTGCAGTGTAGGTGGCGTCCTCCATCAGGGCGGGGTAGCAGTCAATGTAAAGCATTTCAACTTCATTGGAATGGCCGCCGTAGTAGTTCCGGGCTTCCCATTCTGTAAACATATTGTAAGGGCTGAAGTACCCGGCGATATACCAGTTCTGCCCGGCAGTACCGTAACCATCCCTGATGTTAAGGATAAGGTAATACACTCTGGGGTCGTCATCCATAAGATCGGGAATATCCCCGAAGAACTCTGCGTCTGTAGCGGTGATCCCGTTTGTTCCTTCAAGGGCGGAGGACAGTGAATCAACAGCGTTCTGGTCAAAGTTGATACCCCACTGGGTATCCTCAACAAATATGTAGGATAACTCCCCTGAAAAACGGCAGGTAGCACTGGTAAGGTAAAACATAGGATAGGGGCCGCTTTCATCCATTGCCCAGAAGTTTACAACATCCCCCACCTGGTGAGGTTCGTCTCTCCCTGTTAGAGGTCCTGTGGGTTCGTTAGCAGGGTCATGTCTGAGATCCATCTGATGTATCTCAGGAAAGAGAAAAGTTCCATCTATGCCCAGACGGCCAGTGCTTAAAAGCATGGAAAGCAATATGAAGATTGTCATTAGAATCTCGCCCCCACTGTAAACCTTACCGATGAAAAATCGGCACTTTCCGGGAAATCAATTGCCGTATAAATTCCCGGCTCCGAAGGGTCGAGCAGAGAAGCATCAATAGCACTTACCGCTCGGTTGACCAGGGCGAATGCAGCAACGTAAGCGGTTCTTCTAAACCATTCACGGCTGATCCGAAGTGCATCATCATAGTCTTCACGGGCTTCTGCACTTGACCAGTTCCAGCCGTCAGAGCCGAACCGGCTATGGTTGTCGAAGTAGTTCTGTTGAGCTTCAGGGTCATCAGGATAGTAATACCTTGCAAGACTGCGGATGTAATCATTGTACTCTGAACTACTGGAGAAATCTCCCACATCATTCTGAAAATCACGGTCAAGGGAAGAGACATCAATACCTGCCTGTTCCATGGCCAGATTTCTGTAATCGTCACGATTGAACAGACCCTGGAGGTAGGAGACTCCCGCACCAGTCCAGATAGAGGCTTCAAGCCCCATGAATATGGTCCCTCTTGTTGAGTGCCCTGCATGCATCTGACCCCAGCCCGGAAGAACAATGGATCTGAGCACCGTTCCTTTGTCCGCACCGAGAAGTGCAGTTGAAACCAGTAAAAGTACTAAAAAAGTTCTCTTCATATCAGTTCACCACCGCAGCATGGAAAAGAGCCTCTGCTGTCTCTCCCGACGAAGTAATCTCAAGACACACATAATAGACACCCGGGGAAAGGCTGTCTGTTTTCCATTCAACCTCCCATGGAACCCTGCCAGGGGCTTCCCCTCTGAAATCTGCAACCAGTTCCCCGGCAACATTGAATATCCGGATCCTGTACTGCGCATCATTCCCTGGAACGAATCTTATCTGCCCTGAACCCTGAGTGACAGGATTGGGCCACACAAAGAATTTTTCCTCATCAAGGAGATTCCCGGATGAGACAACAGCTGGCAGATGGTTAGTGGGCCAGCACCTTTCTCCTCCTCTGTCCATGCCGGTATTCCATCCATCAGATTCAAAGCCGGTGAAGAAAGCCCCGAACGCTCCCGCTGAGGTCAGAGACATCAGTCTGTACTGTTCATCTCCGGAAAACTCTCTGAGAACAGGAGTGCCAATGGGGTCATCACCGTAAGAAAAAGGACTGCCGCCAAGGGCGACACCTTTCCCATCCCAGATAAACACCCTTCCATCCCTGAGGGACGAACAGGCAAATCCGCTTCCGCCAATTCCGGAAGTAGATCTTGAATACTCAAAAGAGAGTGAATCAGCTCCGGTGGTAAAAGGCCAGTCGGTAACTATGGTTCCAGAGGATGAAAATGCTTCAATTCCAACTGTGGTCTCCACAAGAAGTTCGATGTTTCCGTCACTGTCCAGATCAGCCATGAATGGGTCGGAAAGTATTTCACCCTGCAGACAAACGGGAAAACCAGGCTCTCTTGAACTGTTCTCGTCGTAAACCCACAGTTTTCCGCCGGAAACAACAGCAGTTTCAGTATCTCCATCGCGATCAAAGTCACCGGCAACAGGCAGAGAAGAGTTCTCATTGCCCGGGTGTACCGGCCAGCCGAAGATGCCACCACCACCGGGACCAATCCTACGAAGAGATCCGTCTGCTGTGACAAGTATTAAACCTGGAGAAGTTTCGTGGGGAAAGAGGCATGCTCCTTTAATATCCATTGAGAAAGTCTTAGGCCATCCGGTATATGTGCTTCCATCGGGATAAAGTCTGTACACGCTACGGTCTTCAAGAATAGCGAACACGCAATTCATGGTTTCCGAAGCAATGACCTGAACAGCCGGTGACGAAAGATCAACCGGCCAGCCGGAAGCCTCGGACCAGTCCGGCAGGCGCATGTGTATCTCCCCGTCTTTCTCCGGGATTACCAGAAATTCGGTGGAGTCAATGTCAAATACTGTAAGAGGAGCAGAGACATTCATCCCGACGGGAACTGGGTTGCCGCCGTCTGCAGGAACAGCCATAGCCTGGCCATTACCTGCAACTGCTGCTGCATATTCACCATCAGGCGCGTCCCAGAATATCGGTCCGTATTTAGCACCGCTGAATTCAACAGGCCATCCTGGAACTACTCCCAGGAGTGTGTAAACAAAACGCATGGTGTTTGCAGAGTTGTCCAGCACATCTATTTTAACTCCGGTATACCCGCCCCATGAGGCTTCGGTGGATGGGGTAGTCTCAGGAGAGAACACCCAGGCATAACCATCCCTTTTCCAGGGATCGTATTCGCTGCCTTCAATACTGAACCATGTTGCGAACCCGTAATCCAGATCCTGTATCCCGTCAGCCTCCTCAACATCAACACCTTTGTGCAGTGGGTCCACATTGACGATGTTTGCCTGCCGGTAAGCCCCGGAAAGCCGGGTTTCATCAATATGCCAGATAAGCAGACCTGACCCGGGAAGACCGTAATCTCTATCGTGGGGGCCACACTGCCCATCACCATCAGGGTCTCGCTGTCTGTTCTCGATAAGCAGATATTCAGAAGAGTTAAGTGGAATTCTGTAAACTTCGTCCATCTGTGAGACTGTGTATTCTCCCGGGGTTATTTCCACAGGGTCAAGCCACCCCAGATCCATTCTGGACCAGGCTCCCGGCGCTGCAGGCCAGTATCCGTTCATAAGCCACTGACCGTAACCCATCAGGTCCCATCCACCAACGCCAACTGCGCCTGTGTATGTATTGTACAGGTCCGGCAGCCCCAGCTGATGTCCGAACTCGTGGACGATTGTGCCCAGCACACCCAGGCCGTAGTTGTCCTGAGCTTCACGCTCAGGGTCAATGCAGCCCTCACGGACTTTAACGCCATCGTTCGTCTGTATGAAACCGGTACCCAGATAGTATTCAAGATCTCCTGAATTCACAAACATTGAATGGATGTCGTGGGGGCTGTTATAAAGAATATCAGACTCTGCCCCTGCCCCTGCATGCATGACTATCACAGCATCATACCTGGAGAAATCCACCAGGTCATCGGAAGCAAGCACAGCATCTCTGAACAACTGGCACTGCCCCAGAGCGAATTTCGCATTTGAGCCATAAAAGACCATCTGGTGACTCAGGGTAAAAAATTCTTCACTGGCCGGGAACTGGTAGAGAATGAGCTGAAGATGACCGTTACTCACATCATAGTAATAGCTTTCAATTTGAGACATGATATCAGCCACAGTTGAACTGTCGCTCTCGAATTCTCCGTTTCCACTGGTTGAATCGGTGTAGTCCGGAAGAAACTCAACCTTCAGCACACATACCCTGATGGTTGTATCTGCATTCAGAGCGTGTGGCGAGCCAAGATCAGGGACAATTGGGAAACCGTCAGAGACTCCCTCGGGAATATCCTGAACTGTAGTTCCCGGAAAAGGCGGAGCAGCAAGAGCGACCCCGCACAAGAGCCCCAGAAGAAAAAATACTCTTGTCATTAGAACTGCAGTGTAAGGCTGTATTTCTGGTTGTACTTGCCGGATCCCTGAAGGGACTCCTCAACCGGGATGAAAGCCATATCAAGCTGGAAATCGTTCCAGTGAAGACCTGCACCGAAAGAAATACCGGAAATGGTGGTTTCACCCTCTGTGTCATGAACATAACCGGCTCTGAGAGCCAGAAGATTGTAGTACCAGAATTCTGCTCCGGTACCCCATTTATTCCCCTTGATCTCTTCAGAAATACCGTCTTCTATCTCAACAAGAAGCTTGGTGTAGTCCGCCGCAATAAGCAGTGAAGTAAGTTCATCCTCAAATGGAACATATGCAACTCCCAGTTTGAGTTTCCGCGGGAGGGGGTTGTTCTCGCTGTTACCGCCATAACTCATGTTGGGACCAAGATTGCTTACTGTTGCACCCAAAGAGACATTCCCAAAAGACTGCTCCGGGACATGATAAAGCACACCCAGGTCTGCAGCAAAAGAAGAACCTTTTCCGTTGTCCGCATAGTAAAGATGGTCGTATATGAACTTCAGCCCAAGTCCCACTGCCAGCCCAGGAGCAACCTCAGTGCCGAATGCGGCATCTGCGGAAACACCGTAGGAGTAAAAAGTTCCTATCGGCTCAGTACTTCCTTCTTCGATCTCCTGCTGCTCGCCCATGGACATAAAGGTAATGTTACCTCCAACTCCACCCCATCCCTGAAGATGCTGAGCATACCCGAGGAACTCGTAGTAGAGGTCATCAGCAAGCTGGGGGAGCCACTGTGAGTGCTGCAGGGTTATCTCTCTCTCTTCTTCCTCCATGAAAGCCAGTCCTGCAGGGTTCCAGTAGGAAGCGGTGGCGTCATCTGCTACTGCTGTGAAGGATTCACCCATTCCGTTAGCCCGGGCTCCAGGAGTAATATCCAGCCATATAACACTGGTGGTCACTGCCAGCGCCCCCTGTGCCAGAAACAGAACAACCATCGTAAAGTTCACAATTGATCTCATTTAATCCTCCAGGACTGAGTAGCGTATCTATGAAACAAAATACAGAAAATCTATCTTACCACCGTTGCAATCCCGGTAATCTCAGAATCTCCCGAAGATACTACATAAATGTAGTTTCCCGAAGCAACCGTATCACCGTCGCCGTCAGTGAGGTTCCAGTGATACTGATTGTACCCGGTTTCCCCCTGCAGGTTCCCGAATGTTCTTACCAGACGACCGGAAACAGAGTAGATCGAAAGAGAAACAGAGCCGTCCATGCTCTGGATCCAGTTGAATGACATAACAGTGGAAGCTGGAGTGGGATAGACAAAGAACTGATCGATAACAGGCGTTGAATTATCTGTGAGTTGAAAGGTCATCTCCTCCCAGCTGATATTGGTCACATTGTCCGAAGCCCTTAACCGCAGGGTATGATCCCCGGGCTGCAGTTCAGGAAGGGGATAGATTATCCTGCCGGATGTTGAAGAACCAGGCTCATAGGTGAAATACTCTGCCACATCCACAGGGGTATCATCGATGTAAAGAGCCAGCTGGGTCCCGGGGTAAGGAAGGAGATTTATTCCCGAACTGTCTTCAAGAGCAGACTGGAACACAACATCTCCTGAAACTGAAGGATGTTCAATACCTCTGAACCCGGAGATCCACACTTCTATCTCAGGGCCTTCCTCATCACCTGATGTGCCTCCAGGCTCAACAGAGAGAGGGTAGGAACAGGCCAGGCTGCCTCCACCGGGCCCCGGAGCGAAATACCTCACACGGCCCCGTTCACCAGTCTGGGCGAAAGAGGGAACGAACATCTCCGC